>NZ_JBZEGG010000001.1:0-633767 GCF_058313095.1 Pseudogemmobacter sp. TB195
CGCTCTCTCCTCAGGTTTTTGACCGTGGTCCGGAAGACCATAGCGCAGGTGGGTGAGGAGCCGTCCACACCAGCACAGTCAAAGGAGTTCATTATGAGCAGCACCGGTGACAAGATCAAAGGTCTCACCAATGAAGCGGTGGGGAATGTGAAACAGGCCGTGGGCAAGGCAACCGGCAATGACCGGCTGCGGGCCGATGGGGCGGCCCAGGAATTGAAAGGCGAAGCGCAGCAGGCGCTTGGCAAGACGAAAGACGCGGTGAAGAAGGCGGTCGACAAGGCCTGACCTGGCGGACAGGCCCCGACTGATACGGGCTCCGATCTGATACGGGCTCCGATACGCGCAAAAACACAGGGTCGCCGTCTGGCGGCCCTGCTTCCGTTGCGGGCATCACATTCTGCAGCTCAGAAGATCCCGCGCGCGCCGTCCCAGAGCAGTTTCAGCGAGATCAGCAGCAGCGACCAGGTCACGATGCGGAAAAAGGCCTTTGCAGGCAATATCCTGACCAGCCATACCCCGACAAAGACCGAGGCCACTGCCGGCGCCATCAGCAACGCAGAAATCCTGAGATTGGCCGGGTTCAGCTGGCCCAGCAGCCCGTAGGGAATCAGCTTCACCGCATTGATCACCGCGAACCCGATGGTCGAGGTGCCGGCAAACACCGCCTTTTCCAGCCGCAAGGGCAGGGTATAGACCTGCCAGGGCGGCGCGCCGGAATGGCTGACAAAGCTGGTGATGCCGGTGATCAGGCCCCAGAACAGCCCGGGCCCCGGCTTTGGCTCCCGCGGCGGGCCATCGGCCGGACGGCGCAGCAGCAGATTAAGGCTGAAGACAAGCCCGATCGCCCCGATCAGCGCTGTCACTGCCGCCTCCGGCACCAGCGAGGCCGTCAGCCCGCCAACCGCGATCCCCGCAATCGCACCGGGCAGCAGATAAAGCAGCACCTTGCGGTCAAAGGCATGGCGATAGGCCCAGAGCCCGAACATGTCCGAGACCACATAGACCGGCAGCAGGATCCCCGCCGCCAGCACCGGAGAGATCTGCAGCGCCATCACCGGCACCGCCAGAATCCCGATCGCCGGCAACCCGCCCTTTGACAGCCCGACCAGCGCTGCGGCAATCACCGCAAGCAGCCAGAACCCTGGTTCTTCCATCCTGAGACCCCGTTACCGCTAACCCGACCGCTACTCCCGCGACGTGGCAGACGGAAGCGCAGATTTTTCGGCATACGATGGCATACTGCCAATCGGAGCCGCTGGACAGATGCCCCTTAAGGGACTACGCCTCCCGCGACCCCAGCAACGGAGACCATCCCAATGGCACGACCCAGGATTGCCCTTATCGGTGCAGGCCAGATCGGCGGCACGCTCGCCCATCTCGTCGCCACCAAGGAACTCGGCGACGTTATCCTGTTCGACATCGCTGAAGGCACCCCTCAGGGCAAAGCACTTGATCTGGCACAATGCGGCCCGGTCGCAGGCTTTGACGTGGCGCTTAAGGGCGCGAATTCCTACGAAGATATTGCCGGCGCCGATGTCTGCATCGTCACCGCAGGCGTGCCGCGCAAGCCCGGCATGTCGCGCGATGACCTGCTGGGCATCAACCTCAAGGTCATGAAATCGGTCGGCGAAGGCATCGCCAAATACGCCCCGAACGCTTTCGTGATCTGCATCACCAACCCGCTTGACGCGATGGTCTGGGCCCTGCGCGAATTCTCGGGCC
The DNA here is from genome assembly GCF_058313095.1 of Pseudogemmobacter sp. TB195. Lineage (NCBI taxonomy): Bacteria > Pseudomonadati > Pseudomonadota > Alphaproteobacteria > Rhodobacterales > Paracoccaceae > Pseudogemmobacter > Pseudogemmobacter sp. TB195. The sequence goes on from NZ_JBZEGG010000001.1 coordinate 1,723, forward strand.
TGCCGCATGAGAAAGTCGTCGGCATGGCGGGCGTCCTTGATTCGGCACGCTTCCGCCACTTCCTCTCGCTCGAGTTCAACGTCTCGATGCGCGACGTTTCGGCCTTCGTGCTGGGCGGCCATGGTGACACGATGGTGCCGCTGACCCGCTATTCGACCGTGGCCGGCATCCCGCTCCCCGATCTGGTCGCCATGGGCTGGACCACGCAGGAAAAGCTCGACGCCATCGTGCAGCGCACCCGTGACGGCGGCGCCGAAATCGTCGGCCTGCTGAAAACCGGCTCGGCCTTCTACGCACCCGCCACCTCGGCGATCGAGATGGCCGAAGCCTATCTGAAAGATCAGAAACGCGTCCTGCCGGCCGCGGCCTTTGTCAAAGGCGCCTATGGTCTCGACGGGATCTATGTCGGCGTGCCGACCGTGATCGGTGCCGGCGGCATCGAGAAAGTGGTCGAAATCAAGCTGAACGCGGATGAGCAGGCGATGCTCGACAAATCCATCGACGCGGTCAAAGGTCTCGTGACCGCCTGCAAGGGCATCGATCCCTCGCTGAACTGAGGTTCTTCACCAGTGACTCCACCCGCGCGCGTCTCCTCACCGGGGCGCGCGCTTTTCTTTATGCGGGCATCAGGCCAGGATCATCGGCAAGGCAAAGGCGGAGACAGCGATGAACTGGATGGCGGCGGATTACGCCTCGCTCCTGTGGTGGCTCGATATGACCGGCACTTATGTCTTCGGCCTGTCCGGAGGCATGCTGGCCGTACGCCGCCAGCTTGATCTTTTCGGGGTGATCGTGCTGGCCACCGCCGCCGCCACCGCAGGCGGCGCGATCCGCGATATGGCCATCGGCGACCAGCCGGCCGCGGTGCTGCGCGACCCGTCCTACCTCATGGTGACCCTCATCGCGGGGCTGACGGCCTTCTTCTTCCACCGCCTGATCGAGCGCGCCTCGAAACCGGTGATGCTGCTGGACGCGATTGGCCTTGGCACCTTCACTGTAGCGGGCACCCAGAAAGCCCTGATTTTCGGCCTCCCCCCCGCAAGCGCCTGCATGATCGGCGTGCTGACCGCAGTCGGAGGCGGCGTAATACGCGACCTGCTGGTGACCGAGATCCCCCGCGTGCTGCGCGAAGATATCTACGCGGTCGCCGCCATTATCGGCGCGGGCCTCGTGATTCTTGGCGATCATCTCGGCTGGCCGCCTTTGATCACCACCGCCCTGGCCCTGACCGCCACCTTCGCCATCCGTGTCCTGTCGGTGTGGCTCGGCCTCAGGATCCCGCGCGCGCGCTGACCCTCGGACGCCTCCAGCCTCTTGCCCCGCCGCCCCCTTTGCGTCATGCCACATAAAACGACAAGGAGCCCGCCATGGACTATTCCAAATCCGGCAATCCCAAAAACGCCAAAGACATCCAGCATGCCCTCGACCTGCCCCGTCGCGGCGCCCCGAAAGACAAGGCCGCAGCCGAAAAGAAGGCTGCCCTGCTTGAGCGGATGAAATCCGCCGCCGCCGCCCGCAAAAAAACCTGAAATTTCATCTGTCCCTAAATATCCCGGGGGAGGCTGCCAGAGGCAGACGGGGGCAGCGCCCCCACCCGGCCAGATCCAGGCACCCGCATGTCCAGCCTTATCACCGAGCTTGAACACCGCCTGACCCGCTACTGTGCCATCGACAGCCAGAGCGATCCGGCCAGTCCCTCGCAGCCCTCGACCGCCATCCAGCTGAACATGGCCCGGCTTCTTCAGGCCGAACTCGCAGAGATCGGCGCAACCGATATCCGCGTCACCGAATATGGCGCCGTACTGGCGACGATTCCGGCCACCGCCCCCGGCCCGGTGATCGCCTTCCTCGCCCATATGGACACCGCCCCCCAGTTCAACGCGACCGGGGTAAAACCGCGCGTCATCCGGGGCTATAATGGCGGCGAGATCACCTTCCCCGACAATCCGGCGCTGATCCTCTCGCCCGAGACATCGTCCGGTCTCGCCACACGCCAGGGTCATGACATCGTTACCGCCTCGGGCACCACGCTGCTTGGCGCCGATGACAAGGCCGGCATCGCCATCATCATGGCCGCCGCCCGCCGCCTGATTGCAGATAGACCCGCACATCCCCAGATCCGCCTCGCCTTCACCCCCGATGAAGAGATCGGCCGCGGCGTCGATCCGCGCCTGCCGAAAGACATCGGCGCCGATTTCGCCTTCACCTTCGATGGCGCCAATCCCGGCGAGATCGAATATGAAAGCTTCTCGGCCGATGGCGCCGAAATCACGATCAAGGGCGTCTCAATCCACCCCGGCTGGGCCAAAGGTAAGATGGTCAATGCAATCCATCTCGCGGCAAAGCTGATCTCCTTCCTGCCGCAGGCGACCATGCAGCCCGAGGTAACCGAAGGCCGTGAGGGCTTCATCCACGCGGTCGGAATGACCGGCGGCTCCTCGGAAATGGTGATCCATTTCATCCTGCGTGATTTCGAACTTGACGGGCTGAAGGCCAAAGGCGAGATGCTGGCCCGCGCCTGCGAGGCCCTCGCGCTGACCGAGCCCCGCGCGGAAATCACCTGTAAAATCAGCCCGCAATACCGCAATATGCGCTACTGGCTCGAGACCGACATGACGCCTGTCGATCTCGCCCGCGCCGCCGCCCGCGATATCGGCCTTGATCCGGTCTCGGTCCCCATCCGGGGCGGCACCGATGGCTCGCGCCTGACCGAGTTTGGCCTGCCCTGCCCCAATCTCTTCACTGGCATGCAGGAAATCCACGGGCCGCGCGAATGGGTCAGCCTCCAGGACATGGCGCAGGCCGTCGCCCTGATGCAGGGCATCGCAACCCGCGCCGCCACCGGCACATGACCCTCGCCTCGCCCTATCTGAAGCCAGGCTTCTACGAGGATGCGCTGACGCGTGGCAAACACCGCGACATAGTTGGCGGCCGCTGGGAAGAAACCGCGCTGCATCAGATGCAGGTGATCCTTGATGAAGGGCTCACGCGGCAGGATCATTTCCTCGATATCGGCTGCGGCTGCCTGAGACTTGGTCATATCCTGGTGCCCTGGCTCGACCCCGGCCATTACTGGGGCACCGATGCCTCCCGTGCGCTGATGTTGCGCGGCCTTGCGGACGAGCTCACGCCCGAAGCCCGATCGCGCCTGCCCGAAGAACAGCTGATTGAGGACAATTCTTTCCGCTTCCCGGGCCTGCCGGAAACCATCACCTTCGCGCTGTGCTGGGGCGTCTTTACCCATCTGCCCGCCGCCCCCCTGCTGCCTGCGCTGAAAAACCTGCGCCATCGCTTCCCCGCGCTGCGCAAGCTCATGCTGACCGTCTTCCTCGCCCCCGCAGATCACACCGGCCCCTTCCGCCAGCGCGACGGCGTGGTAACCCATCCAAACCGCCCGCCCTGGCATCGCAGCAGCGCCGATATCGCAGCAGATGCTGAGGCAGCTGGTTTCTCGATCCGCTGGCGGGAAGACTTGTTGCCCCGCGGCCAGGCCCTCGCAGTGCTCGCCCCCGCCGCTCCTGACATCTGAGGAAGCCTCCGGCGGGGATATTTAAGGACAGATGAAATCGGCACTCTCTCTTCACCTTTTCATCTGTCCTTAAATATCCCCGGGGTGAGCGGCATAGCCGCGAGGGGGCAGGCCCCCTCTCTTTCGACCGTTGGGAATTCCGCACCCCGGGTGGCCTGCAGCGCCTCTTGACCGCCCTCTCCCCCCTCCGCATCCTTTTCACCGCAATACCGGAGGTCCCCATGCGCCGCTTTCTTTGTGCCACCCTGCTTTCGCTGATGCCTGGCCTCGCCTTTGCCGGGCCGCTCGATCTGTCGCATGAGATCCGCGAAAAGGGGATCCAGGCCACGCAATCCCGGCTTGCGGCGCTGAACGCGCCGACCGGGGAAGAGGCCTTTGCGCTGGCCGGGCTGCGGTTCCTTGGCGCCGTCGAGCAGGCGCTGCAACTCCGGTGGCAGGTGGGGCTCGAGGCGGACTGGTCCGAGCTTCCGATCCTGCGCCTCCCGATCCCGCCCAACCCGGAGGCGCGTGAGATCCGGGGCCAGGACATCACCACCCTGATCGCTGGTATCACCACGGGAATGGATGAGGCCCGCGCAGCCCTTGGCCAGGTCGGGAGCCGCGATTTCGGGCTCGAGATCGACCTCGCCGATCTGTGGTTCGACATCAACGCGAATGGCCAGCGCGATCCGGGCGAAGCCATTGCGGATGTCGCGGTGGAAGCGCTCGGCCTGTGGGGCATGGCCCCCGAAGCCGGCCAGATCGTCATCCGTTTCGATGGTTCCGACACCGCCTGGCTTACGGCCTATACGCATCTGATTTCCGGGACGGCCACGGTCTTCCAGGCCTATGACCCCGGTCCGGCCACCGATCGCATCCTGCAATCGACCCGCGACATGCATGCACTTTGGGGGGACACCCCGCCGCCCAATGCCTGGGATATGATGTTCGGCAATCAGGTGGACCGGGTCACGATCATCCTTCAGGCCCTGGCCCAGGAGCCCGATGCCGCCCTTGCCGCCAAAGCCCATGGCCATTTCCTCGCGATGATTGAAGAGAACCGCCGCTTCTGGACTCTCGTCGAGGCTGAGACCGACAATGACCGCGAATGGATCCCGAATGAGAAGCAGCTCTCGGCGCTTGGGCTGCAGCTGCCGCCGGGCACCGCCGCACAATGGCAGGCGGTGCTGGCCGATGCCGAAAAGCTCCTGAAAGGTGAGATCCTGATGCCGCATTGGCGCTATGGGGCCGAGGCCGGGATCAGCCTGAAAAAGCTGTTCGAGGCGCCGCCGAAGGTGGATCTGATCGGGATGATCCAGGGCGAAGCGCTGCTGCCCTATGCTGAGAAAGGCGTGGTGATGTCGGGCCAGGCCTGGTCGGATTTTGAGCGGCTGATGCAGGGCGATGCCGTACTTTTCGCGGTGCTGTTCAACTGATGCCGCTAATACGAATCACGCGGCCTGCGACTCTGTCACGCCCTTGATTCCCGACAGTTGCAACAAATGTGATCACGGCTGAAATTCTGTGATCACAGCCAGAAAATTCGTGATCACAAAGCGCGGATTTTCGCCTTATATCCCGGATGCGGGGCGGATAGGATTGGCCAGGCCGGATGATCCGTGCCAGAACTGCGCCAGATCATCACCGAATACGGGAATACGGCCCCATGAACATCCACGAATATCAGGCCAAGGCGCTTCTCCGGTCCTATGGCATCCCGGTTTCCGATGGGCGTGTCGTCCTGAAAGCGGAAGACGCCAAAACCGCCGCAGGCGAGCTGGACGGGCCGCTCTGGGTCGTAAAGTCGCAGATCCATGCCGGCGGTCGCGGCAAGGGCAAATTCGTGGAGCCGGAAGCCGGTGACAAGGGCGGTGTGCGCCTCGCGAAATCGGTGGAAGAAGCCGCTGAATTCGCGCGTCAGATGCTCGGACGCACGCTGGTCACGATTCAGACCGGCCCGGCCGGCAAACAGGTCAACCGCATCTATATCGAAGACGGTTCCGACATCGAGCGCGAGCTGTATCTTGCGCTGCTGATCGACCGCCAGACCTCGCGCATTTCGATCGTGGCCTCGACCGAAGGCGGCATGGATATCGAAGAGGTCGCGCATTCGACGCCCGAGAAAATCCACACCATCACCGTCGATCCGGCCACCGGACTGCAGGATTTTCACGGCCGCCGCGTCGCTTTCGCGCTTGGCCTGAAGGGCGCGCAGGTCAAGCAGGCCGTCGGCATCGTGAAGAACCTCTATAAGCTCTTCATCGACAAAGACATGGACATGCTCGAGATCAACCCGCTGGTTGTGATGACCGACGGCAATCTCAAGTTGCTTGATGCCAAGATGGGCTTTGACGGCAATGCGATCTACCGCCATGCCGATATCGCCGCGTTGCGCGACGAATCCGAGGAAGATCCGAAGGAACTCGAAGCGTCGAAATTCGATCTGAACTATATCGCGCTCGATGGGGAAATCGGCTGCATGGTGAATGGCGCAGGCCTTGCCATGGCGACGATGGACATCATCAAGCTTTACGGCGCGGAACCGGCGAACTTCCTTGATGTCGGCGGCGGCGCCACCAAAGAGAAAGTGACCGAGGCTTTCAAGATCATCACCTCTGACCCGAACGTCAAAGGCATCCTTGTGAACATCTTCGGCGGCATCATGCGCTGCGACATCATCGCCGAGGGCGTGATTGCGGCGGTGAAAGAGGTCGGGCTGAAGGTGCCGCTGGTGGTTCGTCTTGAAGGCACCAATGTCGATCTTGGCAAGAAGATCATCAATGACAGCGGTCTCAATGTGATCGCTGCCGACGATCTGTCGGATGCCGCAGAAAAGATCGTCAAGGCGGTCAAGGGCTGATCCCGATGCGCGTGATGGCCCGAAACCTTGCCCTTTGCGCCGCAGTCTGCGCCAGCACCCCGGCTTTCGCCGGGGCCATGCTGATCGCCGGTTTCGACAAGGCGGGCCGGGAACGGCAGGACCAAGAGCCATAATCGACCTGGAGGAATGAGCCGCGCCATGATCCGCTGTCTTCTGGCTTTCACACTGCTTTTCGCCCCGGTGGCCCGGCCTGCACTGGCCGGGAACGCAGCACCCGCTGCGGCGCTCGCGACCGCGCAGGGCGAGGATCTTTTGCAGGCCGCCTATGCCACCTGTCTGTCGCTTGGCGGCGCCGGCAATCAGGCGACCGAAGCGTTCCGGGCCGCAGGCTGGGATGTCGAAACCGATGACGAGGCCGGTTTCTCTGAAATCGCCGGCCCCGAGGAAATTTACGCCCTGACCTGGAGCGATGGCGGCTATTGCCTCGTGCAATCGGAAACCATCGGCTCTGACCGGGCGGCGGCGCTTTTGTCAGGGGTCATCGCGGCGGCGGGGCAGACGGCGGTGGAAGAAACCGGCGAAGACGGTTGTCTCTCGTTCGATCTGCAGAATGACGGCCTGCGGGCAGAAGTCACCTCTTCGGGCAATGACCCCACCTGTACGTCCGCAGACACCAGTGGCGTGAGTTTCATGTGGGCCCAGACCGATTAGTGGCCCTCCGGGTCAGGACCCGCAGAATGAGTTTACAGTAAGGAAGCAATCAGATGCGCATCAGACTGACCGTGCCTGCTCTCGTTCTTCTGTCCGCCCTTGCGGCGTGCAGCGGCGGTTACGCGACGCCGGAGAACGACCCCATTACTGTCTGCCAGGAGCAGGCAGAGATGGCAAAGGCGGGCCGTGTCGACGGGCGCGAGATCATCATCACCTGCCCGACCCGCGACAGCCGCACGGCCACACGCAACAGCTATGATGCGAAATACGACATGTATCAGGCGGGTAATGCCGCCATGATCGCGGTCGGCACCGCAAAGTAATCCCGGCCTGAGGCAGGCCGGGCAAAAGCGAAGAACATGCGTCATCCTGGTCCGTCCAGGCCGACATCTGCAAAAAGTTACCTTCAAGGAGGCCCGGATGGCCGTTCTGATCAACAATACCACCAAGGTCATCTGCCAGGGCATCACCGGCTCGCAGGGCACCTTCCACACCGAGCAGGCGATTGCCTATGGCACGAAAATGGTCGGCGGTGTGACCCCGGGCAAAGGTGGTTCAAGCCACCTTGGTCTGCCGGTCTTCGACTCGGTCCATGATGCGGTCGAAAAGACCGGCGCCGATGCGACCGTGATCTATGTGCCGCCGCCCTTCGCAGCGGATTCGATCCTCGAAGCGATCGATGCCGAGATCCCGCTGATCGTGGCGATCACCGAGGGCATCCCGGTTCTCGACATGATGAAGGTCAAGCGCGCGCTGATTAACTCGAAATCGCGCCTGATCGGGCCGAACTGCCCTGGCGTCATGACGCCCTCGCAATGCAAAATCGGCATCATGCCCGGGAATATCTTCTCGGTCGGCTCGGTCGGTGTTGTTTCGCGCTCGGGCACGCTTACCTATGAAGCAGTGAAGCAGACCACCGATGTGGGCCTTGGCCAGTCTTCGGCTGTCGGCATCGGCGGCGACCCGATCAAGGGCACCGAGCATCTTGACGTTTTGGAAATGTTCCTCGCGGATCCTGAGACCCATTCGATCATCATGATCGGCGAAATCGGTGGTTCCGCCGAAGAGGAAGCTGCGCAATTCCTGGCGGATGAGAAGAAAAAGGGCCGCTGGAAGCCGACCGCTGGCTTCATCGCCGGCCGCACCGCCCCTCCCGGGCGCCGCATGGGTCATGCCGGTGCGATCGTCGCAGGCGGCAAAGGTGACGCGGAATCGAAAATCGAGGCCATGCTGAGCGCAGGCATCGTGGTGGCAGACAGCCCCGCGACGCTGGGCGAGGCTGTGCTGAAAGCAATCAAGGGCTGATCATGCGACTGGCGCAGGCCATAAAGACCAGCTTCCTGCGGTCTTTCCGGTTTTCGGGGCGGGCTTCCCGCTCCGAATGGCGGGTGTTCCTGTTGCCCGGCCTCGCAATGCCCGTAACTGCATTCGCGCTTCTGCACGGCACTGTCCCCGATATCACTCTGCCGCAAAGCCTGGGCCTTGCGGCATTGACGCTTTTGCCGATTGCAGCCGTCTCGGCCCGCAGGCTGGCCGACAGCGATACCAATCCCGTCGATATCCATCCGCCAACCGGGCTTCTCGCCGGCGCCTCTCTCTTCGGGCATATGGCGCTGCCATCCTCGCCCGGTCCCAACCGTTACGGTCCCAACTCCTCCGAGGTCCAGTCATGACCGACCAGTCCCCCACCGCCGCTTTCAATGCCTCGTCTTTCATGGACGGGGCCAATGCCGATTACATCGACCAGCTTCAGGCGCGCTATGCTGCTGATCCGAATTCGGTCGATGCCGCCTGGGCAGAATTCTTCCGCGCGCTTGGTGACAGCGAGGCGGATGCGAGAAAGGCCGCCGCCGGCCCGTCCTGGGTCCGCGCCGACTGGCCGCCGCAGCCGGTGGACGATCTGACCGCCGCACTGACCGGCGAATGGCCGCTGTCTCAGGCGAAAGACGCGAAAGCTGCGGGATCGAAAATCGCGGCCAAGGCGCAGGATCAGGGCGTCAATCTGACCGAGGCGCAGCTGCAACGCGCCGTGATCGATTCCATCCGCGCGCTGATGATCATCCGCGCCTACCGGATCCGCGGCCACCTCGCCGCCGATCTCGATCCGCTGAACATGCGCGATGAGAGCAACCACCCGGAGCTTGATCCGGCATCTTATGGCTTTTCCGAAGCGGATCTCGACCGGCCGATCTTCCTTGATAATGTGCTCGGCCTGACCCATGCCTCGATGCGCCAGATCACCGATATCCTGAAGCGCACCTATTGCGGCACATTTGCGCTGCAATACATGCATATCTCGAACCCCGAGGAAGCCTCCTGGCTGAAAGAGCGGATCGAGGGGTATGGCAAGGAAATCGCTTTCACCCGTGAAGGCCGCCGCGCGATCCTCAACAAGCTCGTCGAGGCCGAGGGCTATGAGAAATTCCTCCATGTGAAATACATGGGCACCAAGCGCTTCGGCCTTGATGGCGGCGAGGCGCTGATCCCGGCGATGGAGCAGATCTTCAAACGCGGCGGTCAGCTGGGCGTCAAGGATATCGTCATCGGCATGCCTCACCGGGGCCGGCTGAACATCCTGGCAAACGTGCTGGCGAAACCCTACCGCGCCATTTTCAACGAATTCCAGGGTGGCAGCTTTAAGCCCGAGGATGTCGATGGCTCGGGCGATGTGAAATACCATCTCGGCGCCTCGTCGGACCGCACCTTTGACGGCAATACCGTCCACGTCTCGCTGACCGCGAACCCCTCGCACCTCGAGGCGGTGAACCCCGTCGTCCTCGGCAAGGTCCGCGCGAAACAGGACCAGCTGAACGACGTGGCCGAGCGTGTGGCCGTGCTGCCGATCCTCCTGCACGGCGACGCGGCTTTCGCGGGCCAGGGCGTGGTGGCGGAATGTCTGCAATTGTCGGGCATCCGGGGCCACCGCACCGGCGGCTGTATCCATATCATCGTGAACAACCAGATCGGGTTTACGACCGCGCCGCATTTCTCGCGCACCTCGCCCTATCCGACCGATATCGCGCTGATGGTCGAAGCACCGATCTTCCACGTGAACGGGGATGATCCCGAGGCCGTGGTCCATGCCGCGCGCATCGCGACCGAATTCCGCCAGAAGTTCCACAAGGACGTGGTTCTGGACATCTTCTGCTACCGCCGCTTTGGTCACAACGAAGGCGACGAGCCGATGTTCACCAACCCGGCGATGTATAAAAACATCCGCAAGCAAAAGACCACGCTGCAGCTTTATACCGAGCGTCTGGTGAAAGACGGCCTCATCCCTGAGGGTGAGATCGAGGATATGAAAGCCGCCTTCCAGGCCCATCTGAATGAGGAATTCGAGGCCGGTAAGGAATATAAGCCCAACAAGGCCGACTGGCTGGACGGGCGCTGGAAGTCCATGAGCCGGCCTGGCGCCGACAATTACCAGCGCGGCGAGACCTGGATCAAACCCGAGACCTTCCAGGAAATCGGCATCGCGCTGACGCGCCTGCCCGACGGCTTTGACGCCCATAAGACGATCACCCGCCTGTTCGAGGCCAAGAAGAAGATGTTCGAGACCGGCGAGGGCTTTGACTGGGCCACCGCCGAGGCGCTGGCCTTCGGCTCGCTTCAGGTCGAGGGCTTCCCGGTCCGTCTCTCGGGCCAGGACTGCACCCGCGGCACCTTCTCGCAGCGCCATTCCGGCATTGTCGACCAGTCGACCGAAGAGCGTTACTATCCGCTGAACCATATCCGCGCCGGCCAGGCCCGCTACGAGGTCATCGATTCGATGCTCTCGGAATATGCGGTCCTGGGCTTTGAATATGGCTACTCGCTGTCAGAGCCGAACGCCCTGACGCTCTGGGAAGCGCAATTCGGCGATTTCGCCAATGGCGCGCAGATCATGTTCGACCAGTTCGTGAACTCGGGCGAGAGCAAATGGCTGCGGATGTCGGGTCTTGTGGTTCTCTTGCCGCATGGCTTCGAAGGCCAAGGGCCGGAACACTCTTCCGCGCGTCTGGAACGCTTCCTCCAGCTCTCGGCCGAGGAAAACTGGATCGTGGCGAACTGCACCACGCCCGCGAACTATTTCCACATCCTGCGCCGCCAGCTGCACCGCGATTTCCGCAAGCCGCTGATCCTGATGACGCCGAAATCCTTGCTGCGCCACCCGATGGCGATCTCGAACGCTGAAGATTTCACCGATGGCTCGACCTTCCATCGCGTCCTCTGGGATGATGCGCAGAAGGGCAATTCGGAAACGAAACTGCAGGCCGATGACAAGATCCGCCGCGTGGTGATCTCTTCGGGCAAGGTCTATTACGACCTGCTCGCGGAACGCGATGCGCGCGGTCTCGATGACGTCTACCTGCTGCGCCTGGAACAGATCTACCCGGTCCCGACCGTGGCCCTGCAGATCGAACTGGCGCGTTTCGCCAATGCCGATTTCGTCTGGTGCCAGGAAGAGCCGAAGAACCAGGGCGCCTGGTCTTTCATCGAGCCGGAGCTGGAGCAGCTGCTGACCCGCGTGCGCGGCACCACCACCCGCCCGGCCTATGCGGGCCGCGTGGCCTCGGCCTCGCCCGCGACTGGCCTGGCGTCCCGCCACAAAGCCGAACAGACCGCCCTGGTTGCTGCGGCGCTTGCTGACTGAATTTCCTCCCGCGCGGGTCGCGCGCGGGGAAATCGAAATCTGACTGATGCCCGCCAGACCAAGGGGGCTAAGGAGTTGAGAAGATGACTGACGTAATGGTCCCCGCACTCGGCGAATCCGTGTCCGAGGCAACCGTTTCCACCTGGTTCAAAAAGGTCGGTGACACGGTGGCCCAGGACGAGATGCTTTGCGAACTCGAAACCGACAAGGTTTCGGTCGAGGTCCCCTCGCCCGTCGCCGGCGTTCTGGTCGAGATCATCGCCCAGGAAGGCGAGACCGTCGCCGCCAATGCGCGTCTCGCGATCGTAAGCGAAGGTGCCGCCGGCGCCGCCTCTGCAGCCCCCGCTGCCAAAGCCGAGGCCCCGAAAGCCGCGCCCGCCCCGGCAGGCAAGGATGTCGAAGACGCGCCCTCGGCCAAGAAAGCCATGGCCGAAGCCGGGCTCACCCGTGACCAGGTCCAGGCTTCCGGCAAGGATGGCCGGGTGATGAAGGAAGACGTGGCGCGTGCCGTGGCCGGTGCCCCGGGCGCTGCGGCCGCTGCTGTCGCGCCTGCGCCTGCGCCCGCCGCGATCCCACGCGCGCCTGTGCCTGCCGATGACGCCGCGCGCGAAGAGCGCGTCAAGATGACCCGCCTGCGCCAGACCATCGCGCGCCGGTTGAAAGACGCACAGAACACCGCCGCCATGCTGACCACCTATAATGAGGTGGATATGTCGGGGATCATGCAGCTGCGGAACGAATATAAGGACCAGTTCGAGAAGAAGCACGGCGTCAAGCTCGGATTCATGTCCTTCTTCGTCAAGGCCTGCACCCATGCCCTGAAAGAAGTGCCCGAGGTCAATGCCGAGATCGACGGCACCGATGTCGTCTATAAAAACTACGTTCATATGGGCGTGGCGGTCGGGACGCCGACGGGCCTTGTCGTGCCGGTGGTGCGTGACGCCGATCAGATGGGCTTTGCCGCGATCGAGAAGAAGATCGCCGAGCTTGGTCTGCGCGCCCGGGACGGCAAGCTGACCATGGCGGAAATGCAGGGCGGCTCTTTCACCATCTCGAATGGCGGTGTCTACGGCTCGCTGATGTCCTCGCCGATTCTGAACCCGCCGCAATCCGGGATCCTCGGCATGCACAAGATCCAGGATCGCCCGGTCGTCGTGGGCGGCCAGATCGTGATCCGCCCGATGATGTATCTGGCGCTTTCCTATGATCACCGCATCGTCGACGGCAAAGGCGCCGTGACCTTCCTCGTCCGCGTCAAAGAGGCGCTGGAAGACCCGCGCCGTCTGCTTATGGATCTCTGATCCGGGCCAGGCACCGCATAATCCTCTCGCGGCGGGCGGAACCGATCCTGGCTCTGCCCGCTATACCTGAGCACGTTCGGCACAATGCCGTCATTTTCGGGAATGGAGATCAAGAATGGAACAAGTCCTCGTCCGCACCGGCCTTGCAAGCTTTTCCGGGCATGACCCTGCCTTCGGCGATACCGGGCTGACCCAGCTGCAGATCTGGGCCGGCAGCGATGGCGGCCGCCTTTTCCTGTTTTCGGTCAATGATCCCACCGCCGCCCGTGAATGGCTCAAGGCGCAACAGGCGCTTGGGCATATCACCTCGGCAGAATTCATCAGGACAGCATGATGGCACCCGAGCTCAGCGCCCTGACATGTGCCGTGCTGCTGCAGGTTGTGGCCATCGGCATTGCCGGGGCGCAGATGAACCGTGAACTCGGGCCACGCTACAATGCCGGCCCGCGCGATCAGACGGTAGACATGTCGCCGCGCCTGGGACGGTTGCGCCGCGCCGTCACAAACGGCTTCGAAGGGCTGGCGATGTTCGCGCCGCTGGTGCTGATCCTGGTGCTGGCGGGCAAGACCTCGTCCCTTACCGCCACCGCCGCCTGGATCTATGTCGCGGCCCGCGTGCTCTATATCCCGGCCTACGGGCTTGGCCTTGCCCCCTGGCGCTCGCTCATCTGGCTGGCCGGCCTGATCGCCACACTTACGCTCGCCGGGGTCGCCCTGTTCGGCCCAGGCCCTTTGTGAAAGCGCATCCATGCAGGAAGTCGCCTCCCCGCCGTTCCTCTTTTTCTTCGGCAGCTCTGACCCGGTCTCGCTGATCGCCCTGCTGATCCAGATCCTGGCCTGACTTTCTCCGGCCCACAAATATCCCCGGGGTGCGCGCATCAATCGCGCCACCGGTTCAGGAAAACCGATGTTCGCCTGGGGCAGGCAGCCCCCGGCTCTCCGCCAGTACAAGGAAACCACCCATGGCAGATTTCGACGTTATCGTGATCGGCGGCGGCCCCGGCGGCTATGTGGCCGCGATCCATGCCGCGCAACTTGGCCTGAAAACCGCCTGTGTCGAAGGGCGTGAAACCCTTGGCGGCACCTGCCTGAACATCGGCTGCATTCCGTCGAAAGCGCTGCTGAATGCCACGCACCAGCTGCACGAAGTTCATGAGAACTTCGAGAAAATGGGCCTGATGGGGGCCAATCCCAAAGTCGACTGGGAACGGATGCTGCGCTACAAGGATGATGTGGTGACCGGCAATACGAAGGGGATCGAATTCCTCTTCAAAAAGAACAAGGTGACCTGGCTCAAGGGCTGGGGCTCAATCCCTGCCGCCGGTCAGGTCAAGGTCGGCGATGAAACGCATACCGCGAAAAACATCATCATCGCCACCGGCTCGGTGCCCTCGGTCCTGCCGGGCATCACCATCGACGAACAGGTCATTGTCACCTCGACCGGTGCGCTCGCGCTGCCGAAGATCCCGAAAAGCATGGTCGTGATCGGTGCAGGCGTCATCGGGCTGGAAATGGGCTCGGTCTATGCCCGTCTCGGCGCCGAAGTGACCGTTGTGGAATATCTCGACGCGATCACCCCTGGCATGGATGCCGAAGTTGCGAAAAGCTTCCAGAAGATCCTTACGAAACAAGGGTTCAAATTCGTGCTCGGCGCCGCCGTCCAGGTGGTGGAGCGCACGAAAAAAGGCGCGAAAGTTGCCTGGAAGCTGAAAAAAGACGATTCGGCGGGCGAGATCGAGGCCGATGTCGTCCTCGTCGCCACCGGGCGCAAACCCTTTACCGACGGGCTGGGCCTCGAGGCCATCGGCGTCGAGATCCTGCCGCGCGGCCAGATCAAGGTCGATGACCACTGGCAGACCTCGGTCCCGGGCATCTATGCCATTGGGGACGCGGTTCCCGGCCCGATGCTCGCCCATAAGGCCGAGGATGAGGGTATGGCGGTCGCCGAGGTTATCGCCGGCAAGGCGGGTCATGTGAATTACGGCGTGATCCCCGGCGTGGTCTATTCGACGCCCGAAGTCGCCAGCGTTGGCAAGACCGAAGAGCAGCTGAAAGAGGAAGGCCGCGCTTATAAAGTCGGCAAATTCCCCTTCATGGGCAATGCCCGCGCCAAGGCTGTGTTCCAGGCGGATGGTTTCGTCAAGCTGCTGGCCGATAAAGATACCGACCGCATTCTCGGCTGTCATATCATCGGGCCTGGTGCGGGCGATCTGATCCATGAGGTCTGTGTCGCGATGGAATTTGGCGCCTCGGCGCAGGATCTGGCGCTGACCTGCCACGCCCATCCGACCTATTCCGAAGCAGTGCGCGAAGCGGCGCTGGCCTGCGGTCTTGGCGCGATCCACGCCTGACCCCGCACTGCCCGCAGAAATAGCAAAGGGCGGGTGCATGGCACCCGCCCTTTCTCTTTTACCCGGGCCGATGCCTGGATCCCGGTCAGTGACCGCTATGATCCTCGGCCTCTTTCGGTTCGTCGATCGAGAATTCCACATCGATCCGGCCCGCCCGTTCAAAGACCAGGGTGCCGGGAACCATTTCGCCTTTTTTCAGGCTCTGCTTCAGACCCATGAACATGATGTGATAGCCGCCACGCTCCAGCGCGACGGTCTCGCCGGCAGGGATTTCCAGCACCGGCACATGGTTCATCGTGGTGACGCCATTCGCATCCAGCTCTGTCACATGCAGTTCGGACTTTTCGGCCAGATCACTTTCGATCCCGATCAGCCGGTCGGGTTCGGTCCCGGTATTGGTGATCTTGAGAAAGCCCCCCGCAGTTTTCGCCACAGCGGGCGGGGTCGGGATATAGGGATGGCCGATTTCAAGATCGCCGCCCTTGAAGCCATGTGCGAAAGCCGCACCCGAGACCACGCCCGAGATCATGAATGCAGCCAGAGCCGCGCTGAGAATTTTCATCGTTCTGTTCCGTTTTCCATCAGAGGGGTAACCGGCATCTGCCGGTGCAAAGACATCCGCTCTCAGATGGCAGGAGGGCCGCGCGCCTCGGGGATCGACCAGGCAAATGCCGCGCCAATGGGGGCCGGAGGCACCGGCTCCAGCGCCAGAACAAAGCGATAGGTGATTTCTGACAGACCCGCAGGCGGCTCGGGCACGGTGGCCGTATCGCTCAGCCGGCACAGCGGACAGTCACCCGGCGCGAAAATGCCATCGCCGCAAAGCTCGTTGAGATTGCCGCCCGCCATGATGAAATTGCGCATGGCGAGATCATCGCCCGCCGGCACCTTATGCGCATAGGCCGTTACCGTCATGGCAAGAACCATGAGGCAGGCGATCATCGCCCCGGTAAGCTTCTGGATAAGGTTCCGAGTCATCGGGCGGCAAGATGCCCGATCCGCAGGGGCCTGGCAATGCGGCAGCTTACCCCAGGGGGAAGGTTTCTGCCCTTACCAGCCAAGCGCCTTGCGCAGCATATTGGCCGCGACACAGATCAGGAAGACCGCGAAAATACGTTTCAGCGGCTTCGGGTCCATCGCATGGGCCAGTTTCACCCCATAGCTGGTGGTGACCATGGTGATGCCGATCACCACGGCGAAGGCCGGCAGGTTCACCGCGCCGAGCGTCAGCGGCGGGCGCGTGGCCGGGTCCAGCGGCATGAACAGAAACCCGATCACCGACGGCACCGCGATGGTGATGCCAAAGCCCGACGCCGTCGCCACAGCGCGGTGGATCGGCACGCCGTAAAGCGTCATCAGCGGCACGCCAAAAGATCCGCCGCCGATCCCCATCAGCACGGACAGAAAGCCCAGCACCGAGGATTGCACGGCCCGCACCGGCCCGGTCGGCATCATGTCGGCGATGCGCCAGCTTTGCCTGCCAAAGGCCATGTAAAGCCCCACGAGCATTCCCAGCACGCCGAAAATCGCCTGCAGCGCGTCTGATCGCATCTGGCTTGCTGCCAGCATTCCAAGGATCGCGCCGATCACAATCCCCGGCGCCCAGGTCTTCAGCACCTCCCAGTCGACGGCGCCCTTGCGGTTATGCGCCATGACGGAACGGATCGAGGTGAAGATGATCGTTGCGAGCGAGGTCGCAAGGCAGACCTGCATGACCTGCGGCCCGCCATAGCCAAGCGCGGTGAAGACATAGAAAAAGGCCGGCACCAGCACGATGCCGCCGCCAACGCCCAGAAGCCCGGCAATGATCCCGGCAAGCGCGCCGACCACGAACAAAAGCGCCACCAGCGGCAACAGGGTTGCAAGATCGGGGATCATGGGCGCCTCCTGATGAATATGCGCCCTGCATAGGTCAGTGCGCCCACAGAGAAAAGCCCGTGCAGGTCTTCGCACCGGATCAGGCGAGATGCAGCGTGAGATCCCCGATGCCATCGATATGGGCCACCAGCAGGTCACCGCGCCCCACCGCTCCGACGCCCGCAGGGGTGCCGGTCATGATGATATCGCCGGAGCGAAGGGTGAAGAACCGCGACAGTACCGCGATGATTTCCGGCACTTTCCAGATCATCTGGTTCAGATCGCCCTCCTGGCGGCGCTTGCCATTCACATCAAGCGTGATGGCGCCGGATACCGGGTGACCGATCTGGGCCACTGGCATCAGCGGTCCGCAAGGCGCGGAGTTTTCGAAGCTTTTCGCGATCTCCCAGGGGCGGCCGAGCTTTTTCGCCTCGGACTGGAGGTCGCGGCGCGTCATGTCGAGGCCGATGCCATAGCCCCAGACATGATCCGGCGCCGCGCTTTCAGGTATGTCCCGCCCCCCTTTGGATAGTGCCACCACCAGCTCGACCTCGTGATGCAGATCGCAGGTTGCAGCCGGGTAAGGCATCGTATCCTCGGTCAGGATGCTGTCCGCGCTTTTGAGAAAGAAGAATGGCGGCTCACGATCCGGGTCATGGCCCATCTCGACCGCATGGGCGGCATAATTGCGCCCGATGCAGAAAATGCGCCCGACCGGAAAGCGCGCATCCGTGCCCCGGACCGGCAGGCCCGGCTGCGGCGGGGGTGTGATCACCCAATGGGCGGTATCATGTGAATCGGGCATCCGGGCGGGCTCCTCACAGGTGTTTCACCCGTTTTCCGGCCCCGTCGGGATTTGCACAAGCCCCGCTGTGCCGCCAGTTGTGATCACATTCTGCCGGAAGGCCCGGGCTTGTTATGATAATCAGGCCCTGACGGGCCCTATTGGCCCCGCAAAACCGGCGAAAATACGGAAAAATCGGTCCTTGCTGCAGTTGCACAGTTGCACCGGCGGCAACTGTCGCCCAGAAGAGGCACAGAGTTGAATTGCCCCTCTCAGGGCAGCTCGGGCGCGGGGTCGTCAGGGCTGCACCAAAGGCACGGGGCCCCGGCATTGACCGCCCCATTCAGCCCCGGGCGGATGACGTGAATCGCTAACGGAGGATCAGCCGACCATGGCCGACAAGGGAATGCCCGCAATCGTTTACACCAAAGTGGATGAGGCACCGGAACTCGCCTCATACTCGCTGCTGCCGATCGTCCGGCGTTTTGCGAAAGCGGCCGGGATCTCGGTTGCGACCCGTGATATTTCGCTGGCGGGCCGCATCATCTCGGCCTTCCCGGAACGTCTGACCGCGGCGCAGAAACAGGCGGATGATCTTGCGGGTCTTGGCGAATGGGTGAAGACCCCCGAGGCCAATGTGATCAAGCTCCCGAACGTATCTGCCTCGGTGCCGCAGCTGGTGGCGGCGATCAGGGAACTGCAGGGCCAGGGCTACGCGCTGCCGGATTACCCGGCGGAACCGGCCACGGCCGAGGAAAAAGAGATCCGCGCGCGTTACGATGCGATCAAGGGCTCGGCCGTGAACCCGGTATTGCGCGAAGGCAATTCCGACCGCCGTGCCGCGAAAGCGGTCAAGAACTACGCGAAAGCGCATCCGCATTCGATGGGGAAATGGGCCAGCGACAGCAAAACGCGCGTGGCTGCGATGTCGGGCGGCGATTTCTTCTCCAACGAGACTTCGGTGACCCTGAGCGCGGCACAGGCCGGCCCCGTGAAGATCGAGCTGTCGGGCGCATCCGGCAAGGTCACCGTGCTGAAAGAGGGCGTCAGCCTGCCCGAAGGCACCGTGGTTGACGCGACCTTCATGTCGGCAAAGGCGCTGGATGCGTTTCTGGCGGATGAGATCGAAAAGACCAAAGCCGAAGGCATCCTGTTCTCGGTCCATCTGAAGGCCACGATGATGAAGGTCTCGGACCCGATTATCTTCGGCCATGTGGTGAAGGCCTGGCTGAAGCCGGTTTACGAGAAACACCCGGGCCTTGCGGATCTTGACGCGAATGGCGGGCTTGGCAGCCTGCTCGCGCAGATCAGGGCGCTGCCGGATGGCGAGGCGATCCTTGCCGATGTCGATGCCACGATGGCCGCGCGCCCGCCGCTTTACATGGTGAATTCAGACAAGGGCATCACCAACCTGCATGTGCCCTCGGATGTGATCATCGACGCTTCGATGCCGGCGCTTTTGCGTGCGGGCGGCAAGGGCTGGGGTCCGGATGGCAAAGAGGCAGACACGGTCTGCGTGATCCCGGATACGTCTTACGCCCCCGTCTATGATGAAAGCGTGAAATATTTCATCGAAACCGGCGCGCTGGATCCCGCGACCGCCGGCACGGTGCAGAATATCGGGCTGATGGCACAAAAGGCCGAGGAATATGGCTCGCACCCGACCACCTTCGAAATCCCCGAGGATGGCACCGTCCGCGTCATCGCGGCGAATGGCGATGTGCTGCACGAGCATAGGGTGGAAAAGGGCGATATCTGGCGCCTGTGTTCGACCCGCAAAGCCGCGATCCTCGACTGGGTGCAGCTGGCCATCGACCGCCAGCGGCTCGAAGGCTGCCAGGCGATCTTCTGGCTGGATGAGGCCCGCGCCCATGACCGGGAACTGCTGGCCTATGTCCGCCCGATCCTGAAGGATAAAGGCGTCGAGGCGAAATTCCAGGTTCTGGCACCGCGCGAGGCGACCCGGCTTTCGTTCGAGACCATCCGCGCGGGCAAAGATTCGATCGCGATCACCGGCAATGTGCTGCGTGACTACCTGACCGACCTCTTCCCGATCCTGGAACTGGGCACCTCGGCCAAGATGCTGTCCATCGTGAAACTGATGCAGGGCGGCGGCATGTTCGAGACCGGCGCCGGCGGCTCGGCCCCGAAACATGTCCAGCAGCTGATGGAGGAAAACCACCTCCGCTGGGACAGCCTCGGTGAATTCTGCGCGCTTGGCGAAAGCCTGAGCTTCCTTGCGGAAGCGACCGGCAATGAGAAGGCGCGCGTCCTTGGCGCAGCCGTGGATCAGGCAACCCAGGGCATCCTGGATCATGACCGCAGCCCGGGCCGCAAGGCCGGTCAGCCCGACAATCGCGACAGCCATTTCTGGTTCGCGCTTTATTGGGCCGATGCGCTGGCGAAACAGAATTCCGACGCCGAACTGGCTGCGGAATTCGCCCCCATCGCGAAAGCCCTGTCGGAAGGTGAGGCCACCATCATCGCCGAGCTGCGCGCTGATCGTGGCAAGCCGGTCGATCTTGGCGGCTATTATCATGGTGACGCCGCAAAAACCGCCGCTGTGATGCGCCCATCCAGGACGTTGAACGCAATCATCGACTGAGATCGCTGACGTCATCAGAAAACACCGCTGGCACCCCATCCGGGTGTCAGCGGTTTTCTTTTGCGCGCCGCCGACCGCCAGGGGCGGGGGTTGAAAATGAGATAGACTGACTTTACGCCCAGGAGGATCATCCGGGCGATTACTCTGCATTTTCAGCGCATTTCGTCATACACCCGCCTCAGCAAAGGGCGCGCGGCCAGGCCCTTATCCTGAAAACCACCGGCATCACATCGGCTGCCCGCTACAGGCTCCCGACCGGAGATTCCTTGCTGATCCGGAACCGGCCACACGCGGTATCAGAGCGGCCCCCGACTTCACGCGTTGCCTGGTGGCGGCTTGGTCGGTAGCTGAATGGGGCTTTCGTCCTTCGGGAGGCAAAGAAATTTTCCGAACGAAGGCCCCGTCACCGGCGGTGAGACCGACGTGGCGCTAAACGTCGTGAAACAGGCGACCTGCGGCACGGGCGCGGCGGCAATGGCCTGCCGCGCGACAGTTTGACCACCGAACCCCCTGCCGCTGCGGCCTTCCTGGCCGGCACTACCGATGGCGCTGCCTCATACCGGCTTCCTGATCCTCTGATCTTGCTTGATCCCGGTGGCGGCGGCGCGCAGATACTCCCCTGACGGAAATCAGGAGAAAGCCGGATGGACAGGGTGCTGACGGAATTGCAGGCCGCGATCGGCGCGGCCTATGTGCTGACCGGCGACGACATGCGCAAATATGCCGATGACTGGATGGGCCATTACCACGGCACGCCCGTCGCGGTGCTGCGACCTGGCTCGACCGCCGAAGTGGCGGCCTGCCTGCGCGCGGCGGCAGAGGCCGGGGTAAGCGTGGTCCCGATCGGCGGCAATACCGGCCTTGTCGGCGGCACGATGGCTGTGGGCGGCGTGATGATCAGCCTTGACCGGATGAACCGCATCCGCGAGCTGCGCGCGGGCGCGCGCCTCGTGATCGCCGAAGCGGGCGTTATCCTGCAAAAGATCCATGAAGCCGCCGAGGCCGAAGGGCTTTACTTCCCGCTCTGGTTCGGCGCGCGCGGCTCGGCGATGCTTGGCGGCGCGCTGTCGACCAATGCAGGCGGCTCGAACGTGCTGCGTTATGGCTCCACGCGCGGGCTTTGTCTCGGGATTGAGGTGGTGCTGGCTGATGGCCGGGTGCTGAACCTGATGAGCGAGCTGCATAAAGACAATTCCGGCTATGATCTGAAACAGCTGTTCATCGGCGCCGAAGGCACTCTGGGCATCATCACGGCCGCGGTGATGAAGCTGGTCCCGGCGCCCCGCGCCCATGCCACCGCAGTTGTGGCGGCAGACAGCCTGCCAAAGGCACTTGGCCTGCTCAATCGGATGCAGGAAGCGACCGGCGGTCGCGTCGAGGCCTTTGAACTGATGCCCGAGGATTACTCGCGCCAACTGACGAAAATACGCCCCGATCTTGGCCAGCCCTTCGCGACCATCCCGCCGGTGACGCTGCTGATCGAGGCCGCGACGACATCCGCCGAAGAGGCCGATCCAGGCCCGGATGGCCAGGTGCCACTGGTCGCAAAGCTGGAATCTGTCCTGGGCGCGATGCTCGAAGAGGGGCTGATCGAAGACGCCATCATTGCTCAATCCGAGGCACAGCGCATGGCAATCTGGGCCCGGCGCGAGGCCGCTGCCGAAATCTGTCACGGCATCCACCCGTTTGTGGATACCGATATCTGCCTGCCGGTGGACCGGGTGGACATGTTCCTGACCGGCATCTCGGCCCGGCTTGAAGCGATCTCGCCCGGCGCGGGAACGATCACGGTCGGGCATCTGGGCGACGGCAATCAGCATTTCTCGGTCTATCCGGCAACAGAGGGCCATGAGGATCAGGTGATGAACTGCATCGAGGATATGGTCGCAGAACTTGGCGGTTCTTTCTCGGCCGAACATGGAATCGGTCTGTCGAAACTGGCCTCGATGCGGCGCAGAAAGGATCCGGTGGCGCTGGATGTCATGCGGGCGGTGAAATCGGCACTCGACCCTTCCGGGCTGATGAACCCCGGCAAGGTCATTCCCTCAAGGTAAAGCGGGACCAGGCCCGCCGCCGTTACGCAAGTTTCACATCGGAGAGACCCCGATGTCACAAAAGCCCAATAGGTCCGCCTGAGGAAATCACAGGCGGACCCTCATGCTGGAAGTAAAATCCGTTACCCGGATGTTTGGCCAGAAAGCGGCCGTGGACAATGTCAGTTTCCGCATCGACGGCCCGGGTTTTGTGGGCATCATCGGGCGGTCGGGGGCGGGTAAATCCACCTTCCTCAGGATGATGAACCGCCTGCTGGACGCGTCTTCAGGCGAGATCCTCGTCGATGGCCGCAATGTGCTGGCGCTGAAGGGCCGCGACGCCCGCGCCTGGCAAAGCCAATGCGCGATGATCTTCCAGCAGTTCAATCTGGTGCCGCGCATGGATGTGGCCTCGAATGTGCTGCATGGCATTCTGAACCGCCGCTCGTCTTTGCAGACCTTGTTCAACATCTGGTCGCGCACCGACATTCTGAAAGCGCTGGAAATCCTCGACCGGCTCGGGATCCAGGAACAGGCCCCGAAACGCGCCGAAGCTCTGTCCGGCGGCCAGCAGCAGCGCGTCGCGATTGCCCGTGCGCTGATGCAGGACCCGAAGATCATCCTCGCCGACGAGCCCATCGCCTCGCTCGACCCGATGAACGCCCAGGTCGTGATGGACACGCTGAAAGCGATCAATCTCGAAGACGGCCGCATGGTGATCGCCAATCTCCACACGCTCGACACCGCGCGCCGTTACTGTGACCGCGTGATCGGGATGCGCGATGGCCGCGTGGTGTTCGACGGCACGCCTGACCAGCTTTCGACCGGCGTGGCGCGTGACATCTACGGCGCCGATGAGTCGTTCAACGAGGCTGCGACCTCGACCGCGATCCCGACCGACACCGGCGCAGACCGCTCTTACGCCGATACGCTGATGTCGTAACCCATTCCCCGGACGCGCCCGCGTGCCGGGGTTTTTCTTTCCCCCTCCATGGAGAAGACCATGAAAAAGATCGCACTGGCTCTGGCCGTGACCACCGCCCTGACCGGCATGGCCCAGGCACAGGAAATCAAACAGTTCAACCTCGGCATCCTCGGCGGCGAGAACGCCCAGGACCGCATGACCTCGAACGAGTGCTACCGCGCTGCCATCGAAGAAGCGCTTGGCGTTCCGGTCAAGGTCTTCACCCCCGCCGATTATGATGGCGTGATCCAGGGCCTGCTCGGCGGCACCATCGACCTCGCCTGGATGGGCGCGAGCGGTTATGCCAAAGCCTATATCACCGACCCGGACTCGGTTGAGGCGGTTCTGACCAAGCAAAACATGGACGGATCGACCGGCTATTATTCGATCGCCTTCGCTCGCACCGATTCCGGCATCAAGACGCTCGAAGACGCCAAAGGCAAGAAATTCGCCTTTGCCGAGCCGAATTCGACCTCGGGCTACCTGGTTCCCGGCGCTGAAATGGTCGCGAAATTCGGCCCGCTGGACCAGTATTTCTCGGAAGTCCGTTTCTCGGGCGGTCATGAGCAATCCATCGTCGGCGTCGCCAATGGTGATTTCGACGCCGCTGTCGCCTGGGCCGACGGCCTTGGCGAATGGGAAGACGGCTACAATTCGGGCGCCTTCCGCAAATCGGCTGATGCCGGCCTCGTCAATATGAACGACATCCAGGAAATCTGGCGCTCGGCCCTGATCCCGGAAGGCCCGATGGTCCTCCGCAAGGCGCTGCCGCAGGATGTGAAGGACAAGGTCATCAAGCTGACCGCCGACCTGCATGAAACCAATAAGGAATGCGCTTACGGCGTCGCCGCCGGCGAGGCCAAAGACTTCGTGCCGGTCACCCATGAGGCCTATATCGGCATCGTCGAGGCCCGCAAACTGCAAGACAGCCAGTAATCTAACCAGACCCAAAGCCGGGCCTTCGCGCAATCCGAAGGCCCGGCCTCTTTTTATGTGGGGGCATCATGGTCGATATCGCTTACGGACCAGGACCAGACCGAAAACCAGGTGCCATGCCACCTGCCACGCCACCTGGCACCAGCGAGGCCTATCTCGACATGGTGCGCCGCCGCCGCCTCTATAGCGGCATCATCCTGGCGCTGTTTGTCGCGCTGATGATCGCGGGCTTCCGGCTTGCCGAAAGCCGCAATGCGGGCGGTTTCATCAACGGGCTGCCACAGATCTTCGCTTTCCCCTCCGAAGTGATTTCCGAGGCCTGGGACAGACGCGCAAACATCCCCGGCCTCTTCCTGCAATTCCTGCCGTCTTTGATGGAGACGGTGAATATCGCCGCCGTCTCGACCCTGATCGGCGGCTTTACGGCTGCTTTGCTGGCCCTTCTGGCAACCCGCGGCCTTGCCCGCTGGCCGCGCCTGACGCCGGTCTTTCGCCGCATGATGGACCTCACGCGCTCCATCCCCGAGATCGTGATCGCCCTGATGCTGATCTTCATCCTCGGCGGCGGCCCGGTGCCGGCGATGATCGCGATCAGCCTGCATACGGCGGGCGCGCTTGGAAAACTCTTCTCCGAAGTCGCTGAAAACGCCGACGTAAAACCGGTCGAGGGCCTGACATCTGTCGGCGCCGGCTGGCTGCAGCGGATGTGGCTGGGCGTTATCCCCCAGGTTGCGCCGAACTGGCTGTCCTACCTGATGCTCAGGTTCGAGATCAATGTCCGCGCCTCGGCGATCCTCGGCTTCGTCGGTTCGGGCGGCATCGGCTATGACCTGAAACTCGCCATGCAATGGGGCGCGGGCAAATACGACCAGGTGGTCGCGATTTTCCTTCTGTTGTTCCTCACCATCGTGCTGATCGACCAGGTCACCGATTTTTACCGCACCCGCCTCGTCCGGGGCGCGGTCCAGAAGACAAGGGTCTGAGCCATGACCATGAGCCTGAACGCCCCGCCCGGAACCGCCCCCTCCGCCGACGCCCTGATCGCGAGCTTCCGAAAACGCGCCCGGATGTCTTTCCTGGTGCCAGGCGTGATCCTCGCCTATCTGACCTGGATCTTCTTTGCCTTCGACATCCCGGGCATCGCCGCGCGGGCCAAGACCGACAATGCCGCCGTGCTGCTGACCGATTTCTGGGCGCATAAGACCCATGTGACCCGTGACAATCGCAGTGGCGCCCTGACAATCTCGAAGGATGGCGAGAACCGCGGTGCCTACCCGCCCGGCCTGCTGCCGGACTGGGTTACCGTCACTGATGGCGTCACCACAATCGACCTCGGCTCCGGCAATATCGTCACCTATGACAGCCTCGGCGCGCGCTACGTCGTCCCGGATTACGGCACCATCGACATCAGGCCCTCGGATGACGGCCAGAGCCTGATCCTCGACGCGCCCGAGCCACTGCCTTCCTGGATCAACGCCTCAGACCGGCTGATCACCGTCACCACCCCTGCAGGCCGCTTCAACTATTCCCGCTCCAAGGTCGAGACCTTCCGCTACCAGGCCGGCTGGGCCCTGTTTTTCTTCACCGCCGACAGCCCCTTCTTCCAGAAATCCCCCTGGGAGCTCGCGTCGCTCGCCTTTTCAGCTGAGCGTGTCGACCCTGCCCGCTCCAATCTCAGCTATATGGCGTCCGAGTTCTGGACCAACAAAATGTGGCACCATGGCGAGGTCGCCTGGGCGCTGTTCGAGACCCTGCTTATGGCCTTCATCGGCACCTTTCTCGCAGCACTCGTGGCCCTGCCGCTGGCCTTCATGGCGGCGCGGAACTTCAACCCGCTGGGGCCGCTGCGCTTTGTGATGCGCCGGGTTTTCGATTTCATCCGCGGCGTCGATGCGCTGATCTGGACCATCGTGCTGGCCCGCGCCTTCGGCCCCGGCCCGATGACCGGCGCATTGGCGATCCTGATCACCGATACCGGCACTTTCGGCAAACTCTACTCCGAAGCCCTCGAAAACATCGACGAAAAGCAGGTCGAGGGCGTTCGCTCCACCGGCGCCACCACGCTGCAACGCGCCCGCTTCGGTGTGCTGCCCCAGGTCACGCCGGTCCTGATGTCGCAAGTGCTCTACCTTTTTGAGTCGAACACCCGCTCCGCCACCGTCATCGGTGCCATCACCGGCGGCGGCATCGGCCTCCTGCTCACGCAAGCCATCATCACCCAGAAAGACTGGGAGGATGTCGCCTATTACATGATCCTGATCGTCCTCATGGTCATGGCACTCGACAGCCTCTCGGGCTGGATCCGCCGCAAACTGATCAAGGGGGCGTAAAGCGCGCGCCCTGCCCCTTTCATCTGTCCTTAAATATCCCCGCCGGAGGCTCCCATGTCAGCCACCCGGCGGACCCTTGACCTGAAAGCCCCGGA
The DNA here is from genome assembly GCF_058313095.1 of Pseudogemmobacter sp. TB195. Taxonomy (NCBI): domain Bacteria; kingdom Pseudomonadati; phylum Pseudomonadota; class Alphaproteobacteria; order Rhodobacterales; family Paracoccaceae; genus Pseudogemmobacter; species Pseudogemmobacter sp. TB195. The sequence continues at coordinate 28,652 of NZ_JBZEGG010000001.1, forward strand.
AAATGCCCCGCCTCTCGCCGACTGCGCCCTTCCTCCACCCCAACACCCATATCGCCAATTCTACCTTCGGCGCTTACTGCGAGGTCGGCGAAGGCACCCGCGTGCTGAACTCAAACTTCGGCGATTACGCCTATGCCGAACGCCTCTCCGACATCGCCAATACCACGGTTGGCAAATTCGCCAATATTGCCGCCCTCACGCGGATCGGGCCGACCGACCACCCCTTCGCCCATGCCGCGCAACATCACTTCCTCTATCGCTCTTCCTGGTATTTCGACGATGCCGAAGACGATCCCGCCTTTTTCCAGGCCCGCGCCGCGCGGCGCACCGTGCTTGGCCCCGATTGCTGGATCGGCCATGGCGCAATCATCAAACCCGATGTGACGATCGGCACCGGCGCCATCGTCGCCTCTGGCGCAGTGGTCACCAAAGACGTCCCCGCCTTCGCCATCGTCGGCGGCAGCCCGGCCAGGCTGATCCGGATGCGCTTTTCCGACAGCGTGATCGAACGGCTGCTCACCCTGGCCTGGTGGGATTGGGATCACAGCCGCCTGCGCGCGGTGCTCGCGGATTTCCGCAGCCTCCGGGCCGAGGCATTTCTTGAGAAATACGAGGCCTAACCCGCCTCCGGTGTCACGGTCAGCGTCACCCTCTCGCCGGCAAACCAGGTGGTGCCGAACTCGACCGGCACCCCTTCGCCGTCCACATTGACAGAAGTCGTGCGCAGAACCGGCGCGCCTTCGGGGATCTGCAGCGCCAGCGCCACCATGGTGCTGGCGGCCCTGGCCGAGAGCCGCGTCGAGGCGCGGGTATAATCTGCCACCCCCACCGCCGCTAACGCGCGCGTGATCGAACTTTCGCCTTCAAAAGCCGCCGCAAGACCGGGCAGGCGCGCCGCCGGAAAGACCGAACGAAACACCGCCAGCGGTTGTCCGTCGGCCGAGGAAAGCCCCTCGACCACCAGCACCGGCTCTGCCGTCACCAGCCCAAGCGCCTGCGCCTCTTTCGCATCCGAGGGCCGCGTCTCGCGCCGCGTTAGCTGTTTCGATGGCAGGCGCCCGCCCGATTCCATCGCCTGATGGAACCGCACCCGCCGCCCGAGCGGGTAATCCGTGGGCCGCCCCAGCACGAATACCCCGGCGCCGCGCCGCGCATGAACAAGGCCGCGTTCCGCCAGATCCGCCAGTGCATGGCGCACGGTATGGCGGTTGACGCCAAACCGGACCGACAGTTCCGCTTCGCTCGGCAACCGCGCGCCGATGGGGAAATGGCCCCGAGCGACCTCGGCCGCCAGCGTCCCGGCAATCCCCTTCCACAAAGCCGTGCGCGCCATTCCCTGCCCCCGTTACCGAAGTTTCGCAAAATATTCGCATTGACGTCACCTGTCGCCCGCCGCTTACTTGTATAGTTGTCTAGTACAACAGACAAGTCAGAAAAGATGTCTGCCATGAATCACACCGGACCTTCCCCTGCCAAAGATCTCACCGGGGCGCGCCGCGCCTGGATGGGCACCCTCGCCCGTGCGCGGCCCGAGGCGCTTGCCGCGCTTTTGCCGCTGCCGCTGCCCGACCATCACGACCTGCGCGCGCCCGAGACCGGCACGATGATGGTCCAGGGCCGCATCGGCGGCAGCGGCGCGCCCTTCTCGCTGGGCGAGGTCACGGTAACCCGCGCCACGCTGCATCTCGCGGATGGCACCACCGGCCATGCGCTGGTTCAGGGGCGCGACCGTACCCATGCCCGCCATGCCGCCCTGGTCGATGCGCTGATGCAGACCGATGCGGCAGAGCGCATCCGTGCAACCATCCTCACGCCCCTGACCGAGGCCGAGGCCGCCCGCCGCCAGGGGCGCGCCGCCAAAGCCGCCGCCACCCGCGTCGAATTCTTCACCCTTGTCCGCGGAGATGACAAATGAACGCGCCCGTCCTGCCTGCTCCGGTCACGCCTTCGCTCGCCGGCGGTTTCGCCCATCCGGCGCATCATGCCGCCCGCGCCTTCCGCGCCGCGATGCAGGCCCTGGCCCGGCCCGGGCGCATTCAGCAGATCACGGGCGCCATGCCCCCCGCGCCGCTCTCGGTTGCGGCGGGGACGCTGGCGCTGGTGCTGATGGATCAGACGACGCCGGTCTGGCTCGCCCCTTCGCATGACAGTGCCGCGTTGCGCGCCTGGCTGACCTTTCACACCGCCGCGCCCTTTACCACGGCTGAGGCCGCGCATTTCGTGATCGGCAGCTGGGAGGCACTGGCGCCGGTCTCGCGCTTTGCCACCGGCACACCAGATTACCCCGACCGCGCCGCCACGCTGATCGTCGAAATGCCGGCACTTGAGGCGCGCGGCGCCCGCCTGACCGGGCCGGGCATTCAGGACAGCGCCCGGCTTTCCCTGCCGGAAATCGCGGCTTTCCAGGCCAATAGCGCGCTTTATCCGCTCGGGTTTGACACTTTCCTGACCGCCGGGGACCAGATCGCCGGTCTGCCGCGCTCAACAAGGCTGGAGGATATCTGATGTATGTTGCCGTCAAAGGTGGAGAACGCGCCATCGACAACGCCCATGCCTGGCTCGCCGAAGAGCGCCGGGGCGACACGGGAATCGCCGAACTGTCCGTCGCACAGATCCGCGCGCAGCTTAAACTCGCGGTCGACCGCGTGATGGCCGAGGGATCTCTCTATGATCCCGACCTCGCGGCGCTGGCGATCAAACAGGCGCGGGGCGATCTGATCGAGGCGATTTTCCTGATCCGCGCCTATCGCACCACCCTGCCGCGCTTTGGCGCGACAATGCCGGTCGAGACCGCGAAAATGGCGGTGATCCGGCGCGTCTCGGCCACGTTCCGCGATGTGCCGGGCGGTCAGATCCTCGGGCCGACCTTCGATTACACGCATCGCCTGCTGGATTTCGCGCTGGCCGCGGAAGGGCTTGATCTGCCCGAGGCATCGACCGCCAGCCCCGAAGGGCTGGATACCGTGCCGCATGTGATGGGCTTTCTGAACCGCGAGGGGCTGATCGAAGAGGCCGGCACCGGCGCCGACACGCCCCCCGATCTGACCCGCGAGGCGCTGGAACTGCCCGCGACCCGGGCGCTGCGTCTGCAGGCGCTGGCGCGGGGCGATGAGGGGTTCCTCCTGTCGCTCGCCTATTCGACGCAGCGCGGCTACGGCAATACCCATGCCTTTGTCGGCGAGTTGCGCATCGGCCAGGTGGTGATTGAGGCCGCAATCCCCGAGCTGGGGTTTTCCGTCGAGATCGGCGAGATCGAGCTGTCGGAATGCGAGACGGTGAACCAGTTTGGCGGGTCGAAAACCGAGCCGCCTCAATTCACCCGCGGCTATGGTCTGGTCTTTGGCCAGAGCGAGCGCAAATCGCTGTCGATGAGCCTTGTCGACCGGGCTTTGCGCTGGAAAGAGCTTGGCGAAAGCCACAATCCGGCCCCGGCCCGCGATGAGGAATTCGTGCTGTCGCATTGCGACAATATCCAGGCCACCGGGTTCCTCGAACATATCAAGCTGCCGCATTACGTCGACTTCCAGTCCGAGCTGGAGCTGATCCGCCGGCTGCGCAGCGCCGCCCTTTCCGCACAGGAGAAAGAATGATGCCCGTCCAGATCGCCGCCGCTCTGCTGATCACCCTTGCCGGCGCCCGCAACCCAGGCAGCGCCCGGCCTTCGGGAGCGCGAAAATGATCGCCGCCAGCCCCCCCGTCGAGGCCGAAAGCTACAACTTTGCCTATCTCGATGAACAGACCAAACGCATGTTGCGCCGGGCGATCCTGAAGGCGCTGGCGGTACCGGGCTATCAGGTGCCCTTTGCCAGCCGCGAGATGCCGATGCCCTATGGCTGGGGCACCGGCGGGGTCCAGGTTTCGGCCGCCTGTCTGGTGCCGGAGGACCGCCTGAAAGTGATCGACCAGGGCGCGGATGACACGACCAATGCCGTCTCGATCCGCAAGTTCTTTCAGCGCACCGCCGGGGTCGCGGTGACCGAAGCGACCACCGAGGCGAGCCTGATCCAGACCCGCCACCGCATCCCGGAAATGCCGCTGACCGAGGATCAGATCCTGGTCTACCAGGTACCGATCCCCGAACCCCTGCGCTTTCTGGAACCGCGCGAGACCGAGACGCGGCGGATGCATGCGCTGGAGGAATATGGGCTGATGCATGTGAAGCTTTACGAGGATATTGCCCGGCATGGCGAGATCACCAATTCCTATGCCTGGCCGGTGATGGCGCATGACCGCTATGTGATGACGCCTTCGCCGATCCCGAAATTCGACAATCCGAAGCTCTCGGACAGCCCCGCCGTGCAGCTTTTCGGGGCCGGGCGCGAGGCGCGGATCCATGCGCTGCCGCCTTACACGAAAGTGGTCAGCCTCGATTTCGAGGATCATCCTTTCGTTGCGTCAAAAGCGGATCATGAATGCGAGATCTGTGGATCGCGCGAGAGCTATCTGGACGAGGTGATCACTGATGATCAGGGCGGGCGGATGTTCGTCTGTTCGGACACCGACTTCTGTGGCAGCCGCAGCGCGGCCCTGGAAACGGAGCGCAGCTGATGGATGGGGCTGATATGAACATTTATGCAAAGGTGAAAGAGGCCGGGCCTTTGCTCTCGGTCAGGGGGCTGTCGAAATTCTACGGCAGCCGGATCGGTTGCGCCGATGTGTCCTTTGATCTCTTTCCCGGCGAGGTGCTGGGGATCGTCGGAGAGAGCGGATCGGGCAAATCGACCCTGCTCTCCTGCCTCGCCGGACATCAGGCGCCGGATGAGGGGCGGATCCTGTTTGACGGGCGTGACATGATCGCCATGGCGGAACCAGAGCGGCGTCGGCTCGCGCGGAGCGAACAGGCCTTTGTGCATCAAAGCCCGCGCGACGGGCTCAGGATGGGCGTTTCCGCCGGCGGCAATATCGGCGAGCGGCTGATGGCCGTGGGCGGGCGCAATTACGGGGCGATCCGCGAGACGGCGCTCGACTGGCTTGGCCGGGTCGAGATTGACGGGGCGCGGATCGACGACCGGCCCTCGGCCTTTTCCGGCGGCATGCAGCAGCGGTTGCAGATCGCGCGCAACCTCGTCACAGCACCGCGCCTCGTTTTCATGGACGAGCCGACCGGGGGTCTTGATGTCTCGGTCCAGGCGCGGCTTCTGGATCTCTTGCGGGGCCTCGTGCGCGATCTCGGCCTGTCGGTGGTGCTGGTCACCCATGACCTTGCCGTCGTGCGGCTGCTGGCGCATCGGCTTATGGTGATGAAATCGGGCCATGTGGTGGAACAGGGCCTGACTGATCAGGTGCTTGATGATCCGCAACATGGCTATACCCAGCTTCTTGTTTCCTCGGTTTTGCAGGTCTGATCCCATGATTATGCTCAAAGACGTTTCAAAGACCTTTACGCTGCACAACCAGGGCGGCGCGGTCATTCCGGTGATGGCAGGCGTCAGCCTGACGGTCGCGCCCGGGGAATGCGTGGCGCTGACCGGGCGGTCGGGGTCCGGGAAATCGACGCTGATGCGGATGATCCACGGCAATTACCTTGCCGCCTCGGGCGAGATCCTCGTGGGCGGGCTTGATGTCGCAAAAGCCAGCCCGCGCGAGATCCTGGCGCTGCGCCGCGAAGAGCTGGGCTATGTCAGCCAGTTCCTGCGCGTCGTGCCGCGCGTGCCCACGATCGATGTGGTGGCGGAACCGCTCCTGACACTTGGCACCGCCGCAGACGAGGCCCGCGACCGGGCGGCAGCGCTGCTGGCGCGGCTAAACCTGCCCGAACGCCTCTGGTCGCTCTCGCCCACCACGTTCTCGGGCGGCGAGCAGCAGCGGGTGAATATCGCGCGCGGCTTCATCCATCCCTATCCGGCAATGCTGCTGGACGAGCCGACCGCCAGCCTGGACACCACCAATCGCGAGGTGGTGCTGGGGCTGATCGCCGATGCCAAGGCGCGCGGCGCCGCGATCCTCGGGATCTTCCATGACGAAGAGGCGCGCGCCCGGGTCTGCGACCGGCTGCTGGATGTGACCGGCTTCACCCCGGGTCTGGCAGCATGAGGAGGCTCGCGCCATGACGGGACGGCTTTTCGCCATTGTCGGGCCTTCGGGGGCGGGGAAGGACACGCTGATTCAGGGCGCACTGGCGGCGAGACCGGATCTGCATGTCGTACGGCGCGTCATCACAAGGCCCACGGATGCCGGGGGCGAGGATTTCGAGGGCGTGACGGCGGCGGAATTCGCAGAGCGTCAGGCGGCGGGGGAATTCGCGCTGGACTGGCAGGCACATGGGCTGCGCTACGGCATCCCGGCCGCCGCTCTGGCACCGTTGGCCAATGGCGCGGATCTTTTGTTCAACGGCTCGCGCCAGGGGCTTGAACGCGCCGCCCTGCTGTGGCCGGGGCTGAGCGTGATCCATGTCACCGCCCCGCCCCAGGTGCTGACAGCGCGGCTGATGGCGCGTGGACGCGAGAGTGCTCAGGACATTGCCGCGCGGGTCGCCCGCGCCGCGCAGCCCTGGCCCGAGGGGCTCCCCGCTGGCCTCAGCGTGATCACGGTGATGAACGATGCCAGCCCCGAGACCGGCATCGCCCGCTTTCTCACAGCGCTTCAGCCGGTCAGCGCATGACGCTCCAGAAGATGAAACCGCCCCGCCGCATCCTCACCAAAGAGGCACAGATCCTCAATGACAAAGGGGCGCGGCAGATCGGGGGCGAGCCAGGGATCCAGCCGCGCGGCCAGATCAGCAGCCTCAGCTTCGGGCAGATTGTCAGAGAGCGTCAGGTGGAAACGGAACTCTTCCATAACAAAGGGATAGCCCCAGGCCGACAGCAACTCGCGCTGGCGCGGGGTCAGCCGGTCGGGGCGGCGTTTCGCGATCTCGGCCTCGGTGAGGGGGGCGCGCAAAGGGTCGAGATCCGTCACCACCCCGGCGCCCAGAGCCAGCAGGGCCGCCTCATCCCCCTGCGGCACCAGCGCAAGAAAACCCCCGATCCGCCGCAGCTCCAGCCCCCGCATCCCGACCGGCGCCAGCCGACCCGCGAGGACCGCGAGCGCGCCCGAAAGATCCGCGCGCCCGAGGCCCTCGGCCAGGCGAAACGGCGCCTTGATCGTGCCGTGAAAGCCATATTTGCGCGGGCTCATCGTCAGCTCGGCCTGGGGGCGTGGCAACCCTTCGGGCCCTGCGAAAGCGATCGGCAGCCCTGTTTCCGGATCCCAGCCGAGCCAGCCCGCCACCCGTGTCGCAAAGGCCCCCGGGCGCGGCGCATAATAGACCGCATATCTCGTGAAATCGCTCATCGCCACCGTCCTCTCAGCCCGGTCCCATATCATCCTTCGGAACCAGTTTCGCCCTAACCGCCATCTGTCACACGGATGTGACATCACAGTGCCATTTGCAGCGCTCTCCCGCCTGCCCGACCCTGCCTCCTGCCGAGAAAGCCCAGTCATGACCCAGACCATCCTCGCCAATGCCCGCATCCTTCTGGCCGATGAAATCGTCACCGGCAATATCGTGATCCGGGACGGGCTGATTGACGACATTGACACAGGCACAGCCCCGCAAGGCGCCGAAGATATGCAGGGCGATCTGGTGATGCCGGGCCTTGTGGAACTGCATACCGACAACCTGGAACGCCATCTCCAGCCGCGCCCCCGCGTCGACTGGCCCCATGCCAGCGCGATCATCGCCCATGATGCCGAACTTGCCTCGGTCGGCATCACAACCGTGTTCGACGCGCTGCGGGTCGGATCGATTTTTTCGTCGAACAATGCCGGTTACGGCGAATATGCAAGGGCGCTGGCACATGAAATCATGGCCCTGCGCGAGATGGGCGCGCTGAAGATCAGCCACCGCCTGCATCTGCGCGCCGAAGTCTGTTCGGAAACCCTTATCGAGGAACTCGACAAATTCGGCGCCGAGGACCGCATCGGCATTGTCAGCCTGATGGACCACACCCCGGGCCAGCGCCAGTTCCGCGACATCACGAAACTGCGCGACTATGTCATGGGCAAGCGCGGCATGTCCGAAACCCAGTTCGCCGACCATATCGCCAGCCAGCAGGCGCTCTCGGCCCGGGTCAGTGCTGCGCATGAAGCGGCCGCCGTCCAGGCCGCCCGCCGCTACGGTGCCGTGATCGCAAGCCATGACGACACGACCGAAGACCAGGTGGTGACCAGCCGCGAAAAGGGCGTGAGCTTTGCCGAATTCCCCACCACGGTCGAGGCTGCACGCGCCTGCCGCGACCAGGGCATCCTTGTGATGATGGGAGCGCCGAACTTGATCCGGGGCGGCTCGCATTCGGGCAATGTTGCAGCGGCAGATCTGGCGCAAGCCGATCTTCTCGACATCCTGTCCTCGGATTATGTGCCATCGTCGCTTTTGTCGGCTGCGCTGATGCTGGGTGATCTCTGGGGCGACCTGCCGCGCGGCATCCGCAGCGTGACCAAAGCCCCGGCAGAGGCCGCGCGTCTCAAGGATCGCGGCGACATTGCCATCGGCAAACGCGCCGACCTGATCCGTGTCCACCGCGTCGGCGCCGCCGGGGCCATCCGCGGCACCTGGGTCGCAGGTCAGCGCGTCGGCTGACCTCAAAGCCCCCCGAAAATGCTTCCGGCGAGGCCATTTCCCCTGACGAATACTCCCGCCGGAGGCTCTTAATCTGCCTGCTCTTCCCCTCGCGCCGCCGCAATCAGCCGCGTCACATCCGCCCCCAGCCCTTCGACAATCAGGATCACCCCGGCCGCATTCGGGTGGATCCCGTCAGGCTGCATCCAGGCATTCAGCGAAGCCGGGTCCGACGGATCCGCCCCGGTCGCGATCAGCCCGGCAAAGAAATTATCCGCGAGCATCGCGCCATATTCCGCCGCCAGCTCCGGATAGATCGCATCGAAATCACGCTTGTAATCCGGCCCCCAGTTCAGCGGCGCCTTCATCCCCACGATCAGCACCGGCAGGCCCCGCGCTTTCGCGGCCTCCATGATGCCGGTCATATTGGCCCGCACTTCCGCCACCGGAATGCCCCGCAGCATGTCATTGCCGCCCAGCGTCACGATCAGCGCATCCGCCTCGGGCCCAAGCGCCCAGTCAATCCGCGACAGCCCCCCCGCCGTGGTATCGCCCGACACCCCGGCATTCAGCACGATCGCGCCCGCCCCCTGACGGTCGAGCCATGTCTGCAACTGCGGCACAAAGCCCTCGCCATCCGGCAGCCCGTAGCCTGCCGTCAGACTGTCGCCAAGCGCCACAATCGTCACCGGCTCCGCAGCGATTGCCGGAGAAACCACAAGACCCAACGCAAACGTGAGGTTGCGAACGCGCCGCGATGCGGCATATCCGGTCTGACCCATTCGTTTCAGGAAGTTGCGCATGACCGGGACCGTCCTTTCACTGACCGATATTGGCCTCACCCTTCAGGGCAATGCCGGGCCGGTGCCGATCCTGCGGGGCATCTCGCTGAAGGTCAACCAGGGGGAAACCCTGGCTCTGACCGGTCCCTCCGGCTCCGGCAAAAGCTCGCTTCTGATGCTGATGGGCGGTCTGGAGCGCGCGACATCCGGCCAGGTCGAGGCGCTCGGCCAGGATCTCGGCGGCATGGATGAAGACCAGCTCGCGAAATTCCGGCGGGGCAATATGGGTGTGGTGTTCCAGTCCTTCCACCTGATCCCGAACATGACCGCGCTGGAAAACACCGCCCTGCCGCTGGAGCTGGGCGGCGAGAAAAATGCCTTTGCCCGTGCGAAGTCCGAACTGGAAGCCGTGGGCCTGGGGCACCGCATCGACCATTACCCGGCGCAGCTTTCCGGGGGCGAGCAGCAGCGCGTGGCGCTGGCCCGCGCCATCGTCGCCCGCCCGCCGATCCTGCTGGCCGATGAGCCGACCGGCAATCTTGACGGCGTGAATGGCCAGGCGATCATGGATCTGCTCTTCGCGCTGCGGGACCGGGACGGATCGACCCTGATCATGGTCACCCATGCACCGGAGCTGGCCGAACGCTGCGACCGGGTGCTGCGGCTGATTGATGGCCAGATCGTGCCAGACCAGACCGCGTCAGGCCCGACCCAGACTGGCCCAACCCAGACTGGCCCGACCGCATCAGGCCAGGTGGTCGCATGAGCCTCGCCTTCCGCATAGCGGCCCGCGAGCTCCGGGGCGGGCTCCGGGGGCTGCGCGTCTTTCTCATCTGTCTCGCGCTTGGCGTGGCGGCGATTGCCGGGGTGGCGACGCTGCGGGCCTCGATCCAGGCCGGGCTGGCCGATCAGGGCTCGGTCCTTCTCGGCGGCGATGCCGAGATGCGCTTCACCTATCGGTTCGCGAGTGACACCGAGCGCGCCTTCATGGCCAGCCATGCAGAACGCGTGTCGGAGATCGTCGATTTCCGTTCCATGGCGATCACGCCGGAGGACCAGGCTCTGACCCAGGTCAAGGCCATCGACACCGCCTGGCCGCTTTACGGCACGGTCACGCTTGACCCTGCAATCCCGCTGGACCAGGCGCTGGAAGGGCAAAATGGCCTCCCCGGCGCAGTGCTCGACCCTTTGCTGATCGAACGTCTCGGGCTGGACATCGGCGGCACATTCAGCCTCGGCACACAGAGCTTTGTGGTCATGGCCGCGCTGCTGGATGAGCCCGACACCGGCGCCGACAGTTTCTCGCTTGGCCCGCGCAGCATCGTCGCCACACCGGCGCTGGCGACATCAGGGCTTCTCGCCCCCGGCACGCTCTACGAGACGAAGTACCGCCTCGCCCTCGCGCCAGGAACCGATCTCGAAACGCTTGAAAAGACCGCAAAACAGGCCTTCCACGACTCGGGTATGCGCTGGACCGACAGCCGCCGCCCCGCCCCGGGGATCGAGCGTTTTATCGACAGGATGGGGTCTTTCCTTGTCCTCGTCGGTCTGGCGGGGCTGGCGGTGGGCGGTGTCGGTATCTCAGCCGCCGTCCGGGCCTGGCTTCAGAGCAAGGAAAAGACCATCGCGACGCTGAAGACGATCGGGGCCTCTTCGGGGCTGATCTTCTCGACCTATCTGATCCAGGTCTCGGTGCTGACGCTGGCCGGGATCGTGCTGGGGCTGATCATCGGGGCGGGCGTGCCACTCATGGCAGCGCCCTGGATCGAGGCTTCGCTGCCCTTCCCGGCAAAGGTCGGTGTCGCACCCGCCGCCCTTGCTGAGGCCGCGTTTTACGGCGCGCTGACGGCGCTGATCTTCACTCTTCTGCCGCTGGCCCGGGCCGAGCGTATCCGGGCGGCAGCGCTTTATCGCGGCGGCGCTGCGGGCTGGCCGCGCAAACGCTGGCTGATCGTGCTGACGGCGCTGATCCTGCTTCTGATCGTGGTGGCGGTCTTCACCTCGGGCATTCCCGAACTGGCGCTTGGCACGGCCGGCGGGGTGCTTGCCGCGCTTGCGGTTCTGGCGCTGGCCGCCTGGGGTGTCAGACGGATCGCGCGGCGCCTGTCGCACAGCCGCATCGCGCAAGGCCGCCCGGGCCTGCGCGCCGCCCTGGCCGCAATTGGTGGCCCCGGATCCGAGGCCCTGCCGGTGATCCTGTCACTGGGTCTCGGGCTTTCGGTGCTGGCCGCAGTCGGGCAAATCGACGCCAATCTGCGCGCCGCCATTGACCGCGACCTGCCGACAAGGGCACCGGCCTTCTTCTTTGTCGATATCCAGCCAGACCAGATCGGCCCCTTCATCGCCATGGCGCAGGCCAATACCGCCGTCAGCCAATATGAGACCGCGCCGATGCTGCGCGGCGTGGTCACCGGCGTGAATGGCCGCCCCGCGCGCGAGGTGATCGGCGAGCACTGGATCATTCGCGGCGACCGTGGCGTCTCTTATGCGGCTGCGATGCCCGAGGGCACAAAGATCACCGCCGGCTCCTGGTGGCCTGACGACTATCAGGGCGCGCCGCAGATCAGCCTTTCGGCCCAGGTCGCGGAAGAGACCGGGCTGAAGATCGGTGATGAGATGACGGTCAATATTCTGGGGCGCGACATCACCGGCACCATCAGCTCGCTGAGGGAAGTCGATTTCTCGAATGCGGGCATGGGCTTTGTGATCGTGATGAACGAGGCCGCTTTGCGCGGCGCGCCGCACAGCCATATCGCCACACTCTACGCCCCCCCGGAGGCCGAAGCGACCATCCTGCGCGAGATCACCAAAGCCTGGCCGAACATCACCGCAATCCGCATCCGCGAGGCGGTGGACCGGGTGTCCGAAGCGCTTTCGGCCATCGCGACCGCCACGGCCTGGGCGGCGGCGGGAACGCTCCTGACCGGCTTTGCAGTGCTGATCGGCACGGCGGCAGCAGGGGAACGGCGCCGCGCGCGCGAGGCCGCGATCCTCAAAGTTCTGGGCGCCACCCGGGCACGGATCATCGCGAGCTTCACGCTGCGCGCCGCGATCCTCGGGCTGGCGGCCGGTCTTGTCGCGGTGATCGCCGGCGCGGTCTCGTCCTGGGCCGTGATGTATTTCGTGATGGAGAGCAGCTGGCGGTTCGAGCCGGCCTCGGCCGCGCTGATCATCCTCGGTGGCGTGGCGGCGGTTTTGCTGGCGGGGCTGGTCTTTGCCGGGCGGACGCTGGCGGTCAAACCGGCGCAGGTCTTGCGCGAAGACGGTTAACCGCCCCGCCGGAATCCCGCAAGCCGTGCAAGCGTCAGCGGGATCGCGCGGAATTCGCGGCTGCGCGGTTTGAACCTCGTCACAAGGCGCGCCAGTGGTTTCAGCCAGCCCAGCCAGAAGGCCAGCCGCCCGGCGCGCGCCAGCGCATCTGCCGGCGCGTTGACGCGGTAGGCCTCCAGCGCGGCCTCAAGGAAACGCGGGTCATCGGGCCAGCGCCCATAGCAGCTCTGGATGAAGATCACGATGTCCAGCGCCTGCCAGAAACCACTGCGATGCGCGGCGGAAAAGCGTTCGAGATCAATGAAACGCGCGGTCGTGCCGTCCCAGCAGATATCGCGCGGCGCCGGGCGACCATGCGACAGCCCGGCCCAGTGCAACAACCCGAGCGCCCGCCCGGCTGCGGCAAAGGCGGCGCGCGTTCCCGGATCATCTCCCGCCTCTTCCACTAGGATCTGCAGCGTCGGACCCGCATCGGGGAGGAGGAAGTAATCCGCCCCCTCCATGGCGATTTCGGGCACCGGAATGCCCTTTTGTGCCAGGGTTTTCAGACCATTGCGTTCGGCCTCGAAAGCGCGGGAGGGGTCACCCTTTTGCAGCCTGAGCCTGAGCGACAGGTGCTCCACCCGTTTCAGCCACCAGGTCCGGCCACCTTCCAAAACGAGCCGTGTCACCCGGCGCGGAGGTTCCGCCAGTACCTGATCCACCTTATCCGACAGATCATCTCCGCTCATCGCCGGATCTTCAGTGCGGCGAGTTTGGCCTGTTGTTTTTCCCAGCCATTCAGCCCCAGCCAGAAGCCGAAGCGAACGACCAGCGTCAAAAGCACCAGCAGTGCCGCGCCGAGGATGCTGCCAAACATCAGATCATCGCGGGTAAAGCCATTGCGGAAGGAAAGCTCCGGCCATGCCCCACTGGAGGCGATGGCCCAGATCAGCGCGCCGTTCAGCGCAAGCGTCAGCAAAGTGGCCAGCAGCGCAATCCACCATTGCCGGCCAGAGGTGGGGCGGCCCTCGCGCCTGGCCCAGAAGGAGGACATCGACATGGCGGCAATCATCGGGACCACCACCCCCATCGCGCTGTTTTGCGATGAGCTGGTCAGGACCTGGTCTGCCACCATCCAGATCACCGCAACGATCACGATCCCGAACAGCATGAAGGCAAGGTAAACCAGCAGCAAAACACTGGTGGAGACCCGCTTTTTCGGGACGGCAAGGGGATCGGAAGACATCGGGCACCTTTGACTGAAATCTGCGGCACCATCGCTGATCTGCTGCGAAATGACAATCTCTGCACCCCTTTGGCGGGCGGCGGATGCCTCCGGCGGGAGTATTTGTATCAAGAGGAAATGGGAGAAGCGCGCGCGGCAGATGGACGCGCCGGGGGGCTTTGCAGGCGGATGGTCGCTTGACTTGTGGTCGCAGGCGGGGCACGGCGCTCTGGATAAGCCGGAGGTTGCCATGAGCGAGAAAAAGATCCTGCGCGCCCTGAGGGGAGAGGTTCAGCCAGTGCCGCCGGTCTGGATGATGCGCCAGGCAGGCCGTTACCTGCCGGAATATCGCGCGACCCGGGCCGAGGCGGGCGACTTCCTTAAACTGTGCTACAATTCCGACCTTGCGGCGGAAGTGACCCTGCAGCCGATCCGGCGCTACGGGTTCGATGCGGCGATCCTGTTTGCCGATATCCTGCTTTTGCCCCAGGCGCTCGGGCGGGAATTGTGGTTCGAGACCGGCGAAGGCCCGCGGATGGAGACCACGACCACGGCCGCCGAAGTGACTGGGCTGCGCCCGGATGACGCGATTCATGAGACCCTGGCGCCGGTCTATCAGACGCTGCGGATCCTCAAGCGCGAGCTGCCGGCAGAGACCACGCTGATCGGCTTTGCCGGGGCGCCCTGGACGGTCGCGACCTATATGATCGCGGGGCGCGGCAAAGAGGAACAGGCGGGCGCGCATCGCCTGAAACGCGAGGATCGCGCCACATTCGAGGCGCTGATCGACCGGCTGACCGGCGCAACGATCGAATATCTCTCGGCCCAGGTCGAGGCCGGGGCCGAGGTGATCAAGCTGTTCGACAGCTGGGCCGGCAGCCTGAAAGGCCAGGATTTCCAGGATTTCGCCGTGAAACCGGCGGCAAAGATCATCGCCGCGCTGAAAGCTCGTCATCCCGGCCTGCCGGTGATTGCCTTCCCGCGCGAGGCGGGCACGGGCTATATCGGCTTCGCGGGCGCGACCGGCGCCGATTGCGTCGCGGTGGACAATTCGGTCAGCCCGGAATGGGCGGCGGAACATGTGCAGAAAGAGATCTGCGTCCAGGGCAATCTGGCACCGCATCATCTGGTCACCGGCGGCGAAGATCTGATCCGCGAGACCCGCCATGTGGTGCGCGCCTTCTCGAAAGGCCCGCATATCTTCAATCTCGGCCATGGCATCACCCCTGATGCGGATCCCGATAATGTGCAGCGGATGATCGACGCCGTTCGGGAAGGGGGATGAGCCTCAGCACAGCCCTGCCCCTTGCCCGGCGCCGGCGCCCCCTCCTTTGGGGGATGGCGGCCTTTGTGCTGGCGGGCGGCGGCTTCTGGCTCTGGGCTTCGGGGCTTTTCGGGCTCGGGCTGCAATATCTGAACATGCGCCAGACCGCAGCCGACTGGCAGGAAAAGGGCATCTGGCTGCCCTATTACACTGCGCAGATCGAGGCGCGACCGGTGGCGGGGGTGGAGAGCAACCTTTCCGGCCTGACCTGGGCCCCCGAAAGCGACACGCTCTTTGCGGTGATCAACCGCCCGCCGGGAATTGCGGAACTGTCGACAGAGGGGGCGCTATTGCGGCTGATCCCGTTGATCGGCGCGGTGGATCCGGAGGGGATTTCCCATGTGGAGGGCACGGTCTTTGTCATTTCCGATGAGGCGCGGCAAAGCCTGAACTGGGTGGAGATCGGGCCGGAGACCCGCGAGGTCGATCTGGCAGGCTCACCAGAACTGGTGTTGAACTACGGAACCTACCACAACATGGGATTTGAGGGCGTGTCCTGGGACAGTGCGCGTGACGAGCTGTTCATCGCCCAGGAAATGCTGCCGATCCGGGTGCTGCGGGTCGGGGGCCTGACCGACGCGATTGCCGGAAAGGGCTTTTCGATCAGCGTGACCGAATGGGCGCCCGGCGACCGCTTCGGCCATTTCACCACCGATCTTTCCTCGCTTTCGGCCCATGATGCGACCGGCAATCTGCTGCTTTTGTCGGATATGACCGGCGCGCTGGCCGAATATACGCCGGATGGCAGCCCGGTCAGCGTGATGCCGCTCTGGTCCGGCTGGCATGGGCTGCGAGACGATGTCCCGCAAGCCGAAGGGCTGGCGGTTGATGCGCGGGGCGACATTTACATCGTGTCGGAGCCGAACCTCTTCTACCGCTTCAGCCGCGATCCCTCACCTTCCTGGGCCGATTGAGGGCGCTTGTCTTCCGCCTGTGATCCGGCATAGCCTGGGCATCATTTCCTGATTGCTGAGCCTGATTTGACCACGTTTTTCAAAGACTTTTACGCCGACTGGCGCGACAAAACCGGCAGCGGCTATTTCACGCTGTTTTTCCTCAGCAGCCTGCTGCTGTGGAATTGGCGAGTAGTGCTGCTCCTGTTTGCCGGTGATCTGACGACAGTTGAAAAGCTGGAGCGGATCGAGACTGTAACGGGGCCGCTTCGTTCCTTCCTCTACCCGGCCGGCACCGCCGCTTTGGTTTGCGTTGGTTTTGCGTTACTTCATGCAGTGCTGAGCTTCGTGATTTCAGGCGTTGAACTCTGGCGCAAATCAGTACTGGCGCGTCGCAGCGCCAGTATCCGCTCCTCCAGACGAACATTTGATGCAGAGGAGGAGGCCGTCTATCAGACGCTGCATCGGGCTGGCCTGGAGACCCGCAAAGTAAATGCTGAAAAGATGCTGGAGATTCTCGAACAGGAAGCTCGTCTACGGAACAGCGCAGAAGCGGCGGAAGCCGCAAAAACGCAGGCCGCCTTCAGTAATCGTATAGGGGTTTTGCTGGGATCTATCAATGGCATAGATGGACCAGCGACCGTAACGTTCAGGGACGACAGACTCGTCAGTATTACGGGTGGCGACCTCAATCTCTCCCCCAAATCGCAGCGGGAAAGAGTTGAATTGAGAGCGGCACTGGAGGTTTTGATCGAACGCAGGTTTGTAAAGACGGGGGGCGACCGCAGTTCAGGCGAATACACGATCAGCATCACGCCGGATGGTTACAGGTTTCTGGATTTGTCCCGAAATAATCTGACGCCGGCGAAACAAATCAAGCCTGCTGACCTCACCCCCGAAACCGATCCCCCATCAGATCCCTGAGAGCTTCAATCGCCTCTTCGCCATTCTCGGTCGCGGCAGTGATCTTCACCACAATCTCACGCGCCATGAGGAATTTCGACGCTTTAGCAGGGTCGATCAGGATCGATAGCCCGCGCTCGGTGCGGGTCACGCTTTCGACCGCCTCTTCGGCCCCGAGGCTCTCGTCGGACACCTCGAACCAGACCGGGCCGCCAAAGGCGTCGCGGCGGAACATGACATAGGGCTCCTCCTCATCCTCGCCCTCGACAAAGCCGATGAACAGCTGTCCCTCATCCTCGACGACCGAGGCATAGAGGGCTTTGACGATGATGTCAGACATGTTTCAGATCCATTTTGCCAGAGGTGGCAGGGACATAAGAACAGCATTAGCGTCATGGCCGGTCTCGAGGCCGAATTTCGTGCCCCGGTCATAGACAAGGTTATATTCGGCATAAAGGCCGCGATGGACAAGCTGTGCCTCGCGCTCGGGTCCGGCGAAAGCCTCGCCGATATGGCGTTCGGTCACTGGCAGGAAGGCGGGCAGGAAGGCCTCACCCACAGCGCGGGTAAAGGCGAAATCGGCCTCCCAGTCGCCGGTATTGAGGTCGTCGTAGAAGATACCGCCGACACCGCGCGCGCGACCGCGATGCGGGATGAAGAAATACTCATCCGCCCAGGGTTTGAACTTCGCGTAATAGCCCGGGTCATGGGCATCGCAGGCGGCCTGCAACACGCCATGAAAATGCGCGGTGTCCTCAGTATATTCCAGACAGGGGTTCAGATCGGCGCCGCCACCAAACCACCAGGCATGCGGCGTCCAGAACATGCGGGTGTTCATATGCACCGCCGGGCAATGCGGGTTCTGCATATGGGCAACGAGACTGATGCCGCTGGCCCAGAACCGCGGATCCTGCTCCATCCCGGGCACACCGCGCGCTGCCATCGCCTTTTGCGCCCGCGCGCCCAGTGACCCGTGGACCGCGGACCAGTTGACGCCGACCTTCTCAAATACCCTGCCGCCGCGCATCACGCTCATGATGCCACCGCCGCCGTCATTTTCGCGGCTGGTGGGGGTGACCTCGAAACGGCCAGGCGCAAGATCCCCGGGCGCGCGATCCTCCAGATCCTCGAACGCCGCGACAATCCGGTCGCGCAGTGTACGGAACCAGTCCGAAGCCCGTATCTTGTATTCGGTCAGATCGTTGCCCATTGTCACATCCATCGTCTCGGCCAGCCTTTGCCTATCACCGCAAGCCAGAGCCTCCAACCCGTTTGGCCCCTGTCCCGGCTATGCCATGCTGGTCGCCAGCCGCTCCCCGCCAGACCCTCGCGAGTCGCATCATGAAAAAAACCGCCGCCTTTCTTATCCTCACCACCCTCGCCGCCTGCGGCACGCCGCAAGAACAATGTATCAGCCGCAATACGCGCGATCTGCGGACAGTGGAAAAGCTGATCGGCGAATCGCAGGGCAATCTGCAGCGCGGCTATGCGATTGAACGCTATGAGGTCACTGTGCCCGACTGGCGGCCCTGTATCCGCTATGTGCCCGGCACCAAAGAAGACCCGACGCCGCGCCCGGTCTCGACCACCTGCCGCAGCTGGGACACCGAGGTCCGCACCAGGCCGCGCTCAATCGACCTCGCGCTCGAGGCGAAAAAGCTCTCGCAACTGCAGGTAAAACAGCGCGATCTGTCGCGCCAGGCGCAATCCGTGATCACGCAATGCAAGGCGGCCTATCCCGAATAGGCTGCCTCTCTTCATCTGTCTGAAAATATCCCGGGGGGAGCGCCCTGAAAGGGCGCCGGGGGGCTGCCCCCCCGCCTTCTCCGCTTCAGCCAAAAATCTCGGCCTGATGCTGACCCAGACGCGGCGAGGGCGCGCCCAGCGACAGCTCCGCCCCCGAGAAGCTCATCGGGCTGCGCACCCCCGGCACGCCGCCGGGTGCGATCTGCAGGGCGCGGGCAATGATCTGCGGGTCCGAGAAGACCTCGGCCATATCATTGATCGGGCCGGCAGGGACGCCATTGGCCTCGCAGGCGGCCAGCAGCTCTGCTTTGGTCATGGCGCGGGTCGCAGCAGACAGTCTGTCGGTCAGCCCGGCGCGATACGTCACACGGTCGGCATTGGTCATAAAGGCCGGATCATCAGCCAGGTCGCTCAGGCCAAGCAGGCCGCAAAGCTTGCGGAACTGGCCGTCATTGCCGATCGCAAGGATCAGCCAGCCATCCGAACAGTCAAACACCGCATAGGGCGCGAGGTTCGGATGGGCATTGCCCATCTTCACCGGCGCGGTGCCCGTCGCGAGGTAATTCATCGCCTGATTGGCCATGATCGCGGTCGCCACATCCATCAGCGCCATGTCGATATGCTGACCTGCCCCGGTGCGGCCGCGCTGGATCAGCGCCGCCATGATCGCGTTCGAGGCATAGATGCCGGTAAACACATCCGTCACCGCCACACCGACCTTTTGCGGCTGGCCATCGGCCGGGCCGGTGACCGACATCAGCCCGGCCATGCCCTGGATGATGAAATCATAGCCCGCGCGATGCGCATAGGGCCCGGTCTGGCCGAAACCGGTGATCGAGCAATAGATCAGCCCCGGATTGATCTCTTTCAGGCTGACATAATCCAGCCCGTATTTCGCCAGACCGCCGAGCTTGAAATTCTCGATCACCACATCGGCGGTCCGGATCAGCTCGCGCACCCGCGCCTGATCGGCTGGCCCGCGGAAATCGGCGGTCACGCTTTTCTTGCCGCGATTGCAGCAATGGAAATAAGCGGCCGAGGTCTCGCCCTCATGGGTGATAAAAGGGGGGCCCCAGCGGCGGGTATCATCGCCCTCCGGAGCCTCGACCTTGATCACTTCCGCGCCGAGATCGGCGAGGATCTGGCCCGCCCAGGGGCCAGCGAGAATCCGCGCCAGCTCGACGACGCGGATGCCTTCCAGCGGCGCGGACATCGGGATCAGCCCGCCAGTTTCGCGTCGATCAGCGATTTGAGATTATCCCAGGCCCAGTTGTCGACTTTTTCACCGTCCAGGATGACGGTTGGCGTGCCGGTCACTTTGTCAGCGGCCATATTGGCCTCGAACTGCTTCAGCATCTCTTCCCCGAAAGCCTCATTGGCGGTGCAGGCATCCAGCTGCTCGTTGGTGAGGCCGGCGGTCAGGCCGATGGTGCGCAATTTGTCCATCACCACGGTCGGGTCCGAGGAATCGAGCCATTTTGCCTGGGTCGAAAAGACGATATCCGAGATGCCTTCATACCGCTTGTTGTCGTCGCAGCGCGCGATCATCCCGGCCCAGAAGCCGTAGCGGTCGAAATAGACCTCCCGCAGGGTGAAATGCACCTTGCCGGTATCGATATAGTCAGACTTCAGCTTCGGGTAGATCGTGTCATGGAAATTGGCACAATGCGGGCAGGTGAAGCTGGCATATTCAACGATTTTCACCTTCGCATCCGGATCGCCCAGGGTGAAGTCGCGCGGGGTGAGAGCGGCTGACGCAGGCGCATCGGTGGCCGCTTCCGGGGCGGCTTCGCCTTCGGATGCGGTGGTCTCCTGCGCCCAGGCCGGCGCTGCGGCGAGCGTTGCGGCCATCGAAAGCAGCAGCCGGCGGTTGATCATGGTCATTGTCTCGTCCTCATTTCCTGTCTGGGCGGGATAATATGTTCTGCGCGAGCCGCTCAAGCGCTGCGCGAAGGCCGGGATCGCCGACGCCTTCGGTCTGCCGCGCGGCGGTGGCGGTAAGTTTTGCCTCGGCCTCCGGGTCAGGGCGTGGCACTGCGGGGGCATGGGTGAATTGCGCCTGGCCATCGGCAAAGCCGGTGCTGGCGGTCTGGGTCAGATGAACGCGCGAAATCGCGTTATAGCCATAGACAGCGTTGACCCGTTCACGGATCCGGTCAAGCTGCATGCCAATCATCGGCGCATGTGCGCCCTGGACCAGCAGCGTGAGCGTGGCGCCCATGCCCGAGCCTTTGCCGCCCGGGCCTGCGGTCGCATAGCCGATCTTCACCGGCCGGGTGATCTTTGCGATATCTTCGCCGACGGTCTCGGCCCAATGGGTCACCAGACGCGCCACCGCAAAACCCCGCGCCTCTCCCGCGCCGCGCACCTGGTTCGAGACCAGCGAGAATGCCGGTTCGAACCCGCGCCGGCGGTGTTCTTTTGACGGAAGGCTGGCGGGCTTGCGCGCCATGGGGTCCTGTCTTTGCCAGATCGGTATGGCCGGAAATGGGCGCGCCATGAACGCGCCATGAAAGCGCACACAGACGGTTTCCCCGGCCAAATTCGCAGCCTATCTTAGAGCAAGCAGGCGCGGCGGAAAGCCCGGAAGCAATACCGGCGGCAACGGAGGCCATAAATCTTGCGTGAAAGCGCTGTAAGAAATCAGCAGCCGGCCCGGATGCCTGGCGGGGAGACGGCCGATATAAGTGTGGCGCTGCTGGCCTGGTATGACCGCCATGCGCGCGAGATGCCCTGGCGGGTCGGCCCCGCCGCGCGGGCTGCGGGCCTGCGCCCTGATCCCTACCGGGTCTGGCTGTCAGAGGTGATGTTGCAGCAGACGACGGTGGCGGCGGTGCGGGGCTACTTCCTGCGCTTCACCGCGCGCTGGCCGGATGTCGCGGCGCTGGCGGCAGCGCCGGATGAGGCGGTGATGGCGGAATGGGCGGGGCTCGGCTATTATGCGCGGGCGCGCAACCTGCTGAAATGCGCGCGTGCCATCGCGGCGCGGGGCGGCTTTCCCGAAAGCCGTGACGGGCTGCTGACGCTGCCCGGGATCGGGCCCTATACGGCGGCGGCAGTGGCGGCGATTGCTTTCGACGAGCCCGCCGTGGTCGTGGATGGCAATGTCGAGCGGGTGATGTCGCGGCTTTTCCAGGTGGAAACCCCGCTGCCGGCGGCGAAATCAGAGCTGACGGAACTGGCAGCGAGGCTGACCCCGGCCATTCGGCCAGGAGATTATGCCCAGGCAGTGATGGACCTTGGCGCGACCATCTGCACCCCGAGATCCCCGGCCTGCGGGATCTGCCCTCTGATGCTGCCCTGCGCGGCGCGGGCCGCCGGAAATCAGGCCGACCTGCCCCGCAAGCTCGCGAAGCCGGAAAAGCCCGTGCGGGAAGGTGTGGTCTGGCTCTTGCGCAGCCCGCAAGGATGGTTGCTGGAACGGCGCCCTGAAACAGGCCTCCTGGGCGGTATGATCGGCCTTCCCGGCGATGGCTGGGACCAGCGCCCCGCCAAAGCCGCGCGCAACGCTCTTCCGGCCGAAGGCCGGGCGCGCCGGACTTTGTCCGGCGCGCCCGGTCCCGGGGGGGGCAGGGGGGGCTCTGGCCCCCCTGCCCCCCCCGGGACACCCTGCCCGACCACAGCGCCAGCCGATGCCGACTGGCAGAAGGCTGGCGAAATCCGCCATACCTTCACCCATTTTCACCTCATCCTGCGGATCATGATCGCCCATTCCGATATCAATCCCCGCAGAGGCGAGTTCTTTGCCGCCCATGACTTCAACCCCGACAGCCTGCCGACCGTCTTTCGCAAGGCTTTCGACCTCGGCGCCGCCAGCCTGGCCGGGAAGGACTGATGGCAAAGACAGACCCGACATGAACAGCCTTCTGCTCTCGTGATACCGGTCACGACCACCCCGGCTTTACGAGCCGGAGCAAAATGCATCCTCTCCCGCAAAATCTGGTATGGAAAAACTATGCTCGCAGCCTCTGGTCTGCAGGTCGCGCAGGGCAGCGGCCCGATCTCTGCCATGTCTCCTCCGGCAGCCATAAAATGCCCGCCCTCTGCGTGAGAGCTCCGCACAGTCTCAGCCGTCCATTTCGTCGCGTTGATCCGCGCCCGCTCCGGCGTTACCATCCGCCGCGACCGGAGGACGATCATGGCGCAGCTCTCACCCGACACCCTGGCCCGCCCTGCGCAAGCCCTGCCCTTCTGGCTTTCCCTCGGCACCCTGCCTATCGCGGTCGCGGGCCTCACCTGGGGCGGGCTCTGGGTCCTGGCACTCCCCGCCTATTGCTGGATCCTGTTCCCCGCCCTCGATGTTGCTCTGGGCCTGAACAAAAACAATGCGGACCCCGACACCCCCGATGACCGGCTCAGGGTCTATACACTGCTGACGCTGATCTGGGTGCCGATCCAGCTTGCCACCCTTGCCGTCACCCTCTGGTATCTGCCGCAAAGCGCCATGACCGGCTGGGAGAAAGCCGGCATGGTCTTTGGCATGGGAGTCATGGCTGGCACCATCGGGCTGAATTATGCACATGAGCTCCTCCACCAGAAACCGAAGATCGAGCGCCTGGCCGCAGATCTCCTCCTCGCCTCGGTGCTGCATTCGCATTTCCGCTCTGAACATATGCGCGTGCACCACCTCTATGTCGGCACGCCACGCGACACCGTCACCGCCCGCTATAACGAAGGGTTCCACCGCTTTTTCCCCCGGGTTCTGATCGGCCAGCGCCGCTCGGCCTTTGCCTCGGAAACGGCGATGCTGGCGCGCAGGAACCTGCCCTGGTGGCACCGGACGAACCCGTTCTGGCGCTATTGGGCGTTTCAGGCCGCCTTCCTCGCGCTCGCGCTGGTGCTTGGCGGCCCGGAAGGCCTCCTGATCTTCGCCGCCCAGGCCCTGATCGCGCAATGGCAGCTGGAGCTGGTGAATTATGTTGAACATTACGGCCTCACCCGCCGTCATCTGGGCGAGGGGCGCTATGAACATGCCCTGCCGCGCCATTCCTGGAATGCAGCACACAGGGCCACGAACTGGCTCCTGATCAACCTCCAGCGCCATTCGGATCACCATTATAAACCCGACCGGCGCTTCCCGCTCTTGCAGAATTACGAGAAAGACGAGGCGCCGCAGCTGCCCTTCGGCTATCCGGTGATGACCAGCCTCGCGATGATCCCGCCCTTGTGGAAACGCGCGATGAACCCGCGGGTGCGCGCCTGGCGCAAACAGTTCTACCCCGATATCAGTGACTGGAAACCCTATAACAAGGCGAAGAATCCGATGCCGAAAGGCGCGCCGCCCCGGGCCTGATCACAAAGCCCCTGATCACTCCGCCCCGGATTGATCTGCTCTGGTGCGCAGCTCGACCTGAAGGATTGCCGGCGCCGGGCCGGACGCCGCGCTGTCATCGCTCAGTGCAATCGCCCCCCGCGTGCCCTGGCCAAACCCCGCCTCATAGAGCGAGCTGGCAAAGCCGCCGCCGAGACCCGTGCTGCGCACGGCGTCCTGGGCGAGCCAGCTCAGGTCCTCGACCTTGCTATGGGGGGCCGCGGGGGTCATCACCACGATCATCCGCTCTTGCCCCATGCTCTCGCCTCCGATCGCAAAAAGCCCTTTTTTGAGCTCTTCGCCCGGATGCAGCCGCCCGGCATAAAAATGGGTGATCGAATAATCGGCGCCGATATAGAGCACATTCACATCAACCGGCTGATCCATATTGTTTTTCGCCAGAACATGGACCTCGTCATTGGTCACCAGTTCCGGCACCGGCACCAAAGGCAAGCCGCGCAGGGTCGGATGATCGGCATTGCGGGTCAGAAGCTCTACCTGGACATCCAGCGCGCCCGGCCCGTTCGCAGGCCCAAGCGCCGCGCCAAGCTTCATCAGGTTCACCGCTTTGGCAATCTCGGTCAGTTTTTCCTGCAGATTGCCGGCAAGGTCCTCCGGCGCCACGCCGGCGGTTTCCACCTTCGGCGCCTGGATCCCGCTTTCGGCAAGCCCAGTGCCGGGCAGAATCCAGAGCGCATCCGGCGTCGCGCTGTCCGGGAGCACCGCCAGCGCCAGATCAGCCTCGGATCCCGCCTTCACAAAGGTCAGGCGCGGGCCCGCGATCTCGCGCAGATCCTCCATCGCGGCTGCGAGGGCCAGCGCCGGGGCCGAGCCCCCGGGCGGCAGCGCCACGGTCAGCGAAAAATCCAGCGCCGCCTCTTTGCGCCGCAGCCAGACCCCTTCTGGCAGCTCGCCCGCGAAGGCCCCGGTCGTCGCGCTGAACGTGTCGGCCGAGGTCACCCGGACCAGCCCGAGCGCCTTGTCGCTGGCATCGGCAGCGGATGCCATAACGGCCAGCTCGGTCCCGACGGCGAGCCCGTGCAGCGTGCCGGCATTCAGCGTGAAACCGGCATCCGTCGCCACAGCCGGCCATTGCGAGACCCGCGCCCGCGCCTCGCCGCCAAAGACCACACGGTCCAGATCGCCCTCGAACAAGGGCGTCGATTTCGCGGTTCCGCGCAAAGCATATTTGCGCAGGACCTCCTGCGCGACCTGGCCGTAAGTGGCGCCGGGATATTCCGCGAGCGTCTCGAAGAGGGTGAAGGTGAAAACGCCCTGCGATTTGCGATCGGGGGCGCCGCGCGGCAGCCGCATCTCTGGCGTCATCTCGGTGCTTTGCGCGGCGTAAAAGGCCACCAGACCGCCAGGCTCCACGCCATCAGCCGCCGCCGTCGTCTCTTTCGGCAGGAAGGAAACCCCGCCCCCGGTTCCATTGCCCGCAACCCCGCTGCCGACACCGCGGTTCGCGACCTCTGCCATAGCTGACGCCCGGTCGACCGCCGCGTCGATCATCTCATCCGTGATCCCCAGCGCGGCGGGCTCAAGCTGGCGCATCACCACATCGTCCTCGGTCTCGATCGCGCGGGTGGCGGTGCCGGAGTGACAGCTGTCGAGCACGATCCACACATCGGCCCCCTTCGCGCGCAACCCGTCGAGCAGCTGGCCGATCTCATCATCGACCAGCGCATTTTCGACCGTGCCGACCGTGTTGTTCCAGCTGCCGATATCGACCGGCAGGAACAGCTCGTCGAGGCCATCGGGTTCAGAGTCGGGATCCAGCGCCGGGGCGCGGGTGCCATGGCCCGAAAGGTGGAGATAGATGAAATCGCCCGGCTGCGCCTTTGCGGTCAGCTCGGCAAAAGCCGCACGGATATTGCCCAAAGTCGCGGGATCGGCGCCCTCCCTATCGGTCAGCACCGTGACATTTTCCGCCTGAAACGGCACCGGCGCCCCGGTCAGCAGGTAATTCGCCACCAGCTCCATATCGTTTTTCGGCCCCTTCAGGGACCAGCGCTTTTCGATATTCTGATAATCGCTCGCTCCGATCAGGAGCGCATAATTCTCGCGTGCCAACGCCGGGAAGGCCAGCAGCCCAAGCGCCGTGGTCAGAAGAAACCTGCGGATCATGTCCTGCCCTTTCTGGCGTATATTCAGTCAGTTGGTCATAAGCGCGAACCCGGCATCCCGCGCACTGGAATTGACAATGACCAGGGTAAAGCTGCCATCCGCCGCCGGAGTCCAGCCACAATAGGCCACATGGGTGGGATCCGTATCGGCGCAGACCTCGCGGCCTTCGGAATCGAGAATGGTGATGTTGAGATCGAGGCCCGGCTCGGCCTCGGCATAGACTTCGGCATATTCACCGCCCCGGAACGAGAGATCCGGCAACCGGGTCTCCGCGCCTCCCTCCAGCGCGCCGATCCGGTAGACCGGGCCATGAATGACGCCCTTCCAGCTTTGTGCGGTGATATCCTCGGCCAGATCCCTGAGCGGATCGCCGGCACTTGTCAGCGCAACCGCGCTTGCGATCATCGCCTCCCATCCAAGCGGGGCGAAGGCGGGCGCAGCCCCCTGAGGGTCCGGTTCCAGCGGTTGCATATCGACCGACTTGCGCAATTGTGCGGCAGCGAGGATCAGGAGCGGATCCTGCTCCGCCACCCCCCGGGCGTAAAGCTCGGCCGACAGCGCCGCCTGACGCAGGGGACCCGGCCCTTCGGCTTTTGCCGCAGGGGCCAGCAGGGCGATCATGACAGAACTGGCCAGCCGGGCGGCGATACGGGCGGAAAGGGTCATGGGATCTGCTCGGGTCACGGGGCTGTTTCGGATTGCGGCAGGATGGGGCGATGGATGCGGGCTGTAAACGCACAATCTCAATGTGACGGGCTTTGTCATGTGACCCCGGGCGGCCCGGCGGTCTAACCTGCCGACAGCGTTGAGAAAGAGCCGGAGACTGTAAGAATGCACCTCGATAAAAGGGTCCGGAACAGGGCCTGGCCCCGCTTTGCGGCCCCGCTGCTTGCCGCCATCCTCGCTGTTCAGACGCTCCAAATCGTTGGGGTTTCCACTGCCGCGCGGGCCGAGACCATTGCGCCCGTCTCTGCGCCTCTCCGGGCCGCAACCGATCTGGCGATGGATCAGGTTCTGGTGGTGCGCAGCGCGGATCGCGAGGATGCCTTTCTCGGCTCGGCCTTTATCTGGGCAGGCGTCGCGGATATCGCCGTGACCAATGCCCATGTGGTAGGCGCGGCGGAAGAGGTGCGCGTCACCGACCGGCAGGGCAATGTGGTGATCGCCACCGTGATCGGCCGCGACAGCACCCGCGATGTCGCCATCCTGCAGCTGGAGCCAGGGCTTGCCGGCCCGGATGGTGCCGCGCTGACCGGCATCGAGGTCTCAGACGCGCGCCCCCTGCCAGGGCTTGAAGTCTATGCGCTTGGCGCGCCGCTTGGGGCGGAATTCACCCTGACGCGGGGCATGGTCTCGGCCATGGCGCGCCAGATCGATCTCGCGGTGCCGCTGATGTTCCTCCAGCATGATGCGGCGGTGAATCCCGGATCATCGGGCGGGCCTCTGGTCGACGCAACGGGGCGGCTTATGGGCATGAACAGCCGCATCGCCGATGGCAGCCGCATGTTTGTCGGCATCGCCTATGCGATTTCCGGCAGCGACCTGCGCCGCATCGTCGACGGTCTGATCGACGAAAGCCTGCTGCCCTTCCCGAAGCTCGGCCTGAATGCGCGGCCGGTGGATCGCAAGCTCGCCGATACACTGGGAGTAGCGGCCGAAGGGCTGCTGGTTGATGCGGTAAACCCTGGCGGGCTGGCTGCGGGTGCGGGCATCCTTGCCGGCGACATCATCCTGTCAGTCAATGACACAAAGCTGCAAAATCCCGGCGATTTCGCCTTCCTGCTGGATGCAATGCTGGCGGCGGGCTCTGCCGGCATCACCCTGTCCCGCGCGGGCGAGGAGCTGACCCTGGTGATGGATTTCAGCGCCGCCGCGCCCGAGCCCGGCGTGATCGGCCTCACCTTGCGCGGCCCCGAAGGCGCGCCCCCCGTCCCCGAGCGTATCCGCAGCTATCGTCTCGCGGCGCTTGGCGTGGTGCAGGGCGAAGACGGTCGGGTCTCGGATCTGACAATCAACTCCCCCGCCGCACTCGCAGGCCTCGCCAAAGGCGACCGTATCCGCGCCGTGAATGGCGCCGCGATGGACGGGCCCGGGCTGGAAGTGCTGGAAATCACCGCCGCCACGCTCTTGCTGGTCGAGGCGCCGGACGGGGTCACGCGGCATCTCTGGCTTGACCCCTGGGGCACGGCGACCGGCCCGCGTGCCATCGGCGGCGCGAATGTGCTTGACCCGGCGGTTGTGGTGTTCTGAATCTGCAATGACCATGACCGACCGCATCCTGATCATCGAGGACGACCCCGACATCGCCGCCGCCGTGGCCAATGAGGTGCGCGCGCTTGGCTGCGAGCCCAGCCATCGCGACACCCTGGCTGGCGGGCTCACCGAATCCGCCAGCGGCGATTACCGGGTGATCGTGCTCGACCGGATGCTGCCCGGCGGCGACGGGGTTGACGCCATAGCGCAGATCCGCGCCGGAGGGTCGCGCGCGATGATCCTGGTGCTTTCGGCGCTTGGCCGCGCGGCAGAGCGGGTCGAGGGGCTTGAAAAGGGCGCCGATGACTACCTGCCGAAACCCTATGAGCCCGAGGAGCTCCGCGCCCGGCTGCGCGCCCTGCTCAGGCGCGGCACGATCCAGGTCGCGGATAATGACCTTATGGCCTTTGGCGATCTGGAAATCCGGCTGAAGGCGCGCACCGTGCATGTGCGGCGCATCCATGTGCCGGTCTCGCCGCGCGAATTCGCGCTGCTCACCTTTTTTGCGCAAAATGCCAGCCATGTCGTCACCCGGATGCAGCTGCTGGAGACCGTCTGGAACCTGCATTTCGACCCTGGCACCAATGTCGTTGACGTGCATGTCGGGCGGCTGCGGCGCAAACTGGAAGAGGCCGGTGCCCATGTGATCCGCTCGGTCCGGGGCGAAGGCTATCTGTTTGCACACCCCGTGGCCGGAGATCCCGGTGGCGGCTGATCCGGGGCCGCGCCTTGTGTCCGCGCGCCCCGTGCTCCGGGCCCGCGCCACGCTGCGACTGGCAGGCCTGATGGCAGCGGCGGTCGCGGTGCTGTCGCTGGGCGCGATGGCGCTGCAATACCGGCTGGTGGCGACGAGGCTGACCGAGGCGCAAAAAGATCTGCTCTCCGCCGATCTCAGTGGTCTTGGCGCGCTTTACGACCAGCGCCGCATCATCGCGCTGCGCCAGGCAATTGACTATCGTGCGGCCTCTGGCGGGCAGGAACTCCTGCTGCTGACCGACCGTCATGGCCGGGTCCTCGCCGGAACCGAAGACCGCTGGCCCGCCGATGTGGCACCGCAAGGTGCGGGTTTTGACCTCTCCACCCCGCAGGAGATCACCCGGGACAGCGGTCGCTGGATGGTGGTGGCGCGTGAATTGCCTGGCGGCTTCGGCCTTCTGGCCGGACGCCCGCTGGCCCCGGTCGATGCGACGCTGGCGGCGCTGAGGCAGGGGATGATCGGGCTGGCCCTCGCGCTGCTGATCGCGGCGGCGCTGGTGGGCTGGATCGCGGCGCGCCAGGTGATGGGGCGGATCGGACGGCTGAACCGACTCGCGGATCAGGTCGCGGCCGGGGATCTCGAAGCCCGCCTGCCCGGCCCGCGCAAAGCGGATGAGTTCGGTCTTCTGGAAACCCATATGCATCATATGCTGGACCGGATCGAAAGCCTGAACCGCGCCACGCATCGGCTCTCGGACACCATCGCGCATGAGATGCGGACACCCTTGAACCGGATGGCGGCCAGGCTCTCGGCCATCAAAGGCCAGGAAGAGACCGTCAGCCAGTTGCGCGAAGAAATGCGCGGCGCGATCCGGATCTTCGACGCGCTTCTCGATATCTCGCGCGCCGAGGCGGATCAGGGCTCCGGCGGTGGACTGCTGCCGGTTGATCTCTCTTCCCTCGCGGAAGGGGTCTGGGAGCTCTACGAAGCGGCCGCCGAAGAAAAGGGCCTGATCCCGGTGGCGGATATCGCCCCTGGCCTGATGGTGCTGGGAGATCGCACGCTGATCTCCCAGATGCTGGCCAATCTCCTGGATAACGCGATCAAATATTGTGCCCCCGGCGACCGGCTGGGCCTGACCCTCTCCCCGGGCCCGCTGCATCTGCTCGAGATTGCGGATAGCGGCCCCGGCCTGCCCAGGGGCATGGGCGACGAGATTTTCGAGCGCTTCACCCGCGCCGACCGTGACCGGGGCATCAGGGGCCATGGCCTCGGCCTTGCGCTGGTGCGCGCGATTGCCATGCGCCATGGCGCAAAACTCTCGCTTCCGGCAACCGACCAGGGCCTGACGCTTCGCTTGGAATGGCAGCCCCTCCCCCCTGGCTGAGGCCGGATGTCTCCGGCGGGGCTCCGGGCCGCGCCACTGACCAGTGGTGACAAATGCTGTCATCACGCGCAGGCCCCTTGCCCGGTGCCGGAAGTCCAGGCATGTTTTCGCGCATGAAACCGCAGCTCACATATGCCCTGACCGCCAGCCTCCTGTTCTGGAGCACGACGCTTCATGCCGGCACCCGGGCCGTCCTGATCGGGGTTGGCGATTATGAGTATCTGGATGCCGATCTGAAAGGGCCGCCCAATGACGTGCGGCTGATGGCCGAAGTGCTGACGGGCCGCGGGATCGCGCCTGAGGCCATGACCATCCTGACCACCGATCCGGCCAATCTTCCCGAGGGCGCCACCATCGCCGCACCAACCCGCGCGGGGATATTCGCCGCGCTCGACCAGGCGGCGGCCGATGCCGCGCCAGGCGATACGCTGGTCTTCTATTTCTCTGGCCACGGCTCCCAGGCGCCCGATCTGAACGGCGATGAGGGGGGCGGCTATGACGAGATCTTCCTGCCGATGGATGCAAAGAACTGGCGAGGCGAGATCGGCATGGTGGAGAACGCCATCGTTGATGATGAGCTGAACCTCTGGGCCCAGGGCCTGCTGTCGCGCGATGTAAAGCTGGTCGGCATTATCGACGCCTGTCATTCGGCCACGGGCTTTCGCGCCATTGATCCCGATCCGGCGGCAGGCGTTGCCCGTTCGCTGAATCCCGGGGCGCTTGGGATTCCCGATGACCTGCCGCCGGTCCCGTTCA
Source organism: Pseudogemmobacter sp. TB195 (assembly GCF_058313095.1). NCBI lineage: Bacteria > Pseudomonadati > Pseudomonadota > Alphaproteobacteria > Rhodobacterales > Paracoccaceae > Pseudogemmobacter > Pseudogemmobacter sp. TB195. The sequence continues at coordinate 59,847 of NZ_JBZEGG010000001.1, forward strand.
CCGGCGCGGCAGAGCTGTCCGGAGATTTCGTCTTTCTCTATTCCTCGCAATCTGATGAGCGATCATTTGAATATCCGCTGGGTGATACCGGGATCTGGCATGGCGAATTCACTTTGCGCCTCGCTCAGGTTCTGGCCAGCGCCGAGGATGCGACCTGGCAGCAGGTGCTTGCCGCCACTTCGGATGCGATGATCCAGGGGGTGGCGCGGCAACTCCCCGATGCCGAGGGCACGCTTTTGCAGGAACGGGTCTTTGGTGAAGGCGCCGGCGCCGCGCGGTACCGGATCAATGGATCCGTGCTGCAGGCGGGCCTTCTGCAGGGCTTTGCCGAGGGAGGCGAGGTCGAGCTGTTCGCATCCGGCGCCGGCGGCGAGAGCATCGGATCCGTGACGCTCGGCAAGGTCGGCGCGCGCGAGGCGAAGATCAGCGACCCACTGCCGCAGGTCGCGAAAGGCGCGACGATCTGGGCCGCGCCCGGCAGGCTTCCCGATCCTGTGCCGCTGACGCTGGCGGGCCTGGTGCGCGCCGATCCCGAAGACGGGCTGGATTATGGCACCTGGGAAGCGGCGGTCGCCGCCGCGCCAAAACCGAAGCCGGGTGCGGCGCCGGATCTGGTGCCGGTCCTGACCGGTGGGCTTCTCGCGCTTGCCGGCCCCGATGCGGTGCTTGACGCGGGCGGCCCCGGGACATCACCGCGCGTCCTGGTCCTGGAGGGCGAGACCGAGGCGGAAGCGCTGGAGCGCGTGCTTTCAACCATGGCCCATGCGACGCGGTTGCGTGACGTGCTGGCCCAGGCCGCCGGGCGCGGCTTTACGAAAACCGAGGTGATATCCGTCGCAATCGAGCGCCGTCCCGGCACCGAAATCACCGACCCGGTGCAAGGCGCCTCTTGCAGCGGCAAGGCCGGGGCAGGTGCGGCGCATGACCCGGCGCAGGGGGTGAATGGCTGCGACCAGCTCTGGCTTACGCTGACCAATCGTTCGGGCAAGGCGCAGGATGTCACGGTGCTCTATCTCTCCTCAGATATGGAGGTGCTGCCGATCTGGCCTTCGCAGAATATCGTGAACCGCATCGCCCCGGGCGAGGCCGCGCGGGTCGGGTTACAGATCGACCCCGTCAGCCATGCCGAGGTCGAGGAGATCTGGATCCTGGCCGTCCCGATGAACGAGAGCCATGCGCTGCGCACCGATCTGACCTCGCTCGCCAGCGCGACGCTGCGCGGTACGGCTGAGGGTGGAAGCGACACCGCGCTTTGGCTGGAAAGCCAGATCTCACCGCAAGACGAGACCTCGATGCGCGGCTTTTCCACCAAACCCGCCGATCTGACGATGATCCGCCAGATCGTGCGGCTGAACCCGACCAATTCCGAATAGATGGCCATCAAGGCCCCAGCCCAATTCCGCAGAAGGATCAAAGAGATGACCTCGCGCTTCATGCCAGCCACTGTTCTCAGGCCGCTTTCCGCCCTGGTGCTCTTGTGCAGTGTCACCGGCAGTGCCCTGGCAGAAAGCCCCACCCACCCCGGTTTCAGCGCAAAAACCAGCGCCGCCGACAGCTCGCCCTACAGCTTTGCCGCCTCGGGCGCCAAGGCCGAGCGCGGCGAGAAAGCCGCGAAAGCCGAACCTTCGGGGGCGAAAGTGGTCGGCGGCCAGCCCGCCGCCGATGGTGCATGGCCCTGGCAGGTTGCTTTCCTGCTCGGAGGTCAGCCGATCAGCACCGACAGCCAGTTCTGCGGTGGGTCCATGGTGATGGATCGCTGGGTGCTCACCGCCGCCCATTGCGTCCATATGGCGGATGACGCCGGCAATGGGGCCGATCTGAAGCCCGGCGATTTCGACATTCTTGTCGGCACCAACCTGCTGGATGGCAGCGGCGACCGGGTGCCGGTCGAGGCGGTTTTCACCTATCCGTCCTATTCGGTGAATGATTTCGACTATGATATCGCGCTGGTCAAACTCGCGCGCAAACCGCAGGTCCCGTATAAGACGGTCGAGGTGCCGGATGCCACTTACGGCGATCTTCTGCGCGAGCCGGGGATCACCACGGTCGTCACCGGATGGGGGCTTCAGGCAGGCGCAGTGCCTTCGTCACAGCTGATGCAGGCGCAGATCCAGATGCTGGACCGCGAATTGTGCAACCAGGTCCTGCTGGAAGGTCGCGCCGAAGAGGCCGTCGAGGGCTTTGCCTTTGCGGTCAATCTGATGGATGTGCCGGAGGACAAAGCCTATGCGCTCTGGGATGAGATCATGGCTGCGGCGCCGATGCCGATGAGCGAGAATATGATCTGTTCAGGCACTTTCGAGGGCGGCAAAAGCTCGTGCAATGGTGACAGCGGCGGGCCGCTGGTGGTGCCGCTGGACAATGGAAAATACATCCAGGCCGGAATCGTCAGCTGGGGTCTGAGCGATGCGTCCGGCCATGGCTGCCCGGAAATGGCGCAGTTTTCGGCCTATACCGATGTGTCGCATTTTGTGCCCTGGCTGAATGAGGTCATCACCGCCAATCCCTGACCGGATCCGTCCGGCGCCCGAAGGCATCCTCGCAGCACCAGGAAAAACCCCGGAGCCGGCATGGCGTCCGGGGGATTCTGGTTTCGGTGCAGCCGCGCGGCTCAGTTGGTCACAAGGTCATAGGCCGCAGCGGCGGCGCCCTTGTTTTCGACCGCGACAAAGAAGAACCCGTCCCAGGAGGGCACGAAATCGCAATAGAGCCTGTCTTCCTGGCCGCCTTCATAGCAGATGACATTGCCAGTCTCATCGGTGACCATGATGTCGAGATCGGATGTCCCGTTGCCAAGTACAGCGAGTTCGGCATAGGCTCCGCCAGTGAAGGGGATTTCCCAGTTATCGGTCCGCCCCGCCGCCAGGCTGGCGCGTTGCGAAAAGGCGCCCCCGATCCGGCCCCTGGCCGTGGCAGTTTGCGCCTCAAGGATCACATCGGTCAGAAATTCATCCTGCGCGGCGAGGGTCAGCGCGAGCCCGAACATCGCCCCCGCATCTGCGGGGGCGGATGCGGCGTCCGGGCCGGCCTCACCCTCACCGCTGGTGCTGCGTTTGAACTCCTTGCCGGGCGAGACCATTGCCGAGGCGGCGAGGCGGGCGGCGGCGAGTACGGTCAGCGCATCGCCATGGGAACGGCCTAGCCCGAAAAGCTCCTGCGCCAGCGCCAGCGTCGCCACTGCGCCCGCCGCGCCAATTGCACCGGGGGTAATATTCGGCCCCTTTGCCTCTTCTGCGGCCAGCGGGCCGGCGGCCTGACCGGCGAAAAGCGCCGCAACAAACAGCCCCGCAGCAAGGCGACGGGGGGCGGAACAGGCAGGGAAAGACATGGCGGCTCCTCGTCAGGGGTCGTTCAGGCAGTGTCGCAGCCCGGCAGGGGTTTGGGAAGTCACGCAGCGGTGACAAATGCGCTCATCCGCGCGCGTCAGTTGGCGACCAGCAGATAGGCCCCGGCCCGCGCGGCGGAGCCGCCCGCAGGATTGGCAATCACCACCTCGTAAAAGCCGTTCTCGGCCGGGGTGAAACTACAGACATTGGCGGCAACGGGCCGTATCGGGCAAAGAACGCCGCCCGCGCCATCTTCGACCGCCCAGAGCAATGTGCCCCCCGCGCCCGTATCGTTCACGCCCGCATCGTTTGTGCCCGCATCGCTTTGGGGTGCATCGCTTTCTGCCTCTGTGGCGAAGACCGCGATCTCGGCGGGGCTTTGTCCGGCAAAGGGCAGCGACCAGCGATCCTCGCGCCCGGGCTTCAGCTCTGCCGCCATCTGGCTGACCCCACCGCGCAGCACCGGCGGCGGCAGTTCATAAAGCAGATCGCTGAGCGCCTCACCCTCTTCGGCCATCAGCAGCGCGCCCGACCAGGCAGCGCCAGAGGTCAGCAGATCAGGTGTCGCCCGCAGGCCCGCCGCCCCCTGTCCCTGCAGCACCGGCCCGGCATAATTGCCACTTTGCCGCTCCCAATGGCTCGCCTCGCGATGGCGGATCGTCGCCGCAAGTCGCGCTGCGACCGCCATGCCCAAAGCATCGCCCCGCCCCTCGGCCTGATCATAAAGCCTGAGCGCGAGCGCCAGCGTGGCCACCGGACCCGGAGCCTTCGCCTCGCCTTCGGCAAGCGCGGGGACGGGGGCAGAACAGAGAAGGATCAGGGCCAGAGACGCGCGGAACATGGGGCACAGCAGGCAAAGGGGGAATTGCCCGGTCAATTCTGGCGCAAAGCGCGGCAAGAGAGAAGCCGCAAAGCGACCCATGGGCAGGCGGCCTTCTTTGCCGATTGAAGTGCCGCCCGCGCCCCGGCAAAGTCGCGCCATGAAACAGCGCAACCGCATCACCATCGCCCAGAAACAGCGCCTGTCACTGAACCTGTCCCTGGTCAGCGCGATTTCCATGCTGAAATCGGATGCGGGCTCGCTTGGCGACTGGCTCGAGGATATGGCCGCGCAAAACCCGCAATTGCAGCTGGTGCCCCCGCCGGCGCTGCCCGTGATCTGGGCGCCGCGCTGGCATGATGCGCTGTCGCGGCAATCGCGGGCAGGCGGCGGGATCGAGGCGCTTGCAGGCCCCGCGCCGGGGTTGCAGGCCCATGTCGCGGCAGGCGTGGCGCTGATGCGGCTGACACCTGCCGAAATGCGGCTGGCGCTGGCGCTGTGTTCGGCGCTGGAACCAAGCGGCTGGCTCGGCCCGCCGCTTGGCCGGCTTGCACGCGAGACCGGCAGCACGCCGGCGGCCCTGGAAGCGGTGCTGCTGAAACTCCAGGCGATGGAACCTGCCGGGCTTTTTGCGCGCAACCTTGCGGAATGCCTGAGCCTCCAGGCCCGCGAGGCCGGGGAGCACGACCCGGTGATGCAGGCGGTGCTGGCCAATCTGACGCTGGTCGCGACCGGCAATCTGGACGCGCTGGCGATAAAGACCGGCGCAACGACCGAGGAAATCGCGCATCGCATCCGCGCGCTGCGCAGCTACGACCCTAAGCCCGGCGCGCGGTTTCAGCCCGGCTGCGCCCCGGTGGCCGAGCCGGATCTGGTGCTGCGCGACGGACCTTCGGGGCCCGAGCTCAGCCTGAACCAGTCGGCGCTGCCTTCGATCCGGCTGCAGCCCGCAACAGGGGCCGGCGACCGCTCTGCCGCGCGTGAGGTGATCCGCCTTGTGGAAAGCCGCAACCATTCGCTGCTGCGTATCGCGACCGAGATCCTGCGCCGCCAGCCCTTGGTGGCGAAACAGGGGCTGCGCGCGCTTTCCCCCATGACCATGAGCGACGTGGCGGCGGCCCTCGGCCTGCATCAGAGCACCGTAAGCCGGCTCGTCCAGGGCACCTCGGTCGATACCGGCACGGGGGTCTATTGGCTGCGCGCGATGTTCTCGCCCGCCGTGCGCAAGGGCGGGCCGGCAGGGGCGGCGATGCGCGATGCGCTGGCGCAGATGATCGCAGCCGAAGACCCGCTCGCGCCCCTGACCGACGCTACCCTTGCAGAAGCCCTGGCCGGTGCCGGCGCACCACTGGCCCGGCGCACCATCGCCAAATACCGCGAGCAGCTGGGCATCCCGGTGGCATCCCGGCGCAAACAAGCGGTGAAACTGTCATCCGCGACGCGAAAGCGGGCGGAAAACGTCGCTTCCGGGGATGACCCGGCTTGCCTGCCGCAGTAGCAAGGGGCGCGCAACGAACAGCAGTGAAGGACGGGTCATGGCCTTTTTCCTCGGGGTCGATACCGGCGGCACCTATACCGATGCGGTCATCCTGGACGAGGCGGAAAACCGCATTCTGGGAACGGCCAAGTCCTTGACGACGCGGCATGATCTGGCCGAAGGCATCGGTGGCGCCGTCGATCGCGCGCTGGCGCAATCGGGCGTATCGGCGCAACAGATCGCGCTGGTCTCGCTGTCGACGACGCTGGCCACCAATGCGCTGGTCGAGGGCCAGGGCGGCCGCGTCGCGCTGATCACCATGGGGTTCGATGAGGACGACCTCGCGCGCGCAGGTCTTGCTGATGCGCTGAAGGGGGATCCGGTGATCCGCATCGCCGGCGGCCACAGCCATGCCGGGATCGAGGCTTCCCCCCCTGACCTCGCACGGCTCGAGGACGAGGTGACGGCGCTTGGCCCCGAAGTGATGGGCTTTGCCGTCGCCGCCCGTTTCGCCACCCGCAACCCAGCGCATGAGCTCGCGGCACGCGACCTGATCCGCCGCGTGACAGGCCGCGCTGTCACCTGCTCGCATGAGCTGTCGGCGCGGCTGAATGGCCCGAAACGGGCGCTGACGGCCGTGCTGAACGCGCGGCTGATCGGGATGATCGACCGCCTCGTCGCCGCCTGCGAACGCCATCTCGCCCGGATCGGCGTTGATGCGCCGCTGATGGTGGTGCGCGGCGATGGTGCGCTGATCTCGGCCGCGATGGTGCGCGAGCGCCCGATCGAGACGATCCTCTCGGGCCCGGCCGCCTCGATCGTCGGCGCACGCTGGCTGACCGGTGCGCAGGACGCGCTGGTCTCGGATATCGGGGGCACCACTACGGATGTTGCGATCCTGCGCGGTGGCCTGCCCGAAATCGATCCCGAAGGCGCCCGCGTCGGCGGGTTCCGCACCATGGTCGAGGCCGTGGCGATGCGCACCACCGGCCTTGGCGGCGATTCGGAAGTGCATCTGATCAATGACGGCCTCTCGGGGCGGCTCCGCCTCGGGCCGCGCCGGTTGCTGCCGGTCTCGCTGCTGGCGATGACCGCGCGCGACATGGTGCATGAGGCGCTGGAGCGTTGGCTCTCGGGCCCGGCACCGGGCGAATATGACGGGCGCTTCGTCGTGCCGATGCAGGGCGTCGAACAGACCGGTGGCCTTGGCCCGCGTGACCGCGCCGTGCTGGAGCGGATCACCGCACCGATGCCGGTCGCGAAGGCGCTGACCTCGCGGCTCGAAGCAGCGGCGCTGGACCGCCTTGTCGCGCGCGGGCTGGTGATGCTTTCCGGCGTGACCCCCTCGGATGCAAGCCATGTTGCGGGCGGCCTGAGCGACTGGGACCGGGAGGCCGCCGAAAAAGCGCTGCGTCTGCTGGCCTTGCGCCGCACTGGCGCCGGCGAACGGTTCGCGCCCGGCCCCGAAGACATGGCGCGGCGGATCATTGATCAGGTCACCGCCCAGACCGCCGGCTGCCTGCTGGAGGCCGCCTTCGCCGAAGACCCACGATTCAGGGACGAAGACGCCGCGGCCCTGGCGCGGCATCCACTGCTGGTGGCGGGGCTTGACCAGCACCGAGGGGTCATGGCGCTGTCAGCACAACTGGCCTTGCCGGTGATCGGCCTTGGCGCCTCGGCGCCGTCCTATTATGGCGCGGTGGGCGCGCGTCTTGGCTGTGAGATGATCCTGCCGGAACATGCCGGTGTCGCGAATGCGATCGGGGCCGTGGCAGGTCAGGTCAGCCAGCGCGTCTCGGGCCTTTTGACATCGCCGGCCCAGGGGCGGTTTGTGGCGCATTTCACCACTGGCCCCAAAGCCTATGGCGACCGCGACGCGGCGCTGGAGGCACTGGAAACCGCGCTGCGCGCCGAGGCTGCCGCCCGAGCCCGCGAGGCCGGGGCAGTCGACCTTCACCTGACCGCCAGACGCGAGATTTCCGAGGCGGGAGTCGAGGGGCAGATCCTGTTCATCGAAGCCACCGTCACCGTCACCGCAACCGGCAGGCCCCGCATCGCCCATTGCCCTGGCAAAGCTGAGTCCGCAAACTGAAGCAAAAAGCGCGTATACCCCCTTGACGCCCCTGACCGGCCCGCATATCCCCCCGCCCAGTGGCTAGGTAGCTCAGCTGGTTAGAGCGTGCGACTCATAATCGCAAGGTCGAGGGTTCGAGTCCCTCCCTCGCCACCACTTTCAAACACAAATGTTTGTTTTAACTGGAAATTTCGGATCTCCCCCGAGCTATCCGCTTACTTGCCCGCCAATATCAAAACGACTGACGACCACCAATCCTAACCATTGGCGGCATTAAGTCAGCGCGACAAATCACCTTCCGTCGCAACCGAGGGATGATTCGTCTGTCACGCGAAGCAGACCAGAACGCTCTAGGCGTGACTGTAGCTGCGGTTGAGATACAGGCCGATCTCCCGGAAGCTCGCGCCGCCATCACGCAGTTTGGCCATCCTTTGGCGCTCTTTCGCAGCGAGAAGCCGTCCACGTCGGACAGCCCTGGCAATTGCCCGGGGGTAAGTGTCAGCCGCGATCACCCCGGGCGGGACAGCGGACCGGGACCCCATAGCGGGCCGCGAACTCGGCACGGACCTTGTCGGACCAGGTCATGTGTCAGGCCTCCCACCGCGCACTATCAACCGTCCCGATGAACGGCATCCGAAGCGACAGCACAGCCTGCTGCAGGATGCCGAGCGCCGCCGCCAGGTTGTCATAGGGCGTGCCCATCTTAACAGCCGTAAATTTAAAGATGTCGTTGCTCATACGCCCATCTTTGGCAGATTGATGCTGTCCAGATTGTTGCAGATCTCGTCACGCGAGGCTCTCGTTTGATCGCTGAGAGCCCAGAGGCAAAGCGAGTTCATGAGCACCGCAAGGCGCGAAACAAGGGCTTGCCAGATGCGCTTTATGAGACACCTCCGGCTTGCCGGGCGGATTTCCTGCTTCGGCTGATTGCAGAGGCCCGAGGCAATTCTGAACTCCGGCGTCTTATCGCAAGTCGGGAAATGATCCTAAACTGACCACGGGGCGAAAGAACAGGCCGACTGCACATCGCCCATGTTCTGGATCACTATTGCCTAGAGGCCTACACGATGCGGTCGTATGAGGTCGTGAACCTAGAGATCGTGCTTTCACCTTCAGATGATCTTGCCTTCCCAACCGATTATTTCGGACCGGACAGACCTCCAATCTACGAGGACGGCAGCTTGAAAAAGAGGCCGTGTCCGTGGTCAGCGTGAAAGGAGGAACGAAAAGTCCCTCCACCACTATAAAGCGAACTCATAAGCAACCGGATGGGGTTGTTGACCTGCCCCTGGCAGGAAAGACCACGGACGGGCGCGCAAGCCTCCCTCCGGGATGAGACCACCTTAACAATGACAGGCGGGATGCGAAGACGTGGTGCAGCTTGAGTGATTGCTCTGGTTCACCAGCTGGGACTGTCATATTGCCCGTCTCGGAAGTGATCCAACAGAGCCGATCCGTCCAACTTGACCTAGCAACTGTATCTTTCAGGGAGCCGGGGCTGCCCATTTCTGACGTTCCGCTGCGCTGCGCCGGGCAGGTCACTGCATAGCGGGCGGAAGCGAGAACGCGCTTATCCTGCGCTGACGTATGGTGCCCTCTGGTCAGAGGCAAAGGGGCATCTGTTGTATTGTTGCGCAACAGGGTGAGACTGTCTGAGACAGATTCTTACCAGCAACAGAAAGGTTGATACAACGGCGAAACAAGAAACACGAAAGCCGCGCAACCCATTGGGGTCACACGGCTTTTCGTAGTATAGTGGTGCCCAGAAGAGGACTCGAACCTCCACGCCTTGCAGCGCTGGTACCTGAAACCAGTGCGTCTACCAATTCCGCCATCTGGGCACGCTTCAGTGAGGGCGATGTAGCCCTGGGGCAAAGGGTTGTCAACACGGGCTCGCGCGGAAATCGCAAGATTTTTGACACTCGTGCGAAAGGCCGGCTGGCACGGGCCTCACATTGGGCTTTGGGCTTGCTGGCCCGACGTCCGGGGGCTATGGAACGGGGAATGGACGCGACGCCCGCAGGGGAGATTTCCGCATGAGCAAGCTGGTCACCATTTACGGCGGGTCGGGCTTTGTCGGCCGCTATATCGCCCGGCGCTTTGCCGGTCTTGGCTGGCGGGTCCGCGTCGCGGTACGCCGCCCGAATGAAGCGATCTTCGTCAAACCCTATGGCGCTCCGGGCCAGGTCGAACCGATCCTGTGCAATATCCGCAACGAAGCCAGTGTGAAACGCGCAGCCCTTGGCGCGGATGCGGTTGTCAATTGTGTCGGCACCTTCCGCCGCGGCGGCCGGAACAACTTCCAGGCCGTTCATGTCGACGGCGCCACGATCATCGCCCGCGCCGCGCGCGAGGCCGGTGTGGCAAAGCTGATCCATATCTCGGCGCTCGGGGCCGATGCCGGCAGCGCCTCGCTTTATGGCCGCAGCAAGGCCGCCGGCGAGGCCGCAATCGCGGCGGAATTCCCCGGCGCGGTCATCCTGCGCCCCTCGGTGATTTTCGGCACGGAAGACAGTTTCTTCAACAAATTCGCCGGCATGGCGCAATTCGCGCCGATCTTGCCGATTGCCGGTGGCCAGACCCGCTTCCAGCCGGTCTGGGTCGATGATGTGGCCCTGGCCGCGGTCAATATCGTCACCTCTGATGCCGCTTCCGGCATTTACGAGCTGGGCGGGCCCGAAGCAATGCCGCTCCAGGATCTTTTGCAGCGCATGCTGCCGGTGATCCAGCGTCGCCGCCTGATCCTCAACCTGCCAGGCGGGCTGATGTCACTGCCTGCCTTCGGCTTTGACATGGCCGAAGTGCTGACAGGCGGCCTTATCGTCAACAAGATCCTCACCCGCGATCAGCTGAAGATGCTGAAGGCCGATAATGTGGTCACTGACGGCGCGCGCGGCTTCGCCGATCTGGGCGTGACCGCCTCGGCTTTTGAAGCGGTGATTCCGGATTACCTGTGGCGCTTCCGTCCCTCGGGGCAATATGCCGCCATCAAGAACTCGGCAAAAAACCTGAAGAAGGTCTGAGATATTGGACAACACGCTGATTGCCGCCTTTCTGGGTCTCCTGGAAGGGCTCACTGAGTTTATTCCGGTCTCATCTACAGGACATCTGCTGCTGGCGGGGCATTTCCTTGGCTTCACCTCGGACAGCCGGACCTTCGAGGTGGTGATCCAGCTGGGCGCGATCCTGGCGCTGACCTCGGTATTTGCGGTCAAGGTCGGGCGGCTTTTCATGGATGCACGCCATGATACGGCGGCGCGGCGCGCTATTGTGTCAGTGGCCCTGGCCTTTTTGCCCGCCGTGGTGATCGGGTTGCTGGCGCATGGCTATATCAAAAGCGTGCTGTTTGAATCACCGAAGCTGATTTCGATCATGCTGATCATCGGCGGCGTCATCCTGCTGGTGGTAGACCGCATCGCGCCGAAGCCGAAGCATTTCGACGCGCTGGAACTGCCGCTGGGTAAGTCACTCGCCATTGGGTTTTGCCAGTGTATCGCGATGATCCCCGGGGTCTCGCGCTCTGGCGCCACGATTGTCGGCGCCCTGATGATGGGCGTCGAAAAGCGCGCTGCGGCCGAGTTTTCCTTCCTGCTGAGCCTGCCGACCATGATCGCCGCAGTCTCCTATGATCTGTTCAAAAGCCGCAATGATCTCGATTTCAGCGCGGTCTGGGATATCGCCGTCGGCTTCGCCGTGGCCTTCCTTGCAGCGGTTCTCGTGGTGAAATGGGTGCTCTCTTATGTCAGCCGCCATGGCTATGCGATCTTTGGCTGGTGGCGAATCATCGTGGGAACGGCAGCTCTGATCGCGCTTATGGCGGGAAAATAGGTAGATTCGGAACTCATACTGACCTATTTTCGTGATTTCTTAGAGGATTTTTGATCACGCCTCCGCAAAATCAGCATATAGGTCAGCCATGCTGACTTTTATTCAAATCCCCTCAGATGTAGGAAGGCGCTCCCGGAACCTGCTTTGAGGGAAGCGCAGCCATGGCCACGCAAAAGATGCTGAAATTTGTTTCCCTGGGCAAAGAGATGCCCGAGAAACGCAAAGCCTCTGACCGCAATCAGGATTTCGACGAGATCTATCGCGAATTCGCGGCAGAAAAGGCGGCCGAACAGGCCAGCCGCTGTTCGCAATGTGGTGTGCCTTATTGCCAGTCACATTGCCCGCTGCACAACAATATCCCTGACTGGCTCCGCCTCACCGCCGAGGGCCGGCTGAAAGAGGCCTGGGAGATCAGCCAGGCCACCAATTCCTTCCCCGAGATCTGCGGCCGCATCTGCCCGCAGGACCGGCTTTGTGAAGGCAATTGCGTCATCGAACAATCCGGCCATGGCACGGTCACCATCGGCTCGGTCGAGAAATACATCACCGATACCGCCTGGGAAGAAGGCTGGGTGCAGCCGGTCATCCCCCATAGCGAACGCACGGAATCGGTCGGCATCATAGGCGCAGGCCCGGGCGGGCTCGCGGCGGCGGAACGGCTGCGCCGCTCGGGTGTTCAGGTCACCGTCTATGACCGCTATGACCGCGCTGGCGGGCTGCTGACCTATGGCATCCCGGGATTTAAGCTGGAAAAGCCGGTCGTCATGCGCCGGGTCGAACAGCTGGAAGCCTCGGGCGTCACGTTTGTCCTGAACTGCACGGTCGGCGTTGACCTCTCGTTCGAGGAAATCCGCTCACGCCACACCGCCCTGCTGATCGCCACCGGCGTCTATAAGATCCGCGAGATCGAGGCCCCCGGCTCGGGCGCGCGCGGCATTGTGAAAGCGCTCGACTATCTGACGGTGTCGAACCGGCTGTCCTTCGGCGACTCTGTGCCGGAATATGAGGATGGCAGCCTGAACGCTGCCGGCAAGCGCGTTGTGGTCATCGGCGGCGGAGATACCGCGATGGATTGCGTGCGCACCGCGATCCGCCAGGGCGCAACCTCGGTGAAATGCCTTTATCGCCGCGACCGCGCCAATATGCCAGGTTCGCAGCGCGAGGTGCAGAATGCCGAAGAGGAAGGCGTAGACTTCGTCTGGCTCGCGGCGCCGAAGGGCTTTTCGGGCGGCACAGAGGTCGAAGGCGTGATGGTGCAAAAGATGCGTCTCGGCGCGCCGGATGCCTCGGGCCGTCAGTCGCCGGAGGTGATCGAAGGGGCCGACTATGTCGAGCCCGCCGATCTGGTTGTGCAGGCGCTCGGTTTCGAACCCGAGGCCTTGCCGAAGCTTTGGGGCGTCGACGAACTGACCGTCACCCGCTGGGGCACGATCAAGGCCGATTTCCGCAGCCATGCGACCTCGATCCCGGGCGTCTATGCCGTGGGTGATATCGTGCGCGGTGCGAGTCTTGTCGTCTGGGCGATCCGTGACGGTCGCGAGGCGGCAGATGCGATCATCGACTCCCTTGGTCATGCCGCTGTCGCGGCCGAGTGACCCTTTTCGGGAGAAACGCCATGATCCGTTGCCTTGCTCTGCTCTGCGCCGTGGCGGTATCCCCTGCCCCGTCCGCAGCCAGGCCTGTTTACGCGGCTTCCCTCACGACCCGGAGCGTGCCGTGCAGCATGGGCTGTGAAGACGCGAGGCAGGTCCGTCATCCGCGCACCCTCGCGCTGGTCCGCTCCGGCGCAGATGGCTTTGAAGTGAATACCGATACCATCCGAAGCAAGGTACAGTCGGGGGCAATGCTCCCTGATGACGAGGTCTCGCCGATATGAACCGCTTTTTCACCGTCACCCTGTCTTCCGCGCTGCTGCCGCTGCTGGCGGGCTATGCCGGGGCGCGGACCTGGTCTGCTCCGGAAAGCTGCGAGATCTTTATGACCGTGCAGGCCAAGGGCTGCCGGGTGTCGAATTACTATACCTGCACTGCCGATCAGAAAGGCGATCAGTGGCGCGCCGATTTCGATCAGGAGGGGCTTTTCTTCCGGTCGCGGATCAATTCAGAAACCGAATGGGTCGAGAGTATCAGCGAAGGCGAAGGTGCCGGAACGGTGCAGATGCTGGCGCCGAACGCCGCCGATCCGGCCTCATTCTCGGAACTGATTTCAACCGGGATCGACACGTTTGAATTCTCTCTGACCCGCAATACCGGCTTTGACACCACTGTAACCGGCTTTGACCGGCTGACCGGTCGCAGCGTGACCATTGATGGCGTCGTGCTGGAAGAGACCGAATTCGAGGCCTCCGAGATTGATGCCGATGGCGCCCAGGTCCGGCGCTCGCGCGGCAATGAATATATCTCGCGCGAGATGCGGCTGTTCTTTTCCGGCCCCGGCCAGAGCGATCTGGGCGATGGCCAATGGCTGCCGATCGACGGCAGCCCGATCGACTTCATCTTCCCCGGGGAGCCCGGCTTTGCCTCCCCCCGCCCGCTTTATGACTGCGATCCGCTGATGACCGAGGCTCCTGCCGATCCGGCGCTGGAGCGTCTCTGGAGGGCGCGTTATGGCAACTGAGACGCGCGGACAATGCCTGTGCGGTGCGGTGCGGATCACCGTCTCGAATGCCCCGCATGAGGTGAATGCCTGCCATTGCAGCATGTGCAGACGCTGGACGGGGGTGGCGCTGGTCACCCTCGACGTTCCCGAGGCCAATATCCGCATCGAAGGGCAGGAGGCGGTGCGCAGCTTTGCCTCGTCAGACTGGGCCGAACGCTCATTTTGCGGCACATGTGGCTCTTCGCTCTGGTATCGGCTGACCGCGCCCGGAGCCCCTGCGGATTATTACCTGGCGGCGGGTCTGATGGACCAGTTGTCCGGCGTGACCCTTGCAAATGAAATCTATGTCGATCACCGGCCCCAGGCTTTCGCCTTTGCTGGTCCGGCCAGACAGATAACGGAAGCAGAGTTTATGGCGATGCTTCCGCCGCCAGCCCAAGAGGAGTGAGCCATGACGATCTATGATGAGGCCTGGGCGAAAGCCGAAGAAGCCAAACGTGCTTTCATGGGCGAGCACAGCCTTTACCGCGATGAGGATGAACATTCCTCCTGCGGCGTGGGTCTCGTCGTAGCGGTCTCGGGCAAGCCCTCGCGCAAGGTCGTGCAGGCGGGGATCGACGCGCTGAAAGCGATCTGGCACCGCGGCGCGGTCGATGCTGACGGGAAAACCGGCGATGGCGCCGGGATCCATGTGCAGATCCCGGTTGATTTCTTCTATGATGTCGTGCGGCGCACCGGCCATGAGCCCGATCCGCAGAAATGGATCGCGGTTGGCCAGGTCTTCCTGCCGCGTACCGATTTCGCCGCTCAGGAACGCTGCCGGACCATCGTGGAAACCGAAGTCCTGCGCATGGGCCACTATATCTATGGCTGGCGCCATGTGCCGGTCGATATCTCGGTGCTGGGCGAAAAGGCCAATGCCACCCGCCCCGAGATCGAACAGATCCTGATCCGTTGCGAAAAAGAAATCGACCGCGAGCAGTTCGAGCGCGAGCTCTACATCATCCGCCGCCGGATCGAGAAAGCCGTCACCGCTTCGGGCATTTACGGCTGCTATCTGTGTTCACTGTCCTGCCGGTCGGTGATCTATAAGGGCATGATGCTGGCCGAACAGGTCTCGGTCTTCTACCCGGATCTGCAGGACGAGCGTTTCGTCTCGGCCTTCGCAATCTACCACCAGCGCTATTCGACCAACACCTTCCCGCAATGGTGGCTGGCGCAGCCCTTCCGGATGCTTGCCCATAACGGCGAGATCAACACGCTGAAGGGCAATGTCAACTGGATGAAATCGCACGAGATCCGCATGGCATCGAGCGCTTTCGGCGAGATGGCAGAAGACATCAAGCCGATCATCCCGGGCGGCACGTCTGATTCCGGCGCGCTGGATGCGGTGTTCGAGGTCATGGTGCGCTCGGGCCGTTCGGCGCCGATGGCCAAGACCATGCTGGTGCCGGAAGCCTGGTCGAAACAGACCGACACCATGCCCCAGGCCTGGGCGGATATGTATTCCTATTGCAATTCGGTGATCGAGCCCTGGGATGGCCCGGCGGCGCTCGCCATGACCGATGGCCGCTGGGTCTGTGGTGGCCTCGACCGCAACGGGCTCAGGCCCATGCGCTATGTCATCACCGGCGACGGGCTGCTGATCGCGGGGTCCGAGGCCGGGATGGTGCCGGTGGATGAGCTGACCATCCGCGAAAAAGGCGCGCTTGGGCCGGGCCAGATGATCGCGGTCGATATGGTCGAGGGCAAGCTCTACCACGACACCGAGATGAAGGACAAACTCGCTTCCGCCCAGCCCTATAGCGAATGGGTCGGCAAGATCACCCATCTGTCGCCCGATCTCGACGCGCTGCCGGAACATGCGCTTTATGCCGGGTCGGAACTGCGCAAGCGTCAGATCGCCGCCGGCTATTCGGTCGAGGATCTGGAGCAGGTGCTCGCGCCGATGGCGGAAGACGGCAAGGAAATGATCGCCTCGATGGGCGATGACACGCCGCCGGCGGTGCTGTCGAAAATCTACCGGCCGCTGTCGCATTACTTCCGCCAGAATTTCAGCCAGGTGACGAACCCACCCATCGACAGCCTTCGCGAAGGCCGGGTGATGTCGCTGAAGACCCGCTTCGGCAACCTGCGCAACGTGCTGGATGAAAACTCCAGCCAGACCGAGATCCTGGTGCTGGAAAGCCCCTTCGTCGCCAATGCCGAATTCGACGCGATGGTGAAGCAGTTCGGCGAGCATGTCGCCTTTATCGACTGCACCTTCCCGGTCGGCCCCACCCTGAACGACCTGCAAAATGCGCTGGAACGGATCCGGGCCGAGGCCGAAGACGCGGTGCGGTCTGGCGCAGGCCAGCTGATCCTGACCGATGAGCATCAGGGCGTAGAGAAGGTCGGCATGCCGATGATCCTCGCGACGTCAGCCGTGCACAGCTGGCTGACGCGCAAAGGCTTGCGGACCTTCTGCTCGATCAATGTGCGCTCGGCGGAATGTATCGACCCGCATTATTTCGCGGTGCTGATCGGCTGTGGTGCGACCACGGTGAACCCCTATCTTGCGCAGGACAGCATCGCTGACCGGATCGACCGGGGCCTGCTGGAAGGCAGCCTTGTCGAGGCGATGCGCCGCTACCGCGATGCGATTGACGCCGGGCTCTTGAAGATCATGGCAAAGATGGGGATCTCAGTGATCTCGTCTTACCGTGGTGGACTGAACTTCGAAGCCGTGGGCCTGTCACGCGCGATGGTCGCCGAATATTTCCCCGGCATGCATTCCCGCATATCGGGGATCGGTCTGCACGGCGTCGAGCAGAAGCTGGAAGAGGTCCATGCCCGTGGCTGGCTCGGCGGCGCGGATGTGCTGCCAATTGGCGGCTTCTACAAGGCGCGGCGCTCGGGCGAGAAACATGGCTGGGAAGCCCAGACCATGCATATGCTGCAAGCGGCCTGCGACCGCGCAAGCTATGATCTGTGGAAGACCTATTCCGCCGCGATGCGGTCGAACCCGCCGATCCATCTGCGCGACCTTTTGGACATCAAGACGCTGGGGAAACCGGTGCCGATTGAAGAGGTGGAAAGCATCACCTCGATCCGCAAACGGTTCGTGACCCCGGGCATGTCTTTGGGCGCGCTGTCGCCCGAGGCGCATATGACGCTGAATATCGCGATGAACCGGATCGGCGCCAAGTCGGATAGCGGCGAGGGCGGCGAAGACCCTGCGCATCAGCACCCGTTCCCGAATGGCGACAACCCCTGTGCCAAGATCAAACAGGTGGCTTCCGGGCGTTTTGGCGTCACGGCGGAATATCTGAACGCCTGCGAAGAGCTGGAGATCAAGGTCGCCCAGGGCGCGAAACCCGGCGAGGGTGGCCAGCTTCCGGGGATGAAGGTCACCGATCTGATCGCGCGGCTCAGGCATTCCACCAAGGGCGTGACGCTGATCAGCCCGCCACCGCATCACGATATCTATTCGATCGAAGATCTGGCGCAGCTGATCTATGATCTGAAACAGATCAACCCGCGCTGCAAGGTGACGGTGAAGCTGGTCTCGGCCTCCGGCGTCGGCACGATTGCCGCCGGTGTCGCCAAGGCCAAAGCCGATGTGATCCTCGTGTCCGGCCATAACGGCGGCACCGGGGCCTCACCCGGCACCTCGATCAAATATGCCGGCCTGCCCTGGGAGATGGGCCTGACCGAGGCGCATCAGGTGCTTTCCATGAACAACCTGCGCGAGCGGGTGACGCTTCGCACCGACGGTGGCCTGCGGACCGGGCGCGATGTGGTCATGGCGGCGATGATGGGCGCGGAAGAGTTCGGCATCGGCACCGCCGCACTGATCGCGATGGGCTGTATCATGGTGCGCCAGTGCCAGTCGAACACCTGCCCGGTCGGCGTCTGCACACAAGACAAGGCTTTGCGCGACAAGTTCACCGGCAATGCCGATAAGGTCGTCAACCTCATCACCTTCTACGCGCAGGAAGTGCGGGAGATCCTCGCCTCGATCGGGGCGCGCTCGATGGATGAGATCATCGGGCGGCCGGATCTGCTGGTCCAGGTCTCGCGCGGTGCCGCAAGCCTTGATGACCTTGACCTGAACCCGCTTCTGATCACGGTCGATGGCACCCAGAAGATCACCTATGACCGCTCGAAACCGCGCAATGCAGTGCCCGATACGCTCGATGCCGAGATCATCAAGGATGGCCACCGCTTCTTTGAAGATGGCGAAAAGATGCAGCTGTCCTATGCGGTCAGAAACACCTCGCGGACCATTGGCACCCGGGCCTCGTCGCATATCGTGCGCAAGTTCGGAATGAAGAACAGCCTGCAGCATGACCATCTGACGGTGAAACTGACCGGCAATGCCGGCCAGAGCCTTGGCGCTTTCGCGGTGAACGGGATCAAGATCGAGGTCCAGGGCGACGCGAATGACTATGTCGGCAAGGGGCTGTCGGGTGGCGTGATCGTGGTGCGGCCGCAAATGGCCTCGCCGCTTAAGGCCGAAGACAACACCATCATCGGCAATACCGTGCTTTACGGCGCCACTGACGGCTTCCTCTTTGCCTCGGGCCGCGCGGGCGAGCGCTTTGCGGTCAGGAATTCGGGCGCAAGCGTGGTGATCGAGGGCTGCGGCTCGAATGGCTGCGAATATATGACCGGCGGCGTTGCGGTGATCCTCGGGCCGGTCGGCGCGAATTTCGGCGCGGGCATGACCGGCGGCATGGCCTATATTTACGACCCCGAAGGCCGGGCTGCAGATCTGGTCAACCCGGAAGGGCTTCTGACCAACAGCCTTAGCCACCCGCATTGGGAGGCCCAGCTGAAAGAGCTGGTGGAACGTCACCGTGCCGAGACCGGCTCGCGCAAGGCCGAAAGGATCCTTGCCGAATGGGAAAGCGAGCGCGGCAATTTCCTTCAGGTCTGCCCGAAAGAGATGCTGCCGCATCTGGCGCATCCGCTGACCGCGCTGGCGGATAAGGTTCCCGCCGAATAGGCAGCCCGGCTGAACCGGACGCTGCCTGAAACGACAAAGGCCCTCCGGCATATCGGAGGGCCTTTTCCATTCTGCCCCCTCCCGGCCATGCGCTCTTGACCCGCGCTTGGACCTGGATAGTCATTACCCGGTGCAAAGGGGTATCCGCCATGACCGCGACCATTTCCGAAGAACACCCGCTCACGCCCGATCTGGCGCTGCTGTTTGACCGCCATACCGCTGATATGCACGCTCAGACCCCGCCCGAGAGCATCTATATGATGGATAAATCGGCGCTGGCGGCGGCAGATGCGCGGTTTTTCGTGCTGCGCGAGGCCGGGGCACCCCTGGCGATGGGCGCGCTGAAACGGATCACGCCGGATCATGCCGAGATCAAATCCATGCATGTGCTTTCCGAGGCGCGCGGGCGTGGGCTGTCGTCACAGATGCTGGCACATCTGATCGCGGCGGCGCAGGGGGATGGCTACGGGCGGCTCTCGCTGGAAACCGGGCGCGAAGAGATTTTCACCCCGGCAAGGCGGCTTTATGAAAAGGCCGGGTTCACCGAATGCGAGGCCTTTGGCGATTACAGCCATGACCCGAATTCGCTTTATATGACGCGCGCGCTGTAAGGAGCCTATCACATGACCCGCATCCTCCATGAACCCGTCGATGCCTCCCGGGTGCCGCGTTTCGCAGGTCGGCCGAGCTTTATGCGGTTGCCCACCCCGGACACACCCGAGGGCCTTGATATCGCGCTGGTCGGCATCCCCTGGGATGGCGGCACCACCAACCGCGCCGGCGCCCGCCATGGCCCGCGCGAGGTCCGCAACCAGTCAAGCCTGATGCGGCGCGGCCATCATGTCTCGGGCGTGATCCCCTATGAGCTGGTCTCGGTGGCGGATGTCGGCGATATCGAAGTGCAGCCCATCGACCTGATGGCGGCGCTCGCGCAGATCGAGGCGGGGATTGCAGCGATCTGTGCGGCGGGGGCGCTGCCTCTGTCGGTCGGGGGTGACCATCTGACGACGCTGCCGGTCCTGCGTGCGATCCATAAGGCGCGGGGCGAAGGGCCGCTGGGCCTTGTGCAGTTCGATGCCCATTCCGACACCAATGACCGCTATTTCGGCGACAATCTCTACACCCATGGCACCCCTTTCCGCCGTGCCATCGAAGAGGGGATCCTCGACCCGCAGAAGATCGTGCAGATCGGCATTCGCGGCTCGGTCTATGCCGCTGATGAACATCAGTGGGCGAAAGACCAGGGCATCCGCATCATCTATATCGAAGAGGCCGACCGGCTTGGCCCGCAAGGTGTGGTGGATGAAGTGCATCGCATCCTGGGCGACACGCCCTGCTATGTCACCTTTGACATTGACGGGATCGACCCCTCGATGGCGCCCGGCACCGGCACGCCCGAAATCGGCGGCTTCACCACCCGCGAAGCCCAGACCATGGTGCGCGGCCTTGCCGGCCTGAACATCAGGGGCGCGGATGTGGTCGAGGTATCTCCGCCTTTCGATATCGGCGGGCTGACAGCGCTGACCGGTGCAACAATTCTCTTCGAACTTCTCTGCGTGATTTCGGCCGGCCTGAAGCGCTGACCCGTAGCGATCGCACAGAAACACCGCCCCTGCCCCCGCGAAAACGGGCAGATCATCTATTTCTGGTTGTATTAAATGCTTCACTTATCAGAAAGGGTTGTATCATAAAGAAGATACAGTCACCTACTTTGGTTACCGGATCCCGATAACATGAGAGTTCGTCTGCCAGGCTGGATCACCCAACCGACACTCAGAATGTCGATCATCGCAATCCTGTTGGTCGTGCTCCTGCCGACCCTGGGCGTCGTTGCAATGGCCTTGCTGAATGTCGGGCAATCCTTCCGGACCCTGTCAGAGCAACGGCTGCTGGAAACCGCGCATATTCTCGCGCGCACGACTGAAAGCGAGATCAGCGTCACCGGGCGGCTGCTGCATGCGATCCGCAGCGGACAGGGCCAGAACGGCAACGAGGTAGCGCCGGGCGTCTCGATCCTGCCCAACCGCGAAGAAGAGGGCACCTATAAGCTTTTCACCCTGCGGCGTGATGCCACCGGCAAGATCATCGCACCAGAGTTCAGCGAAGCCGAGGTCGCCCGACTGGTATTGCAGGCCGCCGAGAGCGGCAGAATGCAGGTCTCAAACCTGCTGCCTCCACGGTTTGACGACGACCAGCCCCGGGTGGCAATCGCTTATCCTGAAGCCGCTCCCGAAGGCGCGATGGCGGATGGCGGGCAGCTGATCCATGTTGTCGCGGTCACCGACCACCCGTCCAGCCTGCTCCACTCGTTGACTGATGACAGCATGGGAGAGAGCAATGCCGTGCTGGCGATCACCGATGGCACCGGGCGGCTGCTGGCGCGCTCGGTCGATGGCGACCGTATGCTGGGGCGCAAAGTGCCCGACTGGGAACAGCTGACGGCCATGGGCGCCGAAAGCGGCAGCTTCCGGGCGACCACGATGGAGGGTCGCGCCATCATGTTCTCGTTCCAGAAGATCCCGAATACCCCGGGATGGGTTGCCGTGGTCGGCGAGCCGCTGGTCACATTCGATGCCCGCTGGGAACACCCGATCCGCTCGATGATCCTTATGTCGGTGGGAACGATCGCAGTGGCACTGCTGTTGGCACTGGTGCTGGTGCGTGGCCTGCTGCAGCCGATCCACGATCTTGCGCAGCGATCCGATAAGATCGCGCGCGTCGGCGGTGCCTCGGATGAGGCCTCTGTCAGCATCCCACCTGCCCGTATCCGTGAATTCGAAACGCTGCGGCGCAGCCTTGAACTGGCAGACCGTAAAATGCGCGGGCGGCTTGCAGAAAGCCGCGCCGCAGAGGCAGCCTCGCGCGCCAATCTCGACGCGATGGAGCGGGCGGAGCGACTTGCAAGGATCGGCTCCTGGACGCTGGATCTTGCCAGCGGCAGATTCCGCTTTTCGGAAATGATGGCCGAAATGAACGGCCGGTCCACCAAAGACCTGGTCACGGTGGAAGATCTGAAACGGATGATGCCCGAAGCGGATTTCAACCGGGTAAGCGATGCCATTGCCCGCTGCCTTGAAACCGGCGAGTCCTATACCGTGGATGTGCAGCATTACACATCCGGTGGCGGCACTTTCGCGGCCGAGATCCGCGGCGGCGTGCTGCACG
This sequence comes from Pseudogemmobacter sp. TB195, assembly GCF_058313095.1. Classification (NCBI taxonomy): domain Bacteria; kingdom Pseudomonadati; phylum Pseudomonadota; class Alphaproteobacteria; order Rhodobacterales; family Paracoccaceae; genus Pseudogemmobacter; species Pseudogemmobacter sp. TB195. Next base: position 82,125 of record NZ_JBZEGG010000001.1, read on the forward strand.
ACGAGGCCGGTGCCATCTCTGGTCTCAGCGGCACCGTCCAGGATGTCAGCGAGCGCGAGGCGTCCCGCGCCCAGATGACCGCCATCGCCGACAGCCTGCCCAATGGGGCAATCTACCGGCTCGATTTCCTGACCCCCGAGCTTGGCCTGACAGGCGGGACGGTAACGCGTAAGGAAATGCGCTTCTCCTATGTCAGCGCCGGTATCGATGCGCTGATCGGCATCCCTCACGATGCGCTGATCCGGGACCCCTCGCTCTTTATCGAAGCCGTACATCCCGAGGACCGCGCCCGCTATCTTGAAACCTCGCGTCTCGCGACCGCTTCGGGCACGAATTTCGAATGCGAATTCCGCCTGATTCGCCCTGATGGCGAGGTCATCTGGATCCAGGTCCGCTCGGCGCCGCGCGCTTCCGAGGCGGGGCGGATCTGGGACGGGATCATCCTCGACGTCACCCCGGCCCATAAGGCCGCAGAAGCGCTGCGCCGGGCCAAGGAAGACGCCGAGGCCGCCGAACATGCCAAGAGCGATTTCCTCGCCACCATGAGCCATGAGATCCGCACGCCGATGAATTCGGTGATCGGGATGACCCGGCTCGCACTGCAGACGCAGCTTGATCCCAAACAGCGCGCCTATCTTGGCAAGATCAATGATTCCGCCAATGTCCTGATGGGAATAATCAATGATATCCTCGACTTTTCCAAGATCGAGGCAGGTGGCATGATGTTGGAAAAATCGGTGTTCCGGCTGGAATCCGTGCTGGAATCGGTAGCATCAGTCACCGCACTCAAGGCCGAGGAAAAGGCGCTGGAGTTCACTTTCGTGGTGGCCCCCGGCACGGCGCAATACTGGCGCGGCGATTCCCTGCGGCTGGCCCAGGTTCTTACCAACCTCGTCAGCAATGCGGTGAAATTCACCTCTGACGGCGATGTGGTCGTCTCGATCTGCGCGCTTCCCGAGGCGCCTGCGGGGGTGCATCAGTTGTTCTTCACCGTCAGAGATACCGGGATCGGCCTCAGTCAGGATCAGATCGGCGGGCTCTTTCGCCCCTTCTCCCAGGGGGACAGCGATACCGCCCGCAAATTCGGCGGCACCGGGCTTGGTCTTGCGATCAGCCGGCGCATCGTCGAACTGATGGGCGGTACGATCTGGGTGGAAAGCCGGCCGGGCCATGGCAGCACCTTCTGCTTTACGGTCGAACTAGAACCTGCCGCACCCGAGATTGTCCCCGGGTCTCTGATGCAGATTTCCGCAAGCCTCGGCACAAGGCGCGTGCTGATCGTCGATGATAACGAAACTGCGCGGGTGGCGCTTTCTGAGATCGTTGACAGTTTCGGCATGGATTCGGTCGCGGTCGACAGTGGTGAGGCGGCATTGCGTTTGCTGCACCGCACTCAGACCGGAGACGAGCCCTTCGATATCGTGCTTTCAGACTGGCGTATGCCAGGGATGGACGGGCTGGAACTGGCCCGCGCCATCCGCAGCGACGCGCAGCTGGTGAACATGCCCGCCGTGCTGATGGTGACGGCCTATGGCCACCAACTCGTGATGGCAGAGGCGACCCGGATCGGCCTGCAGGGCGTGCTGCTCAAGCCGGTGACGCGTTCGATGATCCTCAACACGTTCATGGAGGTGCTGTCGGTCGCTCCGGTCGATGGCTTCAACCGCGCCCCGGAACCAAAGATAACGGAGAACACTGATCTGAAACGGATTCTCGGGGGACGCAAGATCCTCGTCGTCGATGACAATGCCCTGAACCGCGAGGTCGTTGGAGAATTCCTCGACCTCGTCGGGGTGGTGGTCACGACGGCGGAAAACGGGAGCGAAGCCATCGCGAGGATGAAAGAGCACCGGTTTGACGCGGTCCTGATGGATGTGCATATGCCGGTGATGAACGGGCTTGAAGCGATCCGCGAGATCCGCCGCAGCCCGGAATGGTCAAACCTTCCGGTTGTCGCATTGACGGCCCAGGCCAGGGTCGAGGACGAGCGTGAAAGTATCGCAGCCGGCATGAGCGCGCATCTCACCAAACCGCTTGATGAACAGGCCCTGTTCCGCATGCTTTGTGATCTGATCACCGCGACGGATGCGGGGGAAGAATCGGCTCCCTCGCCGGGCTCCCACCCCTCTGCTGCGCCTGCGCCCGCTCTACCCGAATACCGCGCCGATTTGTCTAAACTCCTGCGTCGTTTCGGCGGCTCGCGTGACCGGCTTTTGCGATTTATCAACGGCTTTCTGCGTGACTTCGGAGATATGGCTGAACGGTTCGCAGAGATGAATGTCGAGACGGATATCACCAGGATCGCGGAATTCTCCCATCGGGTGAAGGGGGTGGTCGGCTATGTCGAGGCAGAGAGCCTCTTCGCTATGTCGGGCACGGTCGAGACGGCCGCACGTCAGGGCGATATCGGCGGCGTTCAGGCTGTTTCGGAACATTTCCGGCAGTTGATGGCGGAATGCGTGGCCGGGCTGCGTCAGCTGGCCGCAGAGATGCAGGCTGAGCCGGTGCAAGCGGGTGCGGCAGGTCTGTCGGCCCAGGAGGCCTGGGAACAGCTGGAAATCACCCTGCCGCTGGTCGCGGCCGGTGACTTTGCGGCACGTGCCAATCTGCATGCCCTGGCCGAGGGGCTGACGGATACACATCTGCGAAAGCAGGTAAGGTTCGGGCTGGAACAATTCGAGGATCTGGAGCTGGGACCGGCGATCGTCACACTGCGCGGGGTCAGCGATGCACTCGCCACCACGATGCGGAGGACAGATGCATGAAAGCGTCGACCGCCCCGGCAGGTTCTCAGCCCGCGACGGTTCTGGTCGTCGATGACGACCGGCTGAACCGCGTCGCGCTGGCAGAGCTGTTGCAGCCAGATTTCCGGGTGCTGATGGCCCGGGACGGACCATCAGGGCTCGAGATCCTGACGCGTGAGGCGGTGAACCTCGTCTTGCTGGATGTCTCTATGCCCGGGATGGACGGCTATGATGTGTTGCGCGCCATTCGCGCAGCGGAACATACCAGCAATCTTCCGGTGATCTTCATCACCGGCAGGTCAGATGCCACGGATGAAGAGCGCGGGCTGCTGCTGGGCGCCGCCGATTTCGTGCATAAGCCCATTCGCCCGGCCATTGTTCGCGCCAGGGTCATGACGCATCTGCGACTGGCCCGTCAACGCAACGAGATGGAGGCGCTCGCCTCGCTGGATGGCCTGACCGGCATCGCCAATCGGCGTTGCTTTGACGCAACCATGGATCGCGTGGCTCGCCAGACCACGCGAAGCAGTGATGTTTTCGGCATCGCCCTGTTCGATGTCGACCATTTCAAGCAATATAATGATCACTACGGCCATGGCGCCGGGGATCAGGCCTTGCGCACTGTGGCGGTCACTCTGACCAGGTTCGCCCGGCGCGCCGGTGAGCTGGCGGCCCGATACGGTGGCGAAGAGTTTGTCTTGCTGCTCCCGGGCTGCTCTGACCTGGAGGAGGTGATGAACAGCTTCCGCCAGAGCGTTGCAGATGCCAGGATCCCCCATGAACGCTCAGAGACCTCGGACTGGCTGACGGTCAGCGGGGGCGGCGTTGTGGTCCCTGCGGTTGCGCTGGCGCAATCCCGCGATTCGCTGGCATTGGCGGATCAGTTGCTCTACCGCGCCAAAGCCGGGGGCCGGAACCGTGTAATAGTGGAACAGGCCTGAGCATTGCCATCTCACCAGGACCAGCATCCGCCCTCAGCCGCAGGCGGCTGATACCCCGGAGAGGTCTCGTGTCCCGGCTCTGCGGCGGATTCATCCGGTCTCATCCTTTCGTGGAACAAACCAGAGCGGAATTGAACCGGATCCGAAATCTGACCAGTCGCCGGATCGTGGATCAGATCAGAGAACCCGTCATCGTCATCCACAAACCCCGGGTCGCATTGCGCAGGAACCGGGGTTTCGCGCCACAGAAATGCGGCGCTGCGGCGAAGACATATCTGACGGAAACAACAGAGATATTCGACATTATCGCGCCCGCTCTCCGGAATTATCCCGCCATATCAGACGTCGATTTCAGTGTTCTTATTCTGCCTGTTTTCTGCGCAGAAAGCCTTAATTCCCTGCACAAGAAACTTGACAGAATGTCGCAGCACGCGCTCACTGTGGGGAAAAAGTTTTCAAACACAGAAAACAAACGCCAGGGCCCGGCGCGGAAATATCCATCATCAGGGCCTCAGGGAGGGATGCAAAGTGTCAGATCTGACGAAACGGATCGAGACCATGCACCGGCGCGATGTCGCCGTGGCATGGGCCTTCGTTCTGGGCTTGTGGTTTGCGATCATCTTTGTCGCCATTGGCACCTGGTCGCTCGCGCCTTCGGGCACGACGCGTGCGGTGCTGCTGACCGGCGGCGCCGTTGTGCTCCTGTTCAACACCGCAGCAATTCTCGCGATGCTGCGCCATTACCGCGAAGACCGCGACTTCATGTATGGGCTGGATATCCAGTTCCTTGATGAAGCCCGCGACGCGAAGCGGAGGCGGAAACATGGCTAAATATACCGCCCCCGTGCAAAGCAAGATCGGCCAGATCATTGACGTGATCGTCCTTCTGATCATGGCCATCGGCGCGCTCTACATCCCCTTGTGGATGGGCATGGCCGGCTCTTCAAAGGAACCCGTCACCGTCGAGAACCCCACCTGGGAAGCACTTGGCCAGAACCCGGCCATGGTCGGCCAATGGGAGAAGCTTGGCTTCAGCGACCCGGCCGCCGCCGCCGAGCTGATCACCGCGCGCTTCGACTATTCCTTCTCGATCTCGTCGCTGATCGTGATGATCGTGGTCATCGTGGGCTATTACGCAATTCTGCTGCGGTTTTCTGAAAAAGAATACTGCGATGTTATCGCTGAAAAATTCGGCGAGTAAGGGCAGCACATGGATCTCTGGAACTATCTTGAATATGCGGCCTGGGCCGCATCGGCGCTGTTTGGCGTGTTCATCGTGATCGACTGGATCAAGACCGACAGCCAATACAGTGAAGAGTTTCTGACTTCGTCGCGCGAAGGCGAGCTGGAAGCGCTCACCGAAGAACAGCATCATCGGGGGTGAGGGAATGGCACAGGAACAACAAACCGAACATGTCGGCCTTGCCCGCGTTCTTGGCCCCGCCCATGTCTGGGCGCTCGGGGTCGGCATCGTGCTGGTCGGCGAATATATGGGCTGGAATTTCGCGGTCGGAAAGGGCGGTGCCTATGCGGCGCTGATCGCCTGCTGGTTCGCGGGCATCCTCTACAGCTGCGTTGCGATGATCGATTCCGAGGTCACCTCGACGGTCGCGGCTGCGGGCGGCCAATATACCCAGGCCAAGCATATCGTCGGCCCGCTGATGGCCTTCAATGTGGGGCTTTATCTCGTCTTCGCCTATACGATGCTTGAGGCGGCGAATGCGATCACGGTGGGCTTCCTCGTCGATACGGTGGCCACGATGTCGGGCCATTCCGGCGTGCTGGATCAGCGGCCGTTCATCATTCTGGCGATCATGTTCCTCGCCTGGCTGAACTATCGCGGCGTGCTGGCAACGCTGACCTTCAACCTCGTCATCACCGCCATCGCCTTCTCGGCAGTGATCATCCTGTTCCTCGCGACTTCGGGCATCTTTACCACCAGCCCGTTGCAACATGCGGAACTGATGAGCGGCCCCGCCTCCCTGCCCTATGGCTGGCTTGGCATCCTGGCGGCGATGCATTTCGGGCTTTGGTATTACCTTGGGATCGAGGGCACCACCCAGGCCGCTGAAGAAGTGCGTTCACCGGCGCGGTCGTTGCCCTTCGGCACGCTTGCCGGGGTGATGACCCTGGCGATTGCGGCCACGCTGACCTGGTATGTCTGCTCTGGCCTGATGCCCTGGGAATATCTTGGCCAGGCCGGGGTGCCGCTGTTTGACGCCGCGCGGCTGTCGGGATCGACCTTCCTGATGGTGCTGTTGGGGATCGGCACGCTGTTCGCGACGCTGGCCTCGGCCAATGGCTGTATCAATGACGCGAGCCGCGCCTGGTTCGCGATGGGGCGCGACCGCTATCTGCCCGGCTGGTTCGGGGCGGTGCATCCGCGCTATCGCACCCCGTATCGCGCGATCATCTTCCTGGTGCCGATCGCGCTGATCTTCGCCCTTGGTGCACCGATCGATCAGGTGATCACCTTCTCGATCCTTTCAGGATTGCTCGGCTATACCTTCATGCCGCTGAACATCATCCTGTTTCGCCGCAAATGGCCGCTCGATTCGATTAAGCGCGGCTATGAGCATCCGTTCCATCCGGTGCCGGCTTTCGTACTGCTTGCGCTGTGTGGCACCACCTTCTTCGCGGTGTTCCTCGGTTATGGCACTCAGCTTGTGGCGATGATTGCCTTCTATATCGTCGTCTCGCTGTGGTTCCACTTCTGGCGCTACCGCTTCGTCAACCGGGGCGCGCAGTTCACCATGCCCTGGCCGAAACCGCGTGGTTACTGAAATGGAAGCGGGCATTCTCGCCCTTATTCTCGGCGGGGGGCTGGTCATTCTGGCCCTCCGTCTTTCGCGCGCGACCCGCGCCCGCCGCACCGCGCGCGAGGGATATTTCGACCTGATTGCTCCGCATATGACCGGCCTCAGACGCGCGGTGATGCCCACGGGTTTCGCCCGCATCTCGGGCCAGATCGGCGGCCAGCTGACCGATCTGCAACTGATCCCCGACACGCTGACCTGGCGGAAACTGCCGGTGCTCTGGCTTTTGGTTACGCAGCCCGGCGCGCTGCCCGTGTCGCAGCGGATCGATCTCATGGTCCGCCCGCGCGGGGTCGAGCCTTTCTCGACCTTTGACACCCTGCCGCATCAGACCATCCTGCCGCAGGATTTTCCCTTTGACGCCAGCCTGCGCAGCGAGACCCCGCTTTCTCCCGCCGAGGCCGCCCTTCTTCAGCGCCATCAGCATCTGCTGCAAGACCCCCGCATCAAAGAGCTGATCATCGCCCCCGAGGGGCTGCGCCTGACCTTTTTCGCCGATGAGGCCGAACGCGGCCGCTACCTGATTTTCCGCGAGGCCGAGATGGGCCGCGATGCGCTGGAGCCAGAAACCCTCGCGCCCCTTCTCGAGGCGCTGGCCGATCTGCGCGCCGATATCCTTGCCGGGGTCGCTGACAAAGACGCAAGGAAATCCGCATGAAAACGCCCCCGAACCCCTATCTTGTGCTGGGGTCTGCCATTGTGCTGCCGGGCTCCGGCCAGGTCTGGAACGGCGAGCCGCTGCGCGGGCTGATATTTCTGTTCTTCATCTTCCTGCTGGGCGGTTTCACCCTGATCACCGCCGGGCCGGAAATCTCTTTCGTCGGCCGCTATGCCGGCGGGTTCTTCGTCTGGGCCATGGCGATTTTCGACGCGTACAAGCGCGCCCGCATCCGCACCGAGATAGCCGCCCATAAGGCTCGCGCCACCTGAGCCCCCTTCGCCCCGCAGCCGTTCCGCGCTATAGAAAGCGCAGGTGTTATGGGGGTGAGGATGGATCTCTGTCTCAATATGATCGTGCGCGACGAGGCGCCGATCATTGCGGAAACGCTGGCAAATATCCTCGACCATATCGAAATCTCGACCTGGGTGATCCATGATACCGGCTCACGCGATGCGACGCCGCAGATCATCCGCGATTTCTTCGAGACGCGCGGCATTCCCGGGCTGCTGGCCTTCCGCGACTGGGAGAATTTCGGCGCCAACCGGCAATATGCGCTGAAGGATGCAGAGGGCCGCGCCGAATTCGCGTTGATTTTCGACGCCGATGACGGGTTTGAAGGCACGCTGCCCGGGATGCCGCAGGATTGTGACTCGCTGACGCTGAACATGAAGCGCGGGGCGATCACCTATCCGACCAAGCTGATCTTGCGCAATGATGGCCGTTACCGCTGGCGCGGCGTGGTGCATGAGGGGCTGTATTTCCAGGGCGCGCCTGACCGTGCGCCCATCAGCGGGCCGGAAAAGGTCGTGCATCTGCCAGGCGATTACGCGGTGATCAGCCGGTCAGCGGGGGCGCGCTCGCGCGATCCGGTCACCTTCCTGCGCGATGCCGCGATGCTGGCGAAAGCGGTGGCGACGCTGCCTGACGCCGACCGCGACCTGCTGCCACGCTACGCGTTTTATTGTGCCAATTCCTGGCGCGATGCCGGCGCCTCGCATGAAGCGATCCACTGGTATCGCCGCCGCATCGACCTCGGCGGCTGGAAGGATGAGCTTTACCTGTCCTGGATGGGGCTTGGGATCGAACTGCGCAAGACGGGCGATACAGAAGGCGCGATCCAGGCCTTTATGAAAGGGCATGAGGTCTGTTCCGACCGCGCCGAATGCCTGTTCCATCTGGTGCAGTTGCTCCGGGCCGAAGCGCGCCCGGAGATGGCGCTGATCCTCGCGCGCGAAGGGCTGAAGATCCCGCTGCCAGCGCGGACGCGGCTGTTTCTCTGGTTCGACATCTACGCCTACTGGATGGATTTCGAATATCTGATGTGCCTCAGGGCGCTGAACCGGCTGGCCGAGGGCGAAGAGGCGCTGGCGCGGATGCAGGCAGCCCATGCGCCGGCGCATCTCTTCGCGCTGATCACCGGTTGACCGGGCGCAGTCGCGGCCGATCTTGCCAGGCGCCGGCATATCAGCGATCACGATGATCTCATGCATGATTGCGGGCAGCGGATGACTGGCGATCTCTGCGCGTTACCTGTCCGGGACATCGCCGCGCGGGATCGGGTTGATCGCTGCGCTGGTCGCAGCGATCAGATTATCGCGCCCGGGCGCTGCATCACACAGCCTGAAGGCGCCGCCCGCGATTGCATTTTTCGTGGAGATTTACGCGGGCGGAGGCAGACGGAGGCCATCTGAAGCGCCGTATGGAGGCCACCAAAGACATGCGCTGATCGGGATCTAAAACCATCATGATGGACCGCGTCTTGGCGCCTGAGCACCGCGTGCAAACCGTCCGGGCGCACCTCTCGTCGGAATCCGCGGGGACGGCACTTTGTTCCGACCGTAAGACCTGTGCCCGCCCCTACATCTATGTCGTGGGGACCTGTTTCGCCGCCGGCAGCCTCATGCTCGCGGACCGGAGGATAAGGCTTCACACTCCCAGCATGCAGGCCCGGGTCCGTGCCTGTACCCGCACAAATGTCAGTCAAGGCGCGCTCGCCGGGATGCGGCTGGCGGGACCGGCACTTCAGGCCAAGGTTCGTCTCATGTCCGCCGCCTTTCCCACCACCATTTCGCGAGACTGTCCTGCCGCATAACCAGATTGCGCTGTCGCCGCGCCTTACGCGCCTTGCCGGGGTCTGTTGGCAAAACACCACCAGTGACAACGGCACCTGCACGCCGACGGAATGCGCGCGCCACCGGATCATTGATGGCGTCGGTCACCTGGTCCTGATCGGCGGAAGCTGCGTTTCGCGACCGGGAGTTACCCGTCGCGCCTGCTCCACAACGGCGTCCGGGCCAGTTACACGAAGCTGCGGTCGGGGGAGCGGGCTCGGCGCATTCTGCTTTCAGAGCTGAACTCCGAAGGCGACCTTTCGGCGTGCCCCGACCGCCCTGTTCAAAAATCAGCAGCAATCTCGCAATATCGGCGGCGAACAGGCGGTGTGGAGCGCGGTTCTGCCGGTTTCCCACGTCCCAACCGCCCACATATGCGGCAGCGATCATCTGATTTTCGGCGGGATCCGCGATCTGCTGCCCGACCTTGCCCCCTGGCCGGTGGCCCCCGCGCGCGCCGAAAGCGGCACCACGCTGAGCCTGTCATTCCAGGCGACGGCCCGACCGGGGAGCTCCGGCGCCACCTCGTGATCGGCCGCGATATCAGGGCCAAGGTCGGGTTCAGATATGGCACCGCCGCCCGGATCAAAGATGTAATCTCAAGGCATTCGGCCGTGGGCGCGAGCTATGACATTGATGTCATGGGCTGGGCGTCTTTACAGAGTCGCGCATTTGGCTGATGCCGGGCCGGGAGGCAGACTCATGCGGCAGGATGCGGCTGCGGTCTCTCGCGCGCGACAGCCCCCTCAGAGATACAGTCAGAAACCAGCTGAAAGCGGCGCCGCAGCGCGGCATAATGCGCCTCCTCCCCGAGCGCGCGGGTGGTTTTCACCTCGGCCTTCATCTGTGCAGCCCCTCTCGCCGCAAGCCATAGCTCAGCGCCAGCACCGCGAAGACAAGCGCGCCGATGCCGACCTGTTGCCAGTAAAAATTCCACCCGATCAGCAAAAGGCCATTACGGACCATGCCCAGAAGCAAGACCCCGATCAGCGTGCCATGAACCGAAGGCCGGCCGTCCCTTCGCAAGGTGGTGCCGATAAAGGCCGCGCCGATGGCGTCGAGCAGATAGCCATTTCCCGATATCGGGATGTAGGATCGCACCGTCGCGGTCAGGAGGATACCGGCTACTCCGCTCAGCAGCGCGGCGATCAGCCAGACCCGGGCCAGTACGAAAGCCGTGCTGATCCCGGAATAATGCGCGGCATCGGGTGCGGCCCCGATGGCAGAGATCTCACGCCCCAGCCGCCCGCGATGCAGGATGACCCAGGCCCCGGCCGCCACCAGCACCAGAACGAGCACAGGGGTCGGAATGCCCAGCACATCCGAGCGGCCAATCGCCCCCAGAGTTTCGGCGTAAGACCTGTTGCCCAGATAGATCGGGCTGCCGCCGCCGGTCAGCAGCCGCTGCGCCGACTGGCCGATGAACAACAGCGCAAGGGTTGCAAGAAACGGGTTCAGCCGCAGCTTCGCGATCAGGAGCACATTCGCAATGCCGACCAGCACAGCAGCCGCCAGGCCGAGACTGATCGCAAAAGGGGCCGCGACTGCGGCTGAAAGCGCAAAGGCAAAGCCAAAGCTTGCCGCGTCCACAGCCACCCCGGTCGAAAGATCGATGCCACCGGATTTCACGACGAATGTCATGCCGATGGCGACGATGCCGAGGATGGCCACGTTATTGACGAGGATATTTCGCAGGTTACCGGCAGTCAGGAAGGCAGGGGCGGAGAGCGCGAAGAACATAAACAGGAAGGCAAAGGCGATCAGCAGCGCCGAGCCGGCCAGTCTTTCGCCGATCAGCCCGGCGCGGGGCAGCGCGATACTCATGGTTCAGGCTCCCTTTCGGCGGTTCAGGGCCGTGGCCGCCACCACCGCGAGGATAAGCGCGCCCTGGACGCCCGAGACCCAGTTGCTCGACAGGCCTTTCAGCTGGAATCCGTTCGACAGGAATCCGATGAACAGAACCGCGATCAGGGTGCCCGCAACTGTGGGCACTCCGCGTCGTGAAAACACCGTGCCCAAAAGTGCCGCGGCAAGGATCGACAGCAGCATCTCGCCGGTGCCGGTCGAAGAGGCCGAAAGCCGCGAAACGCTGAGGATCGCGGCGAAAGCGGCGGTAAAGCCCGCAACCGCGTAACTGCCCAGCCGCAGGCGCGCGACAGGAACCCCGGCGGCGCGCGCGGCCTCCGGGTGGCCGCCGGTCGCGTAAAGCCGCAGGCCGATCGGGCTGGCATGGAGGATCAGTGCCGCCACAAGGCTCACGACGATCAGCACCCAGGTCAGGCTGGAAAGGCCAAGGAAACTTCCGCCCGAAAGCAGGCTCAGGATCGCAGACGCAGCCGGGATCACGGTGTTTTCCGTCAGCACCAGCTCCAGCCCGCCGACGATATTGCTCATGGCAAGCGTGGCCAGCAGCGGCAGAATCCCAAGCCGCACCACCGCCAGCCCGTTCACCACGCCGACCAGGGTACCAGTGCCCAGCGTGACGGCAAGCGCGGCAGGCTCGCTCCACCCGGCACGAAGTGCGACCGCGAAAACCGCAGCCGAAAGGCCCATATTCGCCGCCAGAGACAGGTCGATGCCGCCGGTCTGCACATCGGAGCCGCCGGTCAGGATCACCAGCGCCATCGCAAGCGCGAGAACCCCCGGGATCGCGGCTTGCTCGACCACGTTCAGGATGTTCCAGCCGGTGAAAAAGCCGCGTGTCGTCAGGGCGAAAGCCGCAAGGACCAGCGCCACCGTGGCCAGCGCCACCAGCCGCGTGAGGTCTCCGGCGGCAAGCGATCCGGCCCTGGATTTCAGCCAGCTCCTCCCCGCCGCGCCAGGAAGAATTTCGGTCTGCGCCAGGGTCATCCTGCAGCTCCTTCGGAAATCGGGTTGCGCGCGCTGGTGCCATTGGCCGCGGCCAGCAGGCGCTCGGGCGTCAGGGTCTCGCCCTGGAAACGGCCGGCCACCCGACCACGATGGATGATCAGCGCGCGATCACAGAGCCCCGCGAGTTCGAGAAGGTCGGAAGACAGCACGATCACCGCCGCCCCTTCAGCCGCGAGCCGGTTCAGCACATTGTAGATCTCGACCTTGGCGCCGACATCGACGGCCACGGTCGGCTCATCCAGCAGAAAGACCCGCGCTTTGGCAGACAGCCATTTCGACAGCACGACCTTTTGCTGATTGCCCCCCGACAGCGCCGCGATCTTTTGCGCAGGCCCGGTGGTGCGGATCGACAGATACTGAATGCCCTTCGCGGCAAGGCCCTGTTCAGCGCGGCGGTTGACAAGGCCCAGACGGCTCAGAAGCCCGAGATTGCCGAGGGTGATATTCTCGCGGATCGAATGCGAGACCGAGACCCCCTGGCGGCGCCGATCTTCGGGAACCAGCACCACGCCCTGCCGGACAGCGGCGCGGACAGAACCGGGCGCATAGGGGCGGCCCTCCAGCTCGACCCGGCCATGATCGGCGGGGGAGAGGCCAAAAAGCGTCGCGAGGATCTCTTTCGCGCCCGATCCGAGCAGGCCGGAAATCCCCAGCACCTCGCCCTGGCGCAGGTCGAAACTGACATCCGAGAAAACGCCATCGCGGCCAAGGCCATCCACCTTCAGAACGACCTTGCCGGTCGGATGGCTGCGGCGCGGGTAAAGCTCGCCCACCTCGCGATTGACCATTTCGGTGACGATTTCAGGGATCGAGGTCGCAGCAACCGGATGCGAGGCGACATGGCGGCCATCGCGGAAGACGGTGACATGGTCGCAGATCTCGGCGATCTCATCCATGTAATGCGAGATGAAAAGGATGCTCAGCCCCCGCGCGCGAAGGCTGCGCAAGGTGCTGAAAAGGCTCTCGACTTCGCGGCGTACCAGGGCGGCGGTCGGCTCGTCCAGCACCAGAACCCGCGCATCAGAGGCCAGAGCGCGGCTGATCTGGACGATCTTCTGTTCCGCCGCCGAAAGGTCGCGGATCAGCCGGTTGCCGGGGATTGCAAGGCCGAAATGACGCCGGATCAGATCCTCGGCCTGCCGCCTGGCCCGGCGCGCATTGTAGAAGGGTCCGAATTTCGGCTCCTGTCCCAGAGCGATGGCCTCGGCCACGGTGGCGGTTGGCACCAAAAGCCTGTCCTGGTGGATGAAATGGATGCCGCGCCGCTCCATCTCCTCCGGACTGGGATGCCGGACGGGCTGTCCAAACACCCGCACCTCGCCCGCATCAGCCTGTTCGATACCTGCAAGAATGCGGATGATCGTCGATTTCCCGGCGCCGTTCTGGCCGACAAGGCCGTGGATCTGCGCCGGGTGCAGCACCAGATCCGCGCCGCGCAGGGCCTGCGAGGCACCGTAGGTTTTCACGATGCCGCGAAGCTCGACAGTCGGCAGGCGCGGGTCTGGTGCTGTGGTCATGATACGACCCTTCAGTCGGTCGAAGGCAGGGTCGGGATGACTTCGGCGGCGTTTTTCTTGGTGACGATGATGCCGGGCACGAAGGTCACCGGCGACACGGTTTCCCCGTTCAGATAGGCCGCGACATTGCGGGCCGAGACCTTTCCCATCTCGACCAGCTGCTGCACCACCACAGCGCCGCCGGCGCTTTCAGGGTCGGCGACCTGGTCAAGGAAATCCGGGCTGCCATCGACGCCATAAGTATAGATGCCCGCGCGGCCCGCGGCGTCGATCGCCTGGGTGGCACCGATCAGCGGCACATCCCAGCACGACCAGATCGCGCTGATATCACCGTCATTGGGGTATTTGGTCAGCATATCGGACACATCCGAAAACGCACGCTGCGCGGTATTCGGGATCACGTCGCGCAGCTCAGGCTCGATCACATTGATCTCGGGGAAGTCCTTGAGAACATAGCGGAACTGATCATAACGGATGCGGCAGGGCGGCACCGAGTAGAAGCCGTTGAACACCAGGACATTCCCCTTGGCGCCGATGTCATTCACCAGTTGCAGCGCCAGCGCCGAGCCCAGCCCGTAATTGTCCGAGGCCACCACATTCACCGCCGCTTTCGATGTGGTGTCGATGGTGAAAAGCGGGATGCCGGCCTCGGTGACTTTCGCAAGCCAGGGCTCCAGCACCTCGAGATTTCCGAGGATCTCGATCACGGCATCGGGTTTTTGCGCGATCAGCGTCTGGATATGGGCGATCTGGGTCTGGTCATTGGACTGCGCATCCAGCCCGATCACGGTGCCGCCCAACGCCTCGACCTCGGCCACAGCGCTTTGGTAGAACAGCCGGTCGGCCTGATTGTCGGCCCGGATCGTGGTGATGCCGATTGTCTTGCCGGCCAGCGGCTTTGCGTCCTCGGCGAGAGCTACACCGGTCAGCGCCGTACTGGCGGCCAGCGCCAGAAATGCACCGCGAAGAGAGGTCAGGGTCATCAGTTGCTCCGGTATGTGGGGTCAGAGGAAGGGGGGAACCAGCGGCGGGTCGGGAAAGGCGGAGGCAAGGGTGCGAAACCCGGCACCCGGATGCGGGACGCGAAGACGATCGCCACGCCCGAAGAGCTTTTGGCGCAGCGTTCCCGGCGCATAGTCGCGCGGATAGATGCCGCGCTTTTGCAGTTCTGGGACAAGATAGCCGGTGACATTTTCAAAGGTCTGATGCGCCGTGACATAGGCGAGGTTGAAACCATCCACCCCTGTCGCCTCCTGCCAGGCCTCCAGCTGATCGGCCACGGTTTCAGGGCCCCCGACGATCACCGGCCCCGCGCCGCCGATACCCGCCCATTTCGCCAGATCGGCAAGGCTCCAGTCGCGCTGATCCGAGAACCGATCCAGCATCGACAGGCCGGAAGAGGTCGTGACCTTGCTCAGCAGATCGTCGGGCGCGTAGCGCGACAGGTCGGTTCCGGTCCAGCCTGAGAGCAACACCAGCGCGCCTTCGACCGAGACATGATCAAGATAGCGGCGATAGAGAGCCTGCGCTTTGGCATCACTCTCTTCGACGATGACGGTGGCAAGGGTATAGACGATGAAATCCTCGCGGCGGCGCCCGGCGGCGGTGGCAGCCTCGGTCAGGGCAGCGATATAGCGCGCGAGTGCGGCTTGGGTCGGGGTCGAGACGAAGACGCATTCGGCATTTCGCGCGGCAAACCCGATCCCGGCGCGGCTGGCGCCCGCCTGGTAAAGCACCGGGCTGCGCTGCGGTGAAGGTTCGCACAGATGAGGCCCGGGCACGTCGAAATACCGGCCCCGGTGGCGGATCGGATGCACTTTCGCAGGGTCTGCATAAAGGCGACGCGCGGGGTCGGCCTGGACTGCATCCTCCTCCCAGCTGCCTTCCAGAAGCTTGTAGATCACCTCGAGATATTCCGCCGCAACCTCGTAACGGTCATCATGCGCCTTGAGCGCCGCACCTGTGTTGCGCGCCCCGCTTTCAAGGTATGAGGTCACGATGTTCCAGCCGATCCGACCCTTTGTCAGATGGTCGGCGGTCGAGAGGCGGCGGGCAAAAAGGTAAGGATGTTCGTAACTGGTCGAGGCGGTGATGCCGATCCCCAGATGCTCCGATACCATCGAGATCGGCACTGCAAGCTGCAAGGGGTCATTGACCGGGATCTGCGCAGCCTCGCGCAGCGCACCCGCATTCGAGCCGCCATAGACATCGTAACTCCCGATCACATCCGCGATGAAAATGCCGTCGAAACGCCCCTTTTCGAGGATCACCGCCAGATCGGTCCAGTAGCCGATATCCTTATACTGCCGCGACCGGTCGCCCGGAAATGTCCAGAGACCGGGCGACTGATGCGCCACGCAATTCATCTCAAAGGCATTGAAGCGCAAGCGCCGGCTCATCGGACAGCCTCCCGGGATCGGGGACGATCCTCTCTTTCGGCAGCGTTAATGTCTATAAAACAGGTCGTTTAAAAATCGACCCGATCCGGCATGGCCTTTTCGCCGCAGGCCCCTGGTTCAGCAATTCTCTCTCAGTTGGTGCAAATGTACCTCGAGAGTGCCCGTGGCCGCGCTGCTGGCTCTGGTGGTCGGTGGCGCAAGCGCTGCACATTGCTCTCCCGGCATGATCCGGCCCGGTATAACCACCCGCTCAACATTCCCCACCCTGCCACCTGGCGGTATTTGCACCTCAGGACAGGGTCGGCGGCTGGCCGGAGATGGACAGGAGGGGGATGGTACTCAACGACCGATCTTCCATTGCCGCGTCCTCGGCGAGAGGTAACGAGGCAATGGGCGATCAGCAGCGATCGCGCGAGTACCCCGGCCCGGATGCCTGAAAGGGCAAGCGGCGCAGTGATCGGGGCGGACTGTCGGGTGCATGATAGCTGTGGAACGCACTGGCAAGGCGCAGATTGACGCTTTTGCCGCTGCGGTCGTGGCAGGGGCTTGCGCCTTTTCTGGCGCTGGCTGAGGCCGGCTGAATGCCAGCGCCTCGTCAGTTCCTGACGCTGTTTATCGGGATTCCGCTGATTTTGGACCTGGTTGCCAGCGTCTGATGCAGGGAAAGCTGTCAGCTGATCGTGGACCGTAAGCTGCAAAACCATATCGGAGTTTTATCAGAGCCGGGCTGGCGCAGTCGTCGTGAGCTTCATCCTCGTGTTCAACATGCTCGATATCCCGGTCAACATTCTGGGTGCTGTGCCGAGGTTTCCATTGGTTGCTTCGGCATCCCTTCGTCGTGGCCCCAGGCCAGAGTTTTACGCTTTCCCGGACCAGGTCAATTCCGGCGTGCTTTCCTGGCTTATGGCGAGGTTCGTTCCGATCCGGCGCCGGGGACGGGGTATGGTTTCACCGCGGGCTGCAACAGCCGTGCCTCAGCCGCGAAAGCCGCCATCTTGCAGGAAACGCGCCTCATCGGGACGCGTTTCACGTTTCAGGATCCGGTTCCTGTGCGGAAAGCGTCCGAAACGGCGGATGATTTCGTGATGGCCCTCGGCATGAGACAGCCAGGGCTGGCCAAGCCGGCGGTTGAGCCGCAGGGCGATTTCCTGATCGGCCAGATCCTCGGAATGCGAAAAGGGCAGGGCGAAGAAGAGCCGCAATTCGGGATCGACATTGGCGGCATAGCCGCGCGCCTCAGCCTCGCGCGCGAAAGCACGGGCCTGGGCATCGGTCGCATACATCCGTGCCGTGCCGCGAAAGGCGTTGCGTGGAAACTGGTCAAGCAGGATCATCAGCGCCAGCGCCCCTTCGGGCATCCGGATCCAGCCGTCAGGATCACCCGCTGCCACATGTTCATGCAGCGCCAGAAAGCGGTCGTGAAAAATGCGGTCAAACGCCGGGCGCTGTGCGAACCAGTCACCGCGCCGGCCGGCCTCCTGCCAGAAGGCGACCACCTCCTCTGCTTTGGCTGCGAAGGGCAACATACAGGGCTCCACCAGATAAAAGGCGGCCCGGCCGCTGGGGACGACCGGGCCAGGAGTGGTGGTTACTTCGTGGTGTAACCGCCATTCACGAGGATCGTCTGGCCGGTCATCCACCAGCCTTCGGTGACCAGAAACCGGATCCAGGGTGCGATATCTTCGATGTCCGTCAGGCCGGTTTTCGAGAACCCCGAAAGCGCTGCGGCCGATTTGTGATAGGCCTGCGCGTCAGGCGCTTCCTGACCATAGAAGAACGGCGTATCCATCGGCCCCGGGCCAATTGCGGTCACCGAGATCCCGCGCGCGCCGAACTCTTTCGAGGCGGCCCGGGTGAAATGCTCGACCGGCGCCTTGGTGCCGGCATAGCTCGCATAAAACGGCGTATAGGCGCCCAGAAGCGAGGTCACCAAGGTGCAGATCGCACCATTGTCCTGCACCGCGCGCCCGGCTTCTTTCAGGAAGAAGAAGGCGGCTTTGGCATTGACGTCACTCATCTCGTCATATTCGGCCTCGCTGATCTCTGAGATCGGCTTTTTCAGCACTTTGCCAACCGTATTGATCGCAATATCCGGGCGGCCAAGCGCGGCTTCGGCCTCGGAGAAAAACCGGGTCACCGCCGCCGCCGTGGTCAGATCGGCCTGGATCGCAATCGCCTTCGCGCCTGCGGCACGCACCGCCGCGACGGTCGCTTCGGCCTCTGCCGCGCTGGCCGCGCTGTTGTAATGCACCGCAATCGCCTTTGCTCCTGCAGCGGCGAAGTCGCGCGCCAGCAGCCCGCCGAGGTTCTTGGCCCCGCCCGCGATGAAGATGGTCTTGTCCTTAATGGTCCGTGACATCGTCGCCCTCCTACTGGTTACCGGGCGCAATTTATGTTTTGACGGAATTAAATAAACTCACCAATTCTGGCTTCATATGTCGCAGGATCCGAACAATGGACCAGTTGAGTCTCTTTCAGATCTTCACCCGTGTGGTGGCCACCCGCAGCTTTACCAGGGCTGCGGATACTTTGCAGATGCCGCGCTCCAGCGTCTCGACCGCGATCGCGGAACTGGAGGCACGGGTCGGGATACGGCTGCTGAACCGCACCACCCGCGTCGTCGCCCCCACCGCAGAGGGCGAGGAATTCCATGAGAGATGCCTCGCCTTTCTGGCCGAAAGCGAAGAGCTCGACAGCCTGTTTCGCAGCGGTGCACGGCAGGTTGAGGGGCGGGTGCGGATTGATCTTCCGGCGCGGATCGGGCGGCTGATCGTGGCGCCCCGGCTGCCCGGGCTTATGGCACGCTGGCCGGGTCTGCAGATCGAACTGGGCATGACCGACCGGACGGTGGATCTGGTCGGGGAAGGCGTAGATCTGGCGCTGCGGGTCGGGCCTCTGGCGGATTCCGGGCTCAGGGCGCGGCGCCTCGGCGAAATCGCCCAGATCAATGTCGCAAGCCCCGCCTATCTTGCGCAACATGGCACGCCGCAGGACCCGGGCGACCTGAGCCGGCACTGGCAGGTCGCCTATGCCTCGCCCTCGACCGGGCGGGTGGCGGAGTGGGACTGGCAGGCCGGAACGCAAGACAAAAGCTGCGCTGTGCCCTGGCGGGTCTCGGCCAATAGTGCCGAGGGCTATATCGCAGCGGCCCTGGCGGGGCTCGGGCTGATCCAGATCCCCGCCTATGATGTCGCCGCCCATATTGCGTCGGGCGAGCTGGTCGAGATCATGCCCGCCTTTCGCCCGCCCGCCATGCCGATGCATCTGCTGTTTCCCGGCCGCCCGCGCGGGCTGCGCCGGATCACCGCCGTTTCCGACTGGCTGGAAGCCGTAATCCGCGCAGAGATCACCGGCTGAAGCCTGCGCCGCGTCTCAGGACACGGCGCCGAGGGCTTTCAGCGCAAGATACATCAGCCCCGAGGCCAGCGCCGTTGCCGGCACCGTGATCACCCAGGCCAGAATGATGGTCATGAAATGCGACCGGCGTACCAGCTTGCGGCGGCGGCGCTCTTCGCTGGCCATTTTGGGCAGCTCCACCGCCCCGGTCATCTGCCGCATCCGCCGTGCCTCCACCGCCTCGCGGAAGAAACCGACGCCGAAAATCCCGCCGATCGCGATATGGGTCGAACTGACCGGCAGGCCGAACCAGCTGGCCGCGATCACCGTCACCGCCGCCGAAAGCGCCACGCAATAGGCGCGCATCGCGTTCAGCCGAGTGATCTGCCCCCCCACCATACGGATCAGCCGGGGCCCGAACAGCAAAAGCCCGACCGAGATCCCAAGCGCCCCGATCAGCATGACCCAAAGCGGCACCGCCGCCGTGGCCTCGCCGCCATGCAGCAGCGAGACGATGGCCGCCAGCGGCCCGATGGCGTTCGAGACATCATTGGCGCCATGGGCAAAGCTCATCAGCGCGGCCGAAAGCACCAGCGGCACCTGGAACAGCACTTTCAGCGATTTGTTGCGGTTTTCCAGCCCCCGGGAATGGCGCAGGATATAGGGCTTTGCCGCCGCCCAGCTGAGCCCGCAGGCGATCAGCCCGACCAGCAGCGCATGGCCAAAGCTGAGACCGATCAGATGTTTCAGCCCTTTGAGCGAAAGATAGGTGGCAAAGGCCCCGGCCATCACCGCGATCAGCACCGGCACCCAGACCCGCGCCGCCGCGATCTTGTCCTCGCGGTCGATCACGAGCTTATGCACGACCCACAGCGCCGCTGCTGCCAGCGCCCCACCCAATGCCGGCGAGATGATCCAGCTGGCAGCGATGCGGGACATCCCGCCCCAGTCCACCGCACCAAAACCGGCGGCGGCCACCCCCGCACCGACCACGCCGCCGACAATGGCATGGGTGGTCGAAACCGGGGCCCCCACCCAGGTCGCGAGGTTCAGCCAGAGCGCCGATGACAGCAGCGCCGCCATCATTGCGACCACGAAAGACGCTTCATCTCCAAGGCTCGACGGCGCAATGATCCCCTTGGCGATGGTATCAACCACTTCGCCGCCGGCGATCAGCGCGCCGGCGGTCTCGCAGATCGCGGCAATGGCCAGCGCGCCGGCCATGGTCAGCGCATTGGCCCCCACCGCCGGGCCCATATTATTCGCCACATCATTGGCGCCGATATTCAGCGCCAGATAGGCCGCAAAAGCCGCGGCCACCACGATCACCAGCCCGCCCGAGCCGCCCCCCGACACCAGTGCCGCCCAAAGCGCGGCCAGCGCCACGAACACCAGCCCCAGACCCACCGCGACCAGCGGCTGCGCCACATAAGAGGTCGCAAGTTCCAGCCGGGAGATCCGGCTCAGGTCGCGGTCCAGCACTTGCCAGCCGGGCTCGGGCTGATCGCGCAGCTGCGGGTCGGTTCTGTCGCTCATAGGGTCTCACGGCGTGGAAAGTGATGGGAAATCGGGAACCGGCAGCGGAGGGTCCGCCCGGATGCGATCAGGCGGGTGTGATCAGCTGCGGCGCGGCGCGCAGCAGGCGGGCCAGTTCCGGCTCATCCACGAGGCTCGCGGCCTTTTCCGGTGCGAACCATTCGCGTTTGCGCCGCCCAGCCTCGGGGTAATTGTCAAGCAGCCGGTCAACGCGGATCGCCCAGACATCAACCATCGTGCGCGCCGGCACGTCACCCGAGAGCCGCTTCTGGTATCTGTAGCGGCCAACAAGCTGCGGCTGCGGGTCTTCGATACGGATCCCGGCCTCTTCCCAGGCTTCCTCAAGCGCGGTCCCGGCGCCGTCGCGGCCCATTTGCGGCCAGCCCTTTGGCAGGATCCAGCGACCGGTGGTCAGCGAAGAAATCAGCAAAATCTCGATCCCGCCGGCATCCGTCTCATGCCAGCACAGCGCCGCCACCTGGTAATGCGACGGCCGGCGCAGAATCAGCGCCCCGAAATCGGTCCAGATTTTCCTAAACATACGCACCCCCCGGTTCGGGCCTGTCCCAGGCAGCTCCCCCTAACAGGACCGCGTCCGATGATCGACTGCAAACGTCATAATTTCGTTACAAATTTCATACATTCGCGGCAGAGCCGTCTATCTGAGGCCAGTGCGCCAGGCCGAAATGAAGACCGGGCCCTGCGGGATATGTAAATTCATCTTTACAAACCGGCCCCAGATACAGATCAAAGTAAAGAATACCTGCCATAAATCGCCCCCTCCCCCTGCAGATAAGGGCAGCACCGTGTCGATCCGTATGCTGAAAACGCTGATTGCTGTGGCCGATCACGGCACCTTCAGCGCCGCCGCCGAGGCGGTTTTCGTCACCCATGCCGCAGTCAGCCAGCAGATGCGGGCGCTGGAGGAGGAATGGCGGGTGCAGATCTTCAACCGCGCCACAAGGACGCCGGAATTCACCCCGCTGGGCCGGGCGCTGCTGGCGAAGGCGCGCGCCGTGGTCCGGGCCTATGATGATATCGTGCCCTCGGTGATCGGCGATGACGGGCTGAAAGGTGACTTTCTCCTCGGGGCCGCGCCGACCACGCTGACCGGGCTCACGCCTTTCGCCACCGCGATCCTGAAGGCGCGGTTTCCCGATCTGCATGTCGGGCTGTTTCCCGGGCTCACCACCCATCTGATCCATGAGGTCGAACGCAATACGCTGGACGGCGCCCTGGTCTCGCGCCCTGCTTTGCTGCCAAAAAACCTGATCTGGCACCCGGTTGCGGCGGAAGAACTGGTGCTGATCGCATCCGAGAGGATCCTGTCCTCTGACCCGGTACAGATCCTGCGCGCCCATCCCTTCATCCGCTTTTCGCGCGATGCGGTGGTCGGCACCATCATCGAAGGCTGGCTGCAGAACAACAATATCCAGGTCTCGGAAAGCATGGAACTGGGCGGGCTTGAGGCGATCTACGCCATGGTCCTTGCCGAGCTGGGCGTCTCGATCGTGCCCGAGCCTTGCGTGCATGTGCCCCATTATTTGCCGCTGAAACGGCTCCGGCTGGCCGAGACCGGCGGGCCGGTGCGCCATCTTGGCCTTGTGCATCGCAGGGACAGCACCAAGTCGCGCGTGCTGGAGGAAGTCCTTCGCGCCATCGAGCTGGCCCGCGAGGGCGGGAGTTTCTCTCCCGAAGCCATCGCCGCCGCCCTGGCCTCAGACGTACCGGCCTGAACTCCCCGCCCGGCCCGAACGGAAAACCCGCATTCGCGGTGGATGCCGCTTGCTTTCACTCGCAAGTCTTATATATGAGTAGATATACAAGATATATGCCACCCATATTGGCCCCGAGGGAGAAAGCCCATGCAGATCGTCGTTCCGGAATTCATGGAAGAGGACATCCTGCGTGCAGGGCTGAGCGGGAGCGGGATCCTCTATGACCCGGGGCTGGTCGACCGGCGGGCCGAGCTTCTGGCCGCCCTGGCAGGGGCGGAGGCGATCATTGTCAGAAACCGGACCCAGGTGAATGCCGAACTGCTGGCGGCGGCGCCGCGCCTGCGGGTCGTGGGCCGGTTGGGGGTCGGGCTGGACAATATCGATCTCGAGGCCTGCAAGGCGCGCGGGGTGGCGGTGTTCCCGGCTTCCGGCGCCAATGACATCTCGGTCGCGGAATATGTGATTTCTTCCGCCATGGTGCTGCTGCGGGGGATACACGCCATGCCCTCGCGTCTGGCAGACGGCGACTGGGCACGCAACGCGCTGATGAACGGGCGCGAGATCAACGGTAAGACGCTGGGCCTGGTCGGCTTCGGCTCCATCGCTCGCGAGACCGCGAAACGGGCGCTGGCGCTTGGGATGGACGTCATGGCCTATGATCCGCATCTGGCGCCGGAGGGGCCGCATTGGGATCTGAAAACCGGGCGCGTGCGGCCGGCCGATCTGGGCACGGTGCTGGCGGGCGCGGATGTGCTGTCGCTGCATGTGCCGCTGACCTCCGGCACCCGCCATATGATCAATGAGGCCGCACTGGCGCAGATGAAACCCGGCGCCATCGTGATCAATGCGGCGCGGGGCGGCGTGGTCGATGAGGTGGCGCTGTCCCAGGCCTTGCGGACGGGCCATCTCTCCGGCGCCGCGCTGGATGTGTTCGAGACCGAGCCGCCGCCGCCTGAGGATTGCGCCCGGTTCCAGGACCTCGCCAATGTCATCCTGACGCCGCATATCGCGGGCCTCAGCCAGGAATCGAACCGTCGCGTCTCGGAGGTCACCGTGGCCTCGGTGCGCAAACATCTGCTGGCAGAGGTGTCGTGATGGAGCGGCTTTCCCTTGCGGCGGCGATCAGTCTTGCCGAGACGGCGCTGACCCGCAACGGTGCCGGTGCGGCGGCGGCGGCCAGCGTGGCGCGCGCGCTTGTCCAGGCCGAGGCGGATGGGTTCAAAGGCCATGGCCTCTCGCGCCTGCCCGCCTATGTGGCGCAGCTGCGGGTGGGTAAGGTCAGGGGCGAGGCCGTGCCGGTGGTGACCCGCCCCCGCCCCGGCGCGCTGATGGTCGATGCCGGTCACGGCTTTGCCTTCCCGGCGCTGGATATGGCGGTCGAGGCGCTGCCCGCGGTCACTCATGCCCAGGGGATCGCCTGTGCCGCCGTGACCCGCTCGCATCATTGCGGATCTGCCGGGGCCTTTGTCGAGCGGCTGGCCGATGCCGGGCTGGTCGCGCTGCTTTTTGCCAATACGCCGGCAGCGATGGCGCCATGGGGCGGCAATCGCGCGGTCCTCGGCACCAATCCGATCGCTTTTGCCTGCCCCCTGCAAGACGATGCCCCCATCGTGGTCGATATGGCGCTGTCCACCGTGGCACGCGGCAATATCGTTGCGGCGGCGAAAAAGGGCGAGGCGATCCCGCCGGGCTGGGCTTTTGACGCGGACGGCCAGCCCACCACCGATGCCAGACGCGCACTGTCGGGCACGATGGCGCCGCTCGGAGATGCCAAAGGCGTCGCCCTGGCGCTGATGGTCGAACTGCTGGCAGCGGGCATGATCGGTGCCAACTATGCCGCCGATGCGAGCTCCTTCCTGGATGACAAGGGGCCGCCTCCGGGCACCGGGCAGCTGTTGCTCGCGCTGGATCCGGGGGCTTTTGGCCCGGGTGCCATGGCGCGGTTTGCGACGCTGGCCGGGATGATCACCGACCAGCCGGGAGCACGGCTGCCAGGTGCGCGCCGGCTTGGGGCACGGCGTGCGGCTGAGCGTGACGGGCTGGCGCTTTCCCCGGCGCTGATCGGCGAAATCACCGCGCTCTGATCACAGGAGCGCGGGTAATTCCTTCAGCACGATCAGCAGCCCCGACGCAAAGAGCAACACGATCAGGAGCCGGCGAAAGCGCGCATCGCTGAGCCGGCGATAGACGTTGATCCCGATCTGCGCCCCGATCAGCGTCGCGGGCAATGCCAGGGCCGTAAGCCAGAGCGTCTCGCGCGTATACTGGCCCTGCAGCGCGAAGGTCAGCATCGCGAGCGCCAGCACCACCACGTTATAGGGCTGCAACACCGCCCGCGTCTCGGCCTTGCTCCAGGGCCGCATCGCGCACCACATGGTCGGAAGCGCGCCCGACAGCCCCGCCGCACCTCCCAGCAGCCCGCCAAGAAAGCCCACGCTGCTGTCGACCAGCGGCGTCGGGCGCCGGATCGCCGGAAGTGCGCGGCGAAAGCTGAAAAACGCGCCGTAAAGGATCATCATCGCGGCGATGGTCAGCTTCAGCACCGGTGCGCTGATCATCGCAAGCACCATCGCGCCCAGTGGGATCCCCGGCAGCGCCGGAAAGAGGAACCGCAACAGACGCACCCGGTTGGCGCTGATCTCGCGCCGGACGATCCAGACGCCTTGCAGGCCGCTGATCACCGACATCACCACCGACATCGACACCGCCTGCCCCGGCGGCAGCACCTGAAGCCAGAAGCCAAGCGCCAGCAAGGCCGTGCCAAACCCCGCGAGCCCATTGATGAAACCGCCAGCAAGCGCCCCGGCAAAGAGATAAATCAGCACCTCCGCAGTCACGTCAGATCACCCCGTCTTTCGCTGGCCGCAGCGGCGCGCGCCCGGCACTCTGCCTGATCTGTCGCATCGTTTCGATCCTTTGATATCGCGCATAAATATGCCCCCGCCGCCGGACGGGGGCAAAACTCAGATGAAACCCCGCTTAACCCGGGAAAGCGGTCGGAAAGAAAATCTCTTTCCAGTCGGTGACATCGGTGGTGATCAGCCCGGCACGGGTCATATATTCGAGATAGGGTCCGATCCCTTCGGGGGTCACCGACCAGTTCACCCGCGGATCGGTGATCAGCGCGATTACCTCTTCCTCGCTGAGATTGGTGGCCTCGGCCGCCATCCAGATCTTCGCCGCCTCTTCCGGGTTTTCGTTGATGAAGGTCATCGCCTCCTGCATCGCCGCCATCAGCACGGCGACGGTCCTGGGATTGCCTTCAACGAAGTCACTTTTCCCCCAGATCAGGTTGAACGTATGCGGACCTCCGACCACGTCATAGCTGTCGAGCACCTTATGGGCGCGGGGGTCTTTCAGCTCCTGGTCCTGGAAGGGGGGGGGCGCCGAAATGGGCGACGATCTCGGATTGCCCGCCCATCAGCGCGAGCAGCGCGTCCGGATGCCCCATCGAGACGGTGAAAGCATCAAGCGCCGCATGCTGGCCTTCCCCGAGATATTTCTCGGCCCCCATCTGCAGCGTGATTGCCTGGATCGAGGTCTTCACCGCCGGCAACGCGATCTTATGTGCGCTGGTGAAATCCTTGAGCTCCTTCACCTCCGGCGCGGTGGTCACGAGGTAAAGCGGCATCGAATCCAGCGCCGCGATTCCTTTCACCTTCATATTGGCCTGGGTGCGTGCCCAGATCGTCAGGGCCGGGCCAACGCCACCAGCTGCAATGTCGAGATTGCCCGACAAGAGCGCCTCATTCATCCCCGATCCGCCGGTAAAGCGCAGCCATTCGGTCTTAAAATCCAGCCCGGCCTCTTTCGCGTGTTTCTCCAGCAGGCCCTGTTCCTCGATCAGGGTCAGCGGCAGATAGCCAATGCCGAATTGCCGCGCCATGCGCAGCGTATCGACCTCGGCCAAAGCGGGTGCAACGGTGGCCAGCCCGAATGCCAGCGCGAGTGACAGTCTCAGTTTCATGTTTCTTCCTCCCTCATGCGGGTGCGGGCGCGCCCCTCCTCCGGGCGGCCCTTTCCCGTTCTGACAGTTTTCGTTTCAGTGCTGCACGCCCCACCGCTGGATGGTCAGGCGTTCAATGGTGCGGAAGATCAGGTTCTCAACGATCAGACCGATGATGATCACGGTCAAAAGCCCGGCGAAGACCTTGGGGATATCGAGCATATTCTTGTTTTCAAAGATGAACCAGCCAAGCCCGCCCGAACCCGAGCTGACCCCGAACACCAGTTCCGCCGCGATCAGGGTCCGCCAGGCAAAGGCCCAGCCGATCTTGAGCCCGGTCAGGATCGATGGAAAAGCCGCCGGGATGAGGATTTTCAGGATAAAGGACGGCCCCCTGAGCCCGTAATTCCGCCCGACCATTTTCAGCGTTCTCGACACGCCCAGAAAGCCCGAATGGGTGTTCAGCGCAATCGCCCAGGTGACCGAATGGACCAGCACGAAGATCAGGCTGCCATTGCCGAGCCCGAACCAGATCAGCGCCAGCGGCAAGAGCGCAATCGCCGGCAGCGGGTTGAACATCGAGGTCATGGTCTCGAGAAAATCGGTGCCGATCCGCGACGCGATTGCCAGCGCCGTCAGCACCGAAGCCAATACGATGCCGAGGCCGTAGCCCATCAGCAGCACCTTACCCGACCCCCAGGCCGCCGCCGGCAGCGTGCCATCCGTCAGCCCGCTGAAAAACGCCCCGATGGTGGCGGTAAAGGTCGGGAACAAGAGGTCGTTGTTCAGTACCCGGCCATAGATCTCCCAGATCCCCGCCAGCACCGCGAGGATCACCAGCTTTCTCAGCCAGGCCTCACGGTAGAGCATCTCGAACCATGAAAGCTTTTGTTCAGTGACGGTCAGCTCGCCGCCGGTGACATCGTCATGAAAGATTTCCGGTCGGTCGCCGGAAGAGCCTGGAAGGCCTGGTTCTGCCATATTCCTGAGCCTCGTGACTGGTTCAGACATGCTCCACCTCATCGGGTTCATGCGCGAAGAGCATCTCGTGGATCTGCCGCTCCAGCTCTGCCGCCTTGCGCGGATCGGTGGTGCTGTTCATCTCGGCCTTAACCCGGCCAGGATGCGGCGACATCAGCAGGATGCGGTTGCCGATCTTGATCGCCTCGGCAATCGAATGGGTGACGAACAGAACGGTGAATTTCGTTTCTTCCCATAACCGCAACAGCTCGTCCTGCATCCGCCGCCGGGTCAGCGCATCCAGCGCCGCAAATGGTTCGTCCATCAGGAGGATGTCCGGCTCCATCGCCATGCCGCGCGCAATGGCGACCCGCTGTTTCATGCCGCCCGAAAGCATATGCGGATGGCTGTCGGCGAATTTCTCGAGGCCAACCTTGACCACATATTCCATCGCCTTCTCATCCGCCTCGCGGGCATTGAGCTTTTTCGACGCGGTCAGGGCAAAGGCCACATTCTGGCGCACGGTCTTCCAGGGCAAGAGCTGATCGAATTCCTGGAACACCATCATCCGGTCCGGCCCCGGCTGGGTGATCTTGCGCCCCTTGAGCCGCATCTCGCCCTCGGTCGGCGTGATATAGCCGCCCACCGCCTTTTGCAGGGTCGATTTCCCGCATCCCGATGGCCCCAGCAGGATAAACCGATCCCCCTGATGCACGTCGAAACTGACCCGGTAGGTCGCGGTAATCAGGTGATTTGGTGTTTTATATTGCAGGGTTACTCCCCGCACGGTCAGCAGCGGATCTTGTGGCTGCATCTCTCCTCCCTCTAAATCTGCCGGAACCGCGCCTCCCAACGCTGTTCCCAGTGGATAGGGACCCGCCGGTCAGGTGCGGGATTTCATCCCACGCCTTTTCCGGCAGGCTTGCGAAAACGGGTCTTTTTGCAGCCCGTTCAGGACGATGTCATTCGGAAATGGCACGAAGCCGCATCGCCGCCCCGGGAAACAAGACGCAACCGAGCCAGCTTCCTGTCTTAAGGTTAGGGGAGAAGGTTTCGCAAGAAAATCTAAAAATCTTAATGTCTTCCGTAAGTAATACTTACAAACACCTGGCGCAGAAAATGCCGTCGCCAGGGATCATGCGCCGCCGCTTGCAGACGAAGCTCTGCCCCGGCAAAGCGCATGGCGGCGCAGGGCCTCCTGCCACCACAAGACTGTCAGCCACCCCGGGGTTGAGCTCGTACATCGTGACCTCATGCGCGGCACAAACCAGCTGGCGTGACATGGCAGGGTCCAGGTGGCCTTCTGCCATCAAGGCTCATCAGTCCTGGCGGAAAAACGGCGCCGGGATCAGGATTTTTGTCTCGATATGATCGACCAGCGGCCGCATCTGCACGGCGTAATTCTGCCATTCGTCTGAAGCCTGGAGGGCCTTACGCCGCTCCCAGCGGTCATCCATGCTGGCATAGCCCCACATATGGACGATCTGGTTCAAAGGTCCGATATCGGTGAAATAATAGCCGACCAGATTGCCGAGGATGCGGGTCTGTACGGCAAGGCCTTCAGCCTCATAAAGCTTGAGGAATTTGGAAACATTGCCATTCTTCAGCGTATAGGTCCGCATATCAACGAACATGGTCTTGCCCCTCAGAGGTCAGATTTCAAAGATCCGGATCGCCGCCAGCGCGAAAACGGCCAGCAAAACGGTCAGGCCGCAGACGATGCCGATGGCCACACCGCCAACCTCTCCCAGCTTTTTCAGCGAGGTTTTCATGCCAAGCGCAGCAATGGCGGTGATCAGGCACCAGCGCGACAGATCAAGCAAATGGGCGCTGATTTCGGCCGGAATGACATCGGTACTGCCGATCAGCACCAGCGCCGCGAAGCCAATGACAAAGAACGGGACAGGCAATCGGCCGCCCTGCTCCGCAGCGCCCCCCTGGCTGAACATCAGCGATAAAAGCACCACAACCGGAACCAGCAGCGCGACCCGCAGCAGCTTTACGAAGGTCGCCGTGGCGCCGGCCTCGTCCGAGACCGAATAGCCCGCGCCGACCACCTGGGCGACATCATGGATCGTGGCGCCAAGAAAAACGCCCATCGCATGATCCGACAGGCCAAGCGCCGCCCCGATCATCGGATAGACAATCATCGCGAGCGTCGAAAGCGCGGTCACCGCGATCACCGTGAAGATGGTATCGCGTTCCTGTCCGGGGCCGGATTTCGGCAGGACCGAGGAAATCGCCAGCGCGGCAGAGGCGCCGCAAATCGCCACCGCACCGCCGGTCAAAAGACCGAAGGGCAATGAACGCCCGGTGAACCTCGCCAGCGCCACGCCGGCAAGGATGGTCAGCCCCACTCCGGCAAAGACCAGCAGGACAACGCCGATCCCGGCCGCCGCAATCTGCTGCACTGTGATCCCAAGACCCAAAAGCGCCACGCCAAAGCGCAATAGTTTTTTCGAGGCGAATTCAATCCCTTCGGCGGTTTTCATGTCGGGTTCGGCGAGGAAGGTTAAGGCCATCCCGATCAAAAGCGCCATCAGCATCACCGGCGCGCCGTAATGTTCCGAGATGAATTTCGCGGCCAGCGCCACTGTCACCGCCGAAACCAGCCCCGGGAAAAGCCGCCGGCAGCTGCCCGGCACCTCTGCCACGAGGCTGTTCATCCGATCAGCTCGTCGCCACGGTCATCGGTCTCGCCAAAGCGTTTCAGGACAGCCGGTCTGGTGCCCTCATAGACCCGCCCGAGGTTCTCGGCGATTTTGGCATTCTCGCGCTCGAAGAGGCAATTGCCGTCAAGGTCGGAGGCCACAAGGAAGGGCCCCATCCGGTTGCAGCGGATCACCCACATCGCCTGGGCAAGGCCAAGTTCCTCATTCCAGTGGACGGCCTCGACATTCTCGACGCCGCGCCCGAGCAGCGCGCCGGTGCCGTAACCCACGGTCGAAAGATAGACCGCGCCATTCGGGACGAAGTAGTCCTTATAGTCTTTCGAGGACATGCCGCCCTTGCCGATGATCAGCTTCGCGCCGGTCTTCGCCATCCATTCCGGCAGCCATTTCGCGAAGCGGAAGCTCGCCGTGGCGGTCACAGCGCCCAGATCAAACGTACCATCCTCGCGGATCGTCGCAGCTGGCGAGCAGTGGAAGTTCGCCGCGCTCTGCGAGGGCAGCTCCATCGGGATATTCGCGTGTCCCTCGAGCGCGCGCATATAGACGCCTTCGCGGGCGGTATACATCAGCCCATTGAGGTAAACGATATCACCAAGGCGCAAAGCCGCGATGTCTTCCGGCGTCGGCGTGGTGGAAAGGATGACCTCACGCGGTTTCATTCTGCGGCCTCCCGGACGGTATCCCAGCCGACGGTTTCGCGGCGTTGATAGGGGGTGAACCAGTCGGGGTCGGTGCGGTGTTCGACCCGGCCGTCCGGGAAGATCCGGGCCACCGCGCGGCGCGAAGACAGGCAAAAGGCATGGACCGACATCTGCATGCCGCCGGTATGGCAATAGCCGACCTCGATATGGGTATCGATCACCATATTCTTGCCGACAAAACCCATCGCCCCCATGCCGATGGAATTGCCAAGCTCTTTTAACTCTTCCTCCAGTGCCGCGATCTTCGGGTCGGAATTGCGGTCGCCCACTGTGCGCAGGCAGGCCGCGCGTTTGCCAAGCACCATGCAGGTATCCTTGCAGCCACCGAGGCCAATCCCGATGATCGCCGGCTGACAGGCGAGGCCGCGTTTGCCGAAAGCCACCAGACAATCAAGGTAGAAGCGCTTGATCCCCTGGATGCCGTCTGACGGGAAGAGCATCCGGTAATCCGTCCCGAACAGCCCGCCCTTGTGGACGGTGATTAGGTCGATCCAGTCGCCGCCCGGCTCATAGCCATATTCGATCTCGGGCGCGCCGATGCCGATATTGTTGTTGTGATCGGTGCGCCACAAAGGATGTACCCGATTGGGGCGCAGCGGCACCGAAGACGTCGCGTTCGAGGTCGCCCGGCGCAAGGCCTCTTCCAGCGCGATCGGCCCGCCCTCGATCCGGGCGTCATTGCCCATCTTCACATACCAGCGCGGCGTGCCCGTATCGCCGCACATCGCGCGGCGGTCCTGTTTCGCGGCCTCGTAATTCTCCAGCATCGCCTGGAGAACGAAGGAGGAAAGATCCCCATCCTCGGTTTCCGCCGCCGCCTTCAGCCCGCCGAGGTAATCCTCGGGGATTTCAATCGCGGCCTTGGCCATCAGCGCCTCGGCGGTGGACTGGATCACATTGATCGGTATCACGGGTTGGCTTCCTTTATTCAGGTCGCGACAAGCGTTTCGGGTTCATGCGCGGGCAGCACCGTCTCGCCAGGGCGGACGATGGTGAACTGCACCTGTTCGCGGGTCAGGGTCAGTGCGTCACCCTGCTTGCGGGCAAGGGTGAAGTATGAGCTTTCAAGATCGCCACTTTCGGGGAAATCCTCGCGAAAATGCGCCCCGCGTGAGTTTTCGCGCAGCCCCCCCGCCCGCGCGATGACTTCCGAGACCTCGACCAGAGAGGCCATGTTCAGCCAGTCATGCCAGGTCAGGTTGAAGGCGAGGTTTGCCGGGTCAACACCGGTCTCCATCAGTTCACTGCGGAGTTCTGCGATGCGTCTGACGCCGCGCTGCATCCCGGCGCCGGTGCGCATCACGCCGACATCTTCCCACATCGCCTCCTGCAGCTTGTGGCGCAAAGGCTGGATCCGATCGGCCTTCTTCGAGAACGGATGGCAGGCGCGGAGAACCTCCGCCGCAAGCACCGCTTCATCCGGGTCGCGCAAAGACATCTTGCGGATGTCAGCCGCCATCACATCGCCGGCGATACCGCCAAAGACGGTCGAATTCGCGACCCCATTTCCGCCCAGCCGGTTCGAGCCATGCGCGCCGCCGGCATCTTCGCCCGCGACGTAAAGCCCCTCCATCTCGGTGCGGGTATCCGGGTCAACCACCACGCCGCCCATGAAATAATGCGCGGTCGGCACCACCTCGACCTTGCCCGCCGCAAGGTCAAACCCGCTGTCAGCGCAGCGTTTCACCATGCCGGCGAATTTCCTGCGGACATTGTCGGGTCCCAGATGCGCCATTGAGATGAACATGCCGGTCTGGGTCGGGTCGTTGTTCTTCCGCATCTCGGCATAGATGCCGCGGCTGACCACATCGCGGGTCGCCCGCTCGCCGCGCTGGTCATAATCGAACATGAACCGCTCACCGCGCGCGTTCAGCAGCTGGCCGCCCGCACCCCGTAAGCCTTCTTCCAGCACCGTGCCGGTCATGCGGGTATAGTCGCCCGCCAGAAGGCCGGTCGGATGGAACTGCACCATCTCCATATCGCGCAAGGGCAGGCCCGCGCGCAACGCCATCGCCAGCCCGTCCATCGTCTTGTCGCCCGAGGGCGTGTGATATTTATACATGGTAGGGCCCCCGCCGGTGCCCATCATCACGGCTTTCGCGCGGACAAAGCGGAACCGCCCGGTGCGCATATCGATGAACAGCACCCCGGCAAGCGAGGCCCCGTCTTTCGTCGGCACCAGACCAATCGCGCGGTGCTCCTGCAGCTTTTGCACGGGCCGCGCCAGCACCTGCTCCATCAGCCGCGAGATGATCTCGATCCCGGTCAGATCGCCCTTATGAACAGTGCGGTCGGCGGTCTGGCCCGCGAAAGCCTTTTGGTGCAGCGAGCCGTCCGGGTTGCGGTCAAAGAAACAGCCAACCTCGTTTTCCAGTTCGCGGATGCGGACCACCGCCTGTTCGCAGAGCCGCCAGGCCATATCCTGGTTCGGCAGCCATTTACCGCCATTGATCGTGTCCATGAAGTGGCGCTCGACCGTGTCGCCCCCGCCAAGTGCCACGTTATAGCCGCCCTGCACCATCCGCGTGCAGCCGCATTTGCCGATCAGCCCCTTCACCGCCAGGGTGATCCGCGTGCCCGGGGCCGCGCTCTGCGCCGCATGCAGCGCCGCAAACAATCCGGCCCCGCCCGACCCAAGGATCAGGATATCCGTCTCGTCGCGCTCAATCTCAAACCTGGTCATGGGTTATATCGCCCTGAGAAGAAATGTGCCGGAGATCAGAAACGCCCCCGCAATCGCACCGGCGGCCAGGCTTTTCTGCCGCTGCGACCAGGGCAGGAACTCCAGCGCCAGGAGCCGCAGCCCCCCGAAGAAATGCACCGCCAGCAGGAAGACGAGGCCGAATTCCGCGACTTTCACCAACGGGTTATCGGCAAAGCTGAGGAACTGATCGAGCTGATCGGGATCGGTCAGTGCCAGCGACAGTACCCAGAAATGCGCGGGCAGAAACAGAGCCAGAGCGAAGCCAGAGGCACGGTGCAGCATATAGGCAAGCCAGAGCGGGTGGCGCCGGTGAGGCCCGATCACAGCAGTGTCACGGCCAGAACGGCGCGTGCTCCCATCACGGTCAACAGGGCCATGACGCCCAAGGTGAAGACTTCCAGCAGGCGGCCCCTCAGGCCTGTGACCTCATGCAGGATCACCCGCAGCCCGATGGCCGCATGAACCGAGACCGCCAGCACAAAAGCGCCGTAGAAGAGGAACCAGGGGATCGAGCCTTTGGTGCGGCCAAGGATCTCGGCCGAAGACAACCCGCCCTGGATCGCGTAAATCATCACCGCCAGATGGCCGATCACCAGCGGTCCCATCACCATCGCACTCAGGCGCTGCGCCATATAAAGCCGGATCCCCAGCATCAGCCTTTCCCCCCGAAAAACGACCGCGCCGCCGCGCGTTTCAGCCCGGCGATGGAGCTGAGCGGGTCCAGCTCATTGGGGCAAAACCGGGTGCAGCTGCCCTGGCTGTGGCAATTGGTGCAGCCCCCGGGCCCGGTCACGCTGGCGAGAACCGCTGCGCGGTCGGTGACTTTGACATCGTTGTAAAGCGTCCAGGCCCGTTGTAACGCCGCCGGACCCAGGTAATCGGGATTGCCGGCAACGGTGTCGCAGGCCGCGTAGCAGACCGCGCAATTGATGCATTCAATCGCCTTATTGGCCTCGACCCTGCCCGGATCTTCCGGTCTGACCTGCTGGATCGCGTCGTCGCGGCTGAGGCCCGGTTTATGGACGCCACCCGCCTTGATCCATTTCTCGAAAAACGGGTCCATATCGGCGGCGAGGTCTCGGATCACCGGCAGATTGCGCAGCGGCCCGACGGTCAGCCTGTCGCCGTTCAGCACCTTTTTCACATGGGTCCGGCAGGTCCAGCGCGGCTGGCCATTCACCATCATCGCGCAGGAGCCGCACATGCCGACGCGGCAGGCATAGCGATAGGTCAGCGACGGGTCGAGCTCTTGCTGGATATAGCTCACCACATCCAGCACGGTCTGATTGTCCTGTGCCGGGACCTGAAAGCTCTCGTAAGCGCCCTCGTCTCCGGACCCGCGCCAGACCGACACGTCCATCACCTTTTCGTTCCCGCTCACAGCGCACCTGTTGGCTCTTCCCTTGAACACGGTGTAGCGCATGTTTTTTCTAACACTAAGGAACTAATTTTAAATAATTTAGTAAGCAAAACTTACATTAAACGAGGTCGCCGCATAAAAAGCCCCGCCACAACGGGCGGGGCAAGGGTCTGGCGAAAAGCGAAAAGTCGTTCAGCTGATCAGATGCAGGCCCGCAAGGATGAAACAGGCAAGGAAGATGGTCTCGACCACGACGAGCCAGATGGCAGAGCCACCCACTTCCATCATCTTCACCAGCGAGGTCTTGATCCCCACGGCGGCGATGGCGGTCAAGAGGGCCCAGCGGCTGGCCTGTTCGGCGAACCAGGCGACAGAGGCAGGGATCACGCCAAAGGAATTCAGCGCGGCCAGTACCAGAAACCAGATCACGAAGGACGGCAGCAAAGGCGGGCGGATGCCGCCGGTACTGTCTTCACCCAGATGCCCGGCGCGGATCACCAGAGAAAACACCAGCACCACCGGCGCCAGCATGGCAACGCGGATCAGCTTGACGACCGTCGCCGTCTCGCCCACCTCCGGGCTGATCGAGAAACCGGCGCCGACGACCTGGGCGACGTCATGGATCGTCCCGCCAAGAAAAACGCCGGATTCCAGGGGCGTAAAGTCGAACCAGCCGGAAAGCGGCGGATAGGCGATCATCGCGACGGTCGACAGGATGGTGACGGCCATCACGGTGAAGGCAAGGTTGCGCTCGGATTTATCGGTGCGCGGCAACACGGCGGCAATCGCCATGGCAGCGGAGGCCCCACAGATCGCCACCGCCCCGCCAGAAAGCAGCGCCATGCGCCAGCCGCGCCCGAAAACCTTTGCGGCCAGCATCGCGAACAGGATCGTGACCGCCACACCCGCGATCACCAGCAGGATCATCCCGGTACCAAGCTTTGTCAGCATCTCGACCGAGATCCGCGCGCCCAGCAGCGCTACGCCAAGGCGCAGCACAGTGCGGGCGGAAAAGCCGATCCCGGCCTCGGTCCGCGTGCCCTGATCGGCAAGGAAATTCAGCGCGAGCCCCATCAAAAGCGCCATCAGCATCGCCGGCGCGCCGTAATGCTCGGACAGGAACTGCGCGGTCACCGCGACAAGGATCGCAACCGCAATGCCGGGAAACAGAGTATTGGCAGACTGCCATAGCGCCGTACCACGCAGGCCGGCGGGGCGGGTATCAGAGGCCCGCGTTTCGTCGATTTGTGCCATAGCTTTCCGCTCCGGGCTCAGACCGTATTTCACCGGCCCCGCGACGATCGCGGGGCCGGGGTCCTATAGCAGATCTAGGATCACAGATCAGGCGCTGCGGTAAAGCTTCGTCATCGAGAATTCGCGATGACCGAGCGCTTCGGCGCAGGTCAGACGACCATTCGCGGTGCGGATGATCATCTCGATCAGCGAGTCGCCGGCCTGATCTATGGTCTTCTCGCGGGTCAGCACACCAGTCACATCGACGTCAATATGTTCCGACATGGTGCGAAGCGTGCGCGGATTGCCCGAGATCTTGATCACCGGAACGATCGGATTGCCGACCACATTGCCCTGCCCGGTCGGGAAGGTGTGGATAACATAGCCGCCCGCCGCCATCAGCGTGACACATTCCGCCGCGGCCGAAGAGCTGTCCATGAAATAAAGCCCCGGCCCCTTTGACGGTGCCTCAGCCGGGCCCATCGCATCGATATAGGTCGAGGTGCGGCCGATCTTTTCCAGGTTGCCGAGCGCCTTTTCCTCAATGGTGGTCAGACCGCCGAGGATGTTCCCCTTGGTCGGCTGGCTGTCCGAGAGGTCATCGGTCTGATGCGCAAAGATCACATCATCCGTATAGGCCTGCCAGATCGCTTTGAATTTCGCGGCAGCTTCGGGGGTTGCGGCGCGTTTCTCGCAGATATGCTCGGCCCCGGTGATTTCCGAGGTCTCGCCAAAGCAGCCATAAATGCCCTGCGGAAGCAGCTTGTCATACATATTGCCGACGGTCGGGCAGGAGGAGAGGCCCGTGGTCGTGTCGCTCTCGCCGCATTTGGTCGAGATCCAGAGATCCGAGATCGGGCAGTCTTCTTTCTGCAGCTCGGACGCCCAATGGACATATTCCTTGGCCTTCCAGCTTGCGGCGCGGATGGTCTCGAAATCGCCCTTCTGCTCGATGGAGAAGCCGGTGACGGGCTTGCCTGTTTTGGCGATGCCGTCAACGATGACCTTGGTCCATTCCGGCTCGATCCCGATCACCACCACAGCGGCGACATTAGGGTTGGCGCCGGTGCCGATGATGGTGCGGAAATGCAGCTCGAGGTCTTCACCGAACTGGAGACGCCCGTAAGCATGCGGCAGCGCCATCGTGCCTTTGACGTTGTTTGACACCGCTTCACAGGCGGCGTTCGAGATATCATCCACCGGCAGGATCAGAACATGGTTGCGGACACCGACGCGGCCATTCTCACGCCGCCAAGCTTTCACCGTCGCATTGCTGAAATCGAGTGCCATCTGATCACCACCGTTTCGTTTTGCAGTTATGGGTATGGACGTGGTCGCCGATGCCGGCATCTCCGACCATGCGGCCAATGTCTTCGCCATATTTGGTGACGGTATCGCCCGCCTTGAGCGGCTTCAGCGCGACCTTGTGACCGATCGGGATGTCGGCATTGGCGACAAGGCGGAAGTCCGAATTGTCATGCGTGACGACGCAGATCATCTCGGTGCCGGCTTTCAGGTTCTCGACGACAACCACGCCGACATTGTCCTCGTGATCATGGACCAGAAGTTGCGGGATACTCATGGGCTCCTCCCCGGGATTGCTGTTCTATCCGATGCTCAACTCGTATCATGTACAATTACTCTTATACAAGAGTTATTCTATAATTCTTGTGCACAGATCGGCCCGCGTGATAGCGTCGGGAAAACACCAGGAACCCGAAATGGCCGCACCGCTTTACCAGACCGTGATCGACCGGATCGTCGCCCAGATTTCCTCGGGCGAGCTGCTTCCGGGCTCGATGTTGCCCAGTGAAATGCAGATCGCGGCGGATACCGGCGTGTCGCAGGGCACAGCGCGCAAATCCCTGATGGTGCTGGAACAGCTGGGTATTGTGAAACGTGAACAGGGCCGCGGCACTTTTGTCACCGCCCGCACACCGGATAATGCGCTCTTCAACTTTTTCCGCCTGCGTGAGCCTGACGGGACGATGATTCGCCCCGAGCTGATGAGCGAGGTGGTGACCAGCCGCGCCTCGACCGAAGAGGAGCGGAAGGTGCTCGACGAGGCACCGGCCCGGGTCTACGAGATCCGGCGGCTGCGCAGCCTGAAAGGTGTTCCGAGCATGCTGGAAACCGCGGTGGTTTCGGCGAACCGCTTTGCGGGGCTTGATCTGCGGGCGCCGCTGCCGAACACGCTTTATGTGCTATATCAGCAGAATTACGGCTGCATCATCCTGCGCGCCGATGAATCGATCACCGCCGCCGAGGCCGATCGCGAAACGGCAAAGGCGCTGAACCTGAAACCCGGCGCCCCGATCCTTTGTATCGACCGGATGGCTTTTGACATTATGGGCCGCGTTGTGGAACGCCGCCGGAGCCTGTGCCGCACCGACGGGCTGGTCTACCAGGTCTCGCTGACCTGAGAAAAAAATGCGGCCGGCACTGGTGGCACACAGCGATCAGTCACAGCTTGGATCAGTTACCGCTTGCGAAGGCCGAAAGCTCGGCGCGGCCTCCGAAGGCCTGCAGAAAGCTGCCGTCGATATAGCTTTCACCCCGGAGCGCATCGGTTCGCCCTCATCAACCGCCCAGCCCAGCATGGTCGTGACCTGCCTGAACAGCTACAATGTCGCGGATCAGGTGCACAGCGTCGAGTATGCCAAGGCAGGCTCGCAACCATGCCAACTGGCTGCCGGAGCGGCATCTTCAGCAGAACTCTGATCGACGGGCAGAACTGGAAAGCAGCATTCGAAGCCACCGGTGGGTGTCCCTGGCGTCCCGCATGCACTCCGTCTACCCGCATGGATTCTCGAAAGAATCCCTCACTGGATGAGCTCTCCAGCAGTGCCGGTGCAGGGCCTTAGGGCATTGCCTGGTCAGAAAATGATCGTGCAAAGCGGCTTGCGCAACGACGCGCCTTGAACCATGAGCCAATATCATTCAAACCTTCACGTGCCGTCGGCGGACCCTTCCTACTGCCGATATCCACGCCACTGATGGTCCTTGGGCCGCCTCTGAAGGCTGGTGGGCAATGGTTTTCGATTTCCTGGAGAATTACTTCTCTCAACTCTCTCAAGGCGATCGAACGCATGACTACATTGACGATGGCAGACATGCCCAAGATCGGCCTGCTGCGGACCAGCAATTACGACATCAGCAATACATGTAATCTGCGCTGCGAAGGCTGTCTCTACTTCTCAGGAGCCGGTTCCGAAATCAGCAGATCAGAGCTGGATATTGTGGCATGGCGAGAGTTTTTTGAGAGAGAGGCTCGGCGCGGGATCAATTTCGCCTATCTTGCCGGGGCCGAGCCCTCTTTGACGCCAGCGCGGATCAGGGCTTGCCACGATCATATACCAATGGGTGTCATTTTCACTAACGGGACCAAGCGGATCGATCCGGATATCAGATATCGGATCCATGTTTCTGTTTGGGGGAGTGACGACCGCTCGGCCCTTTACCGCGGTGCGGATGTGAACCACAAAGCCATGACGAATTACGCAGGCGACCCAAGAGCCGTCTTCGTCCTGACTTTGAGTGCCTTGAACTTGCACGAAATTCCTGAGGTCGCACGCGCCTGCGCCGATCATGGTCTATGCCTGACCTTCAGCCTGTTCTCACCGACCACCGATTATAATCAGCGGATGAATGGGGATGAGAGCAAGCAGAGCCAGTACTTCCGGTTCAGCTCGCAGACAAGCGACATGCGCTTCGACAGAGACAGCCTGCAGCGCGCCCGCAATCTGATACTCGAATCGAGCCATGCCTTCCCGGACACAATCAGGATCTCACCTGACTACTTGGATTGGGTGACCCAAGCCGAAAGCCTGTATGATCTTGACGATAACGGTGTCGCGCGCAATTGCGGGAATCGCCTGACCCATAGACATGTCCACTACAATGCAGACCTGTCCAGAAATCAGGGAAAATGCTGTTCACCCAATCTGGATTGCCGCGATTGTCGTGCCTATGCGATGAGCCTTGCCACATATTTCACGCGTCGCCGTCAGATCGCCGGAGAATGGACGTCGGTCTGGCGGTTCTGGCTGGATCTCTTCGGCCCCCCCGGATCTCAGGGTGCCAGCGTCGTGAGGGCGACCCCCAATCCTCGAATGCTGAACGCAGGACTGACCTGATGACGACCGACCTTGCAGTGCAGATCCGGGGACGACTCGAGCAGGATGCCCCGAACGCACTGGTCTTCTTCGATCGCGCCCTGGATCAACGCCGCTATTCCGGGCATCAGGTCCTGAACGCCGCCCAGGACGCACAGCAGCGCCTTGAAACGGCGCTGGGGGCGGGTCCGCATGTCTTGTTGAGCGTCATCCGCTTCGGCGAGGACTTCGTCTTTCCGTTTCTCGCGGGGATCCTCTCCGGCGCGACCATGATTGCCGTAGCGGCTCCACGACGCGGAGACCGGGACGGGCGTTTTGCCCATATGATCGACCTCTGCAGACCCAATGCGATCCTGTGCCTTCGGGCACAGATCCCCCTTCTGGAAGAGATCCTCGGCCCGGATCGCCAGGTTCCCCTGCTGGCTCTGGATGACGCCCAGCCGCAGCCCGACCGCCCGGTGACTGCGCGGGCACCGTTTCACAGCAGCAGTGTTCCGATCATCCAGTTCACCTCCGGC
Source organism: Pseudogemmobacter sp. TB195 (assembly GCF_058313095.1). Classification (NCBI taxonomy): domain Bacteria; kingdom Pseudomonadati; phylum Pseudomonadota; class Alphaproteobacteria; order Rhodobacterales; family Paracoccaceae; genus Pseudogemmobacter; species Pseudogemmobacter sp. TB195. The sequence continues at coordinate 122,984 of NZ_JBZEGG010000001.1, forward strand.
ACCTCGCGCCTGCCGCGCGCCATTGCCCTGGATATGACACCGTTGATCGACAATATGGAGATGGTCTCCAGGGCCTTTTCCCTTACCCCGGGCAGTGTCTCGCTGAACTGGGCACCGCATTATCATGACCTTGGGCTGATCGTCGGCCTTGTGGCGCCGTTGTGGAAGGGCGCGCAGACCTGCCTGATGGATGCGTTCGAGATGATCCGCGATCCCGCTTCCTGGCTGCGGGCGATCTCGGCCTGTCGCGCTGAGGTTGCCGGCGGACCGTCCTTCGCCTTCAAAGAGTGTATCTCGCGCTCAGACCCGGCTGATCTGCTGGGTGCTGATCTGTCCAGCTGGCGGGTGGCCTATTGCGGCGCCCAGCCGGTGCCCAGAGGGCTTTTCGCGGCCTTCCATGATCGTTTCGCTGCATACGGCCTGTCCCGCGATGCCTTCTTCCATGGCTACGGCATGGCCGAATGCACGGTCTTCGCCGCAGGAAGCGCGCCCCTGGACGTGGACCTGCCGCCCGAGGCCATCCCGCCCGAGGCCCGGCTGTTTGAACCGATCGCACTTGCCCCACACGAGTTGGAGTGTCTGCGCATTACCGATCCGGAAAGCCTTGAAAAGATGCCAGAGGGCCATCAGGGAGAGATCTGGATCTCTGGCGCCTTCGTGCAAAACGGCTATCTGGCCGATCCCGAAAGTTCCACGGAAAGTTTTGGCCATCCGGCCGAGGGGCGGGTCTGGCTTCGCAGCGGCGATCTGGGCGTGATCTCCGCGCAGCGGCTTTATGTGACTGGGCGGCTTAAGGACATGATCATCAGCAATGGAAGCAATTTTTCCGCGGCCGAGATCGAATGGCACGCGGCCGAGACAGACCCGAGACTGAACCCTCTGGCCGCTGCCGTCTTCATCCCCAGTGGGGGCGCATTGGACCGGGTCGCACTCTGGATCGAACAGCGTGGGCGGGACATTCCGGACGGTCCCGAGGTAATCGACCGGATCCGCCGCCGCATCCGCACCAAATTCGGGCTGGATTTGCAGGACGTCCGCGTCATGCCGCGCCGCAGCCTGCCTCGAACCACCAGCGGCAAGATCCAGCGCCAGAAGCTCCGCGGATTGAGTGCCGAATTGGCAAAGCCGGTGATGTGATGCCGCACATCCGTCATATCCCTGTGCCGAACTCCGACCAGGTCCTGGCCTTCCTTTGCGATCGGATCGCCTTCTATACTTCGGGCAGCGCCACGAGCATCTCGGCAGCGGATGATCCACTGGACTTCGGGCTGTCTTCCATGGACACGGCGCGTGTCTGCAGCGAGATCGAGACGAGGTTCGGCGCGCCGCTCGATCCCGCCACCTTCTTCGACAGCACCAGCGTGGGCGAAATCGTCCAGCATGTCCTGACACTCTCAAGCGGGGCTGACAGTGATCGCGGTTGAGGCGCCCGCCGCGCCGTCCCCGCGCTGGTTGAAACTGCTGGCGAACTACACCGCCGACTGGGGTGGCTCCGCAGTGGATCCTCTTGGCATCATACGGGTCGAGAACCGGGATGGCGGGCGCGATCCGCTGATCTGGGTCTTCAACGGAAGCCACGAGTTCAAACTGCTTGCCGCGGCCCTGGGGCCCGATCAACCGCTCATTGGCCTGCGGTCGCTGAACGCCGTCGTGCCGTTGGAGCAGTTGACCATGACGGCAAGCCTTCAGATCGCCGGCTACTACACAGAGATGCTTCTGCCGCTTCTCCGGGGCAAAGCCCTTCATGTCGGAGGAAATTGCCAAGGCGCCCTGATTGCCAACCTGCTGGCGGTCCAGTTGTTGCAGCTTGGGCTGGACGTGCATGGATTCATCGCGTTGGAATCGGACTGTCTGCTGCCATTGCCCATTCCCGCCACGTTGATCTTTGGCGATGAAAGTCTCGAGTTCAATCCGTTCCTGCAAGGCAAAGACCCATGGCCGCGCTGGCGTCAGCAATTCGCGCTGGTCCGGTTCCGCCTGGTGCCGGGGAAGCATGGCAGTTATTTCTCGCCCACCGCACTGCCGTTCCTCGCCGGTCACATCGCCGAGGCACTGTCGCTCGACCTGCCTCCCGCTGCGAGACATCTTTCAGGTGACTTTCAGGTCATGCCGCTTCCCCGGAAGATGCCCTCAGACGCGGTGTTCTTTGCCGAGTTCAAAGGGATCTTTGCCCTGCCTCCGGATTGCAGCATTTTTCAGCACTGGAGTCACGATGAAGCGCCCTGTTTCAAACAGGCGATTGCAGTGCCTGAACGAAGGTTTCTGCGCGGCTGTATGCAGGTTCCTTTGACGGCACCCACGCAGCCAGGGACATGGTGTTTGCATCTTATTGTGACGAAAACGAACCACGGCCCGATCTCTTGGCAGCGCGACATCTCACGCTTTGATCGCATCGAGATTCTTCCCGTGAGCGCGGCCTCCCGCTTAGCCAGTCATGGCAAAGCACCCACATTGTGACACGGATCGGAACGAGCCCGGTCTGAGCCCCGTCTTCTCCCCAGGGCTTGAGAGAGTCGTTGGGGGTGAACTGACCTTCTATGCTCCGGGCTGTCAATCGGCATCCAAACGAGCCCCCCGATCAGCGTCCAAAAGTGACCCGTTTGGCGCGCGGGTGAGCAGGCCCGTGGCGGCGTAGCTTTCCAGCTGGCGCAGCCGACGCGGGCCTGCGTTTCTGAGGGTGTTCAGGCTCGGGATTTGATGCGCCAGCTGTCGTTGCCGGTCTCGACGATGTCGCAGTGGTGGGTGAGGCGATCGAGCATCGCGGTGGTCAGCGTGCCGCCCCAATCGCGATAATGACGCAGATCGCTTTCGTAAGCGCGCATTGTGTTTGGCGCGCTGGCATAACTTAGCAGGTCAACTGCTGCGTCGGAGAGGGATGAGGCGGCTGCACTTAGGAACAAATCGGGTTTGCAATTAATTGCAAAATGTTCCGCCACCTCGATGGACGCCTCGCTCTTGTTGACCCGTGATAATTGAAGATTATCCGAGGTTAGAACCAGATCAGGCATCGGGCTGCCCTCCCATAACTTCAGTTCTGACAACGTTTAGCCGGGGGATGGCGTCACTGACGAGGCCGAGAAGCGTGGCGGACTAATCAGGGGCAAGACCCATGCACTCCAGCTCCATCATCTCGCGGACCCAAATCAGCGCTTCCCCGGCGTGGAAGATCGAGACGGCGATCCATGAAGATCATCCGCAGTGCCAATGCGCGCAGAGGCAAAAGATCGGTGGTGAGCGCGATCAGTCTCAACCGGGGAGCTGGCAGATGGGCCAGTCTCTGACGATTATCAGACAGCCCCGGCCAGCTTTCGAGCACGCAAAAGAGATCGTCGGCAGTGCGGTTCTTCGGGCAGACGACCATGCGGATAGTGATGGCCGCCGCAACCGCCCATTCCCCGCCAAGGCGCTGCCGGAACCGCTTACCCTCCAAGGCGACGGTAACAATGCCTACCGTTGGCAGGTCTGCAACGCCGATATCCTCGAAAGCGATGATCCCCGCGCGCCGCCAGCCGATCCGGCGCAATCTCAAGCAGCGTCGACGCGGCTTGCCCATATGCGGGAACTTGTTGATCAAATTTCGTATGATTTGCCTGAGCTGGATGCCCTGAGAACGGCATGATGACCCGGATCTGGCGGCCAGAGACACAACGGCCCGAGAGACATATTGAGAGAATTGCTCGTCGCAATTTCCTCATTGGGGTTCAGGCAAGTCTGAAAATAGCGCCGGAGCTGATCGTTGATCTGCTCAATCGTGGTCTTCGTCATCCGCTCAAGCCCCAGAAAGTATCGGTCGAGCGTGATCGAGAGCGCCCGGCATTGCTGGGTGGCAGCGTAACGGCAGCCAGTCCGCAACGACAAGGAGAGTTCGCTGCGCCCGACTCGGGCAACGAGGCGGCGGGGAACGCTCATGCGGAAGTAGAAGACCGCTCCGCGTCTGACGAGTCGTGATGTGGTGCCCATCCTTGGCCCCCGCTGTAGCATTTTGCTGTAGCAGGAACAGGTTCGACCAGATTTTCCTTGAGAATAACGTTGGCGTTCAATGCTTTGAAGGCCAAGTGGCGGAGACGAAGGGATTCGAACCCTCGAGACCCTTCCGGGCCTGCACCCTTAGCAGGGGTGTGCCTTCGACCACTCGGCCACATCTCCACCGCCTCGTATATTGAGCGAAGGCCGGATAAACAAGGGCTTTTTCACCGGGCCAAAGTCATGCGGGCATCGCCTCCGTCCGGCAGGAATTTTCCGGCTTTTCAGGGCGGATCGCCAATATGTCGAGGCTGCACCTGCAGAAAAGCACAATTTATGGGGGCGCCCTGCGCCTGTTCACGCAAAGCCGCAGAAGATCGCAGCGCGCAGGTTGCAGACGTTCGCCCTTCCCCCGAAACAAAGTGGCCTTGTCACACGTCAACGGTGCTTCAGCGCAGACGGTCCATCACCCGCACCAGCGCCTCGGAAATGCCGGGCTCCGACAGCGCGTGACCGGCCAGGGGCACGAAATGCACCCGCGCCTTGGTCCAGCCTTCGGCGAGGCTCCAGGCCGACAGCGGCGGGCAGACCATGTCATAGCGCCCCTGGACAATATCGGTATCGATATGTGCGATCCGGACGCGGTTCTGCACGATCCAGCCGTCCTGATCCAGAAATCCGCCATTGGTAAAATAATGGTTCTCGAGCCGGGCAAAGGCATGGGCGTAATCGGCGGGGCTTTCGCCCATCCAGCCGTCACTGCTGATCGAGGCCAGCGCATTTTCCCAGCCCGACCAGATCCGCGCGTAGCGGATTTCCGTCGTCCGGTCGCCCGAAAAGAGCCGCCGGTGATAGGCCGCGATCAGATCGCCGCGCTCTTCCTCCGGGATCGGATCGATGAAACGCTGCCACAACTCGGGGAAAAACGTCCCCGCGCCGCCGCCGTAGAACCAGTTGAGCTCGCGCCGCGTCATCAGGAAGACCCCGCGCAGCACCAGGTTCGAAACGCGGTCGGGATGGGTGATGGCGGTGATCAGCGCGAGCGTCGCCCCCCAGCTGCCGCCAAAAGCGATATAGCGCTCGATGCCAAGCGCCTCGCGGATGCGCTCGACATCGGCGACCAGATCCCAGGTCGTGTTGCGGATCACCGAGGCGCGGGGCATCGACCTGCCGCAGCCGCGCTGATCGAACAACACCACCCGGTAATGACGAGGGTCGAAATAGCGCCGCATCAGCGGGCTGCAGCCGCCGCCGGGACCGCCGTGAAAGACAATGACCGGAACCCCATCCGGATTGCCGCATTGTTCAACATAGACCTGATGGCCGTCGCCCATATCCATCATACGCTGGTCGAAGGGCTCGACCGGCGGGTAAAGGAAGTCCGACGCGCGTTTTTGTCCTGATCTCTGGTCCATTGCGGTCTATATAACGTGATGAAAAGACAAAGTCGAACGAGGACATGCGATGTCAGCCGCAAGCACTATCGATCCTGCCGAGGTCGCAAAGTTCCAGGCCATGGCAGAGGAATGGTGGGATCCAAAGGGTAAATTCCGCCCGCTGCATCTGATGAATCCCTGCCGGCTTGACTATATCACCAGCCAGATTGCCGGGGAATTCGGCCGCGATCTGACGGCACCGCGCGCTTTTGACGGGTTGCGTCTCCTCGATATCGGCTGCGGTGGCGGGCTGTTGTCCGAGCCGATGGCGCGGCTGGGGGCTGATGTGACCGGCGCCGATGCGGCCGAGCGCAACATCCCGGTGGCCCGCGTCCATGCCGAGACCCAGGGCCTCCGGATCGACTATCGCCACACCACCGCCGAGGCGCTGGCCGCAGAGGGTGAGCGGTATGACGTGGTGCTGAATATGGAAGTGGTCGAACATGTTGCCGATCCTCTGGCCTATCTGACCGCATGCCAGCAGCTGTTGAAGCCCGGCGGGCTGATGATCTGTTCAACCATGAACCGCAACACGAAAAGCTTCGCCATGGCGATCATTGGGGCCGAATGGATCATGCGCTGGCTGCCGAAAGGCACGCATGACTGGGCGAAATTCATCACGCCGGATGAGCTTTACGACCTGATCCGCCGCGCCGGACTTGACCCGGTGGATCGCAAGGGGATGGTCTTCAACCCGGTCTCCTGGCGCTGGAGCCTGTCTTCGCGCGATCTTTCGGTCAATTATGTTACGGCGAGTGTGAAACGGTGAAAGCAGTGGTGTTCTGGCTGGTCCTTGGTCTTGTTGTGGTCTGGGCTGCGGCGGCGTTCTGGGTGCAATTCCCGCATGCACGCCCGCTGGCACTGGCCGGGTTGGGACTTGCGGTCCTCCTGGTGGCCTGGGCGCGGCTGGGGCCCGGCTGGGGCTGGACCGGGCTTGCCGTGCTGCTGATCCTGGTCCTGGGCTGGTTTTTCAGCCTGCAGCCGCGCCAGGACCGCGACTGGGCGCCTGATGTGGCGCATATCGTCAAGGGCGAGGCCGAGGGCAGCCTGGTTCATCTGGAAAACATCCGCACTTTTCGCTGGAAGACCGCCGATGAGGCCGTTGAGGGCTGGACCAGCCGCACCGTCGATCTGGCGAAGCTCGACGGGGTCGATATGATCACCTCCTCCTGGGGCAATCCGAAAATCGCGCATCTGTTGGTCAGCTTCCGGTTCCAGGACGGCGCGCCGTTGACCTTCTCGGTCGAGATCCGCCGCGAGAAAGGCGAGAGTTTCTCTGCCCTGGGCGGATTTTTCCGCCAGTTCGAGCTGTCGCTGATCGCCGCTGATGAGGCGGATATCGTGCAATGGCGTGCGGTGCCGCGCGCTGAAGAAGTGCATCTTTATCCGCTGGATCTGACCCAGGATCAGCAAATCGCGGTCTTCCTTGGCTTTCTCAGGCTGGGCAATGACCTGAACGACCGGCCCGTCTGGTATAATACCGTAACCGCGAATTGTGCCTCGGTGGTGTGGAAGCTGGCGCGGGTGCTGTCTTCCGATCTGCCGCTGGACCGCAGCCTCGTGATGCCGGGCCTGCTGCCGGAATATCTCGACCGCCTCGGTGCCCTTGCAGGAACAGGCACGCTGGACGAAAAGCGCGCCCGCGCGCTGATCTCGCCGCGCGCGCGTGAAATGCCGCCGGGCGAAGATTTCTCGACATGGATCCGGCAATGAAGGCGCTGCGCCGGATCTGGCGCTTTATCACGGCGGTGATCGAGCGGATGACCGATGGCCATTTCGGCCTCGTCGCCGCCGGAGTGGCCTTTTACGCCATGTTCGCGGTCTTTCCAGGCCTTGCGGCAGTGGTGGCGATCTGGGGGATGATGGCCGATCCGGTGGTGATCGCGGGCTATCTTCAGGTGGCCGAGCGGTTTTTGCCCCCCGATGCCAGCGCGTTGATCCATGATCAGGTCATGGGGCTGGTCAATGCGCCGCGCACGACGCTGGGCTGGGCCACGGTCCTTTCGCTGCTGGTCGCGCTTTATTCGTCGCGCAACGGGGTTTCGGCGCTGGTCCAGGGGCTTGATGTGGTGCATCGCGCGGTACCGCGCTCCTGGCTGGGTGGCATGGCGCGGGATTTTGTTCTGACGCTCGCGCTGATCGGTGCGCTGATTGGCACGCTCGCAACCGTGGTGGTGGTGCCGATCCTCCTGTCCTGGATGCCGCTGGATGACTTTGCCCCGCGGCTGAGCCGCCTTTTGCCCTGGGCGGCGATGCTGCTGCTGGTGCTGATCTGCCTCTCGATCCTCTATCGTTACGGCCCCAATGTACCCCGGAACGAGCGTTCGCGCTGGTTCTCGGGCGGGGTCATTTTCGCGACCCTGGCCTGGGCGGGGGTCTCGATGGGCTTCTCGCTCTATCTCGAGAATTTCAACAGTTACAACAGGATCTATGGCTCTATCGGGGCCGCGGTGATCCTGATGATGTGGCTCTACCTCTCGGTCTGGGCCATCCTTGCGGGCGGGGCGATCAATGCGGAGCTGGACCAGGCGCGCCGCATCCGGCGCCAGATGGGACGGATCGGCTGAGCCCCTCGCTCATGGCACCAGCCTGATCCAGAGCGGAAAGCTGCGCGACGCGGCGCTGGCGGCATCCGAGAGCGGATCCTCCGGTGCCGGGCGCAGGATCCCCGCCTCAGCCACCTCAGACGCGGCATCGGGCAGGATCACCGCCGTGCGCAGGCCTCCGGTTGGCGCAAAGACTGCCGTGTCCAGCGCCGGATCACCAAGCTGACCCGGATCTGCCGGTGCAAAAGCCGCACGCGGCGCCGGGTCTTGCAGCGCGGAATGCGCAATCAGGCTCCGGATCGCATCATGTCTTCCATCCCCGTCAACAGGGTCGAGATTGCTGATCCCCATCACCACAAAGGGGGGAACCGGCGGTGCCCATGGCAGCCGCCCCTCGATCAACGCGGTCCAGAAGGCGGTCTCATCATGGTTCCGCCGCGCATTCACCTCGACCGGGGCACCGAAAACCGGCGCCGAGCCATGCCAGGTCAACAGCCGCAGCCGCCTGCCATCGGGGAGGATCAGCGGCACCTCCCAATGGCCGGTGGTCGAGAGCCGCAGCACCTCGCGCGCCTCTGAAGGCAGCGATTGCGGCCAGAGCGCGCCGGGCAGATCGGCCCAGAGAAAGGCGCTGAAATCGCGCGCAGCGGCGCTGTCAGTCGGGAGTTTCGACAGGATCACCATGCCGGACTGCCCGGCGAAATAGCCCCAGCCCTGGGCATCGCCCGGCCCGCCGCGCCGCCCGTCAAGATCCAGATCAAGACCGGTCGCGACACCCCGGTTGGGCCGCAGTGCGAAGAGATGCGGATAATCCGGCCCGATCAGGGCCAGACGGTCGGCAAAATGCCGCGCCGCCAGCAGCCCGTGATCATAATCGAACCCTGCCAGCAGGATCACATCGGCATCAAGATCTGCCAGCACCCGCAGTGCCGCCTCGACCTGCGCATCTTTGCCGCTGACGATGTCGCGCAGCAAAAGGCCAGGGCCCCGGCGCTCCAGTTCGATGTTCCACACCGCAAGTTTCACCCCCGTCTCGGCCAGCGCCGCAGAGACGGGCAACAGGATCAGGCAAAGCCAGGCGATCAGATGACGGCAACAATGCCCGGATGTTTGGGCGGCAGATTGGCGACGCGGCGCTGCCGGATCATGGCCGCGATCCGCCCCATGGCGACGCCGCGCATCAAAAGAGAAGCCGGAATGAATGCCCATGCCGCCATCGTCCAGATCAGGGTCTGCGGCGAGGTGAGGGTTACCGGATCAAACCCGCCCGAGACCAAAATCACCACTGCCGGGATCAGGAATGGCAGCAGAAAGCCTAAGGAAAGGTTAAGACGCGCGTCCCGCTCAAGCCGGTCCACCACATCGCCGCCGGCTGTCGGCTCGAATGTTGGCAGATTCACCCAGACATTGAAATCCTTGTAGCGTGACGGCCAGCCTTTCAGCTTGAAGATCACAACGAAGAAAGCCAGCGAAATCAGCGAGATGATATAGGCCGTTCCGGCGGCGCTGCGGACAGCTGACATATCGGCCGGGCTCGCATTTTCCGACATCATCATCGAGGCAAGGCGGACGGGCGAATAGGGAAAGTCGAGCGAATGACCGATCAACAGGCCAAGCGCTTCGAACAGGCGGGTAAAGGAAGTAGGAGCGATATTGGCCGCTTCGATCACCGACAGAATGAAAACGGTGAGAAACAGCGCGAGGAAACGGATGCGGTTAAAGGGCGGCGCGTCGCGGAATTCGACCAGGCTCGGATAAACGGCATTGTATTCGGCAAAGGTCAGGGCACCGCCGAACAAAGCGATCAGCGCCACCATCTGCTGCGTATCAGGCCCCGTCCCCGGCAGGATCACCGAGGGTGTGGCGATGAGAAGCATCACCAGAAATGCGCGCACCAGGGCGCCGGTCAGCCGTGAGACCACTGCCTTCACTTCCTCAACATGGACGGAAGCGATACGATGCCGCCTCCTGTTTCCCATGATCCCGCCGACATTATGGCGGATCGCCTCAATTTTGCCCAACTTTTGCCTACTTTCGCCGAGTGAAGCAACTATCATCCTCATGAGACCCTGGCCCTGTGGCCGAAACAGGGCAAAGATGTTGCAAGAATGGAGCAAAAGCGACAATCCCCGGTGAAACCGGAAGAAAAAATCACGAGAATTCAACAGATCGACAAAAAACGCGGCACCCCGGGGGATGCCGCGCTGAAATCAACCGCGCCGGGATTGCCCCGGCAAGACTTAGAGGGGCCAGACGTCAGGCCCAGGGCCGGGCGGCCGCGTTTTGCTTCTCGAATGTGTCGATTGCCGAGACTTTCTCCATCGTGAGCCCGATATCATCGAGCCCGTTCAGGAGGCAGTGCTTTTTGAACGCGTCCACCTCGAAGGCAAAGCTCTTGCCATCCGAGGCCGAAACCGTCTGGTTCTCAAGATCCACGGTGATGCGGGCATTGGCGCCCTTTTTCGCGTCATCCATCAGATAGTCGACCGCGTCTTGCGGCAGGATGATCGGCAGGATGCCGTTCTTGAAGCAGTTATTGTAGAAAATATCCGCAAAAGAGGTCGAGATCACAGAGCGGATCCCGAAATCCAGCAATGCCCAGGGCGCGTGCTCGCGGGAGGAGCCGCAGCCGAAATTATCGCCGGCCACGATGATCTGGCTTTCACGATATGCCGGCTGGTTCAGCACGAAATCCGGAATTTCCTTGCCGTCGAGCGTGTAACGCATTTCGTCAAACAGGTTCACGCCGAGGCCCGACCGCTTGATCGTCTTCAGGAATTGCTTCGGGATGATCATATCAGTGTCGATATTCACAAGCGGCATCGGCGCCGCAATCCCGGTGATGGTGGTGAATTTATCCATTGGGGTTACCTATTGGAGTTTTCGCAGCGCAATGCCCATCGCGATCAGGGCGGCACCGACAGAGAGGAGTTCGATGGCCAGAAGCGTTCCAAGCAGGATCGCGCTGGCTGCGGGAAGGAAGAAAAGGACATAGAGCCCAAGCCCGACCGAAAGCAGCCCCGTCAGGATCAGGACCCAAAAGCCCTGACCTGCGGACGTTCCGAGACGGAAGGCCCAGACCAGCCGCAACACGCCGGTCGCGAAGAACAGCGCGCCTGCCATGATCGTCAGCGAAATCAGGCCCGCCAGCGGGTTGGCCAAGAGCCAGACGCCCAGCACCAGCTGCATCAGCGCCAGCAGCATCAGCCAGCCGCGCGATGGCAGCTCTTTGTCCGAAAAGGCGGCAAAGAGCCCCAGCGCACCCGAAATCAGGAAGGCGAGGCCCACAAACACCGCCACCGCCAATGAGGCAGGAAGCGGAAAGATCAGTGCGATAAGCCCGGCTATTACGGCGAGCACACCTGCAAGAATGCTGGTTGTGGAACCCTTCATGACGACTGTCCTTTGACTGTGTGAAATCAGGCGGTTTCCGCCATGATATCACGGATATCGGTCAGGTGGCCGGTAATCGCCGCTGCGGCCGCCATCACCGGCGACATCAGATGCGTACGGCCGCCACGACCCATCCGGCCCTCGAAATTGCGGTTCGAAGTGGCAGCGCAGCGCTCGCCCGGGGCCAGCTGGTCTGGGTTCATGCCCAGGCACATCGAGCACCCGGCCAGACGCCATTCGAAGCCGGCATCGGTGAAGATCTGCGCCAGACCCTCTTCTTCGGCCTGGAGCCGCACGAGGCCCGATCCCGGCACGACCATGCCCCGGACGCCCGGCGCCAGTTTGCGGCCTTTGAGGATCCCGGCGGCCGCGCGAAGGTCTTCGATCCGTCCGTTGGTGCAGGACCCGATGAACACCGCATCGACCTTTACATCGGTCAGCTTCATGCCCGGGGTCAGGCCCATATAGTCGATGGAGCGCTGTGCGGCCTCGACCTTGCCACCCTGGAAGTCGGCGGCGAAAGGCACGGTTGCGGTGATCGGCAGCACGTCTTCGGGCGAGGTGCCCCAGGTCACGACCGGCGCGATGTCTTCGCCTCTGATCGTGATAACCTTGTCGAAATGCGCACCTTCATCGGTGAAGAGCGTTTTCCAGTAAGAGACCGCAGCCTCCCACTTCGCGCCCTTCGGCGCATGGGGGCGGCCCATGCAATAGGCGAAGGTCTTCTCATCCGGTGCGATCAGGCCAGCGCGGGCGCCGCCTTCGATGGCCATGTTGCAGACGGTCATGCGGCCTTCCATCGAAAGCTCGCGGATCGCTTCACCGCAATATTCAATGACATAGCCGGTACCACCGGCGGTGCCGGTCTTGCCGATCACGGCAAGGGTGATGTCCTTCGCGGTCACACCGGGCAGCAATTTGCCGGTGATCTCGACCTTCATGTTTTTCGATTTCTTCTGGATCAGCGTCTGCGTCGCCAGAACATGTTCGACCTCGGAGGTGCCTATGCCATGCGCGAGGCTGCCGAAAGCACCATGGGTCGCGGTATGGCTGTCGCCGCAAACCACGGTCATGCCCGGCAGCGTCCAGCCCTGCTCCGGGCCGACGATATGCACGATACCCTGGCGAATATCGGTCACCGGATAGTAAACCACGCCGAATTCACGGGCATTCTTGTCCAGCGCATCGACCTGGATGCGTGATTCCTCATTGTCGATATGGGTCTCACGGCCCTCGGTCGTGGGCACGTTATGGTCGGGCACCGCGATGGTTTTCTCCGGCGCGCGCACTTTGCGGCCGGTCATCCGCAGCCCTTCGAACGCCTGGGGGCTGGTGACTTCATGCACCAGATGGCGGTCGATATACAGAAGACAGGTGCCGTCTTCCGACGTATGGACGACGTGGTCGTCCCAGATCTTGTCGTAGAGTGTTCTCGGAGCGGCCGATTTAGGGGCGGTCATGGCTCTCACCTTTTGGGATAGCTTGTCAGATTGTCTGGGTCTCGAGGTCCGGCGGCATCTGGGCAGGTAATCCCGCCCGCCGCGTCAAAGACGTGCGAGAATATTGCGGGTCGCGCCGAAAAACCGCGCCGGAAGACGCGCATGATCGGTGATGTTGAAATAGATGAACCCTTGCATAAGCTGGTATCTAGCCCCGAATCCTGTTTCAGGCAAGGGTCGGGCCAGATGGCGCCATGGCGAAGACGGGCAGACCCTGTCTGACGCGGGATGGGAGGCGCGCTCGGGCTATTTCAACGGCAAGAATGACGACGGGCGGACGCTCGGGATGACCAGGCCGCTGATCCTGGCCGTCCAAAGCGAGACCTGGCGGTTCTGGATGCCGGGTTCGACCGCGGACAGGCAGATGAAACGCCCCGTCCCGGGCAGGAAGGGGATCACCTTCGATGTGATGCCCCGCCCGCGCGGCCTTGCGCTTCAAGTCTACGATCCGGATCACCCGGCCCCGCGGTCGGCAGCGATAAAGGCGCTGACAGAGCGGGTTGCACCGCGGCGCGAAGATCTGCCCACCTCGGTGGGCGGGCGGCCAATGGCGGGTCACGTGATGGTCTGGCGCTGCCGTTCGGGCACCCGGGCCGAAGTTGCGGCCTTCGCGCTCTGAGCCCTCCGCCGCCACCGCGATGCGACCTGATCCGTCGAATGTTGAGATTACCCGCTCCGGGTGATAGGCTGTCGTGAGATGCCCGGCGCGGGGCTTGCGCGCTGCTTTGGAGGACACTTCCCTGTCCCATACTGACCCTGCAACCGGCCTGCCGGTTGCCCCGCGCGCCGGACGCCCTGCCCAGACGGAATTCAGCTCGGACGCCGTTCGCGATGCCGTCATGTCCTCGGTCGAGGATGACAAGGCCGAGGATGTCGTGCTGATCGATCTGCGCGGCCGCTCGGATGTTGCCGATTACATGGTGATCTGCTCGGGACGTTCGTCGCGCCAGGTGGCGGCGATTGCCGAGAAATTGTCGGAACGGCTGAAACAGGCCTTCGGGATCGTCTCCCGCATGGAAGGCAAAGAAACCGGCGACTGGGTGCTGATCGATTCGGGCGATGTGATCGTCCATGTCTTCCGCCCGGAAGTGCGTGAATTCTACCAGCTGGAAAAGATGTGGCTGCCCGCCGGACAGGTCGGGGCCGCCCGCACGCTGTAAGCCGGTGCGGGTTCATCTTTGCGTGGTCGGGCGGCTGCGTGCCTCGCCCGAGCGCGATCTGATCGACGATTACCTTGACCGTTTCGGCAAGCAGGGCCGCGCGCTGGCGCTTGGCCCCGCCGCCGAGATTGAGGTCGAGGACAAAAAGGGCGGCGGCATGGAGGCCGAGGCCGCGCTTCTGACGCGCGCAATTCCCTCTGGCGCGCTGATCTGCACCCTGGATGAGCGCGGGCGGCAGCTGTCATCGCCGGAATTCGCGGGTCTGCTGGCGAAATGGCGCGACGCCGGGCGGCAGGATCTGGCTTTTGTGATCGGTGGGGCCGATGGCATTCACCCTGACCTCAGGGCCAGAGCCGATCACTCGATCAGCTTTGGCGCAATGGTCTGGCCCCATATGCTGGTCCGGGTGATGCTCGCCGAACAGCTTTACCGCGCAGCGACGATCCTTGCGGGCGGCCCCTATCACCGGGTCTGATCCCCGGCTCTGGTCCACGGCTCTGATCACAGCCGGCAAGACAGCAAAAAGGCGGCAGATCACTCTGCCGCCTTTGTCATATTCTGCGGTTCTTCCGCGCAGATCAGTTGGTGACCAGCGGCGCAGCTTCGGTCTGGGCGGCCTGGCGGCGCGCGATTTCCTGACGGTAAAGGGCCAGAAAATCGACATTGTCGATATTCAGCGGCGGGAAGCCACCGTCGCGGGTCACATCCGAAATGATGCGGCGCACGAAGGGGAACAGAAGGCGCGGGCATTCGATCAGCAGGAACGGATGCAGCTGATCCTCAGGCACGCCATCGATCAGGAAGGTGCCGCCATATTCCAGTTCGAGCAGGAACAGCGTCTCGTCATTGGTTTTGTTCTTCGAGGTGACCTTGAATTTGGTGATCACGTCATACTGGTGCTCGACACTGCGTTTGCGCGCATCAAGGCTGACCGCCACCTGCACATCGGGCTGCACTTCGACACCGGCGAGGCCCTTTTGCACCACGACATTTTCAAAGCTCATGTCGCGGATATATTGCGCCAGAACCTGCATCCGGACCTGCGGAGCCTGAGCCCCGTTTGCACCTGTTTCTTCGGCCATCGAAATCCTCCTGGAATTTGCGCGGGCAGAGGCAGTTTGCCCGCCCGGGGGCGCGCCGCGCCAGTCAAAGCTACCGCCCTCCCCTAACAGAGCGGGGGGCGGCGCTCAATGGAAAGCTCCGGGGTCAGCCCCTGGGGTGGCTCCGGTTCCATGACCAGGTTCCGCTCCCTAGGCAGCTATTCGATTTCGGTCCAGCGCGACGGGCGGTTGCGACCAGGTGCCGCGGGATGTTCGGGCGGCACCTCGACCCATTCGCCATCGAGCGTCACATCACCTTGCTGCATGCTGGCCTGCCCCCTGCCGGCGCCCGCCTGACGCTGCGAAAACGCACCGGCCCCCATGGCGCTGACACGGGCCAGCACTGCGCCTTTCACCAGAGCCTGCACCGGCGGCAGCAAAAGCAACACCCCAAGCGCATCGGTCAGAAATCCCGGCAGGATCAGCAGAACGGCTGCAAGCCCCCGCATCAGCCCGGTAACCGGCGCATCGCCCGCCATAGCTGCTCCGCTCAGCCCCCGGTTCAGGCCACCGTTGAGGCCGTTGCGCAAAAGCCCGGCGCCGCGCCGCGCCACCATTCGCAGGATCACAATGCCGACAACCGCCGTCCCGACCACCCAGGCAAGGGTCGCCCAGAGGCCAATCCAGCCCCCGACAACCACGAACAAACCGATTTCAATCAGTGGCCAGGCCAGAATCAGCAAAAAACGCGGCATTTTGGGGTCCTTGTCGAAAGCATCATTGTCGCAAGGTTTACTTGCGGCCTGCTAAAACCTACATAGGAGATCAATCACGCCTCCCCAAGCCTTTGCCGCACCTACCGGCCATTGCGACAGGGCGGCGACAGTGTTTTTTGGCGGGATGACCGATGAATTCCATGCTTATCCAGCTCCTGGTCCTTGCCGGGGTCGCTATTTTCCTGGTTCTCAAGCTCCGTTCGGTGCTGGGAACCCGCGACGGTTTCGAAAAGCCACCGCTCCCGCTCGAAGATGCGCAGGCCCCGGTGAAACGCGATTTCGAGGTGATCGAGGGCGGGCCTGACCGTGACATCACCGATCATGTGGCCGAGGGCTCGGATGCGGCAAAGGCCCTTGCGGGCATGAAAAAGGCCGAACCTTCCTTCGCGCTGACGCCGTTCCTTTCGGGCGCGCGTCAGGCCTATGAGATGATCCTGATGGCCTTTGAGCGCGGCGATCTCGACCCGATCCGCGATTTCCTCGGGGACGAGGTCGAGGCGAGCTTTACCGAAGTGATCCAGGCCCGCGAGGCGCGTGGACTGACGGTCGAGGCGAATTTCGTCGGGCTGAAGGAAATGGCGCTGCAAGAGGCGACCTTCGACCAGGTTTCCGGCTTTGCCGAACTGACCGTGCGCTTTGTCGGCGAGCTGACTTCGGTGGTGCGCGACAAGGACGGCACGGTCATCGAAGGCGACGCCAAGGCCGTCAAACGTCAGCGCGACGTCTGGGTCTTTGCCCGCAAGATGGGGTCGGATGACCCGAACTGGCAGCTGGTCGCCACCGGCGACTGATCTGATGCCATGCTGCTGCGCCCTCTGGTCATCGCATTACTGGTCGGACTGGCTGCGGTGACGGGCGCTGATGAGGCGCGCGCCGAGATGGTGGAGTTCGAATCCCTGTCCGGCTGGCGCGAGGGCGGACAGCTTGAGGCGCTCGAGGCGTTTCTTGTCACCTGCAACCAGCTTGATGCCCCTTACTGGCGCCCGGTCTGCAAGCTGGCCGGCGACGTGCCGAAAGACGATGCCTCGGCGCGGGCGTTTTTTGAGCTGCTGTTCCGCCCGGTGATCATCGGCAAGCCGCCGGCACTTTTCACCGGCTATTACGAGCCGGAGCTGAATGGCTCGCCGGTCCGCACCCCCACCTATGCCTGGCCACTGTACCGCCGCCCGCCGGATCTGCAGGACGGCATGGTCTATTACAGCCGTTCCGAGATCGAAGCCGGGGCTTTGCGCGGGCGCGGGCTGGAAATCGCCTGGATCGACGATCCGGTTGAAGTGTTCTTTCTGCATATCCAGGGCTCGGGTCGGGTGAAGATGACCGATGGATCGACGATCCGGCTGGGCTATGCGGGCCGCAACGGCCATGCCTATCGCTCGGTCGGGCAAGAGATGGTGCGGCGCGGCATGTTCGCGGCGCATCAGGTCTCGGCCCAGACCATCCAGGCCTTTGTGCGCCGCAATCCGGCCATCGGAGCCGAATTGCTGAACCACAACCCCTCTTATATTTTCTTCCGCAAGATCAGCAATCTGCCCCCCGAAAAGGGCCCAATCGGTGCGATGGGCAAGTCGATCACGCCGATGCGCTCGCTGGCCGTCGACCCGGCTTTCGTGCCGCTGGGCGCGCCCGTGTGGATCGAGAAAGAGGGCCAGGCGGCCCTCAGCCGGCTGATGGTGGCGCAGGATACCGGCGGCGCGATCAAGGGCGCGCAGCGGGCGGATATTTTCTACGGCTATGGCGACCGCGCAGGCGATGCCGCCGGGATCGTGCGCGATGGCGGGCGGATGGTGCAGCTTTTGCCCATCGACCGCGCCTGGGCGCTGACCGGGGGGAACTGAGCCTTGGCGCGGCGACGGGTGCTCCGCCCCGAGGAGCGTGACCTCTGGCAGGCCGTGGCGCGAACCCTGCGCCCGATGCATGGCATGCAGAACGGGGCGATCCCCGAGGATGTGGCGCAAGAGGCCATCTTCCCGAAAGAGACCCTGCCGCCTCCCCCGCCGCCAAAACCGGCACTGCCGCGGTTTCGGCTTGGCGAAAAGGCGACCCCCGTGCAAAAGCCCGCCGCGCCGCCGCCATTGCGGATGGATGCCGGGCTGCACAAAAAGATGATACGCGGCAAGATCGCGCCCGAGGCACGGATCGACCTGCACGGTATGACGCTTGCCGTGGCGCATCCCGAACTGATCGCCTTTCTGATGGGGGCGCAGGCTTCGGGCAAGCGGCTGGTGCTGGTGATCACTGGCAAGGGCAAACAGGTCTATGAGCCGGTGCCGCGCCCCATCGGCGCGCTGCGCCATCAGGTGCCGCACTGGCTGCGCCTGCCGCCTTTGTCGGCAGTGGTGCAGGAAGTGACCGAAGCGCATCTGAAACATGGCGGCACCGGCGCCTTTTATGTCTGGCTGCGCCGGGGCTGACCCCGCGCGGCTGACACTGGCCGCAATCCGCTCTGGCACCAGGACCCGATCACGGCTATTTCAGGCGCATCCCAGTCGGAAAGGCCCCGCATATGAGCTTCTCGCGCGCGATCAAAATCGCCCCTTCGATCCTCTCAGCCGATTTCGCCAATTTCGGCGCCGAATGCGAAGCGATCGAGGCCCAGGGTGCCGATTGGGTGCATGTCGATGTGATGGACGGGCATTTCGTCCCGAATATCACCTTCGGCCCGGCGACCTGCGCCGCGATCCGGCCGCATATCAAGGGCGTGATGGATGTCCATCTGATGATCGCGCCGGTCGATGCCTATCTCGAATCCTTTGCCAAAGCCGGCGCCGATTTCATCTCGGTCCATCTCGAAGCGGGGCCGCATATGCATCGCTCGCTTCAGGCGATCCGGGGATACGGCGTCAAGGCGGGGATCTGCCTCAACCCCGCGACCGGGATTGAATCGGTGGAATATCTGCTCGACCAGATCGACCTGATCAATGTGATGACGGTCAATCCGGGCTTTGGCGGGCAAAAGCTGATCCTGTCGCAGATCGACAAGATCCGCCGCCTGCGCGCCATGATCGGCGACCGCCCGATCCATATCGAGATCGATGGCGGCGTCACCACCGAAACCGCGCCGCTGGTCGTTGCGGCCGGCGCCGATGTGCTGGTGGCGGGTTCGGCGGTCTTCTCTGGCGGGTCGGTGAAAAACCCCGCACCTTATGGCGAGAACATCCGCGCTTTGCGCGCCGTGGCCGAGGCCGCGCGCCAATGACCACCACTGCAACCCCGGTCATCTTCGACCTCGACGGCACGCTGATCGATTCCGTCCCCGATCTCCGGGCCGCGCTGAACCAGGTTTTCGAGGCCGAAGGCCAGGCGCCTTTTGACCTTCCCACGGTCACCTCTTTTATCGGCAAGGGCATCGCCAATCTGGTGCGGCGCGCGATGGAGACCCGGGGCGTTGACATGGCGCAGCATCCCCGGCTGGTTGCCGCGATGGAGGCCGCATATGAGGCCGATCCCACCGCGCGCACCCGGATCTATCCCGGCGTGATCGCGGCGCTTGACGCCTTGCAGGCCGCTGGCCACCCGCTTGGCATCTGCACCAACAAGCCCGAGACGGCAGCACGGATCGTCCTCGATCAGATGGGCCTGACCGGCTATTTCGCGGCCATCGTCGGCGGGGGCCGCGTCGCGCTGAAGCCAGATCCCGCGCCCCTGCATCTGTGCATCACCGAACTGGGCGGCGGGACGGCACTCTATGTCGGCGACAGCGAAGTCGATGCCGATACCGCGGTCGCAGCCGGGCTGCCCTTCCTCCTCTACACCGAAGGCTATCGCAAATCGCCGGCCGAAGAGATGCCGCAGACCGCGCGGTTTTCGGATTTTTCGGAACTGCCCTGGCTCGTGGCCGAACAGGGCTGAGGCCCGGCGCCCTGTAACGCGGGCGTCAGAACGCAGGCGCGGCGACGGCATCCAGCAGCCCGCGCCCGCCATCCACCACCAGCACCTGCCCGGTGACAAAGCGCGACGCATCCGAGGCGAGATACTGGATCGTCTCGACCAGCTCGTCAGGCGCCGCGATCCGGCCAAGGGGCGTGCCGCTTTCGATCCGTTCCCGCAGCGCAGGCGCCTCTTTCAGCGCCAGTTGCAGGCTCGCGCTCATGACCGAGCCGATCGAGACCGCATTGACCCGGATCCCTTTCGGCGCCAGCGCCACGGCAAGGGTCCGCGTCATCTGCTCTACCGCCGCCGAGGCCATGGAATAGCCCAGCAATTCCGGCTGTACCCGGACCGCCGCCACCGATGAAAAATTGATGATCGAGCCGACAGCGCCGTATTCATCCGGTTCGGTGCCCGCGGCGGCCTGGATCATCCGCTTCGCCACCAGCTGGCTGAGCCGCAGCGTCGCGACCACATTCTGCTGCCAGAGCGTCTCGACATGATCGGCATCGGGGTTCAGCACATCTGAGATCTGGCAGCGGCGCGCGGCATTGATCAGGATATCGATCCGCTCAAAGGCCTCTATTGTGGCCGAGACCAGGTTCACCAGCGTCAGTTTTTTCGTCAGATCACCCGGGAACAGTCGCACCGAGCTTTCGTCCTGGGCCGCCTCACCCATTTCGGCCATCAGCCGTGCCTCATCCGCATCGGCCAGCATGACCCGCACGCCCTTATGGATCAGATGGCGCGCGATGGCGAGACCGAGGCCGCTGGCGGCGCCGGTAACGATGGCGGTCTTGCCGGAAAGAGAGAATGACATGCTGGATCTCGGGGTTCTGGCGGCGCTTAGCGGGTCGGGCGGCGCGGCTTGATGGCGCGGGTCACGCGGAAGGCATTGGTCTGCGCGATTGTCTCATATTCCAGGAAATGGGTGGTCAGCGCCTCATCATAGGGCAGATGGCGGTTCGCGACCATCCAGAGCGCCCCATCCGGCGCCAGCATCTTCCGCGCCGCCTGAATGAAGGCAAGCCCCAGCCTCGGGTCAGAGCTGCGACCGATATGGAAGGGCGGGTTCATCACCACGGTCTCGACAAGGCTTTCGGGGCGGAAATTCAGCGCATCTCCCCAGTGGAACCGGGCGCGGGCGTCCTGGATATTCTCGCGCGCGCAGTCCAGCGAGACCGCTTCGGCCTCGACCAGATCAAGCCGTTTGACGCTGGTCCGCGCGACGATCGCTTGCGAAAGATAGCCCCAGCCCGCGCCCAGATCGACCACTTTCGGGCCGATCTTTTCGGGCAGCGTCTCTGCCAGCAGCACCGATCCCGGATCCGGCCCATCAGCGGAAAACACCCCCGGACGGGTGATGAAACCGCCCCCGATCTCACGCGGGCGGGCGGTCCATGCTGCCAGTTCCGGGCCGGCGGGGAAGGCCGCTATACGACCATGCGCTTTGGAAATCGGGCCCGACAGCGCGACAAGCGGCTTCAGATCCTTCAGCGCGGTCTCGATACCGTCGGTCTTTTGCCCGTCAACCAGCACCGGCCCGCCCGGGCTTACCGCTGCTGCCGCCTCGGCCAGAAGCGCGCGTGCATATTCGCGCGAACGCGGCACGCAGACAAGCGCCGCCGCCCAGGGCCCCTCGCCTTCGACCGCGTAGCCGCGCGCCGCAAAATGGTCGCGGTCAGGGCGAAAGCCCGTCAGCACGGTGGTACGATCTTTGGGAAGATCTGAGAGGTCATCGCCTTCCTGCGGGCGATAGACCGCAATCTTACCTTCTGAAGGAAGCACAAAAAGGCCCTGTTCCAGGGCCAGCTCTATCCGGGATGCACGCATGTTCCGCCTGTAACGCGAGGGCCAGTTTCGCCCGCCTTACTCTTTTTCCATCGTGCATTGAAGCGGATGCTGGTGACGGCGGGCGAAATCCATCACCTGGGCGACCTTGGTCTCGGCCACTTCGAACGAAAAAACCCCGACTACGGCGAGACCCTTTTTATGAACCATCAGCATGATATCGAAGGCCTGGGCGTGGTTCATCCCGAAGAAGCGTTCCAGAATATGGACCACAAACTCCATCGGTGTGTAGTCATCGTTCAGCAGCAAGACCTTATAAAGCGGCGGGCGCTGTGTCTTCGGCTTGGGCTTGGCGAGAAGCGACGTCTCCTCGCCCGGTGCGCCACCCGACCCACCGGCGCCCGGACCATTTTCGCGGTCAGACAGGGTAAACGGGTTATAGGCCAAATCGGGTTCTCCGGCTGCTGAAAGGATTCGCATTGTCTTGAATCTGACAGGAATATAATCGCTTTTCTCACCACGAAAAGAGCCACGAGAGTGTTAAGATCGCATTGATGCATCAACGCCCGTGTCACAACAACACCGGGGAACCGCCAGATGATCACCTCCATCGGCTTTGATGCGGATGATACGCTGTGGCAGAATGAGGCGTTTTTCCGCCTCACCCAGGAGCATTTCACCGATCTCCTGCGCGATTACAGCGACCCGCATCAGCTGCATGAGCGGCTGCTTGCGGCGGAAAAGCGCAATATCGGCGCCTATGGCTATGGGGTGAAGGGCTTTACCCTGTCGATGATCGAAACCGCGATCGAGGTGACCGAGGGACGCGTGCCGGCTTCGGTGATCGCGGAACTGCTGGGTGCCGGGCGCGCGATGCTGGATCATCCGGTCGAACTGATCCCCCATGCCCGCGAGACGGTCGAGGCCCTGGCGGGGGATTATCGGCTGATCCTGATCACCAAGGGCGATCTTTTGCATCAGGAGCGCAAACTGGCACAGTCCGGGCTTGGTGATCATATCGATGCGGTCGAGATCGTGTCGGAAAAGACGCCCGAAGTTTACCGGAAGATCTTTGACCGCCATGGCGAGGGGGCAGCGCGCGCGCTGATGACCGGCAATTCGATGCGCTCGGATGTGGTGGCACCGCTGGAGGCCGGTGCCTGGGGCGTGCATGTGCCCAACGGACCCGCCTGGGAGCTGGAATCCGCCGATGAACCGGTGCAGAATCCCCGCTACCGTCACCTTGCGGACCTGTCTTTCCTGCCCGGATTGCTGCAAGAGCTCTGCTAGGCCCCCAGGAAATAGCGCTATTTGCGACGATTCACCCTGGATATGGCGGGTGAAACATAGCTGCATCAGGTGAAAATTCCGCGAAAACCCCTTGAAATTTCCGGGTTTTCCACCAGGGTGACCTGTGCTAGCCTGTCCGTCAGGCAGAAGTGAGATCCCATAAAAACCGGGGTCCGAAACAGGCAAAGGATCGGCGACGTGGCATCGCTTATCGGGCGGTTTATCCGCAGCATAACGCTATTCATCGCGCTTTTTGCGCTGATTCTTCCTGCGCTGGCGCCGGCTCCGGCCCATGCTGCACCCTTTGCTGCGATCATCATGGATGCGCGCACCGGCGAGGAACTCTGGTCGCAGAATGCGGATACCCGGCTGCACCCCGCCTCGCTGACCAAGATGATGACGCTCTATATCACCTTCCAGGAGATCCAGGCCGGGCGCCTGTCGCTTGATACCGTGGTCACCGTGACGAAACATGCCGCCGCGCAGCCGCCCTCGCGGCTGGGGCTCAAGGCCGGGCAGCAGATCAAGGTGCGCTATCTGATCCGCGCCGCCGCGATCAAATCCGCCAATGATGCGGCTTCGGCGCTTGGCGATCATATCGGCGGCAATGAGGCGGCTTTCGCGAGCCGCATGACCCGCACCGCCCGCGCGCTCGGGATGAAGAACACCACCTTCAAAAACGCCAATGGCCTGACCGCGACCGGCCATCTTTCGACCGCGCGTGATATGAACCTGCTCGGGCGGCACCTGTTTTACGACTTCCCGCAATTCTACAACATCTTCTCGCGTCGCACCGCCGATGCCGGCATTGCCAAGGTGGTAAACACCAACAGCCGGTTCCTCGACGGCTATGAAGGCGCGGATGGCATCAAGACCGGCTATACCGTGCCCGCCGGGTTCAACCTGACCGCATCGGCCAAGCGTGGCGACAAGCGCATCATTGCCACTGTCTTTGGCGGCACGTCGACCGCACAGCGCAACGCGAAGATGGTCGAGCTGATGAACAAGGGCTTTAACCTCGCGAAGAATGGCGTGCGTGAAAAGCGGCCGGCTGCTGCCGGTATCCAGGGCGGCGATGCCGTCGCCGCCGACCTGCTTGCCGATAACAGCCCGGCGGCCATCGACACGCCGAATGTGCCCGGCGGCGCTGCCAAGACGCTGCGCGTGTCCGGCGCGATGACCAGCTCGCCCCGTCCGAAAGCCCGCCCCGCCCGGGGAGGCGCCCCCGAGGCGCTGATCGCCGAGGCGGCGCCGGTCGTGGTGCCTGATGCGCTTTCGGCAGCCATTGCAGAAGGCGTCGAATCGGCTTTGGCCGAAGCCACCGCCGTTCCGCCGCCGCCCGGCACGCTTGAGGCACAGGCGGTCGAACTTGCAGCCGCGTCAGGGTCCGCATCCGGCGCCGCAATCGAAACGGTTGACCCGCAAGCGGTCGAGGCCGCACTGGCCGCCGCAGCCGCTGCGGCACCGGTTGCCGAAGAGGCACCGGCCGTGGCGATGGCTGCGGTCGCACCGGCCAGTGCTTCGGCCAGCGCTCCGGGCAGCCTTGAGGCCCAGGCAGCGGCACTGGCCGCTGGTGGTGCCCCGGCAGAAACCCCGGCGCCCGAGGCCGTTGCCCCCGCCGCGCAAGATGTGGCTCTGGCAGGGCTGCGGCCGATGCCGCGCCCCGAACATGTGACGCGGGCAGCTGCAGCGCCTGAGGCTGCCCCTGAAACGCTGCTGGCCGAAATCGCCCCTGAACCCGCTCCGGTTTATGAGCTTGTCGCCCCTGCCGCAGAACCGGCCACCAGGCCGGAGGCCGAAGTGATCCGGCTTGCCGGGGCCAGCGATGTCGCGCCCGAAGTGATGTCCGAACTCCCCGCCCCGTCGGGATATGAGGGCGCGCTGACAGCCGTGGAAACCGTGGCGGCGAATGCGCAAACCATGGTCACTGATCCCGAGGCCCCGACCCGTCGCGCGCCGATCTTTGAACCCGTCCGCATGGCGGCGGCAGAGCCTGCGCCCGAAGCACCGGCTGAAGAGCTGGTCGTCGTGTCAAAATCGACCTCGGGTGGGCGCGGTTTTGGGGTCGCGGTCGGCGCCTACAACTCGCATTACGAGGCCGAACGTGCGCTTCTGCGCACCGGGTTGACCGAAAGCGCCACCCTCGACCAGGGGCTGCGCAAGGTCACGCAAAAGGGCGGCAAATACCGCGCCTCCTTCCTTGGTCTCACCGAAGATCAGGCCGATCTCGCCTGCCGCCGGCTGCGCGCACGCGGCACCGCCTGCGAGACGATGGGGCCGGCCTGAGCCCCTCCGACCGACAGCTTTGACATACAGCTTTGGCTCAATGCGAAAAGGCTCCGGGATCTGATCCCGGAGCCTTTATCGTTCCCCCTGCCCCGTCACTCCGCCGCAGAAAAATAGTCCCGGAACGCGGCGCGGCTTTCGTCCGTCAGCACCGCCAGCGGCATGGCGCAGATGGAAAACCCGGCCTGGGGCAGGCTGTCGCGCGGGGCTTTTCCTGGATTTTTCGGGTCCATGGCAACAAGGATGATCTCTTGCGGCCAATCCCAGTCACGGGGCAACGGCATGGTGTCATCCGTCAGCACCAGCTCGAAAACATCGCCGACCTCGCCCTTCCAGACTTCGCTCACCTCCATCCGCAAAAGCGCATAGCGGGGCGCACGCGCAAAGCTGTCCCAGGCCTCGGGAAGATAGTCGATCACCCGTCCCGCCACCACGTAATCCGCCGCAGCCGCGCTTTCCGGCGTCGGCACATGGGTGATCTGGCTGGCCAGGGCCGCCCCCGGCGCCAGTGCTGCAGCCATTGCAAACAGGATCTGTCGCATCCGGACCTCCGCTATGTCTCACAGCGCCATCATGCGCCTGTGCGAGACGGCCGCGACGTCCGGAAATCCCGCTCAATCCGGGCGCGGCTTGTCGTCCCAGTCTTTCGTCAGGATCCGGCTGGCATCGCCTTCGGGGTCGTCAAACTGCCGCGACCGCATGGCCCAGATGAAGGCCAGAAGGCCAATCCCCCCCATAAACAGCGAGACCGGGATCAGGATGCCGAGGATTTCCATAAGCGCTCCCTATTTCAGACGCAGGGCGTTGAGCGAGACCGTAATTGATGACAGCGACATCGCAAGCGCCGCCGCAAGGGGGGTCGCAAGGCCGAAAAGCGCCAGCGGCACTGCCACGATATTATACCCGGCGGAAATCCTGAAATTCCCGACGATCCGCTTCGAGGCCTGACGCGAAATGCGGATCGCATCGGCGATGGGCGCGATATTCTGCCCCAGCAGCACGATATCCGAGGCCACCCGCGCCGCATCCAGCGCCGAGGCGGGCGAGATCGAGACACAGGCCTCGGCCAGCGCTGCCGTGTCATTCAGCCCGTCGCCGACCATCAGGACCTGGGCGCCCCCGGCCCGCAGATCCCGGATCCGCGCGGCTTTTTCAGACGGCAAGACGCCCGCCGACCAGTCGTCAATCCCAAGCTCTGCCGCCAGTGACGACACCGCCGCCGCATTGTCCCCCGACAGAAGGATCACCCGCTGACCGCCCGCCTTCAGTGCGGCCATCAGTTCGGCAGCACCAGGGCGCAGCCGGTCGGTGAAGGTGAAGGCGCGCGGCGCGCCCTCGCCAGTGGAAAGCCAGGTTGCGGTCTCGCTGCCCGCATCAGTGCCGCACCATTCGGCGCGGCCAAGGCGAACGCGCATCCCTTTCCAGCGGCCTTCGATGCCGTAGCCGGGTATCTCGCGGATCTCCTCAACGCGCGCGGGGCGCACGCCTGCGGCACGTGCCGCCTCGGCAAGCGCCATGGCCAGCGGATGCGAGGAGGCCCCGGCCAGCGCCAGTGCAACCTCGCGCGCGGACAGCGGGTGATCGTCCAGGTTCGTCACCAGCGGCTGGCCCATGGTCAGCGTGCCGGTCTTGTCAAACACCACTGTATCGACCTGCGACATCCGCTCCAGCGCGGTGCCGTCCTTGATCAGCATCCCCTTGCGGAAGAGCTTTCCGCTCGCCGAGGTCAGCACCGCCGGCACCGCGAGGCCAAGCGCACAGGGGCAGGTGATGATCAGCACCGCCGCCATGATATTGACCGACAAGCGGAAATCGCCGCCGGTCCAGATCAGCCAGCCGGTGAAGGCGACCGCCGCCAGCACATGCACGATCGAGGAATAGGCATGCGCCGCGCGTTCGGCCAGCGAGGTGTAGCGGGTCTTTGCTGCCTCGGCCACCGCGACCAGATCGGCCATCTGATGCAGCGAGCTGTCCTTGCCCGCCGCCGTGACGCGCAAAGTCAGCGGGCCGGTCAGATTGACCTCTCCCGCCGAGACCATGGTGCCGGGATGGGCCGCGACCGGCAGCGTCTCACCGGTCAGAAGGCTGCGGTCGATCTCGGAGGCGCCCTCTGTCACCACGCCATCAACCGGCATCCGCCCGCCGGAGCGCACGAGGACCAGATCACCGACCGCAACCTCGCTGATCGGTTTGACCAGTTCGGCACCCTCCGCAAGCACGATGGCGCGCGGCACTTCCAGCGCGGCCAGCTCCTGCGCGGCAGACCGCGCAATCGCCCTGGTGCGGTGGTCGAGGTAACGCCCGATCAACAGAAAGAAGGTCAGCATCACGGCGGCATCGAAATAGGCATGCGGCCCGGAATTGATGGTCTCGAAAATCGAGATGCAACAGGCCAGCACAATCGCGAGACTGATCGGGAAATCCATCCCCAGCCGCCCCGCCTTCACCGACCTCCAGGCGCCCCTGAAGAACGGCTGCGCGGAAAACACCACCGTCGGCAGCGCGATGGCGCCGGAAATCCAGTGGAACATGTCGCGCGTCGCCCCATCGGCGCCGGACCAGACCGCCACCGACAACAGCATGACATTCATCATGGAAAAGAAGGCGACACCCATCCGCATCAGAAGCTCGCGGCCCTGTCGGTCGGTCTCGGTCACCGATAAAAGCCCCGGATCCAGCTCATGTGCCTCATAGCCGGCGCGATCCAGCACCTGAACCAGGTCGGTGGGCGTGATCTCTGGCCCGGCATCCACCGAGACCCGCTTCAAGGTCAGATTGAGCCGTGCCGAGCGCACCCCCGGCACCGCCTGCAGCGCCTTTTCCACCGTCGAGATACAGTCCGCACAATGCGCTGCGGGCAGTGACAGCACGATCCGCGCCTCCTTCACCACCCGCGCCAGATCGGCGGCGGCGGGGGCCACGACACAGGCCGGGCAGGCCGAAATGCCGCCGGGGCTCTCAGACATCCGGTTCAGATCGCTGGCCGTCATGCTCATGATCTTGACCTCAGCCCTTTGGTGCCACGGTGAAATCCAGCCGGCGTTCGAAAGGCGTGCCATCCTGCGCGATGGCCTGCACCTTCATCATCCATTCGCCAGAACCAAGTTCGACCGCCGCCTCATAGCCTTTCCCGGTCCAGCGGAAATCGGGGGTCTGGTCATCCCTAGCGATGGTCACGCGGCCGATCAGCGCCTCAAGCGCGCGCGCCTCGACCGGCTGGCCGACGGCATCGGTGATCGTCAGGGACATCCGGCCCGGCTCGTAAACCTGCTCGATCCCCCAGCCAAGCGCCTCCTGCGCCTCGCGACGGCCGTCGAATCCCCGGCCCGCGACGTAAGAGCTTTGCACTTCGAGCCCCGGAAAGGTCGATACCGCCTTGAAGGCCATGAAGATATTCACTGCCGTGACGATCCCGAAAAAGGACAGCGTCGCGACCAGCACTTTCCCCCCTGTCAGCCTGCCGCGCCGGAACCAGAGGCCAAAGCCGATCACCACCAGAACCAGCGGGACGAACAGAAGGAAGATCGG
The DNA here is from genome assembly GCF_058313095.1 of Pseudogemmobacter sp. TB195. NCBI lineage: Bacteria > Pseudomonadati > Pseudomonadota > Alphaproteobacteria > Rhodobacterales > Paracoccaceae > Pseudogemmobacter > Pseudogemmobacter sp. TB195. Next base: position 151,559 of record NZ_JBZEGG010000001.1, read on the forward strand.
CTGAAAGCCCGAAAGCTGGAAGTTGCTCATGGTTGGTCGCCTTTGCCGTTGAAGACCGTGTCTTTCGACACAAGATCGGTGGTATCTTTGACGCCGGGCACCGCCTCGCCCTCAATCCAGAGCCGGATGTCGCTGCGCTGCGCTCTGGCTGCCACCGTCCCGGGCGCCGCCGTAACGTAAAGCCGCACATGCGCGGTCTCATTGGCCGGAACCTCGATCCGTCCCCCTGTGCCGCCTTCGACCGACAAAGCCAGCGCCGGGTCTTCGACAGAAAAGGAGAACCAGCGGGCCTCGCCTTCCATATTGCGCAGACGGATCTCGTAAGTGTTGCGGATCGTGCCGTCCGAGAGCGTCACAAAGGTCGGATTGCGCACCGGAGTGACGTTGACATCAATCGGGCTGCGCAGGAACAAAGCCGCCACCAGCGCCGCCCCGACCCCGGCCCAGAGCAGGGTGTAAAGGATTGTGCGCGGGCGCAGAACATGTTTCCAGGCCGGAACAGCAGGCTCACCCTTGCGCTCGCGGGACTCGTCGGTCAGCGCGAGATAGTCGATCAGCCCGCGCGGCTTGCCGATCTTGTCCATCATGTCATTGCAGGCGTCGATGCACAGCCCGCAGGTGATACAGGCCAGCTGCTGACCGTCACGAATGTCGATCCCCATCGGGCAGACATTGACGCAGGCCATGCAGTCGATGCAGTCGCCCTTCTCGGCACCTGGCTTGCCGCGCGGCTCGCCGCGCCAGTCGCGATAGGCGATGGTGATGGTCTCTTCATCCATCATCGCGGCCTGGATCCGGGGCCAGGGGCACATATAGATGCAGACCTGTTCGCGCATGAACCCACCGAAGACGAAGGTGGTCATGGTCAGCGTCAGCATGGTGATCCAGGCGACGGGGCTGGCGCTGAGCGTCACCAGGTCACGCAGCAAAGTCGGCGCATCGGTGAAGTAGAAGATCCAGGCACCGCCGGTTGCAAGCCCGATCAGGAACCATGCCGTCCATTTCACCGCGCTTTTGCGGATCTTCTCTGCGGTCCATTTGCTCCGGTGCAGACGGATGCGGGCATTGCGGTCCCCCTCAATCCATCGCTCGACCAGGATGAAAAGATCGGTCCAGACGGTTTGCGGGCAGGCATAGCCACACCAGACCCGCCCGGCGGCCGAGGTGAACAGAAACAGCCCCAGCCCCGCCATGATCAAAAGACCCGCAACGAAATAGAATTCATGCGGCCAGATTTCGATCATGAAAAAGAAAAAGCGGCGATTGGCCAGGTCCACAAGCACCGCCTGGTCGGGCAGGTTCGGCCCGCGATCCCAGCGAATCCAGGGCGTGATGTAATAAATGCCCAGAGTAATCGCCATGATCCACCATTTCGCCGTGCGAAAATGGCCTTTGACGCGGCGGGGAAAGATCGGCTCACGCGCCGCATAAAGGCTCGGCGGGCTGGCTTCTGGTATGGACACGGACTCGCTCCGGAATCGGCTGTTGCAGTTTGGTATCGCAGACCGGCAGCAATCCGGCTTTGACATGCGTCAAATATTCCATGGGCGATTCAAGTTTGATCCTGTGCGGTGCCGCAGTGCGCAAATGCCGCAGCCGTGACCGCAAGGGTCAGCGAGTGCGGCCCGGATCCCGACCCTGACCAAACCCCGGAACGCGCGAACAGGAAAGGTTGTGCCAGGGTCGCCCCCCGCCGTCTTCGATGGGGTTCGAAAAGGCGGGGCGGTTTCTTAATGCCAAAAGCGCCGCCTCCGGGCCTTGACCTGGATCAATCCCACATGTGGGGCGCAGTCAGGCCGCGCGCATACTCTCGCGCAAGCCGGCCCTCAGCGCCCGCGACCGGCGAAAATCGCCTCAAGTTCACCGGTGGTGATCACCCGGCGCTCACCGGCAAAGGCGTAGAAGTCCGGCTTTTTGTCATGGCTGATCTCGGCCGCAAGCCGCAGCCCTTCGGTCCGGTCCAGCAGCCCCACAGAAAGCGAGATCATCCCCGCCATCGCAGCGGGCGCAAGGTGGCGCGTCAGAACCGGCGTGCCGCAGGTCCGGCAAAAATACGAGACCTCACGCGCCGAGACCTGGTATTGCGCCAGATTGTCCCATCCCGCGAATTCCGTGCTTCCCGCGCGCAGCATGATCGTCAGCGCCACGCCGCCCGCACGTTTGCGCGACGCCGCGTCATGGCTGGCAAAGACCATCGAGACCGGCTGGCCCGACCGGAAACTGACCTGGCCACAAAGACAGCGGCCAGTTGCGAGACCATTTTCACCTTCGGGAACCGGCGCGGACAAAAACCCCGGCAATGTGTCGCACGCCAGATCCTGTGCGCCCGCGACATGGCGATAACCATCAGATTCCGGAGAGATTTCCGGGACAGGAGTGGCGCGCTGCGGGCTTGCCGTGAAAGACGCGCCTGCCTCTCCACCAAAGCCGAACGGGCATCTGGCGCCGCCCCCGGTTGCATCCTTCATCGCATTTCCCTGACTTAACGCTGCTGGGGTGGTCTGCGCCGCAATCAGCGCGGCGACCATCGCGGATCGCGGCATTCTAGCCGCGAACAGTGGCGGCGTCACCATCCGAGGCAGACCGCAGTCGCGGATCAACGATCAGGAAGCGCTTCGGTCTCGCGCTCCGGCCGGCGTTCGACTTTTGTGGCAGTCCTCGTCAGAGGTGATCCTGTCCTTGCAGGTGATCAGCACGCGCGAGGTCTGACGCAGCCGCGCACGCTTTCACGCAAGGCCTGAACAGTCTGTTGCCCCAGATCAGCGCAGTGGCGTGGCCGGTGTTGGGGATCCGGCCTTTCAGCGGAATATTCGGGTCAGTGGCGCCCGGCCTGTCAATCAGGTCGCGATATTGCAGAATGTCGGCCTCACAAAAAAGCCTGATACAAGCCGTGCTTTCCGGCGGAACAGAACCGCTATCCGCCAGACCAGGCGGATGCTGCCCCCCCGGAGACGAGACGTCTCACGGCCATCCCGACCGACCGTCAATACCCCCCCACTGCTTTGCGCAGCTCACCGGGATCGGGCTCCACTTCGGGATCACGCCCAGACGCCTTCCCCGGTCGCATCGTGGCAAACACATTCGCACGCAGCGCCCCGAGATCACCGCCCTCGGGCTGCTGTTTGGCGAGATCAAGCACGGTCGCGGTCTGCTCGGTGAGGAAGTCATCGAATATGCGCCGGATTTCTCTGGACAGATCAATGACCTGGCTCTGTTTCAGATCATCGGTCGCCGAGCCGATCCCGGCCTCGATCAGCCTGCGATACCCGGCGGCAAGCGTGGCGGGGTTCCTGCGACGCGGCCACCAGCGCTCCCACCAGCTGCGGCAGAGGGTGATGGTGATTGTTTTGCCCATCACCACCGGTGGCGGCGCTTTGGGCACTTGCGGCGGCTCGATCCGGCACCCGCCGACCGCAGACCCCAATGCCCCGGCACAGACCGCGCGCAGATCACTTGCCGCGCCATAGAACACCGTCTCCACCTGCGCCCGCGCCCGGGCCGAAAACCGGTCACAGGTCGTGCGCAGCACCAGCCGCAGCCCCGAGGAATTGAAGGTCCAGCTGTCATCCGTGCCGGTTTTGCACAAATGGCCGGTCAGAGCGTCGGTGGCGCGGAGCACATAATCCTGCTGCACCTGGGTCAGCGCCGGTGCCAGCTCGCCCTCCAGCCGGGAAAGCGTCTCTTCCAGTTTTTGCCGCGCGCGACTGACAACGGCATCAAGATCGCCGCGCAGCTGTTCCGGATCGACAGCTGTCAGCCGTCCTGCACTATCGCGGCCGCTGACCAATGCCGTGCGGGCGGCCCTGGCGGCGGCGATATTGGCAAGCCTGCCGCGCATCGCCGCCAGATGGCGGGCGCCCGACCCCTCAACGATACGCTCATTGATGCAGCGCATCAGTTCGGGAATGCCGGACAGCTTCCACAGATGCGCCATATTGCGCGGATCGGCCCCGACATCGCAATTGCGGGCCCAGTCGGACAGCGCGGTCCTGCCCGCGTCATCACGATCCGGGCGCGCGCCCTGCAGCGCCATCGCAGCCCAGCGGGCCGAACCGAATACCACCTTCACATCCCGCAGACGGCCATAGGGGCGCAGCGTTTTTTGGATGCTCTCATAGATTCCGGCCACCTGCTCTAAGGGCGTATCGAGCTCGTCGATACGGTTGACGAACAGCACAAGCTGACGCGATTCCGAGCTTGAAATCAGCCGGATCAGCGCAAGATCGGTGGTGTTCAGCGCCTCATGCGCCGAGAGAACCACGACACAGACCTTTGCCCCGCGCAGCGCCTGGTGCGTGACCTGTTCGCGCATGGGGAACGTATCATTCACTCCGGGCGTATCGCGGAACAGATAGCTGCCGGGAACCCGGGCTGACCGCTCAGCACATTGACCAGCGCGGTCTTGCCGGCCTTGAGTGGCCCCACCAGCGTGACCGAGGCCTCGAAACTGCCAGTTTGCTTTGCAAGCGCCACGAGTTTGCGGCGCATTGCGCTGTCACTCTCGCGCGCCCTGGCAAGGACGGTGTCCCGTATGGTCTCAAGCGTCTGGAGGAAGGGCGTGATGACCTCGGCACCCCGGCTCAGCAGGTCGAGGTTCGGCGGGCAGCCCGGCCCGGAGGAATTTGTTGCGACAGAGGCCGATCCGGAAAGCGCTGATCCGGCGAAGGCACCCTTTGCGGTGGTTTGAATGTCTTTCATGTTCCCCTTCCCCTGTGCCGGCGCACAGATCGCAGCATCGCAAGGACAGCTGCGTCCCCAAGGCTTCACAATCTGCCTGAAATTCCCAGGGGATCAGGAAACAGGCGGGCCGCCGGCTGAGGACAAAGGACCAGAAAGAGCAAAAACCGCTCCGACACGAGAACCATCACACATCCGGAGAAGCCGGCCAGATGACCTCCTCCTCGTACAAGATGAAACTGTCCCGGCTTTGTGAAGAATTTGTGGATCTCCGGAGGATTTTCTTTGTTCCGGGATCGCCTTTCCGCCGTGTTAAAAAGCCATGATAACGGCGGAATTCACAATGGAGAATGGCGGGAACCGACGGTCTGAGAACCCGTTCCCGCCATATCCGGCCTCCCGGCCAATCAGCCTGGCGTACCAGGCCGTCCGCCCCCGGTCAGGGGCTGCCTGTCTGTCAGGCCGCAGCGGCGGCCCGCGTCACATCCGCCTGCGCCAGCGCACTTTCCACGGCTGAAAGGTTGATCAGCCGGCGCTCCAGCACCTCCATCTGGCTTTGCAGCCGGTGGACGATGCGGCGACGGAAATCGGGGTCATTCACGACCATTTCGAATTCCACCATGTCTTTCTTCAGCCGGTGCACCCGCTCATTCAGCGAGAGCTCGAACATCCGGAGCATCACGCGGAGCCGGTCGATGCCGGCATCGGCGCGTTCCACCTGGGCCTCATTGAAGGCGGCCAGAAGTTTTTCCATCGGCGGGCGCAGCTCTTCTGCCGCGATCATCCTCAGCGCGGCAAGGCTCTTTTCGACATTGATCCCGGGCCGGCGCCAGAAAGCCCAGCTGCGATTCGAGATGAAATTCACTCTGAGCGACCGTTTCGCCAGCGTCAGCGTCGAGACAAATTCATCATAGGGCAGATCGGAAAGGTCGATCCCCTCGGCCCGTTCCTGGAAGCGGTCTTTGATGGTCTGCTGGCATGATGACAACCCGTTCGAAAGAACCACATCGGTGCCCGCGCGCGAGTTTCTCCAGGCAGAAGTAAGCTCGCGCTCCATGACTTTTTGCAAAGGCGAGAGGTCGATTTCCATCGCCCGCGCCGTCTCGCCACGCAGCTTTCCGGCCATGATCCGCGCCTCGAATTCCGGCTTCTGATCTTCAATAAAGCTCTCGATCATACCAATCAGCCGGGTTTCCAGCCTGGACCAGGACCTGGTCAGCACTTTCTCGATCTGCACCTCGGCATTCTCGACATGGCCTTCCAGCTCGGTCTGCACCTTGCGGATGGCGTCGATCTCCAGCTGAAGATCCTCGATCGCCATCGTGGCGACCTCACTGTTGACGCTGCCGGCCTGGGTTTGCAGCGAGGCCCGTTCGCGCCGCGCCACAAACAGCGCGCCATTCAGCTCGGCCCGGATATCGGCCTTGATCTGCGCCATTTGCGACCGGCCAACGCCTGAATCGATCAGCTGCGACAGCGCCACTTTCACATCGCGCATCCCCGAGGCGAGCATCAGCCGCTCGCAGCGGTCATCGGGCAGATAGCCGTAGCGCGAATGGATATAGCGCGCGAGGCGGGTGTCATCCAGCGCGGCGCGATCGGCCTCGGCCTCATCCCCGTCCTGGAGCGTCAGATCCGCCATCCAGGCCGAGCCGGCCACGATGGTGAAATCAATATCCGGGATCGCACCGCACAGACGCCGCGAGACATCTTCGATCACGCGCGGCACATCGGTGTCGTAATCGTCAAGCTCGTCGATCCGGTTCACGAAGACCAGGACATCCTTGTTATCCTGTTTCGCGAGGATCCGGATCAGCGCGATATCGACATCGGTCAGCGGCTGATGCGCCGACAGGACGATGACAAAAACATCCGACTTGTCGAGGCTGCGACAGGTGAATTCATCGCGCACAAGGAACGGGTCATTCACGCCGGGCGTATCGGTGATGATGGTCGGCACCTGGAATTCCGGCAGCCGCATATAGACATTCGCGACTTTGGTCAGCATCGCATAACGCCCTGCCGCCGTCGGATCGGTCTCATCTTCGGCCCCGGCACAGACATAGCTCCGCAAAAGATCCGAGGAGACATAGTCGTACTCATGCGCCGTTCCAAGGAGATCGGCATAGCGCCTGCCAAGGCGCTCCTCGGCGCGGCGGCGCATCTGGTCGCTTTGTTCGCGCAAAAGCTGGGTGTCAAAGCCCGGCAGCAACTGTTCGGTCAGCTTGCGGATGCGGCTGTCGCCATTGACGATCTCGTTCCAGTCGGCATTGCCGAAGAATTCGAACCTGGCCCCCATCACCGGGTCGCCGGGCAGGTTCACCCTTATATTGGTGACGACCGAAGTCCAGGGGTTCACATCCGAGGGCAGGAAATCATGGCTGTAAAGGAAAGCGTTCAGAAAGGTCGATTTGCCCGCCTTGACCTGACCGATCACCGCGACTTTTGCGGCCCAGTTGTCCAGCCGCTCGCGCAGCGCGCGAAAGCCCGGACGCATCTCACGGCTGATGACCTTGTCGATCCCGTCAAGGGAATCCCGAAGAAAATTCAGTTCCTGGCGCTGGTCAGGTGCAATTTGCATGTCAGCTCCTCACTCACAAAAATCCGCAGAGAAACCGGCACGTCCGGCACCACTGGCAGAGCCACTATTCACAGAGTTACCATTCACAGCGCCGGGCTGGGCGGGCTGCGCATCCAGCCGGGCGATAAAATGATCCACAGCGGCGAGCAGCGATTCCGGATCGCTTCGGTCAACGCTCTGGCTTATTTCGTTCCAGAGGCTGCGCGCATGCCCGCTCTCTGCCCCGGCCAGCGCGGCGCGGACCAGAGCCGCGCGTGCGGGAGGCGCGGCGTCGGGCGCAGTATCGGCTGGGGTCTCTTCCGGGCGACGGTTCCGCACGAGCTGCAGGACATTGGCCCCGACCGCACCACGCGGTGATGTGGAAAGATCGGGGATCTCCCCGGCCTCATTCTGCGCTTTCAGGGCAGGAGCGGGCTGCGGGTCCGCGGCCCCGGTCGCAACGGATGAGGCCGCCGGCTCGGGCGTCGTGACGCGCACCGGCACCGAGGCCGCGAACTGGCCGATCAGCGTATTGGGCGCTCCATCCTGCCGCACACTGCCGCTGACCATACGCAGACGGGCCGCGATGCGGTCAAGATCTTCGCGCTGCAAGAGCGAGGCCATGAGGAAGCTCTCGAAAAACGCGCCGGCCTCGCGCTGGACGCGCTGCAACACCCGGTCAGCCATGGCCGGGCTGCCCAGCAGATCGGCATGGGTCACCACCATGGTCGCATTCTGCCGCAGCCGCGCCGGCATCGCCTGCCAGACCGCCTTTTCGCTTTGCCGCCAGGCCTGGGTTGCATTGGTGCACCAGACCACGGCATCGGCAAATTCAAGCATGCGCTGCCAGGTCTCGGCCGCCATGTTCGGATCGGAATTGCCGGGCGTGTCGATAATATCCATCCCGGTCAGGACCGGTGCCGGATGCGCCATCACGCAATATTGGGTCTTTTCCAGATCGACAGTGTTCAGATCGGCCAGCGGCTCGCCCCGACCCGACTGACCGACACGGATCAGCGCCGGTTCGCCGCGCACCAGCCAGACCGGCGGCAGCGCGGTCGCGGTGACATTCGACGGCAGCACCGGGCCGCCGACCAGCCCATTGATCAGCTGGGTCTTGCCGGCGCTGAATTCGCCCGCGATCAGGATGCGTGGCTTGCGCTGCACCGGAGCACCAGAGCGATCAGCCACCGGATCGGCCGGTTTCCTGCGGTTCCAGAAGCTCCTCACGCCGACAACCTCCGCATCTCGGCCAGACGGGCGAGACTGGTCTCATCCGACTGCCCGGCCTTGTGCTCGTCCGGCCCCTTTTCATGCAGCCGCTCCAGCAGCGCCTCGCAGAACCGGCTCTGATCCAGCGCAAATCCGGTGACGATCTCGCGCGTGGCCGCGACCGCCGGATCAAAGAAATCCGTCAGCAGATTGTCGATCAGCGGCTGGGTCTCCTCGATGATCAGCGCACGGTATTTCTTTTCGACCTTCTTCGCCTGGCCAAAACGCAGGAAGCGCCCGGCCAGCCTGCCGGTCGCGCCGGTATCCCAGATCCGATGCCACCAGGTGCCCTGAAGATCGAAGGACAGCGTGCGGGCCAGCACGGTCGGCGCGCTATGTTGCTGCTGTTCCGGAAAATCGATGCTGGCGGCATTGCGATAGACGCCAAGCTCGTTTTGCAGCACGTCCTGCACTGCATCAAGCACCGATTCAAAGCTGATCTCGCCCTCGCGGCGAAGTCTGGCACAGGACGAAAGATAGGCCGTGCGCATCATCATCCGCAGGCCGGTCGGGTCGTGATCCCAGGAGCCGGTCTCGCCAAAGGCCTGGATATGCGATTGCAGCGCCTCCACCGCGGAATCGACAAAGGTCTCGCGGGCGCGGGTCAGGCGTTCGTGCAACGCGCTGCGCAGATCAACGGCTGCCGCGTCAAATGTGGTCATCACCTTTTGCAGCGAATCTGCCACCTTCAGCATCAGCTCTTCCTGGCTGATGGTCAGCACCGCCATCCCGGCATCGCGCAGCCGCGCCGCCGAATCCACCGCTTCGCTCATCTCGATGATGAGTTTGATCTCGGCTTCGATGTCTTTCAGGAAAGCCGCCCCCGGGCCATCAATCACACGTTCGGCAATCAGCCGGTGCAATGCGGGCACGCCCGAAGCCTCGAACGCCGCCTCGCGCAGCGCCTCATGGTCGGTGATATCCAGATCGGGATGCAGCTGTTGCAGCGAGGCAAGGCTGCGCGGCATCAGCGCGCCCTTGCCCGAGAGCGCGAAATTCGCCCAATAGCCCGAGCCGAACAGGATCGGGATATCCTGATCCAGCCCCAGCCGCGCCAATGTGCGGCGGATCGAAGCGCGGATTTTTTCCTCTTCGGCCTTCGGATCGGCCAGCTCGTCGATCCGGTTGACGAAAATCACCACTTCGCGCGCCTCGACGGCACAGATGATGCGCAGGATCGCCACATCCATGGTCGAAAGCGCCTGATGCGCCGACAGAACAACGACGCAGACCCGGCTGTCCTGGATCGCGTTGAGTGTGATCTGCTCGCGCATCATGAATGTGTCGTTCACGCCGGGCGTGTCGCGGATGCACAGGCCCGACGGCAGCCCTTCGGCGTCAATATAAAGATCGGCGGTCCTGGTGATATCGGCATAGACGCCGTCGCCCGATGCGTCCTTCAGGTCGGACGGGTCACCATAGCAGATGTAGCGGTTGATCGTTTCCTTATCGAGGTCCGGGAAAGAATGGTTCGAGCCGATGATACTGGCGAAATCCGCCCCCAGCCGCGCCTCGGTGCTCTGGCGCATCTGCGTGACCTGGGCGCGCACCTCATCGGCCTCCTGCTCGAACCCGGCGCGGGTGGCCATCTCGCCAAGCCGGCCCCCGGTTGCGACCAGCCGGTCCCATTCATGCTGGTCGAAAAAGCGAAACAGCGCGCGGGTATTCATCGGCCGGTGCCGGCTGTTCAGATGCAGCGCGGTGATCACCGAAGTCCAGGGGTTCACATCTGATGGCAAGAGATCGGTCTCGCCCACCAGCGCATTGACCAGCGTACTTTTCCCGGCCTTGATCTGGCCGATCACCGAGACAGAAGGCTCAAAAGACCGGATCTTGTCCAGCACCCGGTCAATCGGCTCTTCGACAAAGGCCAGCGAGTAATCGTAGAAATCCTCGACCGCCTTCTCAAGATCCGCCAGGCGCGACCAATAGCGGTTCAGTTCCCCGAACCCCTCGCGATGCTTCAGCCTGATGTTACCCTTCGTCATGAAGGCCTCTCAATTTGCTGCGGACAGGCCGCTTACAGACATCAAAACGGACCAGCCCCTGCACGCCAGGACTCGTCCTGCCGGTTGCTACAAGGCTCCGGCCTGGTCTTTGGAGGCGGTCTCACATGCCATGTCCTGTCCGGGATCCTGGCCGCTCCCGCCAGTCCTGACCGCACCACGACCGGCCCGCCGCGACCTGAACTCAGCCGGCTGGGGACTGGACAGGCGCGCGAAGAGATCCGTCTGCCCCAAACGCCGTGCTCTGACCGCCACAACAAACCGGTGACCGCCTTCTTCCTCAAACTGCAAAACCTGGCCTGACATTTGCCTGCCCTGACTCGTGACTGAACATGGTCAGACCATGTCCATTGTTTTGGGCTCAAATCGGGCAGGTTCGCGGTGCTTTCAGGACGAAACCCCCGGGAGATCGCGTCAGGGATCATGATTTTTTATATGAAATATTAATTTGTTAATCGGATGCGCCCCCCTCCCCGATCCTGCCGCTACTGCCATGGTGCGGCCACTATTTGCCAGCCCGCCCCCTCAGGTTGCGTGGGCCGCGCGCACTCGCCCGCGGCTGTCGGAGAATCAAAAACCGCCCCCCGCCCTCGCAGCCAGCGGGCCTGGCGGCTTCTGCGCCCCCCGGATATGAAAACGGGCCCCGAAGGGCCCGTCTCATGTATCACTCGCCACCGCCAAGACTGTGAACATACCAGCTGACCGCGCGGATATCGGCCTCGGACAGCCGCCCCGCCCAGTCGGGCATCACCCCGAACCGCGCATTGTTGACGCTATAGGTGATCGCCTCGCGCGAGCCGCCATAGAGCCAGACCGCATCGGTCAGATCGGGGGCGCCCTGTTCGCGGTCGCCCTTGCCGGTCCCGGCATGGCAGGAGGAACAGTTATCGGCAAAGACCGTCGCCCCCGCAGAGGCCAGTGTGGCGTCATGTTCCTGGCCCGAAAGCTGCAGCACATATTCCACCACTTCGGCGATCTGCGGTTTCTCCAGCAGCTGATCCTTTCCGAAAGCGGGCATCTGGCTGTAGCGCGCATCCGGATCGGTGGTATTGCGGATCCCGTGGCTGACGGTCTGATGGATCGCCTCCATCGAGCCGCCCCAGAGCCAGTCATCATCCAGAAGGTTCGGATAGCCGAGGCTCTGAATCCCGGCCGCACCTGCACCATGACACTGAACGCAGTTGGTGCGAAACACGGCAGCCCCTGCATTTTCGGCAAAAGCCGCAAGCTGAGGATCATCGCCGATCGCGTTCAGATCGGTCGCCACCAGCTTTTCACGGTTGCCGGCATTCCTCGCATTCCAGTCGGCGATCTCGGCCGCGACATTGGCGCGTTCATTATTGCCGATCACACCCTGCGTCGCACGGGTCAGCAAAGGCCAGGCCGGATAGGCGATGGTATAACCGATGCCCCAGACGATACAGGCATAGAACACCCAGACCCACCAGCGCGGCATCGGGTTGTCCAGCTCCTGGATACCATCCCAGTCATGGCCGGTGGTCGGAACGTCACGTTCGACTTTGGTAATCTTTTTGGCGCACATGAATCACGCCTCCGTCTGCTGGCTGTTGCGGGGCTCCGCGGGGCCCGCCGCGGAATTTTCAATCCGGGGGCGGTCCTCATTGCGGAAAATCGAGCTGGCAATCTCGTCATGCGTCTTCCGGCTGCCCGGGCGGAAGGCCCAGAAGGCGATGCCGACAAACATCAGGAACATAAGCAGAAGGCCCCAGCTGTCGGCGGTGGCGCGCAGGAATGAATAGAGTTCCATCCTTTACCCTCCTCAGCGTGTCGGATCCGGGGTGAAGGTCGAGAAATCGACCATCGTCCCCAGGACCTGCATATAGGCGATCAGCGCATCCATCTCGGTGATCTTCGGCGAGCCGTCAAAGTTCCGGACATTGACCGCGCGGCCGAAAGCGGCTTCGCCGTAACGTGCCTCAAGGCCGGAACTGTCGGCATCCGGATTGGCCTGGGCCAGGAAATCGGCCTGTGCGTTTTCGATCATCTCATTGGTATAGGGGATGCCGACGATGCGGCTCGCCTTCAGGGTATCGGCGATATATCTGCCGTCGATCACCTTGTTCTTCAGAAAGCCATAGGGCGGCATCAGGCTTTCCGGCACCACCTGTTTGGCATTGGTGAAGTGATCGACATGCCATTCATCCGAATAGCGCCCGCCCACCCGGGCCAGATCCGGCCCGGTGCGTTTCGATCCCCATTGATGCGGCTTGTCATACATCGATTCGACGGCAAGGCTGTAATGGCCATAGCGCGTCACCTCGTCCCGCATCGGGCGGATCATCTGGGTGTGGCAGTTATAGCAGCCCTCATTCTTGTAGACCTGCGCGCCCGCGAGTTCGAGCGGGGTATAGGGGCGAACCCCTTCCACCTTCTCGATGGTGTTCTCGAGATAGAAAAGCGGCACGATCTGCACGAGACCGCCGATCGCGACGACGATAAAGGCCAGCACCATCAACAGCGTCGCGTGGGTTTCGATCTTTTTATGTTTGTCGAGTATGGACATTTAACCCTCGCTCACGCAGCCGGAATGGCGTTGTTGGCATTGACTGGTGCTTTCGCTTCCTGACCACGGACGGTCATCCAGAGGTTCCAGCACATGATGAGCGCGCCCCCCATGTAAAGAAGCCCCCCCAATGTGCGCACCACGTTCATCGGATATTTGGCGCCCACGGTGTCGGCAAAAGCGTTGACGAGGAAGCCATTGGCGTCGACTTCGCGCCACATCAGGCCTTCCATGATGCCAGACACCCAAAGCGCCGAGGCGTAGAGAACAATCCCGATGGTCGCCAGCCAGAAATGCCAGGATACAAGGCTCAGGCTGTAAAGCCGCTCGCGGTTCCAGAGCCTCGGCGTCAGATAGTAAAGCGCGCCGAAGGTGATCAGCCCGTTCCAGCCAAGCGCGCCGGAATGAACGTGACCAATGGTCCAGTCGGTGTAATGCGACAGCGAGTTCACCGATTTGATCGACATCATCGGGCCCTCGAATGTGGCCATGCCGTAGAAACCAAGCGCCACAACCATCATCCGCAGAACGGGGTCGGTGCGCAGCTTGTCCCAGGCGCCCGAAAGCGTCATCAGACCGTTGATCATGCCTCCCCAGGACGGCATCCAGAGGATGATCGAGAACACCATGCCGAGGGTCGAGGCCCATTCCGGCAGCGCGGAATAATGCAGGTGGTGCGGCCCGGCCCAGATATAGAGGAAGATCAGCGCCCAGAAGTGGATGATCGACAGTTTATAGCTGTAGACCGGGCGTTCGGCCTGTTTCGGCACAAAGTAGTACATCATGCCAAGGAAGCCTGCGGTCAGGAAGAAGCCCACCGCGTTATGGCCATACCACCACTGGATCATCGCATCCTGCACACCGCCGGTGACCTGCACCGAGGTCGAGCCGAAGATCGAGACCGGCACCGCCATGTTATTGACGATATGCAGCATGGCGATGGTGATGATGAAGCCGAGATAGAACCAGTTCGCCACATAGATATGCGGCTCTTTGCGGTTCATCACCGTGCCGGCATAGACCGCGAGGAAGGCGACCCAGACGATGGTGATCCAGATGTCGATATGCCAGGCGGGTTCGGCATATTCCTTGGCCTGGCTGCCGCCCAGTACATAGGAGCTCGCCGCCAGGATGATCATCAGGTTCCAGCCCCAGAACACGAACCAGGCCAGATTGCCGCCCCAGAGCCGCGTGGCGCAGGTGCGTTGCACCACGTAGAACGCGGTACAGATCAGCGCATTGCCCCCAAAGGCAAAGATCACGGCGCTGGTATGGAGCGGGCGCAGACGCCCGAAATTGCCGATCCCCTGCAGGAATTCGAAATTCAGCCAGGGCCAGGCCAGCTGGCTCGCGATGACGACGCCGACCAGAAAGCCGACAACACCCCAGAAGGCGGTGGCGATCACGCCGGCGCGGACGACACCGTCCAGATATTCGTTTTTGTTGATGACCTTCGGTTCGCCAACGCCGCGCAGCACCACCACAAAGGTGATGGCGGCGGCCAGCATGACCGTGATCGCATTGACCTGATAAGCCAGATCGCGCGCGAAATTGGCCGCGATCGCGGCGAGAACCGCGATCAGGCCAAGCGCGATCAGTTTGACGTAATCCCACATAAGGCGTTCCCTCGTCTTATATCCACGGCGTCTGAGGGGGTTGGATCCCCCCTGACAGACCTCCGGACTGTTTGCCTTGTGCTATAGACGGGGGGCGCGCGCCTTGATCTGCGTCAACACGTCCAGGCGCTGTGGCATCTTGCCACGGCCTGAAACACAGCATCGGACACGCACGGGAATTTGACCTCCATCAAAGCGGAACCCGGCCCGGGCCTCTAGCGTTCTGGTTGTGAATGAACCTCCGATAACCCTGCGGGAGACGGGTCATGGCCTATAAATCGCTTCTCACCATCGCCAGTTCAGAGACCGGCACGCGAACCGCCGTCGATGCGGGCACGAAACTCGCGCTCGCGATGGATGCGCATCTTGAAACGCTCGCGCTCGGGGTGGACCGCTCGCAGCTGGGTTATGCCTATATCGGCACCGGTGCTGTGATCATGCAGGTGGCGATGGAACGAGCCGCCGAAGAGGCAGCCTTGCGCGAGAAACGCCTGCGCGCGGCGCTTGAAGCCCAGGGCCAGGACCTGCGCTGGTCACTTGATTCGGCGGTCTGCCAGCTGGGCGCCCTCGGAGAGCTGGTTGGTGCCCGCGCGCGCTACAGCGATCTGGTGGTGCTGCCGCAGCCCTATGGCGATGACCAGGGCGCCGAAGGCGAAGCGGTGCTTGAAGCCGCCCTGTTCGACGGCGCAGCGCCGGTCCTCGTGCTGCCCGCCTCCGGTCTGCCTGCGGCTTTGCCGAAACGGGTCGTTCTGGCCTGGAATCAAAGCCGCGAGGCAATGGTCGCCGCGCGCCGTGCGATGCCTTTGCTCAAGCGCGCGGAAGAGGTGGTGATCACCGTGGTCGACCCGTCTGCGAACGGGCCCGAACGATCAGACCCCGGTGGCAATCTGTGCCAGATGCTGGTGCGTCACGGGGTCAGGGCCGAGGTTTCCGTGCTGGCGCGCACCCTGCCGCGCGTCTCGGATGTGCTGGCGCGACAATGCCAGGATATCGGCGCCGACCTGCTGGTGATGGGGGCCTATGGCCATTCCCGGTTCCGCGAGGCGATCCTGGGCGGAGCCACTCGCAATATGCTGGAAAGCGCCGAAGTTCCTGTCTTCATGGCGCATTAAACGCCCGGAACCGTGGCGGGCGGCTCAGCGCCGCTCGCCAGAGGCCGGATAGACACCGAGGATATTCAGCTCGGTGGTGAAATAGCTCAGCTCCTCCAGCGCCCGCGCCAGCGCCGGATCTTCGGGATGGCCCTCGACATCGGCGTAAAAGGCGGTGGCGGTGAAATGGCCGCCGACCATATAGCTTTCCAGCTTGGTCATGTTGACGCCATTGGTCGCGAAACCGCCAAGCGCCTTGTAAAGCGCCGCCGGAATATTGCGGACCTGGAAGGTGAAGGTCGTGACCATTTTCTCGGCCCGGCGCCGGTGATCGGGCGCGCGGCTCATCACCAGAAAGCGGGTGGTGTTGTTCGCGTGATCCTCGATATGGCGGGCCAGCACGTCGAGCCCGTATATCTCAGCCGCCAGTTCGCTTGCGAGCGCCGCATGGGACGGGTCATTCGCCTCCGCCGCCTCACGCGCGGCCTTGGCATTGTCCGAACTGATCACGCCGCGGATATTGTGCTCTCTCAGGAAACCCGCGCATTGCGGCAGGATCACCACATGGCCATGCGCTTCACGCACATCCGCCACGCGCGCGCCTTTTACCCCCAGAAGGTTCACATGCACCCGCACGAAAGTCTCGTCGATGATATGCAGGCCCGAATTCGGCAACAGGCTGTGAACATCCGCCACCCGGCCATAGGTCGAGTTCTCGACCGCAAGCATTCCCAGATCTGCCCGACCGTCGCGGACAGATTCGACCACCTCCTCGAAAGTGCCGCAGGGCAGCACCTCCATCCCCGGCCGCGCCTGAGCGCAGGCCTGGTGCGAATAGGCGCCAGGCTCGCCCTGAAAGGAAATCAGGCCGGATCTGGTGTCGGCGACCGATGCGGACATGGCATGAACTCCTGAAAAATCGCGGGTTTCGCACATGAGAGGCGATTGGTCGCGCTCCTACACCTTGCAAGCCATGCAGGGAAGCGGCTAATACCGGGCAAGACGACCAAGGGATGCGTTCGACATGTTCGACACAATGACGATGACCAAGGCGACCGGAGCTGTCTGTGGCGCACTTCTTGTGCTGCTGCTGGGGGGCTGGGCTGCGTCTGCACTTTACAGCACCGCGCCGCATGGCGGCGGTCATGGCGAAGAGGTCGCCCAGGCCTATACGATCGACACCGGCGCAGCTGCCGGCGGCGACGAACCGGCCGAGGTGGTTGATATTGCCGCGCTGATGGCGACGGCAGATCCGGCCAAGGGCGAAAAGGTCTTCAACAAATGTAAGGCCTGCCACAAGCTTGATGGCACCGACGGCACCGGCCCGCATCTGAACGGTGTGGTTGGCCGCCAGATCGCCAGCTCTGCGGGCTTTGCCTATTCCTCCTCGATGGCGGATCACGGCACCGATGGCACGAAATGGGATGCGGAAGAGCTGGACCATTTCCTGCGCGCGCCGAAATCCTTTGCCGCCAATACCAAGATGTCTTTCGCAGGCCTGCCGAAGCAGGATGAGCGCATCAACCTGATCGCTTTCCTGGAACAGCAAAAGTAACGGATTTCCCCGCCATCCGGGGAAAAATTCCGCTGAAAACAATGGCCGCACCTTCTGGTGCGGCCATTTTCAGTCGCGCATCACCAGAGTAACGCATTCGCGCCTTTCCCCCCGCGCGGCATGGCTTTAGCATCACAATCCGGAACGGGCAGAAACCGGGGGATGGAATGGCGGCAAGGGCGGATCGCAGGGGCGACAAAGGCCGGATGATGGCGGGCAAACCCGCGATCATGGCCCGGGATCCCGCCCCCCTGTCCCGGATGCATGCCGTCCTGCTGACCGGAACCCTCGCACTGGCTGCGGCCCTGATAACCGCCGGCGCCCTGCGCGCCCAGGAGGCCGCTCCGGCCGAAGTCACGCCGACAGCCGCGCCCGCCGATGCACAAGAACTCGTGGCTGAGGCCGAAACCGGCGTGATCATCTCGCATGGGATTGCCACCTTCAATTCCGACACGCTGCTGCATCCGGCGGATATGCCTTACCTGCCTTATGTGAACCCCGACGCGCCAAAAGGCGGCGAGTTCAGCATGCAGGCCATTCAGGACGGCTATGATTCGATGAACCCGTTTTCGGTCCAGGGCCGCGCGGCCCAGGGCGCCACGATGATGCTGGAAGGGATCCTGACCGGCACCGCCGACGAGATCGGCTCATCCTATTGCTTCATGTGCACCACGATGGAATTCCCCGAAGACCGATCCTGGGTGATCTTCAACCTGCGCGATGATGTGCGGTTCTCGGATGGCTCGCCGCTGAGTGCCGAAGATGTGGTGTTTTCCTACAACGTCTTTCTGACCAAGGGCCTTGCCGAGTTTCGACCGCAGCTTGAGGCCCAGGTGGCCTCGGTCGAGGCACTTGACCCGCTGCGGGTGAAATTCACCTTCCAGCCCGGTGTGCCCAGCCGTCACCTGCCGGCCCTGGTCGGCGGACTTCCGGTCCTCTCAAAGGCCGATTACGAAGCTCGGGACATGGATCTCGAACAGGGCTCGATGCAGCCCTTCCTTGGAACCGGCGCCTATGTGCCTGTTCTGCCAGCGAAAAGCCCGACCACGATCAGCTATCGGCGCAATCCCGATTACTGGGCGCAGGATCTGCCTTTCGGCATAGGCATGAACAATTACGACGTGATCCGCTATGAATATTTCGCCGAGGCCAATGCCGGTTTCGAAGGGTTCAAAGGCGGCGCCTATACTTTCCGCCAGGAAAACGTCGCGCGGCAATGGTCGCTGAACTACGATTTCCCCTCCGTGCTGAATGGCAGCGTCCGCAAGGAAGAACTGCCCCGTGACGGAGTTTCCAACGGCCAGTCCTGGGTCTTCAACCTGCGGCGCGGCATCTGGCAGGATCCACGACTGCGCGAGGCCGTTGCGATCCTGTTCAACTTTGAATGGAGCAACGACACGCTGTTCTTCGGCAAATACCAGCGGATCAATTCCTTCTGGGAAAATTCCTGGTTGCAGGCAGAAGGCCCGCCCGCGCCGGAAGAGGTCGCGCTGCTGGAACCCCTGGTCGGGGAAGGATTGCTGCCGCCCGGGATTCTGACCGACGCGCCCTATTCGCAGCCCGTCTCGGATGCCGGAAAGCTGCTGGACCGGAAGTCCCTCCTCAAGGCGTCGAAACTGCTGGATGAGGCGGGATGGCAGGTGGATGACAAAGGCATCCGAAGAAATGCAAAAGGCGTGGCGCTGCGGCTTGAGATCCTTGACGACAACCCGACCTTTGAAAAGATCCTGGCGCCCTTTGTCGAAAACCTGCGCGCGGTCGGCATTGATGCCGGTGTGAACCAGATCGATTCCGCGCAATATGAGGTGCGGACCCGCAACCCGGATTATGATTTCGACTTCACCAGCACCTTCTTTGTCTTTGACTACTTCCCCGATTCCGGCCTGCGACAATGGATCGGATCGGCCGAGGCGGATGTCTCGGTCAGAAACCTTGCCGGGCTGAAAGATCCGGCGGTGGACCGGCTGATCAATGTCATCGTCGCGGCACAGTCGCGCGACGAGGTCACCACGGCGGTTCATGCCCTTGACCGGGTGCTGCGCGCCGACAGGTTCCGCGTGCCCATGTGGCACAAGCCCGAGGTCTGGGTCGCCTATTACGACATGTATGAACACCCCGCCGTGCTGCCACCCTATGCCACGGGCGAGCTGAGCTGGTGGTGGGTCAACGCGGAAAAAGCCGCTGCTCTGAAGGCCAGCGGCGCGCTGCGACAGTGATCTCTCTTCTGACCGATCCTCTCACGACCGAATTTTGAACGAACAGGCGGGACGACCTTGGGCTCCTATATTCTCAGACGGCTGTTGCTGGTGATCCCGACCCTGTTCGGCATCATGCTGATCAATTTCGCCCTCACCAATGTGGTGCCGGGCGGCCCGCTGGATCAGATCGAGGCACGGCTGCAGGGGTCAGGCGATTCCATCGCGGGGATCGCCGGGGCGGGCGGCGATGCCGGAACCGGCGACGCGGGCCAGTCGGGCTATACCGGCGCGCAAGGCTTGTCACCGGAATACCGGGCACAGCTTGAGGAGCAGTTCGGCTTTGCCCGCATCATCTGTGACGATGGCTTCACCGGCAGACGCGACATCCGCAATGAGGCCTGCCACAAAGAAATGATCCCATTCTGGGAACGCTTTGGCATCATGATGTGGAACTATGCGCGCTTTGATTTTGGCGAGAGCTTTTTCCGCAAGATCTCGGTCGTCGATCTGATCATCGAGAAAATGCCGGTCTCGATCACGCTGGGCCTGTGGTCGACGCTGATCGCTTATCTGATCTCGATCCCGCTGGGCATCCGCAAGGCGGTGAAGGACGGATCCTCGTTCGACACCTGGTCTTCGGGCATCATCATCGCCGCCTATGCGATCCCCGGCTTCCTGTTTGCGATCCTCTTGATGGTGCTGTTTGCCGGAGGCACCTACTGGCAATGGTTCCCGCTGCGGGGGCTGACATCGGACAACTGGGACAGCCTGTCCTGGATCGGCAAGGTCGGCGATTATCTCTGGCATATCACTTTGCCGGTGACGGCGCAGCTGATCGCCAGCTTTGCGACGCTGACGCTTCTGACCAAGAACAGCTTCCTTGACGAGATCCGCAAGCAATATGTCATGACCGCCCGCGCCAAGGGCCTGTCAGAACGCCGCGTGCTTTACGGCCATGTCTTCCGCAATGCGATGTTGATCGTGATTGCGGGTTTTCCGGCACTGTTCCTCGGGGTTTTCTTCGGCTCGTCACTGATCATCGAGATGATCTTCACGCTGGACGGTCTGGGGCTGCTTTTATACCGTGCCACGATTGAACGCGATTTTGCGGTGATGTTCGGCACGCTGTTTGCCTTTGGGCTGATCGGGCTGGTCGTGGGGATTATCTCGGATCTGATGTATGTGCTCGTCGATCCCCGTATTGATTTCTCGAAGAGGGCGGGCTGATGGCACTTTCGCCGCTGAACCAGCGCCGCTGGCGCAATTTCAAAGCCAACCGGCGGGCCTTCTGGTCTCTGATCATTTTCGGCGTGCTTTATGTCCTGACGCTCGGGGCAGAGCTGATCGCCAATGACCGGCCGCTGCTGGTGCGCTACCAGGGCAGCTGGCACACGCCCTTCCTCAAATTCTACCCCGAGACCCGCTTTGGCGGTGTCCTGCGCACAGAGGCCACTTATCGCCAGCCCGAAGTACAATGCCTGATCATGACCGGCGGCAGCGCGGAATGCGAAAATGACACTGCCGCTGTTATGGCCGAACTGAACGAGAAAGGTACCGTCATGGGCGAGCCGGTCCGGAAGGGCTGGATCCTCTGGGCACCGCTCCCCTATCAATACAGCACCATCGTCGATACCGGCGGTCGCGCGCCCGCCGGCCCCTCGGCGCAGAACTGGCTGGGCACCGATGAGGCCAGCCGTGACGTGCTGGCCCGCGTAATCTATGGCTTCCGCCTTTCCGTCACCTTCGCGCTGATCGTCACGGTGCTGAACGGGCTTTTCGGTGTCGCAGCGGGGGCGGTCCAGGGATATTTCGGCGGCAAGACTGACCTCATTTTCCAGCGCGTGATCGAGCTCTGGGGCTCGATCCCCTCGATCTATGTCATCATCATCCTGACCGCGATCTGGGCGAAAAGCTTCTGGCTGATGGTGTTCCTTCTGGTGCTGTTCGGCTGGACGGGGCTGGTCGGTGTGGTGCGGGCTGAATTCCTGCGCGCGCGGAATTTCGAATATGTGCGGGCGGCGCGCGCCCTTGGGGTGCCCGATCTTCAGATCATGTTCCGCCATATGCTGCCGAATGCGATGGTCGCCACGCTGACCATGCTGCCTTTCATGGTCACCGGCACCATCGGCACGCTGGCGATGCTCGACTACCTGGGCTTTGGCCTGCCCTTGTCGGCGCCATCCCTAGGCCAGCTCTCGCGCCAGGCCCAGGCCAATCTGCAATCGCCGCATCTGGCCTTTGTCGCCTTCTTCACCTTCGCCATCATGCTGACGCTGCTGATCTTCATCTTTGAAGGCATCCGCGACGCATTCGACCCGAGAAAGACCTTCCGATGAGCCTGCTTGACGTAAAAGACCTACGCGTCAGCTTTTCCCAGGACGGTCGCCAGATCGAGGCGGTGAAGGGCGTGTCTTTCTCTGTGGGCAAGGGCGAGACGGTGGCCCTGGTCGGCGAAAGCGGTTCCGGGAAATCGGTGACCGCGCTGTCGACCGTGCGGCTTCTGGCCGATAACGCCACGGTTTCGGGCACCATTTCCTGGCAGGGGCGCGACATCGCGAAACTCTCAGAGGCCGAGCTGCGCCAGATGCGGGGCGATGATATCAGCTTCATCTTCCAGGAGCCGATGACGTCCCTGAACCCGCTGCATTCGATCGAGCGGCAGATCACCGAAAGCCTCGAACTGCACCAGGGCCTGCGCGGCGCCAAAGCCCGGGCGCGGGTGATTGAACTGCTGACCAAAGTGGGTATCCGCGACCCCGAAAGCCGGCTGAACGCCTGGCCGCATCAGCTTTCGGGCGGGCAGCGCCAGCGCGTCATGATCGCCATGGCGCTGGCCAATGGGCCAGAGCTGTTGGTCGCGGATGAGCCGACCACCGCGCTGGATGTGACGATCCAGAAGCAGATCCTTGAATTGCTGGCGGAACTGAAAGCCTCGGAAGGCCTCAGCCTTTTGTTCATCACCCATGATCTGAACATCGTGCGCCGCATCGCCGACCGGGTCTGCGTGATGCAAAACGGGGTGATCGTCGAACAGGGGCCAGCCGCCGAGGTATTCGGCAACCCGCAGCACCCCTATACGCAGAAACTGCTTGCTGCCGAGGCCGCAGGCCACCCCGGGCCGGTGGCAGCTGACGCCCCGGAAGTGGTCCGCTCTGAACATCTGAAAGTCTGGTTCCCGATCACCAAGGGCTTCCTTCAGCGCACCGTCGGGCATGTGAAAGCCGTGAACGATGCCAATGTCGCGGTCCGGGCCGGGGAAACCCTGGGCATTGTCGGCGAAAGCGGCTCTGGCAAAACCACGCTGGCGCTGGCCCTGATGCGGCTGATCGGCTCGGAGGGGCCGGTTTTTTTCATGGGCAAGGATATCTCGCGGCTGCGCGGCCAGGCACTGCGCGATCTGCGCCGCGACATGCAGATCGTGTTCCAGGACCCGTTCGGCAGCCTCTCGCCCCGGATGACGGCGGAACAGATCATCGCCGAAGGCCTCGGCGTGCATGGGGTCGAACCGGGCCGCGACCCGCGCGATATGGTGACGGACATCATGCGTGAGGTCGGGCTCGACCCCGAGATGATGACCCGCTACCCGCATGAGTTTTCCGGCGGGCAACGGCAGCGTATCGCCATTGCCCGCGCCATGATCCTGCGCCCGAAACTTGTGGTGCTGGACGAGCCGACCTCGGCGCTGGACATGACGGTGCAGGTGCAGATCGTCGAACTCCTGCGCGGACTGCAGCGGAAATGGGGGCTGGCCTATATCTTCATCAGCCATGACCTGCGGGTGATCCGCGCCATGTCGCATAAGGTCATGGTGATGCGGGCGGGGGATGTGGTCGAATCCGGCACGACCGAACAGGTATTCCGCCGCCCTGCCAGCGATTACACCCGCGCGCTGATGGAAGCCGCCTTTGGCGATCTGCGCCCGGTCAGCGCAGAAGAGGTTCCCGAAGGCGCTGCAGCAGGCCCCCCCGGGGATGATGCGTGAAGATCCTCTTTGTCCACCAGAATTTCCCCGGCCAGTTCCCGCATCTGGCGCCGGAACTGGTGCGGCGTGGACATGACTGCCGGGCCCTGACCGATCAGGGGAATGACCGGCCCTCGCCGCTTAAGACCTGGCGCTACAAGTTCACGCCCGACCCGGTCGATCCCCGTGCCACGCGTCTGGGGCGCAATTACACCACAAATTCCGACCGGGGGGTGGTTGCGGCCCGCGCCGCCATGACCATCCGCGACCGCGAGGGGTTCTCGCCCGATCTGATCATCGGCCATTCCGGCTGGGGCGAGACGCTCTTTCTGAAAGAGGTCTGGCCCAAGGCGAAACTGCTGGTCTATTCCGAATTCTACTATCGCGGCGGCGGTCAGGATGTGGGCTTTGACCCCGAATTTTCGCCCGGCGGCTTTGACCAGGTGATGATCGCCCAGGGCCGCGCCGCGCATCTCGGTCAGGCGCTGGTTCATGCCGATCGCGGGCTCGCGCCGACCGAATGGCAGGCCTCGACGCTGCCCGCCACGCTGCGCCCGATGGTAGATGTGATCTTTGACGGCGTCGATACCGACATCGTCCGCCCCGATCCGCGCGCGCAGTTCATCACGCCATCGGGCCAGGTGCTGCGGGCCGGGGACGAGGTGCTGACCTTCGTGAACCGCAATCTCGAACCCTATCGCGGCTATCATATCTTCATGCGGATGCTGCCGCGCCTGATGCGCGAACGCCCCAATGCCCAGGTGGTGATCGTGGGCGGCGATGAGGTGAGCTATGGTGCCGCCCCGAAGGGTGCGAAGGGCTGGAAGGATATCATCCTTGATGAAGTGAAGGACCGGCTTGACCTGTCCCGCGTGCATTTCACCGGCAAGCTGCCTTATGCCGATTATCTGCGGCTGATGCAGGTCAGCCGGGCGCATGCCTATCTGACCTATCCTTTCGTTCTGTCCTGGTCGATGGTCGAGGCAATGGCGGCGGGCGCTCTGGTCGTGGGATCACGTACAGCGCCGGTTGAAGAGATGATCCGCCATGGCGAGACCGGGCTTCTGGTGGATTTCTTCGACCAGAAGGCCTGGGCCCGCCAGCTTGTGGAATGCCTGGCCGAACCCGGGCGGTTTGACGCGATCCGCGCCCGCGCCCGCGCCGAGGTGGTCGCGAAATATGATCTGAAGCGGGTCTGCCTGCCAGCCCAGGTCGCACTGGTCGAAAGCCTGGTGCAGGGCGCGTAACGATCAGACCGCGGCCGAATGCTGCGCCTTCGCGCTGTCATAGGCGTCAAACATCCGCGCGATCATCCGCGTCAGCGGCCGGCCCCGGGGCGGGATGATCAGGTCGGCGCCGTCGCGCAGGACCATATCGCCGAACATTGCGCTGGCCGCGTCAAACAGCGCCGCAAGCCGGGCCGGGCTGGCGCCGTAATCACGCGTCAGTTCCTTGCCCGAAACGCGGAAATCGCACATCAGCGCCTCGATGATACGGCCCCGCATCAGGTCTTCGCCCTGGAAGGCATGGCCTTTGGCAACCGAAAACCGCCCCTCGCGGATCGCTTTCGTATAGGCGGCCGTGGCGGGCGCATTCTGCGCATAGCCCTGCGGAAAGCGCGAGATCGACGACGCCCCCAGCCCCACCAGCACCCCCGACTGATCATCGGTATAGCCCTGGAAATTCCGCCGCAGCCGCCCCTCTTTCCAGGTCGTCGCCAGGCCATCCGAGGGCAGCGCGAAATGGTCGATGCCGATCTCGTCATAGCCATCGGCGGCAAACAGCGCCCGGGCGGTGTCGAACAGAGCCAGGCGTTCCTGCGGAGTCGGCAGGCTTTCCGAAGGGATCAGCTGCTGGCGCCGGCTCATCCAGGGCACATGGGCATAGCCGTAGAGCGCCACCCGGTCCGGCCCCAGTGAGAGCAGCTTTTGCACCGAATCAGCGATGCGGGCGCGGTCCTGATGCGGCAGCCCGTAAAGGATATCGGCGTTCAGACTGGTGATGCCACGGGCGCGCAGCCCGTCGGAAATGCGCTTTGTCAGCGCGTAGCTCTGGTCGCGGCCGATGGCTTTCTGGATCTCGGGATCGAAATCCTGGACCCCGATCGAGGCCCGGGTCATCCCCGCTTGCGCCAGCGCATCAAGGCGCGCCTCATCCGCCTCATTGGGATCGATCTCGACCGAGAATTCGCCGCCCGGTGCCATCGGAGCGACCGAGAAAATCGCATCCGTCAGACGCAGGATCTCGTCCGGCGGCAGCAAGGTCGGTGTGCCACCGCCCCAGTGCAGCCTGGAAAGCGTAACATTCTCAGGCAGATGCCGCGCCAGCAGTGCGATCTCGTCGCGCAGTGTCCGGGCATAGGCGATCACCGGGTCTTCGGATTGCGTGCCCTGGGTGCGGCAGGCGCAAAACCAGCACAACCTGCGGCAGAAAGGCACGTGAAGATAAAGCGATATGCCCGACCCGGCCGGGATCTGCGCCAGCCAGGAGGTAAACTCAGGCGCCCCGATCCCGTCCCGAAACTGCGGAGCGGTCGGGTATGAGGTATAGCGGGGCACCTTCGCGTCAAAAAGTCCCAGCCGTTCAAGTTGCTTATCTGGCGTCATGGCTCTACCCTAAAGAGGCGCAGGCTCTGCTTCCTTGACGCAGATCAATGATTTTGAATGAGGCACCCGGCGTGAATTTGACGCTGCACGACAAACAGGCTTTGCACATGGAGTGCGGCGGTTGCCCGATCCGCCATCGTGCCGTTTGCGCCCGTTGTGACAGCGACGAGATGGATACGCTGGAGCAGCTGAAATATTACCGCAGCTTTCAGGCCGGCCAGACGGTGATCTGGTCGGGGGACCGGATGGATTTCGTGGCCTCGGTGGTCTCAGGCATCGCCACCCTCACCCAGACGATGGAAGACGGGCGGCGCCAGATGGTGGGCCTTTTGCTGCCCTCGGATTTCGTCGGGCGGCCGGGGCGGGCAACCGCGACCTATGACGTCACCGCGACGACCGATCTGGTGATGTGCTGTTTTCGCCGCAAACCCTTTGAGGACATGCTGGTGAAAACCCCGCATGTTGCGCAGCGGCTGCTGGAAATGACGCTCGACGAGCTGGATGCGGCGCGCGAATGGATGCTCCTGCTGGGCCGCAAGACCGCGCGTGAAAAGATCGCCTCGCTGCTGGCGATTGTGGCGCGGCGCGATGCGTCGCTGAAGGTGCATGAGACGCTGGGCAAGGCCTCGGTCGAGCTGCCGCTGACCCGCGAAGAGATGGCGGATTACCTTGGCCTGACGCTGGAAACGGTCAGCCGCCAGATCTCGGCGCTGAAGCGCGACGGGGTCATCCGGCTGCATGGCAAGCGGCTGATCGAGATCCCGGATTACCGCCGCCTGCTGGAAGAGGCCGGCGATGATTCCGATGGCGGGATGCCCGCCTGACCCTGATGCCTTAGGCCAGTGATCCCTGAGACCCGGCCCTGATGGCTCGCTTGACCCAGGTCAGCCAGCGCTTTCCAGCCA
Source organism: Pseudogemmobacter sp. TB195 (assembly GCF_058313095.1). Taxonomy (NCBI): domain Bacteria; kingdom Pseudomonadati; phylum Pseudomonadota; class Alphaproteobacteria; order Rhodobacterales; family Paracoccaceae; genus Pseudogemmobacter; species Pseudogemmobacter sp. TB195. The sequence continues at coordinate 178,530 of NZ_JBZEGG010000001.1, forward strand.
GCGCTCTTCGATCATCTTCGCGAATTTGCCCATCTGCCCGTCCAGCCTGCGCTGCGTGCGGCCCTTGACCAGGCGCAGCGACTGGATCAGCAGCCGCGCTGCGATGGTCTTCGGGCGGGTCTCGGCAACCAGCAAAACCCGCGTGCGTTTCGGCGCGAGGCTCAGCAATTCCAGCCGCACCCCGCCCGCCACGGACGGGCTGTCGAGATCGAGGTCAAGCGCGTTGGGCGGGCTCAGCTCGGCAATGCGCAAGAGCACCTTTCGCGGCTTGCTTTTATAGGCAAAACGCAGTCGCCAGCCCATGCCGGCCTCCGGGCGTTTCAGATGATCGATCCGCTCGACCTCTGCACCGCGCCGCACGGCCATGCGCTCGAAATGTTCGAAATCGATGACTTCCTGCCAGACAAAGTCCAGTGGTGCCTCAATATCCTGCTTCGCGCTGAATTTCATATGTCAGAACCTGACTGTCAGTGTTGTTATATGCCAGACCGCAGACCGCCACAGCTGCGAGGCGAAACGGCGGGTGAAAACTGTACCGGCGCAACCTTGCCGGAGATACCGCGACCTTAAACCCTGGCGCGGTGTTATTTCAGATATATCCTGTGTACCGTCAGATATTTCGCCGTAGTTTTATGCCGGCTTTCACCACCGGATTTGCAACAATCCCCTTAATCCAGCCGGTCGGCAAGCCAGCTTTCGATAAGATAGCGCGCGATAGAGCCCTGGCGTGGCGGTCGCACCGCCTCATGCGTGCCATTGACCACCCGCACCATGTCTTCGCGGCTGACCCAGAGCGCGTTATCCAGCTCGATCGGGTCGAGAATGATCTCATCGCTGAGCGCCTGCGCATGACAGCCCAGCATCAGCGAGGCCGGGAAAGGCCAGGGCTGGCTGGCCAGGTAGCGCACGGCGCCGCAGATCACGCCGGTCTCTTCCTGAACCTCACGGCGCACCGCAGCCTCGACGGTCTCGCCCGGCTCGACGAAGCCCGCAAGCGTCGAATACATACCCTCGGGCCAGCCCGGGCTGCGGCCGAGCAGAAGGTCATTGCCCCGGGTCACCAGCATGATCACCACCGGATCGGTGCGTGGAAAATGCATCGCCTTGCAGGACGGACATTTGCGGTGCCAGCCGGCGCCGCCCGCCTCGGATTTCGCACCGCAGGACGGGCAGAAGCCATGTGTGCGGTGCCATTCCAGCAGCGCCCGGGCGGTTGCGGCCATCTCGGCCTCGTCCGGGTCAAGCGCTGCCATGATCTGGCGCAGTTCGATGAATTGCCGCCCCGCCGGTGCCAGCGGATGCGGCTGCCGCCCGGCATCGAAAACCGTCTCGGTCGGAAGACCCTCTTCCGGCTTCCAGGACGAGACATCAGCGGCAAAAACACCCTTCTCGCGCCAGAGACCCAGAAAAACCGGTGGCGGGGCATCGGCCAGCAACGGATCCCCCGTCGTCACAAACCCCAATGTGGTGTCATCGGCCAGCGGCATCCCGCGCCATAGCGGCAGGATCAGCCCGCCTGCAAGAAGCGCCGCCAGCGCCTCGGGGTCAGAGCGCAACTCATGGCCCCTGTCGCGCCCGGTGCCGCCAAAAGTCACGGAACTGGCCTGTTGCATCACTTGCTCCACCGCATTAGCCTTCAGGGATCTTCAGGCGGTGATGACATGCCGGACAGGCGCCGAAAAGCCCCTTCGCCACGCATCCGGCAGAGTTTTCCGTGGGGGCTTGCGGCTGAGCCAGCGGCGTGACAACCTTCAGTTGTTCATTTGAATGTCGACCGTGTTTCAATCAAATATGACCGCAATGGTTGCACTCTCACCCCCTTCGAAGGCATGGCAACATGTCTTCTGAACCTGACAGGCTCTGGTCCGGAGGATTGGTCTTTGCCCGCGAAACGCCGCCTGACGGCTCCGGCCTGCTGAGGATCATCGCGACCAGCGACCTTCACGCGCAGCTGCTGTCCTATGACTATTTCGCAAATCGCCAGCTTCCCGGCACCGGCCTCGCCCAGATCGCCTGTCTGATCGCCGAAGCGCGCCGCACTGCGCCCGCCTCTCTTTTGCTCGACAACGGGGATTTTCTGCAGGGTGGTGCCCTGGCCGAGATCGGAACGATGCGGCGCGGCAGACGGCCGCATCCCGCGATCACCGCCTTCAACGCCCTCTCCTATGACGCTGTGGCGCTTGGCAATCATGAATTCGACTACGGGCTCGAAACGCTGAGCTGCGCGATTGAGGGTGCCGCTTTTCCGGTGATTTCCACCAATGTCCTGGTGGAGAAGGCGTCAACGCCGCTTGCAGACCGGCATTTCACCACGCCTGCAACATTGTTGACCCGCGAGATCGCACTTCCGGACGGGACGCGGCGCGCGGTCACTGTCGGAATTTTCGCCCTGACGCCGCCCGAGACGCTGCAATGGAATGCGCGCTGGATCCGGGACCGGCTCGAGATACGGCAGATGGAGGAGACCGCCCGCGCCTGGGTGCCAGAATTGCGGGCGCAGGGGGCGGATATCGTGATCTGTCTTGCCCATACCGGCATCGCGCAGCCGGTTGCAGGTGTGTCCGAAGACAACCAGGCGGTCGAGATTGCCGGGATCCCCGGGCTTGATGCAGTGATTGCCGGCCATAGCCACCTGACCTTTCCCGACCTGCGCAGCTATTCCGACCCAAGGGTGAACGGGATCAGCGGCCATATTTCCGGCAAGCCGGTGGTGCAACCGGGGCATGAAGGCTCGCATCTGGGGGTGATCGACCTCTGGCTGAGCCCGGTGAGCGGCATCCCGAACCGCCGATGGGAGGTGACGCGCAGCCGGGCGCACCTGATCGCCGGCCAGGAAACGGTTGCCGGGATGCCGTCGCGCACGATCCGCGAGGCTTCGGCCCCCTTGCGGCTTGCGCTGGCCCAGGATCACTCCGCCGCGCTTTTCCGGATGCGACAGCGGCTTGGGACGGTCGCGATGCCGGTCTCGTCCTGGTTTGCCAATGTCGCGGACGGCCAGGCGATGCGTCTGATCGGGGCCGCACTAAGCGCGCACGCCCGCGCACGCCTCGACGGCGGGCCATGGAGCAAACTGCCGATGGTGGCGCTGGTTTCGTCCTTCCGCTCTGGCGGGCGCGGCGGGCCGATGAACTACGTCGACATTCCGCAGGGAAATGTCTCGCTGCGCCACGTGTTCAGCCTTTATCCGTTTCCAAATACGCTGACCGCGCTCCTGACCACCGGAGCGGAGCTGGCCAGGCGGCTTGACCTTGCCTGCACACTCTTCAACCAGATCCTGCCGGGCAAACCTGACCAGATCCTGACCAATCCGGTGATTCCGGCCTTCAGCTACGCCGCTGCCATCGGTGCCGGCTATCAGATCGACCTGAGCCTGCCTCCTGCCCCGCCCGGGATCGCGCGCCCCTTCGGCAAGGGCCGCATCAAGGGCCTCATGATCGACGGCCGGCCGCTTGGGCCAGACGATCCTGTGATCCTCGTCGTCAATAATTACATAACCGACGACCCCCGCCGCCCCGCCGGTGAAGTGGTCCTTGATGAGGGCCGCAACTGTACCGGGATCATCGCCGATTATATCCGCGAAAAGGAGCGGATCGTCTCAGATGACCGCCCCGGCTGGCGCTTCACGCCGATGCCGGGCACCTCGGTGCTTTTTGACAGTGGAAGCGGCGCCTGCGAGCGGCTCGACTCCGCCGCCTTGCTGCGTCCCGAGCCAATCGGGCTGATGCCATCAGGCTTTTCGCGCTTTCGTCTGCATCTGTGATGGTGCAGGGTCCGGCCAGCGGATTCAATGGCTGAGGATGAATATGTTTGACGCGGTTTTCTTCGATCTCGACGGCACTCTGGTCGATACCGAGGCGCTGGCGCTACGCTCTAACATGCGGGTTTTTGCGGATCATGGCCATCCGGTCGAACCCGATTTCCTTCATGAGCTGATCGGCAAGGATGAGCCCGCAGTCACCCAATATCTGCGTGAGACGCTGCCGGGGCTGGACGCCGTACAGCTGCAGACCGATCTGCACCGCGCCTTTTACGAAGATCTCGAAGCGGGCCTGGATCTGAAGCCCGGCGCGCGCCGGCTGCTGGACGGGCTCGCGGTGCCAGCGGTGCTCGTGACCTCGTCGGGACGCCCGGGCGCGCTGCGCAAGCTCGAGCTGACCGGCATCCATGCGGCCTTTGCCGGGGTGATCACGCTGGACGAGGTGACGCGACCGAAGCCCGATCCGCAGCCCTATCTGATGGCGGCAGAGATGCTGGATCTCGACCCGTCGCGCTGCCTGGTGTTTGAGGACAGTGAGACCGGCGCCGAGGCCGGCCATCGCGCCGGCTGCACCGTGGTGCAGGTGAAAGACGTCGTCAGCCCGACAGGCCGCTGGGCGCATCACATCGCCGATGACCTGCTGGCGGGCGCCCGCCTTGCCGGGCTCGCCATCTGAGCCCCTCTTGCGTCAGCCTTTCAGGCCGCTTATATCGGACTTGAGAGGTTGGCGCGGGTGAACGCCTCGCCAACCCGGTCAGGTCCGGAAGGAAGCAGCCGTAACGAGATCCGTTTGGGTCGTTGTCCAGCCTCTCACCTTTTCCCCTGCCAAGCTTTTGATGCGAAAGAAATCCCTTGAAAACAAGGGCTTACCGCTATTTTCGGGTCCGGGGCGCCTGCCGGAACAGGGTCAAGGATGGCGACACTCGGCAAATGCTCTGATTGAGCAGATGTTTGCTGCCAGCGCCGCGAAATGCCGGTTTATACTGCGCCAGCAGTCCATTCTCCCTCGCCCCAGCCGGTCGGGAGATTGTAAAGGGCGAGCGGGATGAACTCCGCCCGGGGCCTGCGCATTGCAGGTATGCGAGCCGACAGAGCCCGCGCCCTCAGACATTGTAGTAGTCACGATACCAGGCAACGAAAGTCGCCACCCCTTCGGGCACGCGGGTTTTGGGCTGATAACCGGTCAGGCTTTTCAACAGGTTCGCATCGGCCCAGGTCGCAGGTACGTCACCGGCCTGCATCGGCATCAGATTGCGGATCGCCTTGCGCCCGGTGGCGGCCTCGATGGCTGCGATGAAATCATCCAGCTCCACGGCTTCGGAATTGCCGATATTCACCACACGCCAGGGCGCCACCGGCGAAAGGCTGTCGCCTTCGGACACCTGGCCATTTTCCGGCGTCACAGGGGCAGCGTCGATCAGAAGGCGGATCCCTTCCACCAGGTCGTCGATATAGGTGAAGTCGCGCTTCATCTCGCCATGGTTATAGACGTCGATGGGCTCGCCTCTGAGAATTCTCGCGGTGAATTTGATCGGCGCCATATCCGGGCGCCCCCAGGGTCCGTAAACCGTGAAAAAGCGGAACATCGTCACCGGCAGGCCGAAGAGATGCGCATAGCTGTGCGCCATGCCTTCCGTTGCCTTTTTCGTCGCGGCATAGAACGACATCTGATGATCGGCGCGGTCGGTTTCCGCATAGGGCATCTTCGTATTGGCGCCATAGGCCGAAGAGGTCGAGGCCAACAGCATATGCTGCGGTGGGAAGGCGCGGGCTGCCTCTAATATCTCGAAAGTGCCGACTATATTGCTTTCCAGATAGGCGCGCGGATTGTCGATGGAATAGCGCACCCCGGCCTGGGCGGCGAGATGGATCACCACATCGGGGCGATGGGTGTCGAACAGCTGCATCATCAGGCCGGGTGTCTCAACCGAATCATTCACGACCTGGAAGCCCGGATCCTGGCTCAGCATCGCCTGGCGGCGCTGTTTCAGTGTCACGTCATAATAATCGGACATATTGTCGAGCCCGATCACCTGGAACCCATCCGCCAGCAGGCGACGGCAGAGGTGATAGCCGATAAAGCCCGAAGATCCCGACACCAGCGCTTTGCGTGTCTCAGCCATAAATCACCTTTATCCGATCAGCTCTTGCCTCAGCGCCGTCAGCCCGCGATCCATCAAATTCCGTGCTGCAACCGCATCTTCCGCCTCGGTATAGAGCCTGAATTCGGGCGCATTGCCAGAGGGGCGCAGGTGCAGAATGGCGCCGGTCGCCAGGGTGATCCGCAACCCGTCTGTCAGATCGACAGCTTTTTCCTCCTGGCCAAGCCCGGCGAGAAAGGCCGCCCGCGCGCGCGCATCCCCGATCAGCCGCGCGAGAAAGGGGCCCGAACGCTCTGGCGCGATCTCTTGCAGCCGGTCCGACAGGGTCACGACCGGTGGCTCGCCCGCCACAAGGGTCGAGACCGTGCCGCCCTGCGCCGCAATCAGCACCATCAGGATCGGCAGCAGGAAATCGCGGGTCGGCAGCGCCTGGATCACGCCGCCGGCCAGCGCCGCGTCAAAGCCCAGCAGGAAGCCGCCATTGGCTTCATATCCCACCACGCGCCCACCCGCCGCTTCCATCGCAGCGATCACGAAAGGCGAGCCGATCCTGGTGCGCCTGACCGAGGCAAATCCCTTGCGCATCACACCCGAATTCGAGGAAACCGGCGTCACCACCGTATCTGCCCCAAGCGCCGCAGCCGCGATCTGGCCGAGGATATCGCCGGGCACGATGCGCCCGGTCTCATCTGCCAAAAGCGGGCGGTCGGAATCGCCATCGGTCGAAATCAGGGCATCAAGGCCGTTCTCTGCCACCCAGATCGCGATCTGGCGCGCAACATCGGGGTCAACGGCTTCGGTATCGACCGGGATGAAACTGTCGGAATGGCCAAACTCAATCGCCTCGGCGCCAAGTCCGCGCAGCGTTGAAAGCATCGCCTCGCGTCCGACCGCCGAATGGCTGTAAACGCCGATCCGCCGCCTCTGCAGCGCATCAGGGCCGAAGACCGACACATAGCGGTGAATAAAGGCAGTATTGCCCCCGGCCTCCTGCAACCTGCGGCCGTCAGGGACGGCATTACCCGGATCGCGGCCAAGGGCCCCAAGGATCGCGGTCTCATCTTCTTTGGTGATCTCGCCTGCAGGGGTGTAGAATTTCAGCCCGTTGCGATCGGCGGGGATATGGCTGCCGGTCACCATCACCGCCGCCGCTCCGGCCCGACGCGCGAGACAGGCCAGCGCCGGAGTCGGGAGCGCCCCACAGGCGGTGACATCAACGCCCTCCTTCAGCGCGGTCTCGATCACCACACGCGCAATGCCAGGGCTTGAGGGCCGCAGATCTTCGCCGACAAACAACCCGCCGCCCGAGCCGCCTTCCGTGGGGCAGGCCGCGAGAAAGGCGCGGGTGTAATCCGCCACCAATGCGTCGGTCAGTTCAGTCACGAGGCCGCGCAGGCCGCTGGTGCCAAATTTCGGAGCCATAGCTTCGCCTCCAGTCAGGATCGCCCTGAGTTTCCAGTCGTTTTCGGTTTTGGCCATAATCTGCAAATATATGCATCACAACCTCTGCGGTCGCGAAGGGGCAGAGGCGGGCCAGAAATTCCTGCCCTGCCCACTCTTCCGGGAGATTGGCAAAATCGCAAAACGATCCGGAAAAGCAACCACTTGCAGATCATAAACACTTGCAGTTCGCGGGGCGCCACCCCATCTGAGGGTGGTGACATCGCGGCCATAGTGCCGCGAAAATCCTGCCGCAGAAAAGAGATTTTCATCGGAATGTCTCATGAAACTGCGATCCATAGTGCCGCTGTCCTGACACTGGCATCTCGACACTGGCGCCCCGGGGCGCGACTATGCCGGAAAATGGAAAAGATCGGAACATGGCCGCAACGACGACCCCTTCCCGCCCCGGACCTCCCTCCCGCCCCGAGCCACCCTTTGCCGGGGAAACGCGGCACGGATATCGTCGCCCGCTGATCACCGATATTTCGGCGGCGCGCTGGCTCTTGCTCGCGATCCTCGCGGCCTCGGTCTATTTCTTCTACGGCTTTATCGTGCCCGTGCTGGCCGCCACCGTGATCGCGGTCGCAAGCTGGCCCCTGCGCGAACGCTCGCTGCCAAAGCTGGGGCGCACCCTGACCGCCACGGCACTGGTGCTTGTGCTTCTATGCTTTCTGGTGCTGCCGATCCTTGCGGCGCTGTTCTACGCCTTCCACGAATTGCGTGACTGGATCTCCTGGGGGTTCCGCATCAACAGCACCGGCACGCCGCCGCCGCACTGGCTGGTCGAACTGCCGCAGGTCGGCGGCTGGATCGATGATAAATGGCGCGCGACCATTGGCCATCCCGGCGGCCTTGGGGAATTGGTACAGCTGATCTCGGGCGAGAATATCGGCTCGATCTATCGCGGCGTGCTCAGCGCGGGATCGACCGCCTTCCACCTGTTCCTTAACCTCGTTTTCATGCTGATCGCGCTGTTCGTGTTCTATCGTGACGGCGACCGCGTGGTGGAACAGATCGACCGCGTCGGCGCCCGCATCCTCCCCGAGCGCTGGAATCGCCTGTCGCGCATCGCGCCCGCCACCATCTCGGCCACAGTGACCGGCATGACGCTGATTGCGATTGGCGAAGGCGTGGTTCTGGGCATCGCCTATTATTTCGCGGGCCTGCCCTCGCCCGTCACTTTCGCCGTCATCACCGCCGTCATGGCGCTGATCCCCGGCGGCGCACCTTTGTCCTTCACCCTGGCCTCGCTGTATCTGGTCGCCTCGGGCTCGCCCTGGGCCGGGGTCGCGCTCTTCACCTGGGGCACGGTCGAGCTGTTCATCGTCGACAAGACCATCCGCCCGATGCTGGTCGGTGGCCCGGTGCGGCTGCCGTTCCTGCCGACCTTTTTCGGGTTGATCGGCGGGGTAAAGACCATGGGCATTGTCGGGCTTTTCGTCGGGCCGGTTCTGATGGCGCTTCTGATGTCGATCTGGCGGGAATGGCAGCGCGAAATACTTGAAGACGAGGCGCGTCGCCAGCCGCAGACGAATGCCTTGCCGCCGCCGGTGCCGCCGCCGGTCACAACCGCTGACGGGTAAGGACCCCGCGGACTGCCCGATTGGCGGGCAGTTATTGCCCGGATTTGCGCCAATTGCGCGAAGTGATGGCAAAAACCCCTTGTCCGGCCCGGATTTGCCCTGAACTCTGGGGTTCCGGGCCGGGGGTGGAACATGTTGCCGGCCGCCAACAGGAAGTTCCGATGTCGATCAAGGCCGCAATCCATCACCTGACGCATTACATCTATGACCAGCCAGTCCTGCTTGGCCCCCAGGTGATCCGGCTGCGACCGGCGCCGCATTCGCGCACCCGGGTGATCAGCCATAGCCTGAAAGTCAGCCCCGGCGGTCATTTCGTCAACCACCAGCAAGACCCTTACGGCAATTGGCTGGCACGTTTCGTCTTTCCTGAACCGGTGCGCGAGCTGAAGATAGAGGTTGATCTGGTCGCCGACATGACCGTCTACAACCCGTTTGATTTCTTCGTCGAGGAAAGCGCCGAGACCTTTCCCTTCACCTATCCCGACGATCTGATCCAGGACCTGTCGATCTATCGCCAGGTGGAGCCACAGGGCGCCGAATTCGACGCCCTGCTCGCCTCGGTCAGCCGCGCGCCATTGCGCACTGTCGATTTCATCGTCGGGCTGAACGCGCGGATTGCCTCAGAGGTGAACTACCTGATCCGGATGGAGCCGGGCGTCCAGACGCCGGCGCAGACGTTGCAACTTGCCTCGGGGTCGTGCCGCGACAGCTCCTGGCTGCTGGTCAATCTTTTGCGCCATCTGGGATTCGCTGCGCGCTTTGTCTCGGGCTATCTGATCCAGCTGAAACCAGATCTGAAGGCGCTGGATGGCCCCTCGGGAACCGAGGTCGATTTCACGGATCTTCACGCCTGGGCCGAGGTCTATCTGCCCGGCGCCGGCTGGATCGGGCTGGACCCGACCTCGGGCCTTCTGACCGGCGAGAGCCATATCCCGCTTTCCGCGACACCGCATTACCGGAATGCCGCCCCGATCACCGGCGGTTTTACGGGGCAGGCCAATGTCGGTTTCGATTTCGACATGCGCGTGACCCGGATCTCGGAGCATCCACGCATCACCAAACCGTTTTCCGATGCGGCATGGGCGGAACTGGACGCCCTTGGCGCCCGCGTCGATCAGGCGCTGGCGGCGGGGGATGTGCGGCTCACCATGGGCGGCGAGCCGACCTTCGTCTCGATTGACGATTTCGAAAGCCCGGAATGGAATTCCGAAGCCGTCGGCCCCCAAAAACGCGCGCTGGCCGATCAGATGGTGCGCCGGTTGCGCGACCGTTTCGCGCCGGGCGGCTTTCTGCATTACGGCCAGGGCAAATGGTATCCGGGCGAGACGCTGCCGCGCTGGACCTTTTCGCTTTACTGGCGGCGTGACGGCCATCCGGTCTGGCGTGATGTCAGCCTGATCGCCCCCGAAGGCGAGGATCAGGGCGCGACGCCCGAACAGGCGGCGGCGCTGCTGTCGGAAATTGCGGTACAGCTTGATCTGCCGCAGGATTTCATTCTGCCCGCCTATGAAGACCCCGCCGAATGGCTGGTGAAAGAGGCGATGCTTCCCGAGAACGTCACCCCGGAAAACCCCGAGCTGAAAGACCCCGAGGCGCGGCATCGCATCTCGCAGGTCTTCGCGCGCGGGCTGACGGAGCCTGTCGGCTATGTCTTGCCGGTGCAGCCCTGGCAGGGGCGCGAAAATGGTCGCAAATGGGTGTCTGAGCTGTGGTCCATGCGCCGGGGCAAGGTCTTTCTGACCCCTGGCGACAGCCCGGTCGGCTACCGGCTGCCGCTCGGCAGCCTGAAGCAACTCTCCGCCGCAGAATACCCCTGGCTGAACCCTGCCGATCCGACCGAACCCCGCCCCGACCTGCCGAAATCTGACCCCCATCCGCAACCCCGCGCCAGCTTTACCGCCGCGACCGAGAGCCAGCAGATCACCGAACAGATCGCCGGCTCCGACCTTGGCGGCGCCGTCCGCACCGCGCTGTCGATCGAGCCGCGCGAGGGGCGGCTTTCGGTCTTCATGCCCCCGGTGGTGCGGCTTGAGGATTACCTCGACCTGCTGGCTGCGACTGAGACGGCGGCGGCGAAACTGGGTCTGAAAGTCCATATCGAGGGCTATCAGCCGCCGCATGACCCACGTATGAATGTGATCCGCGTCGCCCCCGATCCGGGTGTGATCGAGGTGAATATCCACCCGGCCACCTCGTGGGAAGACTGCGTCGCGATCACCAATGGCGTCTATGAGGATGCCCGCCAAAGCCGTCTTTGCGCCGAGAAATTCATGATCGACGGCAAACATACCGGCACCGGGGGTGGCAACCATGTCGTGGTCGGCGGCGCCACGACGCTCGACAGCCCATTCCTGCGCCGCCCTGACCTGCTGCGCTCCCTGATTCTGCACTGGAACCGGCACCCGTCGCTGTCCTACCTGTTCTCGGGGCTCTTCATCGGCCCGACCTCCCAGGCGCCCCGGATCGACGAGGCCCGCCATGACGCGCTTTACGAGATGGAAATCGCGCTGTCGCAGATCCCCGCGCCATCCGAGGGTGAGCCGCCGCTGCCCTGGCTGACCGACCGGCTGCTGAGAAACATGCTCACCGATGTGACCGGCAACACCCACCGCGCCGAGATCTGCATCGACAAGCTCTATTCTCCGGATGGTCCGACCGGCCGGCTGGGCCTTGTCGAATTCCGTGGCTTCGAGATGCCGCCGGATGCGCGGATGTCTCTGGCCCAGCAACTCCTGATCCGCGCCCTGATCGCGCGATTCTGGAACGCTCCGGCCTCCGGGCCGCTGACCCGCTGGGGCACCAGCCTGCATGACCGTTTCATGCTGCCGCATTTCGTCTGGCAGGATTTCCGCGACGTTCTGGGCGATCTGCGCGCCCATGGTTTTGATCTGAAAGAGGAATGGTTCAGCGCGCAGGCAGAGTTCCGTTTCCCCTTCTGCGGCGAGGTCGATTATGAGGGCACCCATATCGAGATCCGTCAGGCGCTGGAGCCCTGGCATGTGCTGGGCGAGACCGGCGCCATTGGCGGCACCGCGCGCTATACCGACAGCTCGACCGAACGGCTCCAGGTGAAACTGACCACCGCCGACCCATCCCGCTATGCCGTGACCTGCAACGGGCGCGAGCTGCCCCTGACCGCTACCCGCAGCGGCGAGGCGGTGGCGGGCCTCCGGTTCAAGGCATGGGAGCCGGCACTGGCCATCCATCCGCGCCTGAAATCCCAGGCGCCTTTGTCCTTTGACCTTTATGACCGCTGGTCGGGGCGCAGTCTGGGCGGCTGCACTTATCATGTCGCCCATCCTGGCGGGCGGAATTACGACACTTTCCCGGTCAACGGCAACGAGGCGGAGGCACGGCGCCTCGCGCGGTTCCAGCCTTTTGGCGGCACCGGCAATCTCTGGCAGCCACAGGCCGAGACCCGGCACCCGGAATTCCCGCTGACCCTTGACCTGAGACGCCCCATCGGCATCTGGTCCAGCCATGACTGGTGACTTGCCTTCCCCTTCGGTTCCGGCCAGAGCTTCGCCTTCCGGATCAGAGCCGCGTCACGATTTCGGCCTGGCAGCGTACCGCCCTTTGCCCGGCGTCCCCGATGAGCTGATCGGGCCGGACGGGCAGATGCGCCCGCTCTGGCGGCCCTTAATCAACCATCTGGAAACGCTTTCCGACACTGATCTGACCCGTGCGATCGAGCGCGCCGATCTTTACCTGCGCGATTCCGGGGTGATTTACCGGCAGTATGACACCTCTGCCGGTACGGCTTCGGTCGAGCGCCCCTGGCCGCTGAGCCATCTGCCGGTGCTGATCGACGAGGCCGACTGGACCCGGCTTTCCGCCGCGCTGATCCGGCGCGCCGATTTGCTGGAACTGTTGATGGCGGATATTTACGGGCCAAACCGGATGGTCGCAGAGGGGCATCTGCCGGCCGAATTGCTGGCGGGCAACCCCGCCTGGGCGCAGCCGATGGTCGGGATCGCGCCACGCTCCGGCCATTTCCTGCATTTCGTCGCCTTTGAGATTGGGCGCGGCCCCGACGGGCAATGGTGGGTGCTCGCCGACCGGACCGAGGCACCTTCGGGCGCGGGTTATGCGCTTGAGACCCGGGTCGCCACCACCCGCGCCTTTGGGCCGCAGCTTTTTGGTCCGCAGCTGCACCGGCTTGCCGGGTTCTTCCGCGAGTTTCGCGATCACCTCCTGTCGATGCGGACGGATCCTGCCGCCCGTGTGGCGATCCTGACACCAGGGCCCTGGAACGAGACCTGGTATGAACAGGCCTGGCTTGCACGATATCTGGGCATCAGCCTGGTTCAGGGCGAGGATCTGACGGTCGAACACGGCCGGCTGATGCTGCGCACTGTCTCGGGCCTCAAGCCGCTGGATGTGCTGTGGCGCAGGCTAGACGGGTCTTTCGCCGACCCGCTGGAGCTGGACCCGGCCTCACGGCTTGGCACGCCCGGCCTCGTCTCAGCGCTGCGTCAGGGCGGGTTTTCGATGGTCAACCCGCCGGGATCGGGCGTGCTGGAGACGCGGGCTCTGATGGCCTTTCTGCCGCGCCTCGCGCCGGTCCTGACCGGGGAAAAGCTGATGCTGCCGAATATCGCCACCTGGTGGTGCGGCGATGCGGCGGCCCGCCAGGCAGTGATGGCAGCAGCAGATCGCATGATCCTTTCCCCCGCGCTTGGCACCGGCCTGCCCTATGACCGGATGGATGACCCGCTGGCGGCGGCCAGCCTGACGCCAGACGCCCTGCGTGACCGGCTGGAACGTGACCAGGGCGCGCTGGTGGCGCAAGAGGTTGTGCGGCTTTCAACCACCCCCGCCCTGGTCGATGGCAGGATCACGCCGCGCCCGATGTCGCTCAGGGTCTATCTCGCGCGCACCGCTTCGGGGTGGAAGGTGATGCAGGGTGGTTTCGCCCGGATCGGCGCCACCACCGACCCGGCGGCGCTGGCGATGCAGCGCGGCGGCGGGGCGGCGGATGTCTGGATCATCTCGCCCGACGATGTGGGCGGCGATACGCTGATGAACCGCCCGGCAGGGCAAAGCGGCATGCCCGAACCCGATGAGCTGCCCGCCCGCGCCGCTGACAACCTGTTCTGGCTGGGCCGCTATGTCGAACGCAGCGAGGGCATGGTGCGGCTGTTGCGCGCGCATCATGGCCGCATCGCTGTAAGCGGCACCGGATCGCTGCCGCTGCTGGCCGAGACCGATCAGCTCCTGGAATTTGCCGGTCTCGACCATGACGATCCGATTCCCGAGGGGCTTTTGGACACGATCGGGCGCGCGCTCACCTCGGCGGCGCAGCTGCGCGACCGCTTCTCGACCGATGGCTGGGCGGCGCTGACGGATCTCGATAAATCGGCACGACGCCTGGCGCAGCAGGTCACCCCGGGCGATGATGCAGCCCAGGCGCTTTCGGCGCTGTTGCGCAAGCTCGCGGGCTTTTCGGGCCTGGTGCATGAAAATATGTACCGGCTGATCGGCTGGCGGTTTCTGACGCTGGGGCGGATGCAGGAACGCGCCCGAAATATGGCGGGCTGGCTGGCGGCGCTGACAGATCCCGAAGCCGACCCCGGCGGCATCGACCTGTGTATCGAGCTGGGCGATTCCGTCATGATCCATCGGCGCCGCTATTCCATGAGTTCGGGGCGCGGGCCGGTGATCGGGCTTTTGGCGCTGGACCCGCTGAACCCGCGCGCGATCCGCAACCAGGTCGATGGCATGATGGATCTGATCCGGATGCTGCCCGAGGCCCTGGTCGAAAACCGGCTGAGCGCCCCGGCACGCGCATTGCTGCGGCTGCAGACCGACCTCGCCACCGCTACGCCGGAAACGCTCGACAGTGCAGCGCTCTATGCCGTGCAGATGCGGCTGGGCGAGGTTTCAGACCTGATCTCGGAGCGCTATTTCCGATGAGCCTTTATAAGCTGCGTCTGCAGATCAGCTATGAATTCGACCGGCCCAGCGGCGCCGGGCGGCAGCATTTCCGCATCCTTCCCGCCACTCTGCCCGGGCGCCAGCGTCTTCTGGGATCCCAGGTCACGCTGGAGCCGGAACCGGGCGAGCTGGGCTTTTTTACCGATTTTTTCGGCACTGCTGTCGTTGAGGCGGCAATCCCCGCCGGGCTGACGCGGCTTGAGCTGCGCCTTGAAGCCGAGGTCGAGCGGCTGGCAGAGCCCGAGGGGCTCGACCTCTCGATGCCGGTCACCCAACTCGGCCCCGAGATCGCGCAATGCCGCAGCCTCGGGCCGACATCGCCGCTGCATTACCACCTGCCCTCGCGCCGCATCCCCCCGGTAAACGCCATCAGCGATTTTGCGGCCGGCGCGCTGAGGACGGGAGACAGCGTGGCGGTGGTGACAGAACGGCTTGGCCTCATGCTCCATGACCATATGAGGTTCGAGACCGGCGCCACCGATGTCAACACGTCGCCGGCCGAGGCCTTTGCCGCACACAATGGCGTCTGTCAGGATTTCGCGCAGATCATGGTGGGCGGCCTCAGGAGCCTCGGCATTCCGGCGGCCTATGTGGCAGGCTATCTGCGCACCCTGCCGCCGCCCGGGCGAAAGCGCCTCATTGGCGCAGATGCGATGCATGCCTGGGTCAGGGCCTGGGGCGGCAGCCAGCGCGGCTGGATCGATTATGATCCGACCAATGCCTGTTTCACCGGTGCGGACCATATAGATGTCGGCATGGGCCGCGACTATGGTGATGTGGCGCCGGTGACGGGGATGCTGCGGCTTGACGGCCAGCAGGAGGGCCGCCATTCGGTGGATATTACCGAGGCCGGGGAGGGCTGAGATGACACAAAGCGAATTGCCGGTCGCGGTGATCACCGGTGCCGGATCGGGGATCGGGCGCGCCGTGGCACAGGCGCTGATCGCGGCGGGCTATCGCTGCGCGCTGATCGGCCGTCGCGAGGCGCCCCTGGCGGAAACGGCGGCGCACAGCGCAGATCCCGACCGCGCGCTGATCGTCACCGCCGATCTGAGCCAGTCCGACGCGGTCCGCGAGGCTTTCGCGCAGATCGTCGCGCGTTTTGGCCGGATCGATTTCCTCTTCAACAATGCCGGTGCCTTTGGCGGCCAGGCGCGGGTCGAGGATACCACGCCGGACAGCTGGGATGCGGTGATTGCGATCAATCTGAACGGCGCCTTCTACTGCGCGCGCGAGGCCTGGCGGCAGATGCTGGTGCAAGACCCCAAAGGCGGGCGTATCCTCAACAATGGCTCGATCTCGGCCTATGTGCCACGACCGCAGACGATCTCTTACGCGGCGTCGAAACATGCGGTGACCGGGCTGACCAAATCCCTCGCACTTGAGGGACGCGAACATGGCATCGCAGTCGGCCAGATCGATATCGGCAATGCCGCAACGCCGATGACGGCTGATATGCCCAGGGGCATGCTCCAGGCCGATGGCAGCATCCGCCCCGAGCCGGTGATGGATGTCGCCCATGTCGTCGAGGCCATCGTGATGATCGCGCGCCAGCCGCTGACGGTGAACACACTCTTCACGACGATCATGGCAACTGCGATGCCCTATGTCGGGCGCGGCTGAGCCTCACGGCTGATCCTTGCCGATCGGCACAGGGCCTCCAGCACCCTAGCCTTTGCGCCCGGGCCGTAATGCGTAACACTGAATGCATGGATCAACAGAAGGAAGCCTTCAAATGTCCAAGCTGGAAGTCGCCGTCCTGGTCGGAAGCCTGCGCGCCGGGTCTTACAATCTCTCGGTCGCCAAAGGGCTGCAGGCCCTTGCACCCAAGGGCATGACCCTTGAGATCATCCCGATCGGGGATCTGCCCTTTTACAACCAGGATCTGGACGAGGGCACGCCACCCGCTGCCTGGACCGCATTCCGCAAGGCAATTGCGGCGAAACAGGCGGTGATCTTTGTCACGCCGGAATATAACCGCTCGGTGCCGGCGGTGCTGAAAAACGCATTGGATGTCGGCTCGCGCCCCTATGGGCACAGTGTCTGGGGCGGCAAGCCGGCTGCGGTGATCTCGGCTTCGATGGGCGCGATTTCCGGCTTCGGCGCCAATCACCATCTGCGCCAGTCGCTGGTCTTCCTCGACATGCCAACATTGCAACAGCCCGAAGCCTATCTGGCCCAGGTGCAGAACATGCTGGATGACAAGGGCGGGCTGAAACCAGAGACCGCAAAATTCCTCGGCACCGTGCTGGAAAAATTCGCGACTTTCGCCGCGAAGAACATCTGACCCTCCAGGGCGCGCGCAACCAAAAGGCCCCGCCACGTAAACATGGCGGGGCAGTGGCACCCCAGGCGGACCGGGGCGCAGGCGTTCACGTATCTTATTGTAATCGCATCAGTTCGGGCGCGAAGCCGCCGCCGAGGCTGCTCCTGCATCGGCCCCCATCTCGGCCCGGATCTGCTGGCGCAGGATATCGATCGGGATCATTTTCCCGTCGCGTTTGAAATGCCAGTAGGTCCAGCCATTGCAGGACGGCGCGCGTTCATAGGCCGCCCCGACCTGGTGGATCGAGCCCTTGACGTCATTGCCGATCAGCGTGCCATCGGCGCGGACCTTGGCCTTGTAGCGATTGCCGAGCGACCAGAGTTCCTCACCCGGGCGCAGCATGCCGCGCTCCACCACCTGGCCGAAGGGCACCCGCGGTTCGGCCCGTTTCGAGCCGGTGATCTCCAGCGCCGAAGCATCGAACTTGCGCACCCGCGCCAGCCGCTCCAGCGCGGCCTTGCGATAGGCTTCCTCGCGCTCGATCCCGATGAAATCGCGGCCCAGCATCTTGGCGACAGCCCCCGTGGTGCCGGTGCCAAAGAACGGGTCCAGCACAACATCGCCCGGATTGGTCGTCGCCAGCAGCACGCGGTGCAACAGCGCCTCGGGCTTTTGCGTCGGATGCGCCTTGTCGCCATGCTCGTCCTTCAGACGCTCATGCCCGGTGCAGATCGGAATCACCCAGTCTGACCGCATCTGGATGCCTTCGTTCAAAGCCTTCAAGGCCTCGTAATTGAAGGTATATTTCGCCTTTTCGTCTTTCGAGGCCCAGATCAGCGTCTCATGCGCATTGGTCAGCCGCTTGCCTTTGAAATTCGGCATCGGGTTCGATTTGCGCCAGACCACGTCGTTCAGAATCCAGTAGCCCTGGTTCTGCAGCTCGGCGCCCAGACGGAACACATTGTGATAGGATCCGATCACCCAGATCGCGCCATTGGGCTTCAACAGCCGCTTTGCAGCCGCCAGCCAGCGCCGGGTGAACTCGTCATAGGAAGCGAAAGAGGCGAACTGATCCCAGTGATCATCCACCGCATCGACCTTGGAATTATCCGGCCGGTGCAAGTCGCCCTTCAGCTGAAGGTTGTAGGGCGGGTCCGCAAAAATCAGGTCTACCGAGCCCGCCGGCAGGCTCTCCATGATCTCGATGCAATCACCCGCAAGAATTTCGTTCAGCGGAAGCGCATGCTCCGCCGGTGCTTTTTTCGTCGCCATATTCTGCCTCTGCTCGCGGCAATTCTTGTGTGCCGTCTTGTGGATAAAGATGAGTCAGAACCGATTCGGCGTCAAATTGTTTATTGAATCAAGGGGTTACATAAATCCCTTGATACAATATGTTGTGGATAGGTTTGAAGGACCGTCTATGCACAGGGGTTACGCCAAAATCCAGGAGCGCCTGGAGATGCGCCTTTGTCGGGTAGCCGGCGTTCCGCTCCCAGCCGTAACCCGGAAACTGTTGCGCCAGATCCACCATGATCCGGTCGCGCGCAACCTTGGCGACAATTGATGCGGCGGCAATCGACTGGCAGCGGGCATCGCCCTTGACCAGGGCCCGGGCAGGGATCGTCAGACCGCGCGGCAAAAGGTTGCCATCGATCAGGGCGAAATCGGGCCCCTGCCCCAGCCCCGCCACTGCCCGTTCCATCGCGAGATGGCTGGCGCGCAGGATATTGATCTCATCAATCTCTTCGACACTGGCATGCGCGACCGAGACGGCCGCATGGGTCAAAAGCCAGTCTGACAGCCGCTCGCGCGCCGCCTGGCTCATCGCCTTGCTGTCCCTGAGCCCCTCGGGGATATTTCCCGGATCCAGCCGCACCGCCGCCGCCGTCACCGGTCCCGCAATCGGTCCGCGTCCGACCTCATCGACACCCACGACACAGGTGGCGCCACCTGCCAGCGCCTCCGCCTCAAAACTGAAATCCGGAACCGTCACCATCGCCGCCCCTGCCCGCTCCTGAAAACGGCTTTCATCTGTCTCTTAAATATCCCCGCCGGAGGCTCCCGCCGCCAGCCACCCTCTCAACCCTCAGCCGCGAGGATCCCCCGCAGCCCCGCCCGGTAATCGGGGTATAACAACCGCACCCCCAACTCTTCCCGGATCCGCGTATTCCTGACCCGCCGGCATTCCTCATAGAAACTGCGCGCAAGCGGCCCCATCTTCGCCTCGGCAAATTCCACCGCCGGCGGCTCCGGCAGGCCCAGAAGACCGGCGGCAAAGCTCAGCACCTCGGCGGCGGATGAGGGCAGGTCGTCGCAGACATTATAGATCCGCCCCGGCCAGGGCGCCGCCATCGAGGCCCGCAGCACCTGCACGATGTCATCGACATGGATGCGCGAAAACACCTGGCCCTCTTTCAGGATCCGCCGGGCCGAGCCATTGCGGATCTTCTCAAACGGCCCGCGCCCCGGCCCGTAAATCCCGGCCAGGCGAAACACCTGCACCGGCAACGCGCTCGCCAGCCAGTCGCGCTCGGCACGGACCCGTTCGCCCGAACGCGCCCGTGCGGGCAGAACCGGCGAGGTCTCATCCACCCAGGCGCCACGCGTATCGCCATAAACCCCGGTTGTCGAAAGATATCCCATCCATTCCACCTGCGCCTCGCGGATCCCGGGCCAGGCGTTCAGGAACGGATCGCCCGCCTCATCGGGGCTGGCGGAATGCAGGATATGCGTGGCGCGCGCCAGTGCAGGCGCAAGATCCGCGCCCCGCGACGGATCCCAGATCAGAGGCTCGACGCCCATTGCCTCAAACGCCGCCGCCTTTGCCGCATCGCGGGTGGTGCCGATCACGGTCCAGCCCTCGGCCAAAAGCCCGCGCGCCAGCGCGGCCGCGCAATATCCATGTCCAAGAGAAAGCAGTGTTTTCATGGCCGCGACTATCTCTCTGCACGCGCGCCTGTGCAAGCGCCCCGCTCGGCCCCCGCGCTCCGTTACCTGGAGTTCACTTGCTTCAGCGCCCCGCTTTGCGCTTAACTCAGCCAGATGGCCCGCCGGATGTCTCTCCCGATACTCCGTCAGGCCGCAGCGATCCAAAGGACAAAACGGACAAGTGTCGATCCTTCTTTTGCCAGACCCGAGCGAAGCGCAAAGCTTCACCGATGCCACCGAAGCCGTTGACCGGCTGCATGTGCTTTATGACGAGGCCACCGCCCATCTGATCAGCCAGTTCCGCGAGGCGCTGATCACTGGCCGACCGACAAACCGGATCCGCGCCTATTACCCGGAAATCCGCCTTGTGGTGGACAGTTTCTCGAATGTCGACACCCGCCTGTCCTTTGGCCATGTCGCGCGGCCAGGCACCTATTCCACCACCGTGACCCGCCCTGATCTGTTTCGCAGTTATCTGATCCAGCAGATCGGCCTTCTGATCCGCAATCACGGGGTGCCGGTCACCATTGGCCCCTCGGTCACGCCGATCCCGCTGCATTTCGCGGTGGCGGGTCAGCCCGACCTGATCATCCCCCAGGCCGGCGCGCTGGATTTCCCGCTGCGCGATGTGTTCGACGTGCCGGACCTCGCGACCACCAATGACGACATCGTCAACGGAACGCTTGAACATTTCGCCGATGGCTCGATGCCGCTCGCGCCCTTTACCGCGCAGCGCGTCGATTACAGCCTTGCACGGCTGGCGCATTACACCGCAACCAGCCCGCGGCACTTCCAGAACCATGTTCTGTTCACCAATTACCAGTTCTATGTCGATGAGTTCGAGGCCTTCGCCCGCGCGGCGCTTGATGACCCGAATTCCGGCTATTCCAGCTTTGTCGCAACCGGCGATCAGGAGATCACCTCCGGGGATGGCAGGATCCTCCTTCCGTCGAAAATGCCGCAAATGCCGACCTATCACCTGAAACGCCCGGACGGGGACGGCATCACGCTGGTCAATATCGGCGTCGGGCCGTCAAATGCCAAAACCGCCACCGATCATATCGCGGTCCTGCGCCCACATGCCTGGCTGATGGTCGGCCATTGCGCCGGGCTCAGAAACACCCAGGCGCTTGGAGATTACGTCCTCGCCCATGCCTATCTGCGCGAGGATCATGTGCTGGATGACGACCTGCCGGTCTGGGTGCCGATCCCGGCGCTGGCCGAGATCCAGATCGCACTGGAAGACGCGGTCGAAGAGGTCACCCGGCTGGAAGGCTACGAGCTCAAGCGCATCATGCGCACCGGCACTGTCGCCACCATCGACAACCGCAACTGGGAATTGCGCGATCAGTCCGGCCCGGTGCGGCGGCTGTCGCAGTCGCGCGCGGTGGGGCTGGATATGGAATCGGCCACCATCGCGGCCAACGGGTTCCGCTTCCGGGTGCCTTACGGGACGCTGCTTTGCGTTTCCGACAAACCGCTGCATGGCGAGCTGAAGCTTCCCGGCATGGCGACCGAATTCTACCAGGCCCAGGTCGGGCGGCACCTGCAGATCGGCATCCGCGCGATGGAGCTGCTGCGCGAAACCCCGTTGGAACGCATCCATTCGCGCAAATTGCGCAGCTTTGAGGAAACCGCATTCCTGTGAGACATAGGGAATTCCGGTGAAAACCGCTGATTTCCAGCCCCGGCTGCGTTCTGGGGCTTGATTTCGCCCCACTTTCCAGGTGACTGAGCGACAGCCCTGAAAAGGGGGTCCCGAAGCCGCAATTGCAGGCCCGGGATCAGAAGGACAAGCCGAACGAGAACAGGAGACACCAATGTCCAAGCCGATGACCAAGACCCAGCTTGTGGCTGCCCTTGCCGAAGCAATGGGCGCCGACAAGAAAACCGCTTCGGCCGCACTGGATGCGATTGCTGATGTGGTGGCAAAGGAAGTCACTGCAGGTGGTGCAGTCACCCTGCCGGGCCTCGGCAAAGTGGCCTGCAAAGAGCGCCCCGAGCGTCAGGTCCGTAACCCGGCCACCGGTGAAACCATGACCAAACCGGCCGACAAGCAGGTGAAATTCACCATCGCCAAAGCTCTTAAAGACCTGGTCAACGGCTGATCTTCGGATCAGGCCAGAAGACCGGTTGCAAGACGGATGGGGTCGCCCGGGATCAGCCCGGGACGGCCCTTTTCTTTTGCGCTCCGCCGTCCCGGAGGCGATACTGCGATAAGCGGCGGAGACGGCAATGACAGATCTTTTCGGTGATGCAGACCTCCCGCAACGGGGTCGCGAAGACCTGGCCCCCGGTGCGGTGCTGCTCAGGTACTTTGCAGGCCCCGAGGCCCATGCGCTGACCGATGGGATCGCGGCGGTCGCCGCCATCTCGCCCTTCCGCCATATGGTCACGCGCGGCGGCTTTGCCATGTCGGTTGCGATGACGAATTGCGGCAGCGGCGGCTGGGTCAGCGACCGGCGCGGCTATCGCTATCAGGCGCTTGATCCCGAAACCGGCGCGCCCTGGCCCGCTATGCCGGCCGCCTTCCGCGCCCTCGCGCAGGATGCCGCCACAGAGGCCGGCTATCCCGGCTTTGCCCCGGATGTCTGCCTGATCAACCGGTACCAGCCCGGCGCAAAAATGGCGCTGCACCAGGATCAGGATGAGGCGGATTTCTCACAGCCCATCGTTTCGGTCTCGCTGGGCCTTGCCGCGATCTTCCGCTTTGGCGGGCTGAACCGCAGCGACCCGGCGCGGAAGATTCCGCTTTTACATGGGGATGTCGTGGTCTGGGGTGGCCCCTCGCGGCTTTACTTCCACGGGATCGATACGCTGAAACCGGGCACCCACCCGGTTTGCGGTGATCTGCGGCTGAACCTCACCTTCCGCCGCAGCTGACGCCGCCCGATACGACCCTGAAAGGATCGCCTTCCAAATCGTGCTGACGAAATTCAGGATCAGGGCGGTTACGTCACGCTGTGCCTGCCCCGTCCCGGTGGCGCCATTTGATGCGCCCCTCAGACAGGGCATGAGACGATACCCTTTCTTGCGAAACGTGAAATGGCCTTCTTCTATACACCCGGAACCAATGACAGAGCAGCAATACCTGATGACTTTGGCAGTGCGGACAGCCTTTATCTCGGCCGAAATGCAACTATCCTCAGCTCAGGCGACATTGTCATCACGGGCAGCGTAACTTCGCAGCAGATCACTGCTGCCGGCGAAATCCATGCCTGGAGTCACGGTCAGTTCCCCGGTCGGGCCGGGCATCTCTGGCAGCAGCTCCACCAGCACCCGCATCGTGATTAACGGGTCACTGACGGGCATTGCGAGCGGGAGACTCCCTGGCTCTGACACCGCCGTTCAGGTCAATGCCGGCCTGATCAGCGGCGTAGCTTTTGGTGTGTTTGACGTCGATGGCGGCGGCGGCGACGTGGTGCTGATCGCGTCCCGCAGGCCGGGGCGGTGATCGCGGCGGCAGACCGGCATCTGATCTGGCGTCGCACCCGTCACCACATCGGAACTCACGGTGCCGCTCAGCGTCGGCGGGATCCCCTCGCAGAGGCCAAACAACGCCCGGACATCAGGCAGGGGTGCAGCCTTCGCACGGTCAAACCCGTTCCTGAATCCGGGGTCACAGCTCAGTCCCTGGCCATCCGCCTCCTGCGCAGAATGGCGAATGGTTCCGCTTCCCAATGCTCGTTCGGATCGTCGGGACCCCCTGGATTGGCGGCCGGTATGCGGTCGGCGGCCTCTTCCACCATCGCCATCGCGAACGTCTCACCGCGAGATGATCGATAAGCGCCGATGGCTGTGTTGCAGAAGTCAGCTGACGGTGGAGTTTCGGCTATCCCGGGACGGCCTGATCGCACGGCCTTTTTCCGAGATGTGCCGAAGGTGGTGTCGCGATTCTGAACGGTTACAGGGACCTGCAGATCAGCGACCTTACGACCAAAGTCATGCGCCATGAGGCGGTGGCGCAAGAGTTTCAGACAATGCATTTTCGGTTTGGCGCGGCTCCGGCGGTAACAGCCGCTTGAGCGTCCCCACAAATCGCGACCGAGGAATTTGAGGGCCCGCAGCACCTGATTGCGCGTAATCGAGCCGGCGGTAACGGTCTTCCCTGGCTTCGCGATCCTGCGCGGCGGGGGGAGGAGGGCATGAACGCCATTTGCGGTGAAGCAGGCAATCTGATAGTCTGGCGGGATCTGGCCGGGCAGATCGGGCAGGACCGACGCGCCGCCGATATGGCTCACCGTGATCCCGAGAGGCCGAACCTCGGGCAGACCCGGGTCTGGGCCCTGGCGTCCAGCGAGGTGCTGTCCTAAAGCAACCTCAACGCCGTACTCAGGCCAAGGATCATGACGATCACGCCGGTCACGATCTCGGCCGCCGCAAAGAGGCGCGGGCTGGCGCCGGGCAAGGCCAGCGTCAGACCCTGGCGGGTCAGCCCCGCGAGGGTCGCCGCAAGCGCTGTGATCAGGAAGGTGCCCGCCGCCATCACGATGGTGCCAAGGATCCCCAGCCCGTTGATCCCCAGCCGCCAGGTCAGGACCAGAAGGAACAATGCGCCGGTACAGGGCCTGAACGCGATCCCCGCCACCAGCGCCAGAACCTCGCGCCAGCCGGAGGCGGCGGCAACCTGTTCGGGGCCGGGCGCATGACCATGGCCGCAGCCACAGGTCTCGTCATGGTGATGATGCGTATGGACCATTGCGGGCCGCGACCGCCGCAGCCCGCGCCGCAAAAGCATGGCCCCGAGACCGGCGATTGCCAGCATTGCGAGGGGCTCGATCACCATGGCCAGCCCTTCGATCCGGTCGCGCGCGCCCTCGAACATCCAGATCCCGCCATAAACCAGCACAATCGCAACCAGCGCCTGGCCAAGCGCTGCAAGCCCGGCAATCCAGATGAGACGCCGCAGCGTGGCGCGGCTTGCGAAACCATAGCCGGCGATCAGCGCCTTGCCGTGCCCCGGCCCGAGCGCATGAAAAAAGCCATAGGCAAAACAGAGGCCCAGGAATCCGGTCGCGGCTCCGGCCTCACCGGCGCGAAGCGCCCGCAGCGACTGACCGAGCGCATTCTGAAACTCACGCTGGACCTCGACCAGCCGGCGCGCCAACCCGTCATCCAGCCCCGTTGTAAAGACCGCGACCGCGATCAGGGAGACCAGCAGAACCAGCCCCGGCAGCAAAAACCGCCGCGCCCTCATGGTGTCTCGCAGTCAAGCAGCACTGTATCGGCAAAGGCGCCGCCGATTTCGGGATAGGTCCCGCCCTCCAGCTCTGCATCGCTCAGCTGTGCGAGGGCCTCATCATAGAGCTGTTGCGCGCGGCGACTGTCGGCGGGCTCAACCCGGGCGCGGCAGCCAGGTTGCCCCTGGACGCCAGGCGTTCCGGCCAGATCATAAAAGATGTAATAAGACGGATCATAGGCCTGGAGGCGGATTTCGCCGCCGGCCGGGTCGCGTCGCTCGGGCAAGGCGCGGATATGGGTCATGCGGATCCGCCCCTCCCATAGGTCCGCCGCCCCCTCCTGCGGGCGCGAAAGCGCAACCGGCCTGCCTCCCTGGCTCAGCCAGAGATTGCCGTCGAAGCCCTCGGGCCAGTTTGTCGCCATCTCGTTCAGCCTCTCCGCCTCTTCTGCCGTCAGGATGCCGTCGCCATCCCTATCCATGCCCAGATCGCTCAGGATCAGAAGCGAGGTGAGGTCGTCATAGACCCATTCGACCGACACCGCCGCCAGCGATCCCTGATCATCGAACCGGAAAGTGAGGCCGGTATCGACAAATTCATGCGGATGCGACCGCGCCATCTGCGGCAGCGCGAGCCAGGCGAGGAGAGAGAGGAGCCGCAAGACCATACTCCTTCATACCCGCCGCCCCGTGGCGGCCGCAATTCACCGCCCCGTGAGACCAGCGCCATTGCGCAAGGGATCATCCAGGCAGAACGCCGCGCCGCCAGAAACAAGCCCTGGAATTGCAGTCCCGGCGGGTCGGGGCGTTTCCTGGCGTGGCCCACCCCAGATGACAGGCGCATCGCGCGAAATCAGTCTCTGTTCTGCCTGATTAAGCCGTTCCAGCATCCGGGCAAGGTCTCCTCCGGTTTCACGCCGCAGCCGCGTCCAGAGCCGCAGAGCGGAATGCGGGCTCCAGGGCAGCACCGCCTGCGACAGCCAGCAGCGCAGATCGGGCGGCAGGCGGTCAAACCGCTCCATCGGGCGCGGGCGGGCGCGTCCGCGCAGGCTTGTCACCAGATTGCGCGTCATGGATCAGACCGCCTCGCGCCGGGACCAGTCGGGGAAGGGATCGGGCAGATCGGCCCAGGTCGTCCCTGCCCGTTCTGTCCCGGCCTCCGGCATCAGCGCCGCATCAAGGCTTGCCCGGATCGCCGCCTCATCCATGCCCGCGCCGATAAAGACCAGCTCCTGTCGGCGATCCCCCCAGGGTTCGGCCCAATGCTGCATGACCTGATCCAGCCCCTCGGGATGGGTCGGCCAGCGATCACGCGGCACCGTCGCCCACCAGCGCCCCAGTGGTGTGACCCCTGAAATCGCGCCTGCAAGCGAGAATTCCACCGCCCAGTCCGGGCGCGAGGCGATCCAGAAATGCCCCTTCGCCCGGATCACCCCCGGCAGATCGCCATTGAACAGGTCATAGATCTTTTGCGGATGAAACGGCTGACGCGCGCGGTAAACGAATGAGGAAATGCCGTATTCTTCGGTCTCGGGCTGGTGATCCGCGAAGCCGTAAAGCTCCTTCGCCCACATCGGATGCAGATGGGCGCGGTCGAAATCAAAAAGCCCGGTATCGAAGATGTCCGAGGGCGAAACGCGCGAGCAATCGGTCTCGATCAGCCGCGCCCCGGGGTTCAGGGCACGGATGATTTTGCGGGCCTGATCAAGACGCACCGGCCCCGCCAGCTCGGCCTTGTTCAACACGATGACATCGGCAAATTCGATCTGATCGGTCAGCAGGCTGACCAGATTGCGGGTGTCAGCCTCGCCAAGGCTCTCGCCCCTGTCGGCGAGGAAGTCATGGCTCGCGAAATCCGCCGTCAGATTGACCGCATCGACCACGGTGACCATCGTATCCAGCCGCGCCAGATCCGAAAGGCTCGCGCCGTCACTGTCGCGAAAGTCAAAGGTCGCGGCGACCGGCAGAGGTTCGGCAATACCGGTCGATTCGATCAGCAGATAGTCAAACCGCCCTTCCCCAGCGAGGCGCCGGACTTCGCTCAGAAGGTCATCGCGCAGGGTGCAGCAGATGCAGCCATTGGTCATCTCGACCAGTTTTTCCTCGGATCGCGACAGTTCTGAACCACTGCGCACAAGGTCGGCGTCGATATTCACCTCGGACATATCATTGACGATGACGGCAACGCGGCGGCCCTCGCGATTGTTCAGGATATGGTTCAGGAGCGTGGTCTTACCGGCACCGAGAAAGCCCGAAAGCACGGTCACAGGCAGGCGCTGATCCCCGGAGCGGGGCAGGTTCGGATGGGGGCTGGCGGGCATGGCGACCTCAATACGTTATGTTATTACATCTTATATCGAGTGAAACCAAAACCGCAACCGCCTGAAACACCAGGGCGCCGGGAAACTGGGCGACACCGGCTGATTCTGCCCCCTCAAAGGCGATACTGACCGGGGGAGGGGAATATTCTTCTCCTCCCCGCAGGGCCAGCAAATGGCGCTCGCTTTAACCGGTGGCCTCTTCAGAATGGCCTGAAACGGCTTTCCCGGCCAGATTTAGCCCATGCAAATGCCGCCCTGGCAGCCTGTGACACCCCGTAACGAGATCATCATGACCCTTCGCAAACTGACCACCACCCTGACCCTTGCCGGCCTGCTTGCCGGCGTCTCGCTGCCTGCTTTCGCCGAAACGCTGCGGATCGGCTGGCAGCAGATCGTCGAGCCCTCGCGCGTGCCCCAGGCCGACAAAACCTATGAAAGCGCCACCGGCGCCGAGGTCGAATGGCACCTGTTCGGCGGCGGCGCCGATGTCATCGCGGCCGTCGCGGCGGGCTCGATTGATATCGGCTATGTCGGTTCGTCGCCGCTGACCGCAGCCGCCTCGCAGGATCTGCCGATCGAGACCATCTATATTGTCGGCAATATCGCCGAAGCCGAAGCGCTGGCCGTCAAGGGGGTCGAGAAACCGGAAGACCTCAAGGGCAAGAAGATCGCGACGCCTTTCGTGTCGACCGCGCATTATTCGCTGCTGACGGCGCTGAAACACTGGGGCATCCCGGCTTCAGAGGTGAACCTTCTGAACCTGCGCCCGCAGGAAATCGCGGCGGCCTGGGAACGCGGCGATATTGACGGCGCCTATATCTGGGATCCGGTGCTGAACCAGATCAAGACCACCGGCGGCACGGTTCTGGCCGACAGCTCTGACGTGGCGGCATGGGGCGGCCCGACCTTTGACGCCTGGATCGTGCGCAAGGATTATGCCGAGGCGCATCCCGAAATCGTCACCGCTTTCGTCAAAGTGACCGGCGAGGCGACCGATGCCTATATCAAAGACCCCGCCGCCTGGGGCGCCGACAGTGACGCGGCGAAAAAGATCGCCGAGCTGACCGGCGCACCTGCGGCAGACGTGCCGGCGCTGTTGAAGGGCTATGTCTTTGCCGGGCTGAAAGACCAGACCTCAGATGCCTTCCTTGGCGGCGCCACTGCGGCAGCCATCAAAAACACTGCCGCCTTCCTGCAGGAACAGGGTTCGGCGACCGCCAAGGATGATTACAGCGCCTTTGTGAACAAAGGCTTTGCCGAGGCCGCGCTGAAGTAATCCGCCCGGGCGAAAAGCCCCGGATCCCGGCGCCTTTCCCGGCGCCGGGCTTTGCCGTTCTGAAAGTCGCATCATGTCTGTTCTCAGCCTGTCGCATATCTCCCTGACCTATCCCGGCACTGCCACCCCGGTGCTGAAAGACGTCACCCTGTCGTTGTCGCAGGGTGATTTCATCTCGGTCATCGGGCGGTCGGGATCGGGGAAGACCTCACTGATGAACCTGGCCGCCGGGTTTTTGCAGCCCAGTTCCGGTCAGGTCAGCATCGGCGGTGCCCCTGTCACCGGGCCGGGCCCGGACAGGGCGGTGGTGTTCCAGGATGACGCGCTGTTTCCCTGGCGCACCGTGGTCGAGAATGTCGCGCTGCCGCTGAAACTAGCCGGGGTGGCGCGGGACGAGCGCGAGGCCACCGCCCGGCGCTGGCTGGCGGCGGTGCATCTGGAAGGTCAGGAAGACAAACATATCTGGCAGCTTTCCGGCGGGCAGCGACAGCGGGTGGGGATTGCCCGCGCGCTGGCCTCGGGGCCGGATTTCCTGTTGATGGATGAACCCCTTGGCGCGCTTGACGCCATGACCCGCGACCGGATGCATGAGCTTTTGCTTCAGCTTTGGGATCAGAGCCATACCGGCGCGCTTCTGATCACGCATTCGGTCGAGGAGGCGCTGTTTCTGTCGACCTCGGTCGTGGTCCTGGCACCGGATCCGGGCCGCATCAGCTTTCAGGAAAGCTATGACTATGGCCGCCGTTTCATCCGCGGCGAAGACCCGCGCGCCCTGAAATCCGAGCCCGGCTTTATCGCCGCCCGCGAACGCCTGCTGGCCGCGATCTATGAGAAAGAGCCCGCCTGATGACCGACAATACCGCAGATACCTCCGCCCTCAGCACGCCGCACACCAGGGGCGACCGGCCAAAGCTGCGCCTGCCCTGGGGGCTGCTGCTGGGCACGGCCACCATCGGCGGGCTGATCCTGATCTGGGCACTGACCTCCTGGGCGGGCTGGGCCTCGCCGGTGTTCCTGCCCTCGCCCGCAAAGGTCTGGGCGGCGCTGACCCGGGTGGCCTTTGACGGCTACGCCAATGCCACGCTGCTGGAGCATATGGGCGCGAGCCTCTGGCGGGTCTTTGCCGCGCTGTTCTTCACCATGCTGATCGGGGTGCCGGTCGGACTTTTGATCGCCACGTCAAAGATCGGGCGCGGCATCCTCGATCCGCTGGTCGAATTCATCCGCCCGCTGCCACCGCTGGCCTATCTGCCGCTGATCATCATCTGGTGCGGCATTGGCGAAGGCTCGAAAGTCCTCGTGATCGGCATCGCCATGCTGGCGCCCATCGTGATCTCGACCGTCTCGGGCGTCAAAGCCGCGGGCGAAAACCAGATCCGCGCCGCCCGCACCTTTGGTGCCACCCGTGCGCAACTGATCCGCGAGGTGATGTTGCCCGCGGCCCTTCCATCGATCTTTACCGGCATGCGTATCGCGCTTGGCGCGGGCTGGACGACGCTGGTCGCGTCTGAACTGGTCGCGGCAACACGGGGCCTTGGCTATATGATCCAGTCGGCGGCGCAGTTTCTGGTGACCGATATGGTGATCGCGGGGATCCTCGTGATCTCGGCTCTGGCCACGATCTCCGAGATCCTGCTGCGCTGGATGGAGCGGCGCTTCCTGCCCTCGATCGGCAAAAGCTGAGACAGCGAAGGAGCTCAGTCGAGCCAGGAAAGCCGCATCTCCAGGCGCGCTTTCGCCCGGCTGAGCGCCGGTTTCAGCCAGTCTGGCAGCCCCGGCCCCGCCCCGCTCAGCGCCAGCTGAGCGGAGACCAGCGCCTGCCGCTCGTCAGAGGCCAGCGAGGCGATCTGTTCGGGCAGGACCGCAACCCCCAGCCGCCCAAGCCGCGCCGCATCGCGCGACCAGATCTCATACCAGACGGGCGAGGCCAGCCGGAGCTCGCGCCCGGGCGGCAGGCTGATCGCCCCATCCCCCGCCCGCCGCGTGGTCAGCCGCAGCGCCAGATCCGCGAGGCTCCGCGCAAGGCCGGAGGGGGGAGACTGACCGGCATCTCTGGCCGGGCCGGCTGCGTATGACATGGGGTCACCTGTGGTTTCAGGCGAAATAGTCTCGATTCCGGCAAGGCGCGGCAAGGGAAGGGGCCAGTCAGACTTTGCGCCCCGGCAGGGGAATTATTCTCTTCTCATGGGTCAAAGGAGAGGCATTTTCTGCGCTCCCAGGGCGATTCGCGCGGCGACCCGCCAGTTCAGCACAAAGCTTCGGCCAGAAGCTTCTGATAATAGGGCAAATGATGCGCCAGATCGCGTTTCATACGCGGATGCGTCAGGGCGAGAGCGTCAAATTTGGTGCGCGCTTCCCCGGCCTCGGTTGCGCTCAGCGGGCGGATCCCCTTTGAAGCGCTGACATCCCCATGCCAGCCGCCGACCTGATCCCAGTCCTTCGGCTTTTCATCCTGCCAGGTGAAGGCACGTTCGGAAAATGGCAGCCCGACCGCCTGCCAGAACCGCGCCATCGTGCCGCGACTGTCCTCGCGCACCGCCTCGGCCCGAAGCACAACCGGGTTCCGGCCTGCGGCCTTCAGCGCGCTGTAGTGACGCCATTGCGCCTCGAGCCCGACCTCGTCGAGGCTGACCTCCGGGTCGAGCCTGTAGTACGATGTGATCGAAGCCAGCGGGTCGCGGATCAGGAAGGCATTGACCAGATGCGGCGCGAAGGCCGCATCCTCCAGGATATGCGGCATCACATAATAAGACATGTCCTTGAAGAAAACCGGCCCCTTCGCCGCCCGCGCCAGCAGATGGTCGCGGATCGCGGGATAGCTGACCGGGTGATCCGGACGGACATCGAAATGCGGCATCTGCCTTATCGCGCGATGGACATAGTAGTCATACATGAAGGGCTCATGCGCGCAGTCGAGATCACCGCGCTCGCGCATCACCCGCTCCATCGCGGTCGACATCGACCGCGGATGTGACCACAAAGCGTAGATCCTGTTCATCTGACCCTCCTCTTGCCCATTTGCGTCATGTCTTCCCCCCGGATTTCCCTCCGGATCTGCCGTCTGGCGCCCGCAACAGCTGGTCCGCGACCAGTGCGATAGCGGCGATGATGCCCCCCGCGATCAGCCCCGCTCCGGCATCGGCCATTGACAGGGCAACACAGACCTGCTGGCCCAGCTCGCGCGTGCCCACCAGCGCCGCGATCACCATCATCGACAGCGCCGCCATGATGGTCTGGTTCAGCCCAAGCCGCACCGTGCCCCGCCCAGATCATCTCTTCCCGGGTGAAATGCCGCATCACAGCTCCTCCGTGCCAGAGGCATCACGGCGCAGCACCGCCAGAACCGACTCGGACTCAAGTACCATTCCCCGCGTGCCGGCGACCGCGAACTGCCGCTGCCCGCTGGCAAGATCGGGCAAAAGCGCCTCTGACAAGGCTTCAGGCGCGTCCCCGGGGCCGTCTGCGGCACCCGATATCCCGCCGGGGGTCATCTGATCGCGCACCCGGATCGCCCGGCTCAACGCCACTTCGGCGGTGAAGCGCGCGACATGGTCATCAGCCGGGTGCAGCAGGATTTCAGCCGGTGTGCCGATCTGGATGATCTGCCCGCCCGGCATCAGCGCGATACGGTCGGCAAGCCGGCGGGCCTCCATAATGTCATGCGCGATGAAGATGATGGACTTTTTCAGCTGGCGGTGCAGCCGCAGGAATGCATCCTGCATCTGCCGCCGGATCAGGGGATCCAGCGCCGAAAACGGCTCGTCAAGGAACCACAGTTCCGGGTCCGGCGCGAGGCTTCGCGCGATGCCTTGCAGTTTCAGCGGGAAGGCGACGTTTTCCAGTGCCGTCAGATGCGGCATCAGCCCAAAGCTCTGGAACACCATCCCCATCTTGCGCCGCCGGATTTCGGTCAGTTCACGCCCCGAGATGCGCGAGAGATCCCGCCCTTCGAATTCCAGCACCCCATGTTCGATATCCGGCAGCCGCGAGAGGCAGCGCACCAGCGTCGATTTCCCCGACCCGGAAAGGCCCATGATGACGAAAATCTCGCCCTTGCGGACATCAAATGTGGCATCCGCCACCGCCGGAATATGCCCCTCCTGCCTGAGGCGCGCGACCAGCGCCTCTGGGTCGATCTGGCAGCCGGTGGTGTCAAAGTAGTGGCCGGGCCGTAGCCCGAATACCTTCCACAATCCCCGGCAGCTGAGCGTGATACTGTCTGATGCCACGGCGCTCATCACCGCCCCGGCCTCAGTTCAGCGCCTGGTCAAGCCAGGGGCGCCAGATCGCCTCATGCGCGGCGACCCGTTCGGTTGTCACCAGATCCAGCGACTGGCCCTTTTCGTCGATCGCCAGCATCATTTTCTGCTGATCTTCGGTGGTGATCTCATAGGCGGCAGGCCATTTCGGCGCAAAGCCCGACCAGACCACCTTGTTGACGTTGGGCGGCATGATGCAATGTTCATTGGACTGATCCTTGCAGGGCGGCATCCCGATCCAGCCGGTCTCGCCCTCGGCGAGGAGGAAATGCGGTGCCCAGAACTTCATGACCAGCGGTGTCTTCGCGGCTGCCGCTGCGCGGAGCTCGGCCAGCTGCGCCCCTTCCGACCCCGAAGGCACCGTGGTCAGGGGCAGGTTATTGTCGAGGATGATCGTCGCCGCGCGCGACCCCCAATCAGCCGGGTAATCCAGAAACCGCCCGTTCGGCAGCGTGTCGGGCGTCGCTAGAAATGCCACGCATTCCGGGTCATTCAGCGCTTCCCATGACGGCAAAGCCGGGCAAAGCTCCTCCATAAATTTCGGATAGAGCCAGCCCTCATTCGTGGTCAGCCCAAGACTGCCAATATCCCCGACTTTGCCCTCAGAGAGGACTTTCGGGTAAACATCCCCAACATTGTTCAGCCAGATCCCGACCGATGCCGCGACATCTCCGTCCGCAAGCCCCTGGAAATGCGGGTAGTTCCCGGCGGTCACATAGTCGACCTTATAGTCCGCCTTTTCCTGGACCTTGCCGGCGATCTGCGCGGAAATCTGCGCGCCCGTCCATTCCAGCATGGCGAGCTTTATCGGCTCATCGACAGCGCCGGGGTCAGCCGCCAGCGCCGGCCCACCGGCCATGGCGGCCAATGCGAGAAGTGACACAGCGGCATTCATGCTCTTCTTTGTCATTGCAATCTCCCTGTCGGTTGTCTGGTGTTTTTTGGCCACCGGAAACGCTCACCAGAGCGCGCCGCCGGTGATCTTCACCTCCTCCATAGTGATGCCTTTGGCGGCATCGGTGATCAGAAAAGCCACAAGCTCCGCGACTTCGCCGGGCTGGATGATGCGGCCCTGCGGGTTTTCAGCGGCAATCGCTGCGCGGGCCTCTTCGACGCTCCGGCCCCGGCCCTCACGGGCCACGACCTGCGCCAGATCAGAGGCCATCATCGGGGTATCGACCCAGGTCGGGCTGACCATCACGCAGGTCACGCCATGCGAAGCCCCCTCCAGCGCGACACAGCGCGTCAGACCCAGAAGCCCGGCTTTCGAGGCGCAATAGGCCGGATTGTCCTTCCATCCCACCGTTGCGGCGGTGGACCCGATATTGACGATCCGCCCCCAGCCCCGCGCCTTCATTCCCGGCAGACAGGCCCGGATCATCCGGAAGGCACCGGTCAGATTGGTGTCGATGATGGCTTGCCAGAGCGCATCGCCATGCCCCTCGACCGGCTGCTCGGCGGTGATCCCGGCGGCGTTGATCAGCACATCCGCCGGGCCGAAACGCTCGGTCGTGCGCTCGCAAAACCCGGCCACCGAACCCGGATCGGTGAGGTCGAGCATATCGGCCCTGACCTCGCCGACGCCGGCAATCGCCGCCCCGGTCAGTGCGCCAAAAGCATCCAGCCGCGCCCGGCTTTCCAGATCACGCGCGCCGACCACGACGCGGTAGCCGCGCGCCGCAAGATCCAGCGCCACGGCATGACCGATGCCGGAAAGGCCGCCGGTGACGATGGCAACCGCGCGCGGCACCGGGGGGCTCATGTCACTCCGCTCCGCAGCCGGAGATTGTCCGGGTCGAAAGGCGGACGATCAAGGATCCGCACCTTGCGGCGGGTGCCGAGAATCTCAACCTCCAGCCCATCCCGCGCATTCCGGTCGCGCAGATAGGCAAGCGCCAGAACCTTGCCGGTCCGATGCCCGGTCGCGGCCGAGGTCACGATGCCGACCGGGGCCGCGCCCTGCCAGAGAGAATGCGCGTAATAGGGCTCGCTTTCGCCGGGGTCGATTTCCAGGAGCACCATCTCCCACCGCGCAGGGTCGGCCATACGGGCCAGAAGCGCCTCGCGGCCAGGGAAATCGTGATCGGGTTTCACAAGGAACCCCATTCCGGTTTCGGCGGGTGTGCGTTCGGTGGTGAAATCGGCACCCCAGGCGGGATAGCCCTTTTCCAGCCGCATCGCATTCATCGCATAAGACCCGAAACAGCCGATCCCCTCGGGCTGGCCTGCGGCTTCCAGCGCGAGGAACAGCTCTGCCGCGCGGGCGGCGGGGACATGCAGCTCCCACCCCGCCTCACCGATATAGGAAAGCCGCAACGCGCGGACCGGGATCCCCGCGACAGTCATCTCACGCACCGACATCCAGGGCCCGAACGGGTCAGAGGTCAGCCGCCCGAGGACTGCGGGCGCAGCCGGCCCCATCAGGCCGATCACCGCGAAATCGTCACTGACCCGGCTGATTTCGACATCAAAGCCCGGCGCACGCGCGCGCAGAAGATCATCATCGCGCATCTCTGCCGCCGCAGCCGATGTCAGGTAGAAATGGTCCTCCGCAAGACAGGCGACCGTGAATTCCGCCTCGGTGCCGCCCGCCGGGCTCAGCGCATAGGTCAGCCCCACCCGCCCGGTCTTCGGCGCCATATTGCAGCCAAGCGCATCGACAAAGGCGCGCGCCCCCGGCCCTCTCACCTCGAATTTCGAGAAGACCGACATATCGGCAAGGCCCGCGCCCCCGGTCACCATCCGGCATTCCTGCGCCACGGCATCGAACCAGTCGGGCCGCCCGAAGGTGAGCCGCGCGGGCGCGCCGAACCAGTTCGGGCGTTCCCATCCATAAGCCGCGCCCATCTGAGCGCCACGCGCCAGCATCAGATCATGCAGCGGCGTCAGGCGTTTGCCGCGCGCGGCGGGGCGTTCCTCATGCGGGTAATGCACTCCGAACTGGAGGCCAAAACATTCAACCGCCTTTGCCACCCGATACGCGCGATCCGCCCATGGGCCAAAGCGACGGCTGTCGACTGCCAGCGCATCCATCGGCGGCGCGCCATGGGTCATCCAATGCGCAAGGAACCAGCCAGAGCCGCCGCCCTCCATCACTCCCATCGAAGACCCGGTCAGAAGCCAGGCGTTTTCAAGACCCCAGGCCGGCCCGATCAGCGGATTGGCATCGGGGGTAAAGGTGATCGGGCCATTGACCACCGATTTCACCCCGCCGGTTTCCAGCGCCGGGATCCGCGCCATCGCCGCCATCAGGATATGTTCGACCCGGTCCAGGTCCGGCTCCATCAGTTCGGCCCCGAATTCGGGCGGCACGCCGTCAACCGACCAGACCTGCGCCTCTTTCTCATAGGGGCCAAGGATCAGCGCATCACGCTCCTGGCGGACATACCAGCTTTCCTCGGGGTCGCGGATCATCGGCAGTTCCGGCAACCCCGCTTTGATCCGATCAGCCACCGCAGACACCGTATCGGTCACCAGATACTGGTGCAGCACCGGAACCGAGGGCACATTCGCCCCCATCATCCGCCCGATCTCGAACCCCCAGGTGCCGGCGGCATTGACGATATGCTGCGCCCGGATCAGCCCCTGCAACGTCTCGACCGCCCAGACGCCGTTTTCGCGCCGGATCCCCAGCACGGGATTGCGCCTGAGGATCACAGCGCCGCGTTCGCGGGCGACCTTCGCCATCGCATTGGTCGCAAGCGTCGGGTCGACATGGCCGTCATCGGGCTCATAAATCCCGCCGATAATGCCTTCGGTCCGCGCGAGCGGATGCAGCGCCGCCACCTCTTCGGGCGAGTGCAAGAGCCTGAGCTCATAGCCGGTGAATTTCGACAGGCCCGCAACATGGGCAAATTCCGCCATCCGCTCGGGGTTCGACGTGATCCGCATCGCGCCTGACGGGTGAAAGCCGCAATCCTCGCCGGTCTCGGCGGGAAGGATATCGCGGTAAAGCCTGACGCTGGTGGCGCGCAGCTCCTGGATGGTTGGATTATGCGCGAAATGGGTGCAAAGCCCGGCTGCATGCCAGGTTGACCCATGGGTGAGGTCGTTTTTCTCGGTAAGGATCACATCGGTCCAGCCTGATTTCATCAGGTGATACATCAGCGAAACACCCATGGCGCCGCCGCCGATGATCAGAACCTGTGCGTCGCGCGTCATGCCTTCATCCTCTCGCCCGAAGGGTCGAACGGCGGCCGGGTCAGCGCCAGTGCCGCATAGTGTTTCCCTGCGATTTCAATGGTAAACTGCCGCAGGGCCGTCGCCTGCGGGGTCTCGCCCGGCGCGATATCGATAAGGCCAAGCGCCAGGGTCTTCCCTGTCCGCGCCCCCCGTGCGCCCGAGGTGGTCAGCCCGACCACCCGGCCCGAATCCCAGATCGGTTCATCATGCAGGACCAGCGGGTGATCGGGCAGATCGAACAGCACCAGGCGGCGGCGCAGACCCGCCCTGCGCTGCGCCTCCAGCGCCGCTTTGCCGATGAAATCCTTCGACCAGTCGATGGTAAAACCGAGCCCCGCCTCAAGCGCCGAAATGTCCTGGCCCAGATCATGGCCCATATGGCGAAAACCCTTTTCGATCCGACAGGCATCCAGCGCGTAATGGCCCATCGGCGCCGCCCCCGCCGCCCGCAGCGCCCGGAACACCGCCGGGGCGGAGGCGTTGGGGATATAGAGCTCCCAGCCGAGTTCGCCGACAAAGCTGACCCGCTGCGCAAGGCAGGACTGGCCCGCGATCACCACCTCGCGCGCGGTCGAAAAGGCGAAATCCTGCCAGTCATCCGGCGACAGCCCGGCCAGCAGTGCCCGCGCCCCTGCCCCCATCACGCCGATCACGCACTCAGCTTCCGTTGCATCGGTGATGGTCACGTCAAAGCCAGCGGCACGGCGGCGGAGCCAGGCCATATCGCGCCAGCGCGTCGCCGCCCCGGACACCAGACGGAAATGATCCGCAGCCCGGCGCACTGTCACATCGCCCTCGATACCGCCCATCACGTTCAGCATCAGCGTATAGACCGCGCGGCCAGGCGCCACATCCATATTGGCGGTGGTGATCTGTTGCAGGAAGCGCAGCGCATCGGGCCCTGCAATGTCGAATTTCCCGAAAGGCGTAAGGTCGAGCAGCGCCACCCCCGCCGCCATCTGTGCCGCCTCGCGAACCGCAATCGGATACCAGGGCTGCGCGCCAACAGACAGCGGCAGGGCCCGTTCCGCCGGAGTTTGCGCATACCACAGACCACGCTCCCAGCCGGCTGTAAGGCCAAAGACCGCGCCTGCCGCCTCCCATTCCGCATGGAGCGCCGATTTGCGCAAACCGCGCCCGGCTTTCGGCTGTCTGAACGGCCAATGCAGCGCGAAAGCATCGGCCACGGCCTCTTCCATCCTGGTCTCGACATGCGCGGCCGCGGCCGCCAGCGGATCGGCGCGGGCGATATCGACCTCCCAGAGATCCATCGGCGCGTGACCGGCCAGCATCCAGTCGGCCAGAACCCGCCCCACCCCGGCCGAAGACATCACGCCCACCGAATTCATCCCTGTGGCGACGAACAGCCCGTCGGTTGCAGGCGCCTCGCCCAGGAGCATCTTCGTATCGGTCGTAAA
Source organism: Pseudogemmobacter sp. TB195 (assembly GCF_058313095.1). Classification (NCBI taxonomy): domain Bacteria; kingdom Pseudomonadati; phylum Pseudomonadota; class Alphaproteobacteria; order Rhodobacterales; family Paracoccaceae; genus Pseudogemmobacter; species Pseudogemmobacter sp. TB195. The sequence continues at coordinate 217,181 of NZ_JBZEGG010000001.1, forward strand.
GCTTTCGGGCCCGTTCATGAAATGCTGGATACCGACATCGGCAAGGCCCGGGATCAGCGCCAGCGCCGCCTCCATAAAGGGCGTGAACTGCTCCCAGTCTTCGGGCAGTTCAAGGAAAGGCCGGTCGCCCGAGGGGCCAAAGGCGTCCCAGCATTTGGCGTTCGGCTCAAAGCCACCGATCACCAGTTTGCCGGCATCGCCCTTGATATAGATGCCGCGATCCAGGTCGCGCAGCACCGGAAAAGGATGCGGCATCAAGGGCATGGCTTCGGTCACCACATACATATGCTCAACCGCCTGCAAGGGCAGCGCGACGCCAAGCGGATCGGCCAGCCGCTTTGACCAGGCGCCGGCACAAAGCGCGACCTGATCGGCCTTGATCACCTCGCCACCTGCCAGCAACACGCCGGTCACGCGGCTGCCTTCGGTCAGGATCCGGTCAACCCGCGCGCCCTCGCGGATCTGCGCCCCCTGGGCTTTTGCCAGCCGCGCATAGGCCATGCAGAGATCGACCGGGTTCACATTGGCGTCTTCCGCGACCGCCATCGCGCCGGTCACACCAGTCAGATCGAGCCCCGGGACGGTGACGCCTTCGGGCCCGGTAATCGTCGGATGCAGCCCGAAATGCCGTCCAAGCGCCGCAATCCGATGGAGTTCATCCATCCGCGCCGGATCGCGCGCCAGCCAATAGCCGCCAGTGCGACGATAGCCGGTCGAAAGCCCGCTTTCCGCCTCAAGCTTTGGAAAAAGCTCGCCCGCATACATCGCGAGCCGGGTTGCATTGGGGGTCGCGCGCAACGGCCCGACGATCCCCGCCGCATGCCAGCTGGTGCCCGAGGTCAGGCTGCCACGCTCCAGCAGCGTGACCGAAACGGCAGCGGTCTTTGTCAGATGATAGGCGAGGCTGAGCCCCACCGCACCGCCGCCGATAATCACGATCTTCCGCATTCCAGGCGCCCCGTCTCTTCTGGCAAAATCAGACAGAGGCAGCGGCTCTCGCGCAAGGATGGACAGGCATCATTAGGGATACTAATTCTTACCAGAACAACAACCCGGTTAAGATCATGCGCGAACGCGGCAAAGACGAACCTGATATCAACCTGTTCCGCGCCATCGAAGTGTTCATGGCGGTGGCCGAGATGCGGCAGGTGACGGCGGCGGCCTCGGCCCTGCGGATCACGCAATCTGCCGCCTCGCAGCATCTGAAGAACCTGGAACTGATCTTCGGCATGGCGCTGTTCGACCGCTCGACCCGGCCGATAGCCCTGACCTATGCCGGCGAAACGCTGCAGCGGCATGGCTTTCGGCTCCTGAACCAGATCGACGATCTGAAGCGCGACATGCAGCATCTGGGCGCCTCTTCGCTGCCCGCGCTCCGGGTCGGGCTGCTGGCCTCGACCGCGACCACGCTGACGCCGGGGCTTTATGATCTGGTCAATAATGCGATGAAAGTGCCGGAGCTGATCCTGTCGGCGGGCCTCGCCACCGACCATTTCGCGGCCCTGAATGACCGGCGGATCGACATGGCTGTGACCTCTGAACGGTTGCAGGACGGGCCGGGCTTCAGCTTCATCCCGATCCTGGATGAGCCATTTTATCTTATTCTTCCAGACAGTTACGCAGGGCCCACCGACGATATCCACGCCATTTCCCGCAAGCTTTCCCTCGCGCGTTTTGGCACCACCACCCCGGTCGGGCGCCGCACCGACCAGCATCTGCAACGCTGCCGCCTTGATCTGCCCCGCGCGATCGAGGCCGACCGTACCGCAATGGTGATGGCAGGCGTCATCACCGGCAAATGTTTCGCGATCCTGTCACCGACGCTTTTGATCGACGGCGTCGCCGAAGGGATGCGCCTCAGGATCGAGCCGCTGCCCTTCGCGCCCTTCAAACGCACCATCCGTCTGGTGTCGCGCCGCGATGACCTTGGCACGATCCCGCTGCGCATCGCGCTGGAAAGCCAGAAGATCCTGAAACGTGCCTTCGACCATCATTTCCCCGCAATCTCCGGCCAGGTGAGTTACCACGAGATCGCTAATCCGCCTCATTAGGATTACCGATAGTATAAGTTTAACCTTTGCAGAGCCTCGCGCCCCGCTATCGTCGGCCCGGCAACATGCCGATGGAGACCGGGATGCAGGAGAGGCGGGGCCGCAGCGCCCGGATGCAGGAGAGAAGCGCGAGGAACAAGGTCTCGTCGCCCTATGTGCTGCGCCGCATCGGCATTGTCAGTCTGATCGACGACGAATCCGTCGCCATCATCGAAAGGAATGCCGACCGGATCCTCGACGAGATCGGCATGGAATTCCGCGGCGATGCCGAGGTGCTGGAGATCTTCCGAAAGGCCGGCGCGCGGGTCGATGGCGAAAGGGTGCGCTTTGATCCCGGCTGGTGCCGCGACAAGATCAAAACCGCGCCGAAGGTCTTTACCCAACATGCCCGCAACCCGGGCCGGTCTGTGCAGATCGGCGGCGATGCACAGCTGTTTGCGCCCAGTTTCGGCCCGCCTTTCGTGCATGACATGGAAAAGGGGCGCCGCTATGCCACGATCCACGATTTCCGCGAGATCACCAAGCTGCATTACAGCCTGAATGCCGTGAACCACTCCGGCGGCGTGGTGGTCGAACCCGTCGACCTGCCGGTTCCCCTGCGCCATCTGCATATGGCCCATACCCATCTCACGCATTCCGACAAACCCTTCATGGGGGCCGTCACCGCCCCCGAACGTGCCCGCGACACGATTGAAATGGCAAAGCTCGCCATGGGGGCAGAGTTCGTAGACGCGAATTGCGTGCTTTATTCCGTGGTCAATACCAATGCGCCGCTGGTGCTGGATGAGACCATGCTCTGGGCGCTGAAGGAATATGCGCGGGCCGGTCAGGCCACGGTCGTCTCCCCCTTCGTGCTGGGGGGCGCGATGTCGCCGGTGACGGTGGCGGCAACTTTGGCGCAGGTGCTGGCCGAGGTCATGGCGAGCGTGGCGCTGATCCAGCTGATCCGGCCCGGCGCGCCTTCGGTCTTTGGCACGTTCTTTTCGCCGCTGAGCCTGCGCACTGGCGCGCCAACCTTCGGCACGCCCGAAGGCACCCAGTTCCAGATGTGCGCGAAGACGCTGGCGGATCGCCTCGGCCTGCCCTTCCATTCGGTCGGCGCGCTGACCGCGTCGAAAGTGCCCGACGCCCAGGCCGGATATGAGAGCCAGGCCCAGCTGATGGGCGCGGTGATGGCGGGCGTGAATTTCATCATCCATGCCACGGGCTGCCTCGAAGGCTTGCTCACCACCGGTTACGAGAAGATCGTGATGGATGCCGACCGCTGCGCCGCCATGGCGCGCTTCACGCAAGGCATTGATTTTTCAGAAGCCGCCCAGGCGATGGAGGCCTTTCACGAGATAGGCCCCGGCGGCCATTTCCTCGGCGCCGCCCATACCCGCGAGAATTTCGAATCCGCCTTCTGGCTGGGCGAGATGTCGGACAACGGCACTTACGAGCAATGGACGGCGGAAGGCGGGCTCTGGCAGCAGGACCGCGCATCGGCCCGCGCGAAACAGATCCTGCGCGATTACGAGGCCCCCGCGATGGACGACAGCATTCGCGAGGCGCTTGATGATTTCGTCGCGCGCCGCACATATGAGATCACGGGAGAGAAGGCATGACGCTCCACACCAGCTGGAACCTCGAGGAAACCGCCGCCCGCCGCGACCGCTATTATTCGGCCGCTTTGCGCAAATTCGTCCCCTTCCGCGAGCCGATGGTGTTTCGCCGGGGCGAGATGCAATATCTCTGGGACGAGGCGGGCCGCCGCTACACCGACCTTCTGGGGATGAATGTCTGCATCTCGGTCGGCCATTCGCATCCCGAAGTGGTCAAAGCCGCGATGGATCAGGCGGCAGAGCTGACCCATTGCACCACGATGTTCTATCATCCGGTGCCCGCGCATTTCGCCGAGGAACTGGCGGCAACCATGCCGAAAGGCCCCAGAGGCGATATCGAATGGGTGGTGCATTTCACCAATTCCGGGTCCGAGGCCATCGACCTCGCGATGGCGATGGCGCGGGGATATACCGGCAATCTCGATCTGATCGCGCTGCGCACTGCCTATCACGGCCCGACCTCTGCCGCGCAATCGGTGACCGGGATCGCGGGCTGGCGGCATCCGGGGATGCCCGGCAATGTCGCTTTTGTCGCCGAGCCGAACCAGTATCGCGGCATCTTCGGCGAGAATGCCGGCGCCGCCCCCTATCTTGATGAGATCGAGCGGGTGATCGAAAGCGCAACCTCCGGCCAGGTCGCCGGGATGCTGGTCGAAAGCGTCCAGGGCTATGGCGGCATCATCGAAATGCCGCCGGGCTATATGTCTGGCGCGGCCGAACGCATCCGTGCGGCGGGCGGGCTTTACATCGCGGATGAGGTGCAATCGGGCTTTGGCCGCACCGGCGATCATTTCTGGGGCTTCGAGGCCGACGGCGTCATCCCCGATATCGTCGTCATGGCCAAGGGCATCTCGAATGGCTTCCCGCTGGGCGCGGTGGTGGTGCGGCGTGAGATCGCCGAGCCGATGGCGGAACGCTTCATGTTCCACACCTATGGGTCAAACCCGACCTCCTGCGCCGCCGGGCGGGCGGTGCTGGAAATCCTGAAACGCGACCGCATGCAGGAGAATGCGAAAGAGGTCGGCGCCGCGCTGCTCTCGCGCCTGCGCGAACTGCGGCAGAAATATCCGGTTATCGGCGATGTGCGCGGTCGCGGCCTGATGCTGGCGATCGAAATGGTCTCGGACAGGGCGAAAAAGACCCCAGATGCCGAAACCACCGGCGCGGTGTTCGAGGCCTGCCGCGAGGCCGGGCTGATCCTGTCGAAATCGGGGCCGCACCGGTCGACTTTGCGGATGGTGCCGCCTTTGTGCCTGACACTGAAAGATGTCGATCAGGTCGCCGAGGGGCTGGACCGCGCCTTTGACCGCGCCAGACGCGGCTGACCACCATCTCGGGAAATTTTCTCTGTCACAGGGCCATATCCCGGGTCGAACAGAACAGATATGCCCAAAAACCGTGTATCCGGATAACAAACCTTCTGTCCGGCTCCAGGCTTTGGAATGTCCCTTAACCACCTGCGATGCGATAAAGCGCTGCAGGGAATGACGGAAACGCGCAGCCACTCCCATATCCAGACAGGACCATAGCAATGCTGACCGCCTCCCGCCTTTTTGCCGCTCTGATCACCTCTGCGAGCCTCGCGCCCGGCCTTGCCCTGGCCGAGAAACTGGTGATCCCGGATCCGAATTACGCCTCGGGCCGCGCCACCGCCTTCGCGGTCAAAGGCATCATCGAAGAGGCGCTCGGGCTAGAGGTCGAAACCGTGCCGGTCGCCTCGGTCCCGGTGGTATGGGAGGCAATGTCGCGCGGCACCGGCGAGGTCGATATCTGGACCGAGACATGGCTGCCGAACCAGAGCGCGCCCAAAACCAAATATGCCGATGAGGAAAAGCTGGTCACCGTCGGCGAGAAATCTTTCCCCGCCGTGCAGGGCTATTGCGTGCCGAAAGCCGCCGCCGAAAAGCACAATATCCGTTCGGTTTTCGACCTCGCGAATCCCGAGATTGCCGCGCTGTTCGATTCAGACGGCAATGGCAAAGGCGAGGTCTGGATCGGCCCGCAGGGCTGGCTGTCGACCAATATCGAGACCATCCGTGCCCGCGATTACGGCTTTGCCGAGTTTTTCGAGCTGCAATCGACCGATGAAGCCATTGCCACGGCGGGCCTCGATGCGGCGGTGAAAGCCGACCGCGCCTGGCTGGGCTATTGCTACGGCCCGCACCAGAATTTCGCGATTTATGATCTGGTCCTGCTACAGGAACCGGCGCATGACCCCGCGAATTTCGTGATCGTGCAGCCCGACCAGGACCCGGACTGGCAGGCGAAATCCCATGTTGCTTCGGCCTATCCCGAGACCACGGTGCATATCTCCTCGTCGGCCAATCTGGCGACGCGCGACCCGGCTTTGGTGACGCTGCTGCAAAACATCCAGCTCAGCGCCGATGATGTGAACAAATGGTCGCTGGAGATCATCAACGGCAAAGACCCGAATGAGGTCGTGAAGCCCTGGATCGAGGCCAATGCGGCGCAGATTGCCGCCTGGACCGCGCAGTAATCCATCATACTTTGCGCCTTCGGGGCCGGAGCGGCCTTGCCTCTCCGGCTTTCCGCTTTTCCGCCGCCCCCCGCGGCCAGTCAGACGGAACAGAACAGTGAGCGACCCCGTAATCGAACTGCGCGCGGTCTGGAAAGTCTTCGGCCATGACGCCCGGGCGGCGCTGGCCGGGGCAAAATCCGGCAAAAGCAAAGCCGAACTGATGGCCGCTTCTGATGCGGTGATCGGCGTGCGCGATGCCGGGTTTTCCGTCTCGCGGGGCGAGGTCTTTTGCGTCATGGGCTTGTCGGGCTCGGGAAAATCGACCCTTGTGCGGCTGATCAACCGGCTGATCGAGCCGACCGAGGGCGAGATCCTTCTCGAAGGCGAGGATATCACCCGTGCCAGCCCCGCGCGCCTGCGTGAGCTGCGATCTTCGCGGATCGGAATGGTTTTTCAAAGCTTTGGCCTGTTGCCGCATCGCACGGTGCGCGAAAACGTCGCCCTGCCGCTGGAGATCCAGGGCGCCACACCGCGTCAGCGTTTTGATCAGGCCGAGGTTGCGCTGGCAAAGGTTGGGCTGGCCGGCTGGGGAGACAGCCCTCCGACCGCGCTTTCCGGCGGCATGCAGCAGCGCGTCGGCCTTGCCCGTGCCCTGGCCGCCGACCCGCCGATCCTCTTGATGGACGAACCCTTTTCCGCGCTTGACCCGCTGATCCGCCGCCAGTTGCAGGACCAGTTCCGCAATCTCGCCCGGGAAATGGGCAAGACGGTGATCTTCATCACCCATGACCTTGACGAAGCCATCGCCATCGGATCGCGGATCGCCATCATGAAAGATGGCGAGATCCAGCAGATCGGCCGGCCGGAAGAGATCGTGACCCGCCCGGCCACCGATTTCATCGCGGAGTTCACCCGCCATGTCTCGCCCTTGCAGGTCTTGCGCGCGGGCACGGTCATGGAGCCACTGTCCACAATGCCGGAAGGTCTGACAGAGGATCCGGCGCGGGTCGATCAGAACACGGCGCTTGCCGCACTGACGACGCATTTCGCCACCAGCGACGCCCCGGTTCTGGTCTGCCGCGACGGCATTCCGGTCGGCCTTGTTCATCAAAAGACGCTGCTCGCCGCGATCAGCACTCAAGGGGAGGCCGCGCAATGACCCGACCGGATCCGCTTGTCGCCGAATTCGTACAGCGCGGCGCCGCGTTTTACAGCCGCGCATTCGCGCTGCTGGATGAAGAGGCCCGGCCGCGCCCGCGTTTCAACCCAATGGCGGCCCTGTTCGGCGCGTCCTGGCTTGGGGCAAGGTCGCTCTGGGCCGCTTTCTGGCCGGCGTTTTTTGCCACTGTCGCCAGTGTGGTCCTGCTGGCCATTGCAGTTCTCGGGGACCCCGGCGCTGATGCCCGCGCCAGGGCCGACCGACTTGAGGCACAATCGGCGGGCCGGCTTGCCGCTGCCGAAACCGCCATCGCCAGCGGCGACCCGCTGGGCGAGGGCATGAAACGTTCGGCCGAAGGCATCGCGAAGGCCGCCACAAATGCCCGGGCCGAGGCCGAAGCGGCGCAATCGCAATCCTTTGGCTATGGCCTCGCGGGCGGGCTCGGTCTGATCCTTGTGCATCTGGCGACCGGATTTCTGGGAACCATGCTGCTGAACCGGCGCTTCCGGCGCTGGCGGGCCGACCGCCGGCTCGGGCATGGGCTGCCGCCACAACGCGCCGTTTTCGCGGCCAGCCTGACCCTTGCCAGCGCAGCGCTCTCAGCCTGGCGGTTCGCCTTTACCGACCCTCCCGCCTGGCTGACCGGTTTCCCTTCCTCCCCCGAGATCTACAACGCCTGCGCGCGCTGGCTGGACCACGGCTTCAGATCTGCCGCCGACGGGCTGGGCGGCCTGTTTCGTGCCATCGCATCGGGCATCAACGCCATCCTCGCAGTGCTGGAACTGGCGCTCGTTGCCACGCCCTGGCCCGTTGTGATGGCCGGCGTGATCCTGATCGCCTGGCAGGTGTCCGGCCGCCGCGTCGCGATCTTTTCCGCCGCAGCCCTGGCCTATCTCGCGCTGTTCGGCTTTTGGGAAAAGAGCATGGCAACGGTCGCCCTTTTGGGAACCGCCGCGTTCCTCTGCGTCTTCTTTGGCCTGCCTTTGGGCATCTGGGCGGGTCGGGACCGCCGTGTCCTGACCCTGATGCGGCCGGTGCTCGATCTGATGCAAACCATGCCGGCCTTCGTCTATCTTATTCCGGTCATTGCATTTTTTGGGATCGGAAAGCCCCCCGGCATTATCGCCACGCTGATTTTCGGGATGCCGCCGGTGATCCGCCTGACGGCACTGGGGATCGCATCGGTGCCCGAAAGCATCCGCGAGGCCGCCCAGGCCTTTGGCGCCTCCCGCCGGTTCATGCTTTTTCAGGTCGACCTGCCCATCGCGCGCCCCTCGATCATGGCCGGCGTGAACCAGACGCTGCTGATGTGCCTCTCGATGGTGGTGATCGCCTCGCTGATCGGGGCGCGCGGCCTCGGCGAAGATGTCCTTTCCGCATTGCAATATGCGGCGGTCGGAAAAGGCGTCCTCGCCGGCCTCGCGATTCTGGCCTGTGCCATGGTGATCGACCGCATCGTCCAGGGCCGCAGCAAATGAGGGCGCAGCCGTCAGGAAGTACCGGCCCCGCCTCTGGCCCAGGTCATTTGTGAATAGCCCCATGTTTCATTCAGGCCTTCTTTACCGACCCTGAGACAAGGAGGCCAAGATGGGCAGGGGCGATTTTACTGACGCGTGCAGGCGCGATGCGGACGCGCAGATCACCGGGCGGCACGATCCGGTCGGCGCAGGCTCGCGAAGGCGGCGCCGAGAGGCACCGAGAAGGATGCCGGGATCCGGCGCCTCTGGCGATGCGCCTTCAATCGGTGTCGAAGTCTGGCCGGTCCGGGGAACCGACATCACCTGCGTCCGGAGGCAAGAAGGCAATGCCTGTCTCGCGCCTCACCACGGTCTCCCGGACCAATAGCGTCCCCAGGGCCCAATCATCGCCCCCTGTTTCCGGCGCGTGATCGGCTGGTCGCAGTAAACCAGATGTCGTTTTGCAGGCCCTGCCCATGGCTGTCTGGCGGCGCAAGCCGAAGAACAACCTGCTGTTTTATTGCGGCCAGCGCAGCCGGTTTACCAGTATAAACCGGGCAGAGTTGTCTCACGCGCCCATAATCCCGATCATTCCATGGGCCGCAGTGGCAACTGCCTCGGCAACACTGTCTCGGGGCCCTTTCAACCTGCTCTGGCGCGAACGGATCACGCGCAAACCTCTCCGGACCAGAGAATACGCCAGACAGGACGTGTTCGATTGAGGCGGAATGCTCTGCAACCCGAAGCGCAAACAGGCGAGGTACCGGATGCTGTCGCCCGCCGTGTCCGAACGGCCACAAAAGAGGAGACGCGAAGGCGTCCGGGAAAGCCGGGGCATCTGCCTGTCAACCGGACGGTGTTTGTTCACGCAGGCCCCACTGCCCTAACTGTCCTGTCTCGCGATCTCGGTGATCAGCACATCATTGACCATCTCACCAAGCACCGTTCTCGCTTGTTCCAGCAGGGCCTTGCGGAGGACAATAAGATTTGAAGAATCCGTGAAAGACCCCCGGAACCCCCCGGAATTCGCGTGATCGAACATGACCTGAAGAAAGGCGTCCTGCAGTTTTGGCTCGCGGGCAAAGACCATGTCAGACTGCCCTGCAACAATCTCCAGGCTCAGCGAGGCGGCGATCAGAGACACGATCCGCCCGCCCTCCATCACCGGCACGATGAACTGATTGTTGAGCCGCACAAACTCCACTTTCGCAGGATCAGGAGTGTCGCTCGCCTTGCGATCAGAACCTTCCTGAGCCAGGTCGCCCGCCGGTGCCACGCGCAGGAAATATCCGGCACCACCGCCGAGCGCGAGCCCGACCAGGGCAAGAAACAATGGGATAAGCAGCTTTTTCATGGTCAGAACGGCAGCAGAATATCGGTGATCTGCTGCCCGTAGCGGGGCTGCTGAACATCCGTGATCTGACCTCTGCCACCATAGGAGATCCGCGCCCCCGCGATCTTGTCATAAGTGATTTCGTTCTGGCGCGAGATATCGGTCGGCCGCACATAGCCCGTGACGATAAGTTCGCGAAGTTCGTTATTCACCCTTACCTCCTGTTGCCCCTCGATACGCAGAACGCCATTTGCCAGTTGTTCGACCACCGTGGCTGCGATGCGGAGGGTCAGCTTCTCCGACCTCGACACGTCACCACTGCCAGAAAATGTCGATGAAGAGCTGGTATCGACCGCGTTCCCCATCGTCGCACCGGCGGGAAGCTTTTCGTTAATCCGCTGCGGGATTCCGAAAAGCTGCGGGATCCCCATTTTTTGCGCGCCGGTGCGCGACCGCCCGGTCGAATTCGAGATCTCGGCGCTGTCGTCGATTTCGATCACGACCGTCAGGATATCGCCCCGCATTGCAGCACGCCTGTCGCCCAGGAGAGATTCCGAACTGGCGTTCCAGAGAGAGGAATCATAGGCCACGCCGGAAGGGGTTGTCGTCAGGGGCATTGGCGTCGAATAGATCGCGTGATGCTGGTAGCTGCCCTCCAGCGGGCTGAATTCAGGGGCTTTGCCGACCTGAGAAAGGTCGCCGCACCCCAGCAGAGCGAGGGGCGACAAAAGAATGAATGGGTATTTCACGGAAATCCTCCGACCAGGATCTGACCATCGGCACCGATGCGGCCCGAAACGGTGGTTTTTGACGCCAGGTTCATGACGCGGATCATCTCCCCTGCCCCTCCACGGGCAAGCGCGCGGCCTTCGGCTCTGATCACAAGCCCGCCTGCCCGGTATTCCAGCGCAACGATTGCGTTGCGCTCGATCAGGGCAGGAGGACCGATATCGCTTCCCCTGACAGGCCTGCCGGCATAAATGGCAACGCGGGTCTCCTGGCCGATGGCCTCGGCAGGCAGTGTGAGGGCGCCACTGATACTGGTCGCAACCTGCATCAGATCGCCTGGTGCAATGATGGTCTGCGCCGGCAGATTTCGGGCCGCGACAAGGCTTTCGGCGCGGGCTGCACCAGCCTGGATCAGGATGGGCAGGATAAGTAGTGCAAGGCCCCGCCGCATCAGCGCAACTGCGTCGTTGCGCCGAGCATCTGGTCGGCGGCGGTGATGACTTTCGCATTCAGCTCATAGCCGCGCTGTGCCTTGATCAGATCGGTAATCTCGCGCACCGCATCGACGGAGCTTTCCTCGAGATAGCCCTGGCGCAGCGTACCGAGACCTTCGGTTCCGGGCTCGTTCACAATCGGCGGGCCGGAGGCGGCGGTTTCAAGAAAGAGGTTCGAGCCGATGGCCTCCAGCCCCTTTTCATTGGTGAAATCGGTCAGCGTGAACTGGCCCAGAAGCTCGGGTTGGACACGGTCGCTGAAATAGGCCCAGACCTCTCCGGCCGCATTGATCGCAACCGAGCGCGTTTCGGGTGGGATGGTGATCCCCGGGACCACCGGATAGCCGTCGGAGGTCACGATCTGCCCATCCGCCGAGCGCTTCAGCGCGCCATCCCTGGTATAGCCCGAGACACCCGAGGGCAGCTCGACCTCGAGATAGCCATTGCCGTCGATGGCGACATCGAGGTCGCCATTGGTCTGCGAAAGCGAGCCTTGCTGCAAAACGACTGAAACCGACGAAGGCCGCACGCCGAGGCCGATCTGAACCCCGGTCGGCAGCATGGTGCCATCGCTGGCCGAGACCGTGCCGGGGCGGGTATATTGCTGGTAATGCAGATCCGCGAAATCGGCGCGCCGCGCATTGTAGCCGGTGGTCGACATATTCGCGAGATTGTTCGAGACCACATCGACCTTCATCTGCTGGGCTGACATGCCGGTCGCGGCGATATGGAGTGCTTTCATCGTCTCACCTATTGACCAAGGGTCTGGATGACGTTGCGGGCACGGCTGTCCTCGGCTTCGAGGAATTTCTGCCCCATTTCATAGATGCGCTGCACCTCGATCATGCGGGCGATTTCCGCCACCGGGTTCACGTTGCTCTCTTCGAGAAAGCCCTGCATGATCTTGCCGGTAGCGACCGGCTCCACCATGCCGCCGTCAAACAGCGTGCCGGAGCGGTGGCGCAGCGCCAGTGGATCGCCGGGCTGCCAGAGCCCGATCTGCCCCACCGCCTCGCCATTCGCGGAGATGGTACCATCCTCCCCCACCGCGATCACAGCACCGGATGGCACGAAAACCGGGGCGCCGCCGGCATCCAGCAGCTGATAGCCCTCGGGGCTGACAAGCTCGCCATCGACCGAAGGTGTGAAGCTTCCGGCGCGGGTCAGGCGTTCCCCTTCTGGCGTCATGACAAGGAAAAAGCCATCGCCCTGGATCGCGAGGTCAAAAGTACCGCCGGTCATCGTCACACCTGCCTGGGTAAGATCAGTGATCCGCGCATTGCCATGGCTGAGCGAGAGCGAAGGTTCCCGGTCAAGCCGCGCCACGTGTTCGGCAAAGACAAGACCCTCACGCCGGAAGCCGTTTGTCGAGATATTGGCAACGTTGTTTGCTACGATCTGCATTTCCCGCATCAGCCCGGATTGCCGGCTGAGCGCGACGTAACCTGCGGAATCCATGATCAGCCCCCTTCGATCAGCGGGATGATGACGTCACCGTAAAGCGCCGTCATCGAACTGGTCATGAAGCCCATCGAGATCCAGAACGCTGCCAGCATCGCCGCCAGTTTAGGGACAAAAGTCAGCGTCATTTCCTGCACCGAGGTCAGCGCCTGGAAGAGGCCGATCACCACGCCCGTCACCAGTGCCACCACAAGGATCGGAGCGGATATCTTCACCCCCACCCAGAGCGCCTGGCGCAGCACATCGAAAAAGGCGGCCTCGGTCATACCGGCATCCTCAGAATTTCCTGATAGGCCTCGACCACCTTGTCGCGCACCGTCGCCACCGTCTCGACGGCAAGCTGCGACGAGGACAGCGCTTCGACCAGCGCATGCGGGCTGGCCTTCCCGGCCATCGCGTCGCGGGCCGTGATTTCGTGACGCATCAAGGTATCGGTGAACTCGCCCGCAACCGAAGCAAAGCTCAGACCGCTGCCGGAGCCAGGCGCTGCGGCCGTTCTGGCCTGCGCGTAATGTGCTGCGGCAAAAGAAGTGTTTACATCCATTCTGGTGTCTCCTAGCGGCGCAGAACTTCAAACAGGCTCTGCATCATCTGCCTTGCCTGATCGAAGAGTCTGACATTTGCGTCGTAACTGCGCTGCGCCTCGCGGGCGTCAGCGATCTCGATCATCAGATCCACATTGGACCCGTTGTAATATCCGGCCTCATTGGCCATCGGATGGCCGGGGCTGTAAATCTCGGGGAGTTCGCGCGGATCGAGGCGGACCTTTCCGGCCCGAACTGTCCCGCTTTCGACCACCTGGTCAAAGCTGATCACCTTGCGGCGATAGCCTGGCGTATCGGCATTCGCGATATTCTCGGACACATGGCGCAACCGGTTGGCCTGGGCCTCCATCCCCGAGGCGGAGGCGGCGAGTGACGTGGTCAGATCATTCATCCTGTCAGCCCCTAACCATTGCGACCGAGTGAGGCGCGGATAACGCCCGAGGTTGCGCGATAGATCGCCAGGGCCATTTCATGGTCCTGACGGGCGGTGGCCGATTTCACCATCTCCATTTCGATTGAGACATCATTGCCATTGGGCGCCTCGCTGCCGCTGCCGGCAATGATCTCGCCACGCGCCGCATCCGCCCCTTTGGCGAAATGGCCGGGGCGCGTCGCGCGCATGTCGGGTTCACTTTTATAGACATCGGCAAATGGCCGAAGGTCATGTGCCCGGTATCCGGGCGTATCTGCATTGGCGACGTTGCGGGCAATGACATCCATGCGCGATCCTGCATGCGATGCCAGCGCCTGTGCCATTCTGGTCAGTTCAAGTTTCGCGAACACCGGGGTTCTCCCTTTGGATGCGGTTTCCCTCATCTGCTTCACCAAGGTTTAAGGGTGATTCCTTTAGAAACCGTAATTGGCGGAACAGGGGGCTCCGGATGGCATTCGCATTTGATTCACTTCGTGCAGAAATCGCCGCGATCTCTGCGGTGCGAGAGGTGGGCCGTATCACCGGGAACACGATGGGAAGCCTTGTTGTCAAAAGCTTACACGGTGCCTCCCCCGGCGACCGCGTGCTTGCAGGCGCGGTGCAACTCGGCGGCGAAGTGATCAGTGTCTCGGAATCAGGCGCCCTGATCCTGCCCGAAGGTGAGACCGGCGGCCTCGGGATCGGCAGCCGGGTCGAACTGGTCGGAAAGGCCGAGCTTGCGCCCGATTCCTCCTGGCTGGGCCGGATCGTCGACCCGCTGGGCCGGCCGCTTGACGGACGCCCCCTGCTGGCGGGGCCAGAGCGACGGCCGATGGTCGCCAGCCCGCCAGACCCCGCGTATCGGCGCGGCTTTGGCGCGCGGCTCTCGACCGGGGTCGCGGTGTTCGACACGCTGCTGCCGCTTGTCCGGGGGCAGCGGATCGGGCTTTTCGCGGGATCCGGCGTCGGAAAATCCTCGCTGCTGGCGCGGTTCGCGCGCGGGGTGCAGGCGGATGTGGCGGTGATCGCCCTGGTGGGGGAACGCGGTCGCGAACTCAGGGAATTCACCGATAAGGTGCTTGGGCCGGAGGGAATGGCGCGCTCGGTCGTCGTGACTGCAACCTCGGATCAGTCGCCGCTGATGCGCAAACGCTGCCTCCTCTCGGCGATGACCGTGGCCGAGCATTTCCGCGACCTTGGCAAACATGTGCTGCTTCTGGTCGATTCCGTCACCCGCTTTGCCGAAGCGCATCGCGAGGTTGCGCTGGCCTCGGGCGAGGTGGCCTCGCTGCGCGGCTATCCGCCCTCGACCGCCCATGCGCTGATGTCTATATGCGAACGGGCGGGACCGGGTATCGAGGGGTCCGGCGATATTACGGCAGTGTTTTCAGTGCTGGTCGCCGGGTCGGATAGGGAGGAGCCGATCGCCGATATCATTCGCGGCACGGTGGACGGCCATGTCGTGCTCAGCCGCGAGATTGCCGAGCGCGGCCGCTATCCGGCGGTGGATCTGTTGCGTTCGGTCTCGCGCAGCCTGCCCGGCGCCGCGACTGAGATGGAAAACGAGGTGATCACCGAGACGCGCAGGCTCTTGTCGGCCTATGACCAGGCCGAGATGATGATCCATGCCGGGCTTTATGTCGCCGGAAGCGACCCGCAGATCGACCGCGCGATCCGGCTTTGGCCGGGCCTTGATGGCTTCCTTGCTGAGCCCGCGCCGCCAGGCGGCAATAAGGCGAGTTTCGAGCGGTTGCAGATCCTCCTGAAAGCGTGAGGGGCCGGGACGACAGCCGCCCCGGCACCGGACTATTCCGCCGCCAGACCCGGATCAGCCCCGACCGAAGCCCAGCGGTTCGCAGGCCGTTTCAGCCCGAGATTTTCGCGCAGGCTCCGCCCCTCATATTCGCGGCGGAAGATACCGCGCCGTTGCAATTCGGGGATGACAAGCGTCACGAAATCCTCAAGCCCGCCCGGCAGCCAGGGCGGAAGAATGTTGAACCCGTCCGCGCCCTTGCCGATAAGCCATTCCTCCATCAGATCGGCGATTTCGACCGGCGTTCCGATCAGCGTCAGATGACCGCGCGCGGTGGCAACCCAGGCGTAAAGCTCGCGGATCGAGAAACCGGTCTCATCCGCGATACGGCGCAAAAGCTGCTGACGGCTTTTCATCCCCTCGGTCGCGGGGGCCTCGGGCAGCGGACCGTCCAGCGGATAGCCCGCCAGATCCAGCGTCCCCCCGGTCAGCGCATTCAGCAGCCCGATCCCCTCTTCCGGCAGGATCAGCGCATTCAGCGCGTCATATTTCGCCTGGGCCTCGGCCTTTGTCGCCCCGATAAAAGGCGCGAGGCCCGGCATGATCAGGATCTCATCCGACGCCCGGCCAAGCGCCGCCGCCCGCCCCTTCACATCGGCATAAAACGCCTGGGCCGAAGCCAGATCCTGCTGGGTGGTAAAGATCACCTCCGCCGAGGCGGCAGCAAAATCGCGGCCCGTCTCTGACTGCCCGGCCTGGACAATCACCGGATGGCCCTGTGGCGGGCGCGGCGCATTCAGCGGGCCTTCGACGCGGAAAAACGCCCCCTCATGCCGGATCGGTCGCACCTTTTCCGGGTCAAAATAGACCCCCGTGGCGCGATCCCGCAGGAAGGCATCATCATCCCAGCTGTCCCAGAGCTGTTTGACCACATCGAGATGCTCGGCCGCACGGGCATAGCGCGCGTCATGGCCATATTGCGCCGCAAGGCCGAAATTCCGCGCCGGCCCGTCCCCATGCGAGGTCACCACATTCCAGGCCGCCCGCCCGCCCGAGATCATATCCAGCGAAGCGAAACGGCGCGCGACATGATAGGGTTCCTCATAGCTGGTCGAAGCGGTGGCGATGAACCCGATATGTTTCGTGGTAACTGAAAGCGCCGCAAACAGGGTCAGCGGCTCGAACCCGGCGGCCTTTGCGCTGCCGCCCTCTCGCCCGCCGATTTCGGCGGAAAGCGTATCGGCAAGGAAATAGGCGTCGAACAGCCCGCGCTCGGCCAGGGCCGCAAGCTCCTGGTGAAAGGCCAGACTGACCGCGCCGTCCAGCGGTTGATCCGGGTGGCGCCAGGCCGCGACATGCTGGCCGCCGCCGGGCAGAAAGGCGCCAAGGCGCAGCTTGCGGCTCATGCGCCCCCCTCCGGTTTGTGGTCGGCGGCGATGGAAAGGGGGCGCTGCGCCTTCAGCTCCGCCACCAGCGGCTCCAGCTTTTCCAGCGCGCGATCGACCGCGATAGCGCCAAGGGCCAGCCGCAGCGGCGCGTCGTCCCGCGCGAGCTGCGCCAGGACCAGTTGCACCGCGCGTTCGGGATCTCCGTCTTCCTGGCCCGCGCCGGCCCGGATCGAGGCCGGACGCTGATGCGCGACACGGCCATGATAGGCTGCGATCTGCGGCGCCGAGAGGATCGAGCGTCCGGCGAAATCGGTACGGAACGGCCCCGGCTCGACCAGAAGCACCCGGATCCCGAACTCTGCCACCTCTTCCGACAGCGCCTCTGACAGCGCCTCGACCGCGAATTTCGTCGCCGCGTAATAGCCGACACCAGGCTTCGCCGCGAGCCCGGCGACCGAGCTGATATTGACGATATGACCATAGCCGCGCGCCCGCTGCCCGGGCAGAACCAGCCGCGTCAGGGCCGCGAGCGCAAAGACATTCACCTCGAAAACCTGACGGATTTCGGCGTCCTGGCCCTCTTCCTGGGCCGCAAGATAGCCAAATCCCGCATTGTTCACGAGGACATCAATCGCCCCGAACCGCGCTTCGGCGCCAGCGACCGCCGCCTCGCGCGCTTGGCCATCCGTCACATCCAGCGCGAGCGGCAGAACGCGCTCGCCAAACCGCGCGGCCAGCGGCTCCAGCGCGCGGATGTCGCGCGCGGTTGCGACCACACGATGCCCGGCCTCAAGCGCCTGGCGGGCAAAGATCGCGCCGAAGCCAGTGGAGGCGCCGGTGATGAACCAGACAGAATTATCCTTTAATGTCATAATCTTACTTCCTTATGCCACCGCCGGTTTGGCATCCGGGTGTATCGCGGCAATCCATTGCGGCGGCGGCGTGGTGCCATTCACCGCCCAGTCGCCAATGATCCGGTCCTTGTAGATGCGCGGATTATGCGAGGCGAGGGTGCGGGCATTGCGCCAGTGGCGGTCGAGCCCCAGCCCGCTGCGCGTGGCCGAGGCCGACAGCGCGTCAAAGAGCGAGGTCGTCGCCGCAAGGATCAGATCGATCACCACCGATTGCGCCTGGGCCGATTCCAGTTCGGCCACGATATTCGCGGCGTCCTCCGCAGCCTCGTCACCGGCAAAACGGGTGGCGAAGGCGCGTCCGACCGCCTCGGCCGCTTTCAGCGTGATCGCCTGGGCGGCATAGACCTGGGCGCGAAGCTTGCCCAGCACCGCCAGAACCTGCGCATCATGGCGCGGCAGCGCGGCATTGGC
Organism: Pseudogemmobacter sp. TB195; assembly: GCF_058313095.1. Taxonomy (NCBI): domain Bacteria; kingdom Pseudomonadati; phylum Pseudomonadota; class Alphaproteobacteria; order Rhodobacterales; family Paracoccaceae; genus Pseudogemmobacter; species Pseudogemmobacter sp. TB195. The sequence continues at coordinate 235,368 of NZ_JBZEGG010000001.1, forward strand.
ATGGCTGAAGGTGCGCCGCCGCAACCCGAGCTCGGCCACGGTATCGCGCACCAGCGCCCGCCCGATGCCCACCAGCGTCGCGAGATGGTAAAGCTGGTAATAGGCGGTCGAATAGCGCAGCCGTTCGGCCCCTTGCCAAAGGTTCTCCGGCGCAACTTCGACAGTCTCATAAATGCTCGTGCCCGAGGCCGAAAGCCGCTGGCCGAACCCGTCCCAGTCATCCAGAACGGTCACGCCCGGCGCCGTGCGTGGCACAAAGGCAAAGACCGTCTCGCCCTGATCGTCGCTGGCGGAAATGTCGATCCAGTCGGCGTAAAGCGTGCCGGTGGTATAGAATTTCTTGCCGGTCAGCCGCAGCCCGTCAGCCGTCTGGCTGAGCCGGGTCGAGAAACGGTCGGTCTTTGCCTCGCCGATTTCGGTAAAGCCGACACCGACCAGATCCCCCGCCGCCAGCCGCGGGGCCCAGAGCGCGCGCCGTGCCGTATCGCGCTGGTTCAGCACATCCTCGACAAAACCGAAATGCACCCGCAACGCCTGGGCGATGTTCGAATCCGCCTCGGCCAGCTCGATGATCAGGTTCAGGAATTCCGGAAAGCTGAGGCCCTTGCCGCCTTCTGCAACCGGCAGCCGCGTCGCGGTAAAGCCGCTTTGCTTCAACGCCGCGATCTGTTCCAGCGGAAGGCTGTGTTCGCGCTCGCGCCGGCCAAATGCATCGGTGATCGCGGCCAGGATCGGGCGAAAGCCAGACGCGACCTCCTCATATCGGCTGCCAGGATCCGTCTGCGCGCCGGGGGGGGCGCCCCAAAGCTGGTCAATCTGGCTCATTCACTTTCTCCTTCGTCTGGTCGGGGACGACATCCCGTTCCGACCCTATAATTTCTGCAATTTCCACGGCTTGCCGTGCGATATCGGGGATGGCGGTGCTCTCCCACCAAAGCCCGCGCAAAGGGGGGCCAAGGGCAAAGAGCCGATGCGAGCGCCGCCCATCCCGATCGGTGATCCGTCCATCAGGCGCCGCGTCAATCCCCAGCGACAGCGGCCCGGGGCGCACCAGCCCGCGTTCCAGCAGGTTCTGCACCAGCGGACGGTCGATCCGCCGCCAGTCATATTCCACCCCGGCAGAGAGGATCACGGCATCGAAGCGCGACGCCGTCACCGCCTGACCGCCGCGCAGACGGTGGCGGATCGTCACGCCCCGGCCTTCCTTGATCCCCTGCACGGTCGATGCGACCTGGTGCAGCCGCCCCTCGCGCGCGGCCGCACTGACATGGGCATATCCGATGGGCGGGGCGCGGTGATGGTGGACCTCCCACAGGCTGCGGACATGGCGCTGAAAGCGCCGTTTTTCACCTGGGTCAGAAGCCCGCCACCAGCGCCCGATATGGGCCCGCACCAGATCCAGCGGCGATTGCCAGTCGCCCCCCGAGGCCTGCGCCAGCCGGCATTCCCGGACCACCAGCGCGAAAAGGGCGCGGATGGTGATGCGGTCAGGCAGGTCGGCGAGGTAATCCGGCCATTCCGGCGCCAGCCGGCGCGGCTCTGGCCGGCGGCCATGGCGTGAAAACACCGTGATATGGCCGTGATGGCCCGCCTCTGCCAGCGAAGCCACCGCATCGACCATACTCAGCCCCGAACCGATGATCGCCACTTCCGCCCCCGGCGGCAGCGCGCGCATCCGCGCGATGTCCCAGGGGGCAATGGCTTTGCCCGCAGCCTGGCCTGCATCGGGGCGCGAAAAATGCAGCCCCGTTGCCAGCACGGCATGGCTGCCTGCAAATTCGCGCCCATCCGCCAGCCTGGCACTGAACCCGCCCGCCTTCGGCGAGAGGTCGGTGACCTCACCCGTGATGCAGGTCAGGCCCCCATTCAGCGCAGCCGCCTCCAGGATCGAAGCGGCATAACGCCCGTAGAGCCAGCGCGGCACAAAGACATCCGCCGCCCGCGCCTGAGGCCCGCCCCCGGGAATCAGACCACCGGCATAGCGGTGCTCCAGCCAGCGGCTGAAATGATCCGGATCCGCAGGGTCAGCGCTCAGCGCAGAGGCCGGGCCATTGGCCTGATGGATATCCGCACCCGCGGCATAGGCCGCGCCCTGCCCCGGCCGGCCATTCTCGCCGATCAGGATCACGGCGGCGCCCTGGCGCAGCAAAGCCGCCGCCACCAGCGCCCCGGAGAGCCCGTCGCCGATCACGAGTACCGCCGTTGTCGCCTGGCTATTCATGGCTGAAATCATCAGCCATGATCAGGATTTCGCGAAAGGCGACGGGCCTTCGAATGGAATCCGGTAATGTTCGGCATATTGCGCCGTCACCGCCTCCCATTCGCCATTCTCTCTGGCGGCTCTATAAGGCGCCGGATAATCCCAGCCCGGAGGTTTCTCAAACCCGTTCCATTCATGGTCAATATCAAGCGGAGTCACCTGTGCCTGGGGATCCCAGTCTTCCGGGTGAAGAACTTTCGACATCCGGCGATAATCAAAGGGCAAGACATCGCCATTTTCGACATGGCGCGCGATATAGCCGTCGACGTTTTCCGCCGTAACGATCAGAGATTTCCAGTTTTGCATCCGCTCGGAGGCGCGGGGTTGCCAGCCATTCAGAACATCATAAAGCCGCGAGGTGAAAAGGCCCGCCTGATAGGCCGGGGAATTGGCCGAAGTGGCCAACAACTGCCCGCTTTTTACCGCCAGCAGCCCCTCGGCCGTGCCATCAGCGGCAACCACCAGAACATCCTCGCCCGGCACCAGTCCGGCTGCGCGCAGCGCCGCGATCACCCCCATCGCCACATCGTCATTCTGCGCCACGACGCCCCTTATATCGGGGTGGCGGGTCAGCAGGTCCTGGGCGGCCTTGAGCGAATCTTCGCGGTTGAAGAGGCCCGGCAGCTGGTCGGCAAGCGTGGTTTTGGGGAAATCGGCAAAGGCCGCGTCGCGACCCCGGCTGCGCACCGTATCGGTCGAGAACCCGGGCACCCCGGTCACCCCGATAATCTTGCCGCCGCCAAAGCGCTTTGTCACCTCATCAAGCAGGATCCGCGTCACCGCGCCATGGGCCGTGAACTCTTCGGGCACGGCATAGAGCGTGTAGTAATCACTGACATCGAAGGGGGTCAGCCAGGGTAACGTCGCCCAGACATTCGAGAAATAGGTCTTGTTCTGCGCCGAATATTCCGCGATCCGCCGCACTGCACTGCCATCGGGCGCATGCAGGATGATCGCATTCACGCCAAGGCCCAGCTGCTGCTCAGCCTGGTCCAGCTGGGTCTGGCTGCTCATCTGCCCGTCGAGATAGCTGTAGGAAAAGCCAAGCTCACGGGTGGCGGCTTCGGTCGCGCGGCTCGCCTGGATCATGAATTCGACCCGGCTGGTCCAGGCCAGATAGGCCAGTTTGCCATCCGCCGAGGCAAGCGCCACATTCGGCAGGCCGCTGATCCCGGCGAAAGCGGTCGCCGCCAGCCCCGCCGACCCGAGCGCCAGCAGATCGCGCCGCGAGACACCTTTCGTGTCGAGCCGGTCAAGGTGACCGTCAACCGCCGCAGTATCATCGGGCGAAAACCATCCGCCGGCCTGTTTCAGGAATTTCATGGATATCTCCGCATCTGATGCCGGCCTCCCGCAACGCTTGTGGTCAGGGGCCTGGCGCCGGAACAGATGACACGAAGGGCACAGTCAGATCTTTATCATTCTCGGCGCCGATCCGGGCAATTCTTGCCAATTAGCCGGGTCGAATTGGAAGGAATGCGCTCAACAGAAGATATGATCTGTTCGACACCACTTAAGGCGAAAAATATTCTGCACCTGCAGGAAATAGCCACGCGCCACCCCTCGGATCTGTGGGCAATAATCTCTCAGAATCGATCCGTAATTTCAGCAAAATGCACCTGACAGGCGAGGCAGAGAAAATATCGCCTGTAAGAATCGTGATTTAAGAATGCTGCATTGCCGCAAACGGGGTTTGTTTGGAAACACTTACTCTCTGATCTGCCTATATTCACCGGAATGAGGCTGCGGAGGTCCGTGGCCGGTGGCGAGCCAGACTTTTTGTCCCCGGGCAAAGAGAGGCTCGTCGCATCCATCCCGGAACAGGCGAAATGTCATCCAGATCAGAATGGAACTCCATCCCGGCGCAGAGGCCGGGGGACGCGGCACACACTGGCGGCAACCTGCTGGAAGTGCGCAACCTTTCGAAATCCTATGGCCCCGCGCAGGTGATTTCGGACGTCTCTTTTGACGTGCCGCGCCGATCGGTGGTGACCCTGGTGGGAGAGAATGGCGCCGGGAAATCGACGATCTTCAATATCCTTTCGGGCCTGACCGCGCCCGATCATGGCACGCTGCACCTCGCCGGCGCCCCCTTTAGCCCGCCCAGCCATCGCGCGGCGGTGGCGCAGGGCATCACCCGCGTCTTTCAGGAACAATCCCTCGTCCAGAATGTGCCGGTCTATGAAAACCTGCTTTTGGGTGAAGAGGCGCGATTCACCCGGTTCGGCCAATGGGTTGACCGCGATGCGATGATCCGCGCCGCGCGGGAAATCGTTCAGGAGGCGGGGCTGGATGTCGATGTTCGTCGCAAGACCGGCGATTATGATTTCTCGACCCGACAATCCATCGAGATCGCCCGAGCCTGCCTGACGCCGAAACTTTTGCGCGGGGTCACGGAACCTCTGGTGCTGCTGGACGAGCCGACCTCGGCGCTGGACCGGCGCGATGAGGAGAGCTTTTTCAGCCTGGTGCGCAAGATCCGGCAATATGGCTCGCTTCTCTTCGTCTCGCACCGGCTGACCGAGGTGCTGGAGATCTCGGATGTGATCTATGTGCTGAAAGATGGCGAGATGGTCACCCGCGTCACGCCGCAGGAAACCGACGAGCACCGGCTGCATGGTTTCATGGTCGGGCGGGAACGCGCCACTGACTATTATTACGAGAACCGGCAGCAAACCGCCCTGCCCGCCAGCCCTGCGCTGCGCGCGAAAGGGCTGCGGGTGCTGGCGGACGGGCCCGAGGTCAGCCTGGAGATCCGCCCGGGCGAGATACTCGGCATTGGCGGCCTTCTCGATTCCGGGAAATCGCGGCTGGGCAAATCGATTGCCGGCGTGATCCGCCCGCTTGCCGGCGAGGTCGCGCTTGGCGCGCGCCCGTTCCGCCGCCCCGAAATCGGCCGCGCCACCCGTGAAGGCCTCGGCTATATCCCCGCCGAGCGTCTCGCAGATGGCATCATCGCAAGCTTCCCCACCGCCTGGAATTTCTCGACCGGCAGCGGCGGCGATCTGTTCTCGAACCGCTTCGGGATCTGGCGCGGCCGGAAAGAGCGCCGTGCGGTCCGCAGCCATATCGACACGCTGGCGATCCGTTCGGCGACGCCGGACCTTGCCATGTCGCGGCTTTCGGGTGGCAATCAGCAAAAGGTGGTGCTGGCCCGCTGGCTGGAGCGCAAGCCCGATGTGCTGATCCTCGACAACCCGACCCGCGGGGTCGATGCCGGGGCGAAACAGGAAATCTACCGCGTCTTGCGCGACCTGACCGATCAGGGCGTCGCGATCATCCTGATCACCGATGAGCTGCTGGAACTGATCGGCCTCTCGAACCGTATCCTGATCCTGCAACATGGTGGCGTGGTGGCCGACGTGCCTGCCCCCGCCGATGACAAACCCTCGGAACAGACCCTTGTCGGCCTGATGCTGAGCGATCCCGGCCAGGCCGCGCCCCCGGCGCAACCCGTGGCCGCCCCTGCCCCTGACGCCAAAACCGCCGCACCTGAAACACAGCTGGAAGCCGCAGAATGACCACCGCCCCGCATCCGGAAGGCCGCACCTTCCTCTCGCCCCTCACCGGCCTTTTTGCAAAGGTCGAGACCTCGCTCTGGTTCCCCATCGGGGTCGTGCTGGCGCTGTTCGCCTTCTTCAGCTTTGCCACCGACAGCTTCGCCACTTTGCGCAATTTCTCGGCTGTGAGCGGCCAGGCGGCGACGCTGCTGATCGTCTGCCTTGGCGCGACCTTCATTGTGCTGATGGGGTCGATTGACCTCTCTGTCGGCGCGATTGTGCTGCTGGTTGGCGCGGTCTCGGTCTCGGTGCTGAATGCGCTGAACATCGGCTGGCTGGTGATCCCCTTTGCCGCCCTTGTGGGCGCCGGGCTGGGGCTGGTGAACGGGCTGATCTATACCCGCGGCAAGATCCCGTCTTTCATCGTCACCCTCGGCACGCTTTCGGTGTTCTCCGGCATCGCACTGACGCTGCTTGATGGCCGCGCCATCCAGTTCAACGCGCCGGGGCTGGAGAATATCTCGATCGGGCAATGGATCCCGCGCCTGCCGAATATCGCGCTCTGGGCGATCCTCGCCTGGGTGGTGCTGGTCGTCATCGGGAGCCGCACCCGCTTTGGCCGCTATATGTATCTGATCGGCGGCGGCGAACAGGTTGCGCGCACCGCCGGCGTCCCGGTGGAGCGGTACAAGCTTTACGCCTTCGCGCTGTCAGGGCTGCTTGCAGGCTTTGGTGCGATCCTGGCGGTCGCGCGGCTTGGCGCGGCGGGGCCATCGCTGGGCTCGGATCTTTTGCTGAACAGCCTTGCCGCCATCGTGGTCGGCGGCACCTCGCTGGCCGGTGGGGTCGGCGGCGTTCACCGCACCCTGATCGGCGTTCTCATCATCGCGATCCTCGACAATGGCCTCAATCTGATGGGCGTCTCGCAGTTCCTGCAGATGATCATCAAGGGCCTCGTCGTCATCGCTGCCGTTCTGGTCAGCCGCAAATCCGGCGCTGATCAGGTCATCAAATAAGGCATACCCCATGACCAAACGTCTTATCCTCAACGGGTTCGTGATGAATTCCGTCTCGCATATCCATCACGGCCTCTGGCGCCGCGATGATACGCTGCAAACCGAATTCAACGATCTGAACACCTGGACCACGCTGGCAAAAGCGCTGGAGGCCGCCAAGTTCGACGCGCTCTTTTCCGCTGACATCATCGGGGTCGACCCGGCCTATAAGGGCGGATGGGAGACCTATATCGAAGAGGCGGTGCAGATCCCGATCAACGATTCCGGCGCGCTGATTGCCGCGCTGATCGGCGCGACGGATCAGCTGGGCCTGACGCTGACCTCGTCGATCCTGCAGGAACATCCGTTCAATTTTGCCCGCAAGATCTCGACCCTGGATCACCTGTCGAAAGGGCGGATCGGCTGGAACCTCGTGACCTCTGTCAGCCATAACGCCGCGCAGAATTTCGGGCTCGACCGCATCGTCAAACATGACGAGCGTTACGCCTGGGCCGATGAATATATCGACGTGGTCTATAAGCTCTGGGAAGGCTCCTGGGACGAGGGCGCGGTGCTGGCCGATAAGAAAGGCAACCGCTACGCCGATCCGGCGAAAATCCACCGCATCCATCATGAGGGCAAGCGTTACAAGGTGCTTGGGCCCCATCTGTCGCAACCCTCGCCGCAGCGGGTGCCACTGCTGTTCCAGGCCGGGTCATCGACCGCTGGCCGCGCTTTTGCCGCAAGGAACGCCGAGGGCACCTATATCGTCGCGCAAAAGCCCGAAGGCGCGCGCCGCCAGATCGAAGAAACCAACCGCTATCTGGTCGAGGCCGGGCGCAAGATCGGCGATCTGAAATATATCCAGGGCATGAGCTTCATCATCGGCTCGACCGAGGAAGAGGCGGCACGCAAGGCGCGTGACATTGCCGAGGATGTCAGCCTCGATGGCTACCTCGCCCATCTCAGTCGCGATCTGGGCATTGATCTGGGCGTGCTGGATCCCGAACGCCCGGTGAAAGAGCTGGAGATTGAGGGCGTTCAGGGCGTGGTCCGCGCCTTTGAGGATTCGAACCCCGGCGTCATCCCGAAAGTGCGCGATCTGGGCCAGGTCTATGCCAAAGCCGGCAATATCATCGGCACGCCGGAAAGCATCGCCGATGCGCTGGAAGTCTGGCAGGAGGCCGGGATTGACGGCGTCAATGTCAGCTATCACCGCCTGCCGGCGTCGTTCCTGGAATTTGCCGAACATGTGGTGCCGGAGCTGCAAAAACGCGGCCTGGCGCAGCGCGACTACGCCCCCGGCACCTATCGCGAGAAAATCCTCAGCGAGGGCGCCCGCGTCAACACCCGCCACCCGGCCAGCCGCTATCGCGGTGCGTTTGCGACATCCGCAGCGCCCGTCGCAAAAGCCGCGCCCGTCCCCGCAGAGTAACTTTTACCAACCTGAGCCAAGGCACTACGCTATGAACTTCAAAGACCTCGCCCGTCGGATGCCCGACTTCACCAGCCGCAAGGTGATCGACGCCCATATGGAGCGGCTCGACACCAGCGGCGTGTCGCGGCGCGATTTCCTGTCCTTTGCCTCGGCAAGTGCTGCGGCAGCGGCAGGGGCAGCCTATCTCGGCCTGCCCGCCACCGCGATTGCCTCGGAAAACGGCAAATTCGCCTATCTCACCGGCTTCCTGATCAATGAATGGAACCAGACCTTTGACCGCACCGCGAAAAAGGCGGGTGAGGTCCTCGGGCTGAATTACAGCTCCTTCGACAGCTCGCTTGATGGCGAAAAGCAATATAACCAGTTTGAAAGCCAGGTCGCCGGCGGCACCAATGGCGTGATCTTCAATCTGGCGGATGGCAGCGCGATCAAGGGGATCTCGCGGGTCGCCTCGCAAAACAAGATCTATGTCGCCAATGTCTGGGACAGCCTGCCCTGGTTCACCCCCTTTGATGCGGATGAATATTACACCCTGTTCGCGGTTTCCGAAGAGGTCACGGCGCATCGCGAAATCACCGAAGTGCTGCTGGCAGAAGTCACCAAGAAATTCGGCGGCGGCGATATCATCGGCGTGACCGGATCGAAAGGCAGCCTGCTGGAGCTGCAACGCAACCGGGGCCGCGATCAGGCTTTCGAGAAGTTCCCGAAAACGAAGCTGGTTGATGAGCTTCCGGGTTTGTGGAACCGCGAAGATGCGCTGAAGGCGACCGAAGATCTGCTGACCCGCAACCCCAATGTCGTCGGCATCGTGACCCAGGACGACGATATCGCACTTGGCTCCATCGCGGCGCTGAAGGCCGCCGGTCTGCGCCCGGGCGAGGATGTCCTGGTCGTTGGCACCTCGGGCACCGGGCTCGGCTCAAAAGCGGTCAAGAGCGGCGAACTTCTGGCAACCAAAGGCAATACCGGCGCCTTTGCGGCGGCCCTTTTCACCACCCGGATCTATGATGTGCTGAATGGCTGGGTGCCGCGCGCGCCGGAACGGCTGCTGAACTGGCATACCGTGACACTGGATCAGTCGAACATCGACGGCTGGATCGAACGCTATGTCGACAATGGCGATGTCGAACCGTTTGATTACAAACGCATGTCGAAAGTGCTGCACCCGGAAGACTGGGATCCGCAGAACGAGGTCTATCCGCTGGATATCGACAATAACTTCGCCGGGATCGACAAGCCCGAGGGGTATGAATACCCCGCCGCCTATGTCGCCGCGCGCGAGAATGGCGAAAGTGCTGCAGTCGCGGCGGAATATGCCGAACACTACAAAATCAAATATGACGGGCCTTCGCCGAACAAGGCCTGACCCCCATCCCGGCCCGTAACGGGCCGGGCTCCCCCCGCTTTTTCCAGGCCCTTCGCCCGCAGGTCGCGGTGCGATGTGGCCGGTTGCACCCTCACGGAGGCCATCATGGTCCGCAAAAGCTTTAACCCCCGGCATCTGCCCGATTTCTCGCAGAAAAAGGTCATCGACCGCCATATGGAGCGGCTTGATACCAGTGGCGTCTCGCGCCGCGATTTCCTGTCGCTCGCCTCGGCCGGTGTGGCGGCCAGCGCGGCGGCTGCGGCACTTGGGATGCCCAATGTCGCGGTGGCCTCGGGGTCGAACAAAGTGGCCTATCTGGCCTGGAGCGCCAGCACCGAATATAATCAGCTCGTCAGCCTCGGTGCCGAAAAAGCGGCATCTGCGCTTGGGCTGAATTACAGCTTTTTCGACGGCCAGATCGATTCCGGGCGGCAGCTGTCGCAGTTTGAACAGTTGGGCACCGAACAGGCGATCGGCGGGTTCTTCAACATCCTCGACGGATCGGCTTTGCGCCGTGCCGGGCAGTTTGCCGAAGACAACCAGACCTTTTTCGCCGCGATCTGGGACAGCGTGCCCTGGTTCACCCCCTTTGATGTTGGCGACTATTTCACCGTCTATCTGAACCCGCATGAGGACGAGGCCCATCGCGGCGTCGCCCGCGCCGTCTATCAGGCCGTGACCGACAAATTCGGCGAGGGCGAGGTCGCGGCGCTGACCGGCACCCCCGGCAACTGGTGCGAAATCTCGCGCAATGCAGGCCGCAATCTGGCGCTGGAGGAATTCCCGAGTATCCGCCAGACCGACGAGCTGCCGGGCAAATGGCTGCGCGAGGAATCCCTGCGTGCAACCGAGGATCTTCTGACCCGCAACGGCAAGCTGAGGGGGATCGTCGCGCAGAACGATGACGAGGCCCAGGGGGCGCTGACCGCGCTCAGGAATGCCGGGCTCAGGCCGGGCGAGGACTTCTTCGTCGGCGGGGCGGATGGCACCTCGCTGGGGGCAAAGGCAATCCAGGAGGGGCTGCAGACCTCGACCAGCGGCAACAGCCCGGTCTTCACCGGCGCCTTCCTGACCAGCTGGCTTTATGATGTGGCGAATGGCTGGAAACCGCGCGCGGCAGAACGTCAGCTGTTCTGGAAACCGACCGTGGTGACGAAGGACAATGTCGATGCCTATGTCGAGCGTTATGTCGACAATAACGGCGTTGACCCCTTTGATTTCCGCAAATTCTCGCGCGTCCTGAACCCGGAGGACTGGGATCCCCAGGCCTATGTCTACCCCGCCGAGACCGAAGAGATCTGGAAAGGCTATCCGCGCCCCGAAGGCTGGACCCTGCCCGCGCCTCTCGCCGAGGCAAAGGCGAAGGGCGAGTTCGACGCGGTTCGCGAGGATTATGCCGCGCGCAACAAAATAAAATTCGACGGGCCTTCGCCGAACAAATCGGCCTGAACCGCCAGAGGCCCGGGCTGCGGGCAATACGCAGCCCCGGCAGAACAGAACAAAAGGATATGGAAATGGGCAAAATCAGCCTGCCGCGCTGGATGCGCGATCTTGATGACCCGAAAGCCGTCGGGCGTCATATGGAGCGCCTCGACACCCATGGTGTATCGCGGCGCGATTTCCTCGCGATGGCATCGGCCGGGGCCGCAGCCTCGGCCTTTGCGGCGGCGGCGGGAATGCCGAATGTCGCGCTGGCCTCGAGGAATGGCAAACTGGCCTTCATCTCGGCCTTCATGTCGAATGAATATAACCAGATCCTGAATGGCGCCTTTGAATCTGCGACCAAAGCGCTGGATTTCTCGTATGCCGGGCTCGACAGCCAGTTCGACGGCGAACGCCAGTTCAACCAGTTCGAACAACAGGTAACCTCGGGTGTGCAGGCCGGGATCTTCAACCTGGCCGATGGCGGTACCATCCGGGGCGTGAGCCGGCTGGCCGAAGAAAACAAAGTCTGGGTCGCCAATGTCTGGGACAGCCTGCCCTGGTTCACCCCGTTCGAAGCCTCGGATTACTGGACGCTTTACACCGTGCCCGAAGAATTCGAGGCCCATCGCGCGGTGACCGCAAAACTGCTGGCGGCTGTGACCGAAAAATTCGGTGGCGGTGATATCGTCGGCGTGACCGGCACCAATGGCAATCTGACCGATCTGCAACGCTCGCGCGGGCGGGACGACGCGTTCCGCGACTTCCCGAAGACAAGGCTGGTCGACACGCTGCCGGGCAAATGGAACCGCGAAGATTCGCTGAAGGCCACCGAAGACCTCCTGACGCGCCACCCCGGCCTGAAAGGCGTCGTGGCGCAGAATGACGATGTGGCCCAGGGCGCCATTGCGGCAATCCAGGCCGCCGGTCTGCGCCCGGGCGAGGATATCCTCGTGGTCGGCGCCGATGGCACCAGCCTTGGCGCCCAGGCGATCCGTGACGGCAAACAGCTGGCGACTTCGGGGAACAGCCCCGCCTATGCGGCGGCGATCCTGACCGGGCGCATCTATGATGTCAGCCACGGCTGGGTGCCGCGCGCGTCTGAGCGGCTGCTGAACTGGCGCTCGCTGACGGTGACGGCGGAGAATGTCGAAGGCTACATCGAACGCTATGTCGATACGAACGGCCTTGATCCCTTTGATTATCGCAAGATTTCTAAAGTTCTGCATCCCGATGACTGGGACCCGCAGGCCGAGGTCTTCCCGCTGGATGTCGACAAGGCCTGGGCCGGGGTCGACCGCCCCGAGGGCTGGGAATATCCGGCACCTTATCTCGCGGCGCGCGACAATGGCGAATGGGATCAGCTGCGCGCGGAATATGCCGATCACTACAAAATCAAATTCGACGGCCCCTCGCCGCATAAAGCGGCCTGAGCGCAGTCTTCAATCAACACTCACGCCGGGCGGTGAACAGCTTGCCTCACCGCCCGGACCACGGCCCTTGGTGACCGAACCAGGCCCGGATTCTGCGCAAACCAACTTTTCGCGAGATAGCCGCGCCTGGGCGGCTGGCACAGGCACGGTCGAGCATGCGCTGAACGGGCGCGGTGCGGTCCGACCCGGAACGGAACGGCGCAAAAGGTGATCGCGGCGGAGCGGGCGCTGAACAGGCCGCGCCTGTTCCCGACGCGACATCACGGGATCTTCCGTATGGAAGTGCTGCTGCTGAAACCGGAACACTTTCCGGCCACGATATCGGCTTCGAATGGTTGCTTTAAGACAAACGCAATCAGGGCAAGGATGACAAAACCGGCACCAGTAGAACTGGCCGATAAGCCCCCCGAAGGTCACCGGTCGAGCTGTCCGGCCACGCCGCGGCCCCAGCGTTCGAATTTCACCTTCGACCCGGATCAGGTACGCCGCAGCCCTTGCTCCGCCAGAATACGCAGCACCAGACCTGCTCGGCGCGGGCAGAAAACCGCTCCCACCTGTCGGATACGAATATGATCACCGCCGGCGTCGACTGATACGACACGGACGGCACCTATGACGATCTGACCTTCGGCCCGGTGGCCGAAAAAGCCAGAAATATTGAGCTTTATGTCCAGTCGCGGCCTGAACCGGTCGAGGGTCTGTCGGGCTCTTTCGGGCTTCTCTGAGGTGACCAGAGCTTTAAGGGCATCCCGGGCCGGAAGGGCGGCAATTTGCGCACGCTGCTCGCAAAGCAGGATCAAAGTGAACGACGCCGGCACCGACAGCTGGCGCGCCATGGATTCTGGATCCCCTCTCGGCGGCGTGCTGGCCATCGAGGCGCAGCACAGGCCGGAGGGCAGCGCCTTTACCTTTGGCGGCTCGATCAAGGCGGCAAAGGTCATTGGCCACATAGATGCCACGACCAATAAAACCATCGCGTGCTATGCGGGACTGGACCTCTTCACCGAATATCAGCCGCCTGCGGTCGAGGGTCTGGTGAACCGGGCCGAAATCAACAACCTCTGCGACAGGACCTGTGTCGACCGCGTCATTGATTGCCAGAATAAAGGAAAAAGGCGCGGTCATCCGCCCCCAATTTCAATGGTAATGGCGGTTCAGCATCCTCGAACAGCGCGGCGCCCTGGTCTTTGGTCAGAAAGAGGTCCGGTCTGTCTGTCACGGGCACACCCGCCAGACGGGTAAGGGCTGGCCAATGATAGGCGAAACTCCGCCGCAATGCGAAAGCAACGCGCCATAATAGACGGCAAATCGGCGGTTTTCGATCTCGAGCGCCTCGATCTCCTTATCGTGGATCTCGCTCACGCTGGCTTCGCGGATTACGTGTCCGGCCTGCATCGCGATGAACCGGTCGGAATGAACTGAGGCGAAATTGATGCCATTCGGCACGATCACTCCAGTCTTGTTCAGCGCCCTGACCGCCTTTCGCAAGGCCAGCATCATGGCGCGGGCATTCTTCACATCCAGATTGTTCAGTGGCTCATCCAGCAGAGTGTAATCGGTCTTCTGGGCCAGAACCTTCGCCATAAAGGCACGTTGCCGCTGACCGCCGGAGAGCTGATCGAGAAAGCGGTCGGTCAGGTCGAGCCAGGCCAGGAGGCCGCTCAATAAGCCCCGAGCATGCCGCGATTGGTCACGAGGCTCAGCGCGGTGCCGGAATGGAGCGCCACCGATTGCAGAAGCGCGCGGCGGCTCCCGATGAGCATCAGATCCGCACCGGCGGCCAGGCGCGGCCGGAGAATGAGGGGGGTGAGGATCGTCATGTCTCTTTTCGGCTGGACAGGCTGGCGTCAGGCAAGGTCGGGGGCGAATTTCCACCTGTCCCCGTGTAATTTATCAGGGCAATCCACCCAAGGGCCGGCGGCGAAGTGCAAGTGTCCAGCCCCCGACTGAATTCATGAAATCCAGTTTCACATGAAAGCCTAAGATCCGCGATTCATGCTTGAAGATTCGCTGAAACTACCGATTGATATGAAAAGTATTTCCAATGGCAGGGCTGAAATGGCCGATCCTCGACTCATCCGCTATGATATCGCCGATCCTCAGGCCGGCGGCAGCCGCCGCCCATTTGCCCGCGCCGTCCGGGCCGGGGACTATGTCCATGTCTCGGGCCAGGTCCCCACAATCGATGGCGAGGTCGTCCAGGGTGGCATCATCGCCCAGACCGAGGCGGTGATCGAAAACCTGAAAGCGGTGCTGAAACTCGCCGGTTGCGGGCTGGAGGATGTGATCAAGGTCACCTGCTGGCTGGAAGATCCGCGCGATTTCACCAGTTTTAACGCGGTGTTCGAGAACCATTTCATCGACCACCCGCCGGCGCGTTCAACCGTGGAATCGCGGCTGATGGTCGATGCGAAGATCGAGATCGACGCCATCGCCTGGAAACCCCTTTAACGGGCTGAGGAGACGGGCATGAAGGTTCTGATCCTTCCCGATGCGGGCGCGGCGACCGACCGCGCGGCGGGGCTGATCGCCGAACGGCTGCGCGAAAAGCCCGAAATGGTGCTGGGCCTTGCGACAGGTGGCACGATGGAGGCGGTTTATGCGCGCCTGATCCGGGACCACCGCGAGGCGGGGCTCAGCTTTGCCGGGGTCACCAGTTTCAACCTTGATGAATATGTCGGCCTCGCGCCCGATCACCCCTGTTCCTACTGGCATTACATGCGCCACCACCTGTTCGACCATGTCGATATCGACCCGGGCCGCGCCCATCTGCCGCGCGGCGATGCCCCTGACCCCGAGGCCGAGGCTGCGCGCTATGAGGCCGCGATCCGGGGTGCCGGCGATATCGGGCTGCAACTCCTTGGCCTCGGGCTGAACGGGCATATCGGCTTTAACGAGCCGACCTCCAGCCTGAATTCGCTCACAAGGATCAAGACGCTGACCCGTTCGACCCGCGATGCCAATGCGCGGTTCTTCGCCCACCGCGGGGATGTGCCGCGCCTTGCGATCACCATGGGGATCGGCACCATCGCCCGCGCGTCAGAGGTGCTTTTGCTGGCTTACGGCGCGGCCAAAGCCCAGGTGGTGGCCGCGATGATCGAAGGGCCGCTGACCGCCGCCTGCCCGGCTTCTGCCCTGCAATTGCACCGCAAGGTGACGGTGGTGATCGACCGCGCGGCGGCGGGCGCGCTGCGACTGCGTGACTATTACGAGCTGGTGCATCCGGACGGGCGCGAAGCCGAAATCTGATCCAGCTTTGCCCTGAGCGCCGCAACCTTTGCCCGGTCAGTCCTGCGCGCGCCTGCAGGCTGAAAGCCGAATTCCGCCACAGCCGCCAGCACAGGCAGCGGCAGCGGCGCTGATCCCGAAGCATGGATTTCGCGCAGATCCAGCGCCGCCGCCAGGGCATCCGCGTTTTCCGCCGAAACCCCGCCGCCTGGCATCACCCTCACCCCGGGTGCCGCCCGTTCCATCGCCCTGAGCCGCGCGATCCCTGCAAGCGCGGTCAAAGCCCCTCCCGATGACAGCACCCGGCGGATGCCGAGCGCCTTCACCAGCCGCATCGCCTGATCGGGGTCGGGCGTCAGATCAACAGCGCGGTGAAGGGTAATCTCCAGGCCGGACGCCTCTGCGACCAGGCGGCGCAGCGCCGCTTCATCCAGCCGCCCGTCGGGCAGCGAGGCGCCGATCACCACCCCGGCGAGCCCGGCAGCGCGGCAGGCGCGGATCTCGGCGACCGAAGCCTCAAGCTCGAGCCCGGTCCAGCAGAAATCCCCGGCGCGCGGTCGGATCATCGCCATTACCGGCAGGTCGCAATCTGCCGCCAGCGCGATCAGCCCCGCCGATGGCGTCAGCCCGCCAACGGCCAGCGCCGCGCAAAGCTCGATCCGGTCGGCGCCGCCCTCACGCGCGGCCTGGATCCCCGCCGCGTCATCGACACAGATTTCCAGTATGATCCGGGTCATCTCCGTCCCTCCAGCCCCAAAAGCAAACCGGCGCCCAGCACGCCCGCCACGCCCGACAGGATCGAGGCCGCCGGATAGCCGCCGATCCAGGTGCCAAAGGCGAAGACCGCCGCGCCAAAGGCGCCGCCAAGGAACATATTCACTGCGATCAGCGAGGCCGAAAGCCCCGGCCGGTCCCGGATCATATCCAGCAGATAGCTGATCGGCAGCGAGATAATCCCGGCGGCGGCAAAGCCCGCGATCAGGCTTGCGACCCAGATCTGCCAGACCGCCCCTGCGAATGCCAGCGCGGTCAGATAGACCAGATAAAGCGCCGCAGTGATCGCCAGCGCAGGCACAAGTGCCATGGAGCGCGTCATCCGCGCCCAGAAAAACATGAAGATGACCTCAAGTGCTGCGACCATGCCGACGATCTTGCCGACCGTGCCCGCCTCACCCCCGGCCTGGCCGGTCAGGATCAGCGGCAACACGGCTGAATTGACATGCAGCACCTGGCTGATCAGCGCCACGCCCAGCACGCGGCTGAGGATGCCGGGATGCAAAAGCCGCGCGATACCGGCAAAGCTCGCGCCTGCCATGCGGACCTGGGCGGGCCGGTCCGCACGCCCGGTGGTCGGCGCCAGGCGTGAGGTGCCGGTGCCGCCCTCGACCGTGGTTTCCGGGCGCGGCTTGTGGTCGGGCTCCAGCCAGAACAGGATCGTGGCAAGACAGGCCGCTGCCAGAAGCGCCGCGATCAGGTAGGATCCGATCATCGTCTTTTGCCCGGCAAGGATCAGCCCGACCGCGCCCGGCACCAATACCCATGACAAAGAAATCATCATCCGCATCAACGCGTTGACGATAGCGGCCTCTTCCGGCTGGAACCGCGCGGTCTGGGCGCGGACATTGCCGAACAGCATCGAATTCGTCGCATGGAACAGCGCCAGCGGCGCGATCATCGCAGTGGCAAAAGTCAGCGCCGAGGGCACAGCCCAGATCATGCCATAGCCGATGATCCCGAATGAGGCGACGAAGATCAGCGGGCGGCGATAGCTCTGGAACCGATCCGAGATCAGGCCGAACCCGATCGCCAGCAGGACATTGGTGATCGAGGCCGCCAGCGCGATCAGCGCATATTGACCATCGCTCAGCCCCAGCTCGCGGATGCCGACCAGCGCCTGATAGGGCACGGTCGCCGCCCCTGCAAACCCGTAAAGAAAGATCGCGGCGGCCGAGGCGCGCACGACCCGATGGCGGCGAAGGGTAGAAATCCAGGGGTTCATCTTAACACCTGAACCGCTGCGAGATTTCGGGCACAGGCTGGTAATCTGCGCCCGGGTCAAAGGGCAGCACCCGCAGCGACCGGTGGTGATTGGCAAGGGCTGCGATGTCCTGGCTGACAACGCCATCAGTCAGCGCCATCAGGTTCGGCCGCGCCAGCGGTGCAAGTTCTGGCGAAAGATAGCCCGATTTCACCACAAGCAGCCCTGCCGCGCGAGGATCCAGCCCGAGCCGGTCGAAATCCGCGAGCGTATGATAGGGCCGCCGCCGCGCCGCCAGCACAAGGGTGATACCGCCGATCCGCACCACCGCCTGACGCGCACCAGGATCGTCGCCGCCATCAAGCAAGACCACCTCGGCCATGGTCGCGACGACGGCACCGGCCGGGTCAAGGCTCGCCCCGATCCGGAGCGGCAGCCGCGCGCCGGCCCCGGCTTTGAAACAGGCCTCGACCGCAGGCCGGTCGGTGATGCCCGCGACCAGCGCCCCCTGCCAACCGCGCGCGATCAGGGCGGCGAGCACATCGGCACGGTCCCCCACCCCGCCGCCGGTCGGGTTGTCACCACTGTCGGCGAGGATCACCGGCTGCGTTCCCACCACAGCCGCGATATCCAGCATCTCCTCAAGCGGCCCTGTTTTTGCGCCGGAATGGAACCGGTCACGCGCGGCCCAGAAATCACCGGCGATCTGTGTCCCCGCAGCCGCCATCGCCGCAGCGTCGGTGCCCGTCACCATGGCGCAGGCGGTGGCGCGCGGCTCATCGGCCCAGACATAACCAATCATCAGATCCGCGCGCCAGATGCCGGCTCCCTCGCGCGCAGGCAGCGCGGCGTATAAAGACCGTGCCGGCTCGTCCCCGGTCGAAGTCCGCTCGCCGGGCAGTAAAAGCGGCACCGGCACCCGCAAAACGCCGGGCCGCACGCCGGTTTGCAGAGCGCGCAGGAGCATCGCAAAAGCCGCCTCCATCGTCTCGGGCGTGTCGATATGCGGTGCGGTGCGATAGGCTGCGAAAATGTCGATCTGATCGACCACTTTCGCCGAGACATTCCCATGCAGATCGTAACTGGTGGCGATCAGCATATCCGGCCCGACCGCCTGCCGCACTGCCTGAAACCAGTCGCCCTCGGCATCCCACAGGCCTTCGACCTTCATCGCGCCATGCATCGCGAGGTAAACCGCATCAAAGGGCTTCGCTGCCTCGAGACGTGCCAGAAACCCGGCCCGGAACGCCTCGTATACCGCGCGCGAGACCGGGCCACCCGGCACCGCACGCGCATGAAAGAGCGGCGCGATTTCAACAGGATGGTGGCGCAGAAAGGCGAAGTAATCGCTTTCTGTCAGCTCTGCCCCGCGCAGCACACGGAAATCCTCTGCCTGCATCAGCACCGGCGAAGAGGTGGAACATTCGGTATGGATGCCGCCGACGGCGATGCGCATTTCAGCCTCTTACAGTGTCGGGTGCAGCCGGGCCTGGGCGGCAAAGCGCAGCCAGTCCTTATTCTCCGGCAGGGTCCAGCCCGCCTCGGCCACCGCCAGAAGCCGCGGGAAAACAAGATCGTTGAACCAGGCGTCAGAGGTGAAATGCTCGCACCAGATACAGGCCTGAACACCTGTCATATGATGCGCCAGTTCGGGCGGAAAATCGCCCGCCGCCTCGTAAGAATAGCATTGTTCGGGCGTCACCGGCCCGGCCCAGCCGGCGCCATTTTCCAGCCAGTCCGGCCCCTGCACCATGTCGAGATAATAGGCCTGGCCCGGCACCATCACCACGTCATAGCCCTGCCGCGCCAGCGCGATCCCGATCTCGGGCCTTTCCCAGGCCATCAGGAGCGTGTTCTCCGGAGGCACCCCTCCGCCCTGCGCGACCTCGTTCCAGCCGACAAGGATCTTGCCCCGCGCCTCGAGCATCGCCTTGATCCGGCGCAGGAACCAGCTTTGCAGATTGAGCGTTCCGGCAAGCCCCTCGCGCTGCATCAGCACCCGGGCGCGCGGACTGTCGAGCCAGGCATTGCGCGCCACCTCATCGCCGCCGATATGGAACCAGCGCGACGGGAAAATCGCACATAGCTCGTCGATGATGGTTTCCAGCACCGTGAATGTCTCAGGGATACCGGGGTTGAAGCCGTTATTGGGGAAGCCCTGAACCGGATGATAGCTTTCCGGCGGCTCGTCCGGATCGGCCAGTTGCGGCAGCGCGGCGATGACACAGGCGGCATGGCCCGGCGTCTCGATCTCGGGCATGACCTCGATCCCAAGCGCCCCGGCATGGGCCACCAGGGCGCGCATCTCATCCTGGCTGTAATGACCCGTCGCAGCCCCGGGCCCATCCCCAAGCTGTGGCCGCATCGCAGGCAGACCGGCGGCACGGGTGGCGCCAATCGCGGTCAGCTGCGGGTAAGCGCGGATCTCGGCCCGCCAGGCCTCGTCATCGGTCAGATGCCAGTGAAAGCGGTTGAACCGGTTCCAGGCCATGATATCGACCACGCGGCAGACCTGATCAAACCGCCAGAAATGCCGCGCACAATCCAGATGGCAGCCGCGCCAGCCATAGCGCGGCGCATCCTCGATATGGCCGGTCGCGGGGAAGCGGAACTTCGGGTCACTGATCGCAGCATGCAGCATCTGCGCCAGCGCGATCAGCCCATAGCGCCGCCCGAGCGCCGAGCTTGCCGTAAGCGTGATCACCGGGTCGAAATCAAGACGGAAGCCCTCTTCAGGGATCGCGGCGCTATAGGCAAACGCCACTTCACGCGATCCGGGCACGGGCGAAAGCTGCAGGATCCGGCGCCCCGCCGGGAACAGCCGGCGCTGCAGATCAGACACCGACAGCGCAAGACGCTGATCCGCGAGGCTGGTTCCGGGCGCGAGATGCAGGATAACCGGCGGAGGATCCGCCTCTGGCCCGGGTTCCGCCGTGATCGCATTCGGCCAGGGCATAAGCGCGAAGGGCAGCGTCAGCCGCCCCTCGGGCAGGCGCGGCGGCGGATATCCGGGCGTGGCGGATTGCAGCATCAGATCCCCGACCAAACAGGGAAGATGACGGCGATCCGCAAGCGTGACCCAGGCGGTTTTGGCCGCGTCATTGCGGTGAAACGGCGAGCGGTTCAGGCCGGTGATCTCGAATGACCAGCTGTTGCCCGGCGCGACAACCAGCCCTTCGGGCGGCGCGATCTGGTGGAAATTCGCATTGCGCAACAATAGCCTCGCGCCGGTGATCTCGTGATCCGCCAGCACGCGGGTGATCGAGCTCAGCGAGAGGGTAAAGCCCTCCAGCGCCTCATCGGACAGGTTGGTCAGCCGCAGCGACCAGGTCCCGGCGGGCAGTGGCATTTCGGACCAGGAATTTTCCAGGAGATACATCGCACCCCTCACCAGTCGGCCGATTGCGTGAAGGTCCGCGCGAGCGATGGCGTGCCCGCCGTCAGCCCGCAATCGACCGGCAGGCAGATGCCGGTGATCGCCGCCGCCAGCGGTGAGGCCAGAAAACCCACCGCCTCGGCCACATCCCCGGGGCGCGCAATGCGGCCCAGCGGATAATGCGCGGCAGCCTCGGCAAAGACATTCGGGTTTTGCGCCGCGCGCGCCTCCCAGGCGCGGGTGCGGACGGTGCCGGGCGCCACCGCATTGGCCCTGAGCCCGTGGCGGCCATATTCCACCGCGATCAGCCGCGTCAGATGGATCATCCCGGCCTTGGCCGCCGAATAGGCGGTGTGGCCATAGACCCCCAGCCCGTTGACCGAAACGACATTGACCAGCGAGCCCCGGCCCAGGATCAGCTGCGGCGCCAGCGCCTGGAAGGTCAGGAAAGCGGCATCAAGGTTCAGCGCGCGATCGGCCTGCCAGTCGGCCACTGATGTCGAATGCAACCCCGCCGCCGTCACGCCGCCCGCATTATTGACCAGGGTCACCACCTGCCCCAGGCGCTGCGCCCCGACGGCCATGGCCGCGCAGCTGGCGGCATCGGTGACATCGGTCTGCCAGGGCAGGAAGCCCTCGCCCAGCTCCGCCGCCGCGCGCGCAACCGCGTCCAGGTCGAGATCGGTCATCAGCACGAGATCATGATCCTGGCGCAGACGGCGCGCTATGGCTCGGCCAATATCGCCGGCACTGCCGGTGATGATGGCGAGACGCGGCAAAGCCGCAGATGCGGCGGCAGAAGGCTGGTCAGCAGGGCGCGGGTCCAAAAGTCACATCCTTCGCGGCAAGATGACAAGGACCATCGGGGCGGCCGCCATCGTGCCCCGGGCCCGGCTTCAGTCGCCCAAAAGCTGGCGGTCGTCGCCGTCGCGGTGACGGATCAGTTGTTCCTTGATGCCGCGCAGGATCCGGGCGGATCGCGGCTTGTCGGCATAGGCCACCAGGTTCGCGATGATATCGACCACCGCGAGAAAGGCGAAACGGGTCGAGGTGGCGCGGAAGATATTGCGCCCCTCGGGCAGGTCGATCGGGATCACCAGATCAGCGGCCTCGGCCACCGGCGTTCCGGGCTGGGTCAGCGCGATGGTCGCAATGCCGCGCTCGCGCAGCAGCGCGAAACAGCGCACCATCTCGTGGTTGCGGCCCGAAAGCGAAGATCCCACCACCACCGTCCCCGGCTCTGCCGCCGCCGAGATCATCAGATGCATGCCATGGTCATTCGAGGCCGAGATCCGCACCCCCAGCCGGAACAGACGGTTCTGCAGCTCGGTCGCGATCATCGCCGAATTGCCGCCCGAGCCAAAGGCATGCACCATCTGCGCAGAGGAAATCAGCGCGACCGCGCGTTCCACCGCTGCCAGATCCAGCGCCCGATGCATCTGGAACAGCGCGTTCTGCGCCTTGGTCACGATGTCTTCCGCCACCTCGGCAGGGGTCGAGGTCACCGATTCCGGCTTGAGATAGCGCAGCCCGACATAGGCCGAGCGCGCCAGCTGCACCTTGAAATCGGAAAAGCTGGAACAGCCCAGCCGCCGGCAGAACCGCGTCACCGTCGGCGGCGAGACGCCCGCCCGCGCCGCAATCTCGGTGATCGAGGCATTGGTCGCATAGGTCATATCCGCCAGCACCACCTCGGCCAGGCGCTTTTCCATTGCGGAAAGCCGCCCTTCCTCGTCGCTGAGCGCCGAGATCAGGTCCGGCGCAGTCTCGTTCGGGGTGCTCATTCGGATCTCCATGGCCGCAGCCCTGCAGACAGGGACGGGGCTGTTTCACCCCCCACGAAACCTGTCAGAGCGACCTGGTCAAGCATGCGCTGGAATCCGAAATTCATTTTCGTTTCTCCTTGACATTCAGGCATAATCCTTTCGATTATTCCAGAGAATAAGCGATCAAGCTGAAATAATTTTCACGGAGCCGCCCGAATGACCGCCCGAATAACCGCCAGGCGCGACCCATTCGCGAACCCTTTCCCCGAAACGGACACCGATCGACGCGCCATCTGGGAGATGCTGGTGCGCCGCGATATCGACGCCTGGACCACGGCAGACTGGGAGAGGGTGGCGGGCGATTTCACCGAAGGTCCGTTTACCGGGCTTTCCGGCAATCACCAGCCCGATCCGCAGGGCTTTACCTTTGCCTTTCCCAGCCTCGACCTCTACCGCGCGGAATGGCTTCGCCAGGCCCAAAGCTACCTGACCGAGTGCGCCGCAGGCATGTTTGACGGTGATCCGCGACCGCATATCTATGCGGCAACGCGGCTCGAAGAGATCGGGATCACCGGAGAGGCAGCACTTGCGCGCAAGAAATTTGACGGCTGGCTGCCGCGCGCCGATGGCAGCCGCGACCGCATGAACTGGCAGACGCTTTACATCTGCCGCCGGGAAGGCGGGCGGTGGAAGATCGCGGGCTTTATGGGCTATCTGCCCCATATCAGAGAGTGATCATGGTCAGCACGGCTCGGAGAAGGGTCTTCGTGGCGGCGCTGGCCACGGAAACCAACACATTCTCTCCCATCGTGATCGACCGTAAGGGCTTCGAGGAGTCGCTTTATGCGCCCCCGGGCCAGCACCCGGTGACCCCGACGCTCTGCACCGCGCCGATTCCGGTCGGGCGCAGGGTCTGCGCCGGAAAAGGCTGGGACCTGATCGAGGGCACCGCCGCCTGGGCCGACCCGGCCGGGCTGATCGCGCGAGGCGCCTATGAGGGGCTCAGGGACGAGATCCTTGCCCAGCTGCAGCGCGCATTGCCGGTGGATGCGGTGGTGCTGGGCCTGCATGGCGCGATGGTGGCCCAGGGCTATCTCGACCCCGAGGGCGATTTCCTGGCCCGGATCCGCGAGATGATCGGGCCGGATGTGATCCTCTGCGCCGAGATGGACCCCCACAGCCATCTGACCGCAAAACGCGTTGCCGCGCTGGATTTCTTCACCGTTTTCAAAGAATTTCCCCATACCGATTTCGTCGACCGCGCCGAGGATCTCTGGCGCATCCTCGTCGACATGCTGGAAGGTCGGGTCAGCCCGGTGGTCTCGGTTTTCGATTGCCGGATGATCGATGTCTTCCCCACCTCGCGCGAGCCGATGCGCAGCTTTGTCGACCGCATGATGGCGCTGGAGGCAAGCGAGCCGAAGCTTCTGTCCCTGTCCGCGATCCACGGCTTCATGGCCGGTGATGTGCCCGAGATGGGGACGAAAATGGTCGCCGTGACCGATGCTGATCCGGCCCTGGGCGCGCGGCTTGCCGAACAGCTCGGGCGCGCGCTTTTCGCCAATCGCGGCAAGCATATGATGCCGCAGATCAATGAGACTGAGGCCGTCTCGCGCGCGATGGTGGCGCAGGCCTGGCCGGTCGTGATCGCCGATATGTGGGATAATCCCGGCGGCGGCACGGCGGGGGATGCAACCGTCATCCTCAAGGAACTGCTGTCACAGGGTGCGCGCGGCGTGGCCATCGGCACGATCTGGGATCCGGTGGCGGTACAGCTTTGTTTCGTCGCCGGCGAGGGCGCCGAGATGCCCCTGCGGTTCGGCGCCAAATCCGCGCCCGAGACCGGCGAGCCCTGTGACGCGATGATCCGCGTCCTGCGCCTGAACGCGGCCGCTGAAATGCGCTTTGGCGAGAGCATCGCGCTGTTTGGCCCGGCGGCGCGGATCGCGCTTTTGGACACAACCGGCGCGGAAACCGGGATCGAGGTCATCCTCAACACGGTTCGGGTGCAGAGCTATGACCCCTCGCTCTTCACCGCCCTCGGGATCGATCCGCTGGCGCAAAAGATCCTCGTGATCAAATCAACCAACCATTTCTACGCAGCTTTTGCGCCCATCGCCTCGGAAGTGCTTTATTGCAGCGCCGGGAAGCCCTATCCGAATACTCCGGCAACCAATCCTTACCGGCTGGTCCGGGCGGATATCTGGCCGCGCATGGATGACCCTTTCGGAGAGATGTGATGAGCTTCCCCCCTTCCGGCCTTCCCGCTCCGGGATTTCCCTGGCCCGAAGCCGGCACGCCGCTGGCAGATGTGGCCACCCCGCTGCCGGTGATCGACGAAGACAGGCTCGCCGCCAATATCTCGCGGGCGCAAGACTATATGGCGGCGCATGGGCTGAATTTCCGGCCCCATATCAAGACCCATAAGATCGCGGCGGTGGCCCGTCAGCAGGTCGCGGCAGGGGCGGTCGGCATCAATTGCCAGAAGCTGACCGAGGCCGAGGCCTTTGCCGATGCCGGGTTTGACGATATCCTGATCACCTATAACATCCTCGGGCCGGTGCGGATCGCGCGTCTGGTCACGCTGAACGCCCGCGTGGCGCGGCTGGCGGTGACGGCGGATTCGGCGGTGACGATTGCGGGGCTGGCGGCAGCTTTCCCGGCGGAAAAGCCGCTCACCGTTCTGGTCGAATGCGATACCGGCGGCGGGCGCTGCGGGGTGCAAAGCCCGCGAGACGCTTTCGAGCTGGCACAGATGATCGCCGCCGCGCCGGGCCTGAATTTCGGCGGGCTGATGACCTATCCCGGCCCTGGCGGTGCCGCGCGGGTCGAGGCTTTCCTGCAAGAGACCATGGCACTGCTGGCGCAGGCGGGAATCCCCTGCCCGATGCGCAGCAATGGCGGCTCGCCCGATCTGTGGAAGGCGCATCTGGTGCCCTCGGCGACCGAGCACCGCGCCGGCACCTATGTCTATAACGACCGCTCGATGGTCAGGGCGGGCGAATGCGGGCCGGGGGATCTGGCAATGCATGTGCTGGCCACCGTGGTTTCGCGCCCGACGCCCGACCGTGCGGTCCTCGATTGCGGATCAAAGGCGCTGACCTCGGATCTGCTGGGCTTTACGGATTACGGCGAGATCGAAGGCCTTCCGGGCGCCAGGATCACCAGCCTTTCCGAAGAACATGCCGTGGTCGATCTGAGCGCCTGTACCGGCGCGCTGCCTGAGATTGGCGAACTGGTGCGGGTGGTGCCGAACCATACCTGTGTGGTCTCGAACCTCTTTGACCGGATGGTGTTCCACAAGGACGGCCTGGTCACGCGGGTGGAGCCTCTGGCTGCGCGGGGCACGGTCTGGTGAGTATGGGCAGCGGCACCCTTCACGCAGGCCAGATCTTCGATGGCGAGACCTGGCATCAGGATGCGGCGATCAGCTTCAAAGCAGGTCGGATCACCGCGATCGGCCCCTCTGGCGCGGCCCCCCGGGGACCGCGTCTGCCAGGTCTTATCGCGCCCGGCTATATCGACCTCCAGGTCAATGGCGGCGGCGGGGTGCTGTTCAACAATGACCCCACGCCCGAAGGAATCGCGACGATCTGCGCCGCCCATGCGCGGCTGGGCACCACGGCTGTGATTGTGACGCTGATCACCGACCGCCCCGATATCACCGGCCGCGCGGTCGCGGCGGCGGAAGCGGCGCAGGCGCCCGGCTTCCTCGGGCTGCATCTCGAAGGCCCGCATCTGTCACAGGCGAAGAAAGGCACCCATGACCCCGCCCTGATCCGGGTGATGCAGGATCATGACCTCGCCACGATCCTCGCTGCGGCGGGCCGTCTGCCGCATCTGATCGTGACGCTGGCACCGGAATCGGTCACGCCAGATCAGGTTCGCGCCCTTGCCGCAGCCGGGGTGACGGTAAGCCTCGGCCACAGCGATTGCGACTATGACACCGCGCGCGACTATATCGCGGCGGGTGCCCGGATGGTCACGCATCTCTTTAACGCGATGAGCCAGCTCGGCCACCGCGCCCCGGGGCTGGTCGGCGCCGCACTGGTGGCGCCCGTGCTTTATGCCGGGCTGATCGCTGACGGCTTTCATGTCGCCGATGCCGCGATGCAGGTTGCGCTGCGGGCAAAACCCGGGGAGGTGTTTCTCGTGTCAGATGCGATGTCGACCATTGGCAGCGATCTGACCGGTTTCATGCTGAATGGTCGTGAGATTTTGCGTGCCGGGGGGCGGCTGACCCTGGCAGACGGCACGCTGGCCGGTGCCGATATCGCGCTTTCGGATGCGGTGCGATACTGCCATTCGCGGCTGGGTCTGGACAAGGGCGCGGCGCTGCGGCTTGGATCGGCGGCGCCAGCGGCGGCGCTTGGGCTGACCGATCGCGGCCATCTGCGGCCCGGCGCCCGGGCGGATCTGATCTGCCTCGACGATGCGCTGCAGGTCCTCGGCTGTTGGATCGCAGGCACGCCATCCGGCGGCATTGCGGCACAGGAGACGCGGTCGTGATCCTGTGTTTTGACATTGGCGGCACCTCGATAAAGATCGCCGAAGCCTTTGGCCTTGACGACATCAGGCCAACGATCCGCGTTCCAACCCCGGCCCGGGATTTCACCGCCTTCACCAGCGTTTTGCAGTCCGCCATCGACGCGGCACCCGGGCGGCCCGACTGCCTCGCCTTTTCCATCGCCGGGGTGATCGACCCGGAAACCGGCCTCGCGACCGTGGCGAATATTCCCTGCCTGAGCGGACGGCCCCTGCGCGTCGACCTCGAGACGGCGCTCGGCCTGCCGGTGGTTCTGGGCAATGATGCCGATTGCTTTGCGCTGGCCGAAGCCGCCATCGGCGCGGGGCGCGGCCATGCGGTCGTGTTCGGCATCATCCTCGGCACCGGGGTTGGCGGTGGTGTCGTGGTCAGGGGCCAGCTGATCAATGATGGAGCGGGATCGGGCGGCGGCTTTGCCGGCGAATGGGGCCATGGCCCGGTCGCCCAGCGCATTGTCGGGGAGACCGTGCTTCCCGCCTTTCCCTGCGGCTGCGGCCAGACCGGCTGCCTCGACGCGGTCTGTTCGGCGCGCGGCATGGAAAAGCTGCATCTCGCGCTTGGCGGCGCGGGACGTACCGCAGAGGACATCATTGCCGCCTGGCAGGCTGAGGAGCCGGCAGCCTCGCGGACCATCGCGATCTGGCTCGATCTGCTCTCTGGCCCGCTCGCCATGGTGCAAAACATGCTTGGCGCCGGGATTATGGCAGCAGGCGGTGGCCTGTCTAACGCGCGGCCCCTGATCGACGCGCTTGATAAGGCGGTTCGGGCACGGATCCTGCAACGGCTTTCCCGCCCGCTGATCGTCCAGGCACAATGCCCGATCGAGCCCGGCCTTGTCGGCGCGGCGGTGCTTGGCCTGAACCGGAAGCACGACGGCTGACCCACCCCATATTTTCCGGTTTCCCGGCGGAGTGATTTTCCGCCGGTTTTGCGTGGATCAGTCACCACCATGAAAACAAATTACATAAATTAAGCACATCATCGAAAATTCATTGACGAACATCGCGACAACCCTCCATGATGCAGAAAAAGAATTTCTCCCCAGGGAGTGAATTATGCGAGTCGCGATTATCGGCCTCGGCTTTCGTCTCGGCTATCTTGGCCATGTATTCCGGGAGATGGACCCGGATTTCGAGATCGTGGGCTATTACGATCCGGCCCCGGCCGGCATGGCGACCCTGACCGAACACGGCATTCCCGCCGGCACCTCGCATGAAAGCCCCGAGGCACTGGTTAAGGCCGGTGGCTTCGACCTGCTGATGATCGGCTCGCCCAACCATTTCCACCTGGACCATATCCGCCTGGGGCTGGAGGCGGGGGTCAAAGTCTTCAGCGAAAAGCCCATCGTCTCGTCACTTGAGGACACTTATGCGCTGGCCGCGTTGCTGGCGAGGTACGGGCACGAAAACCTCTCGGTTGGCCTCGTCTTGCGCTATGCGTCGCTGTATCGCGACCTGCTGGCCGCGCGTGACGCCGGCACCCTGGGCAATATCGTCTCGGTCGAGGCCGCCGAACATATCTACCCTTATCACGGCGCGTTTTTCATGCGCGACTGGCGGCGCTATGAGAAATGGTCCGGCAGCTTCATGCTGGAGAAATGCTGCCATGATCTCGACCTTTACAACGGTCTGATCCAGGCGAGGCCCGAACGGGTGGCGTCTTTCGGGGGCCGGAAGACCTTTATCCCGGCGAATGACCCGCGCACATATGGGGTTAACGACATGGATATGTTCCACAAAAAGCCCTCGGGCTGGAACGGGTCTGACAAGGTCTTCGATTCCGATGGCGATATCATCGACTATCAGGTCGCGATTGTGGAATACGCCAATGGCGTGGGGATGAATTTCCACACCAATCTGAACGCCCCCGATCAGTTCCGCCGTTTCGCAGCCTTCGGCACCAAAGCCCAGGCCGAGGGCGATTTCATCCGCGGCTTTTTCCGCGTGACCGATGTGCTGTCGGAACAGCGGCTGATTGACCGCGAATACAAGGCCACCACGCTGTCGCAGCATTACGGCGCCGATGAGGAAATGGCCGCCGGGATCGCCGCGAATGTCACCAGAGGCGCGGCGCTGCCGGTCTCGACGCTCGACGCGCTGGAGGCGGGGGTGCTGGCGCTTTCGATGGATCAGGCGCGCCATTCCCGCCAGGTGGTCGATCTGCGCCCGGTCTGGGACCGTTATGATGAGGCCCTGACGCGGAAGGGGGCTGCATGACCAGTTCGCGATCCGCCTGGATCTTCGCCTGGGCGCTGCTGGCCCCGGCGATCCTCTATGTGCTGGTGATCGTGGCCTGGCCGCTGGTCGAAACCTTCCGCCTTTCCTTTACCGATGCGAGCCTGCGCAAGGTGACGAATTACGTCGGCACCGCCAATTATGAGAAGATCTTCAACGAGACCTTCTTCGGAGTGATCTGGCGCACCTTCACCTGGACGTTTTTCTCGGTGGCGCTGAAAATGATCATCGGCACCTTTGGCGCGGTCCTGCTGAACGCCGCCGTGCCGGGGCGCTATCTGTTCCGCATCCTGACCATGCCGCCCTGGATCGTGCCGATGGCGATTGGCATTTTCATGTGGGGCTGGATGTATAATGGCCAGTTCGGGATGATCTCGGGCCTCTTGCAGCGCTTTGGCCTGACCGACGGGCCGGTGGCCTTTCTGGCTTATGGCGAGACCGCCTATTGGGCCACTATCGTCACCGATGTCTGGATTGGCGTGCCGATGGTCACGATCTATTTCCTCGCCGCCATCCAGTCGATCCCGAAAGATCTTTACGAGGCCGCCTGGGCCGATGGTGCCAGCCGCTGGACCCGCTTTCGCCGCATCACCCTGCCTTTGATGCTGCCGGCGATGATCACAATGTCGATGCTCTCGCTGATCGCGACCTTCAACTCTTTCGATATCATCTGGATCCTGACGCAAGGCGGGCCTTCGGGGTCGACCACCACCATGATCATCGACACCTATCACACCGCCATCGGGTCGAAAAAATACGGCGAGGGTGCCGCGCGGGCGGTGGTGATCTGCATTTTCCTCTCGCTCTTCTGCCTCGCCTATTTCCGGGTGACGCGGCGGCTGCAGACCATTGGCGGAAAGGAATAGGCCATGGCTTTGTTCCATGACAAAAACACGCCGATGATTGATCGCTACCACTGGTGGGAGGTGATCGCTATCTATGCCGGGATCTTTGTCTTCCTGTTCTTCCTGCTGGCACCGTTCATCGAAGGCTTCCTGGTCAGCCTGAAGCCGCTGGCCGAGCTCTTTTCCACCCCCTACAGTTTCTGGCCGGAAAACGGCTCTTTCGCCGCCTATTCGACCATGTGGGAAAGGGTGCCTGGCTTTGCCTGGTATGTGTTCAACTCTTTCCTGATCTCGACGGCGGCCACCGTGATCGTGCTGCTTCTTGTGGTGCCCGCCGCCTATGCCTTCGCGCGGTTCGATTTCAGGGGCATGGGGCTGGTGCTGGGCGGCTTTCTTGCGGTCTCGATGTTTTCCGGCGCGGTGCTGCTGATCCCATTGTTCCGGCTGATGCGCTCGCTTGGCATGCTCAACACCTATTGGGCGATGATCGTGCCGGGCGCGGCTTTCCTGATCCCTTCGGCGGTCTGGCTGTTGCGCACCTATATGATGCGCATCCCGTCTGAGCTGAACGAGGCCGCCTGGACCGATGGCGCCAGCCAGTTCTACATCTTTCGCCGGGTGGTGCTGCCGATCGCCAGCCCCGGGATCGTGGTGGTCGCGATGGTCACCTTCATCGGCGCCTATAGCCAGCAATTCATCTTCGCGCTGACCTTCAATTCCAAAACCGAATACATGCCGCTGCCGATCGGCCTTTATGCCTTTTTCGGCAAGCAGGACGTGGTCTGGAACGAGCTGATGGCCGCCGCTTTCGTGGGCATCGCCCCGGCCATGGTCATCATCTTCTTCCTGCAAAGATACCTTGTCGGCGGGCTGACCGCCGGGGCGGTAAAATAAAAACCCTTCACAACCGGGAGTATGTGACGTGTCCAACCTGCTTCGGAATAGCCTGATCGGCGCGGTGCTTGCCACCACGACCGCGCTGCCCGCTTTGGCTGAAGACATCAGCTGGATCTATTGCGGCGACAAGATGGACCCGGTCCATGAGAAATATATCAAGGAATGGGAAGCCGCCAATGACGGCTGGTCGGTCAAGCCCGAGGTCGTGGGCTGGGGCCAGTGCCAGGACAAGGCGACAACGCTGGCGGCAGCCGGCTCGCCCGCCGCGATGGCCTATGTCGGCTCGCGCACGCTGAAGGAGTTTGCGCTGAACGACCTGATCGTCGAAGTGCCGATGACGGATGAGGAAAAAGCCGCCTATTACCCCCATATCGTCGATACCGTCACCTTTGACGGCACCCAATGGGGCGTGCCGGTCGCGTTTTCGACCAAGGCGCTTTACTGGAACAAGGGGCTCTTCAAAGAGGCCGGGCTTGATCCGGAAAAGCCGCCGGTCACCTGGGCCGAAGAGATCGAATTCGCCAGGGTCATCAAGGAAAAAACCGGCAAGGCCGGCTATGGTCTGCCTGCCAAGACCTTTGACAATACCGTCCACCAGTTCCTGCACTGGGTCTACACCAATAACGGCCAGGTGATCGATGCCGGGGGCAAGATCACCCTCGACAGCCCCGATGTTCTGGCCGCGCTGACCGCCTATAAGGACATCACGCCTTACTCCGTCGAAGGCGCCACCGCCTATGAGCAGAATGAAATCCGCGCGATCTTCCTGGATGGTCAGGTCGGCATGATCCAGGCCTCGGTGGGTGCGGCCTTCCTTCTGGCCGATACCAAGGTCGACTGGGGCGTCACCGATCTCCCGCTCGGGCCATCGGCCAGGGGGAAGGGCACGCTTCTGATCACCGACAGCCTTGCGGTGTTCAAAGGGTCGGGGGTCGAAGACAAAACCATAGAATTCGCGAAGTTCATCACCTCACCCAAGGTGCAGGAGGAATATGAGGCCGGTGGTGCTGCAGGGCTGACACCGCTGCGCCCCAGCCCTGCGGTGGATGCGATGCTGGCGGCCGCGCCCTATTGGAAGCCTTTTGTTGACGGGATCGAATTCGGCGGTCCGGAACCTTTGTTCACCGATTACAAAGGCTTCCAGAATGTCATGATCGAAATGGTGCAATCTGTCGTGACCGGCACCGCCGAACCTCAGGCGGCGCTGACCAAAGCCGCCGCCGCTTTGGAAGAATACAAGTAAGGCGCGGGGGCCTGCCTCCTCGCTCCGGCTGGCCCTTCTCCCTGTCACGGCGGCACATCTCTTCTGCCGCCGTGATCCTTGCATGAAAAGGATCCGCTCTTTGGGCCAGTTGTCGCTGAAAAACGTGGTGAAGACCTTCGGCCAGTTCGAGGTCGTCAAAGGCGTGAACCTTGATGTGACGGAAGGCGAGTTCATCGTTTTTGTCGGCCCCTCGGGCTGCGGGAAATCGACGCTGCTCAGGATGATCGCCGGGCTGGAACATACCACGGCCGGCGATATCGTGATCGATGGCAAGCGGGTGAATGATCTTGCCCCGGTAAAACGCGGCATCGCGATGGTGTTTCAGTCTTACGCGCTGTACCCGCATATGTCGGTTTTCGAGAATATCGCCTTCCCGCTGCGCGTCGA
This sequence comes from Pseudogemmobacter sp. TB195, assembly GCF_058313095.1. Classification (NCBI taxonomy): domain Bacteria; kingdom Pseudomonadati; phylum Pseudomonadota; class Alphaproteobacteria; order Rhodobacterales; family Paracoccaceae; genus Pseudogemmobacter; species Pseudogemmobacter sp. TB195. The sequence continues at coordinate 268,303 of NZ_JBZEGG010000001.1, forward strand.
ACGCGCGCCAGAGGCGGTGATCCGCGAAAAGGTGACGGCGGCGGCAAAGATCCTGCATCTTGACCAGCGGCTGAAACAAAAGCCCGGCCAGCTTTCCGGCGGTCAGCGCCAGCGCGTCGCCATCGGCCGTGCCATCGTGCGCGCGCCCGAAATCTTCCTCTTTGACGAGCCGCTCTCGAATCTTGATGCCGCCCTGCGCGCTGATATGCGAATTGAACTCACGCGGCTGCATAAACAGCTCGGCGCCACGATGATCTACGTGACACATGACCAGGTCGAGGCGATGACCATGGCCGATCGGATCGTGGTGCTGAATGCGGGTTATATCGCCCAGGTCGGTGCGCCGCTGGATCTGTATCACAAGCCGCAAAACACATTCGTCGCGGGGTTCATCGGCAATCCGCGGATGAATTTCCTGCCCGTCACCTGCACCGGGGTCACTGATGCCGGCGCGGTGATCGACTGGCAGGGCAAAGCGGTGACGATCCCGGTCCATGCGACTGCGGCCGCAGTCGGCCAGGCCTTCACCCTCGGGATCCGGCCAGAACATCTTACCCTTACGGGAGGAGAGATGCGGCTTGGGGTGACGCCTTCGGTGGTCGAACATCTTGGGCAGCAGACCATCGCCTGGGCCAGCCTGAACGGCACAGCTGAAACCTCATTCTGCGTCGCTTTGCCCGGAGACCAGGCGATCAAAGCAGATCAGTCGGTCACCCTCGGCTTCAGTGCCGCCGACTGCCATCTGTTTGACGCGGCAGGCGAGGCGCTGGAACGCCGCCTCTTGCCCGGAACATCCAATGGCTGAGCCTCAGCTCTCTGCCGCATCCACCGCCTTGCGCATCGCGCTCACGGCAAGATGGATGTTCGGCGGATCGGCCAGCAGGCTGCCGCCCAGCAGATAGACGACATCCTGGCCATACATCCGCACCATGTCAGCGGCACGCTCCACGCTCATCCCGCCACCGGGGCTGGGGAGCATTGCCGCCCCCGGTCCGTCGGGCGCGCGGCAGGCATCGGAGATTTGCAGGCATTCGGGCGCGGAAAAGCCGAACCGCCCGCCGACATTCGGGAAAACGGAAATGTCCGCGCCCGCCAGCCGCTGAAGCGTGCCGAAGATCACGCCGTGATCCATGCCGGTATCGGGCGAAAGCACCCAGGGGCCGAGGAAAGACGGATGCGTCATCACCGGCAGGTCAAGGCCCGCATCCTGCGCGATGCGGTGCACGAGGCCAAAGCCCAGAAGCCCCGGCATCACGATCACTCCGCCCGCCCCGGCCTCCTTTGCAAAGCGCAGCCGCGCCTCGATCTGATCCGCCGGGCCGGAGAGGTTCGGGATATAGATGGCACTACGCCCATATTCGGCGTTGGCCTTTGCGACAGCCTTCGCCACCGCTTCGACCCGTGCCTCGAAGGGTGCTGCCGCCTGGCCCGCTAGCCCGTGGTCTTCCTTGATGATGTCAGCCCCACCGCGCACAGCGCCCGCGGCCAGCGCGGCAAAGGCCGCAGGTGGCTGGCCCATCGGCTTCAGCACCGGCGCGATCATGCCTCCGGTTGCCCGCCCGCACCGCGCGCGGATGCCTTTGATGCCGAAACGCGGGCCCGGAAAGCGCGCCAGCATCGTCTCACCCGGATCAATGCCCGTCACGCGGATCCCCTGCTGGATCGAAGAATTGCCGAAAACCACATTCAGGAACTGACTGAACTCATCCCCCGCGCTGTCTGGCGAATAGGAGATTTTCGCCTGAAAGACGCCGTCTGACAGCGTGCCGGTCTCTTCGACCCGGCCAAGGATCTCATCTTCGACATAGCCCTGCGGCACCACGGCGCGCGGGATCTCGACCGTCTGTTCCAGCGCGATGCCTTCGGCGCGGTTGCGGGCCTCGGCGAGGTCGCCCGCGCGGAGACGGTAGGTGACAGTAAAGCGCATCAAAGCGCCTCGGCCTTGACCACTGAATGCACCGCCTCGACCCGGACCGCGCCAAGGGCGTCTTCGTCAATGCCGGTCTGCTGCCCTGTCAGGCGTTCGACCGCGCGAACAAGGCTCAGCGCATCCATGCCGTAATAGCGCATGAGATAGGGGCGCGAGCCGCCATGCGCATAGGTGTCCTGCAGCCCGAGCCGGATCAGGCGGCGCGAAAGCCCGGCCTCTGCCAGCGCCTCGGCCACCATCGAGCCGATACCGCCGGTGACAAGGTGGTTTTCCAGCGTGATGACGCCGTGTTTCACCGCCTCTGCATGACCGATGATCGTCGCCGCATCGAAAGGTTTCAGGGTGTTGAGATGCAGATGCCGCACGGAAACCCCGGCCCGGTCCAGAGCGGCCCTTGCCCGGATCGCCTCTTCGGTGGTGATACCGGCGGTGATGACAACCACATCGGTCCCTTCCGCCAGAACGCGGATCTTGCCGATTTCCAGCGGAGTGTCGAACAGACGCGGCACCGCGCCGCGCAGGATGCGGCAATAGACCGGGCCATCGACAGAGTCGGCGGCGGCGACGATGCTCTCGACCTCGGTCGCGTCCCCGGCCTCAAGCACAGTCATATTGGGGATGGTGCGCATCACCGATATGTCTTCGATTGCCTGATGCGTCATACCGCCTGGCGTGGTGATGCCGGGCAGAAACCCCATCAGCCGCACCTGGCGGCGCGGATAGGCTATGGAGGCCATCAGCTGGTCATAGGGCCTGCGGTAAAGGAACACGCCGAACGAGTGCAGGAAAGGCCGGAACCCCGCCAGACCAAGCCCGCCCGCAAAGGACAGCATGTTTTGTTCGGCCATGCCAAGCGACAGAAACTGGTCCGGATGGCGGTCGCGAAAGCCGTCGATCTCGCAGCTGGAGGTCAGATCGGCGGAAAGGCACAGAACCTCGGGGTGCTGCACGGCGTAGTCCTCGAAGGCCTTTGCATAGGGGCGGTTCACCATTTCCATCTTCAGTGCCCTCCCAGGTCGACAGGTGCGATGCCAAGCTCGGCGGCAATGGCGATGTTCATTTCGCGGCGTTCCTCGTCAGATTTGAACCGCACGTAATGCAGGCGCGGGAAGCGCTTCATCAGGAATTCCATGCCCTTTGTCGGACTGGAATGGGCAAGGATGATCAGCGGCTGGCCCTCATGCGGGGTCGCTTTGGCCTGACGCAGCGCAGTCAGGTCATGGGCGTCGACCTCGGCCACCACAGCGCCGAAATTGCGGAATTTGGTAGCGATATCGCCGACGGTCATCACCGAATCCATCGCGCCGTCGCATTGCTGGCGGTTCACGTCCATCAGCGCCCAGAGATTGTCGATGCCGTGATGCGATGCCGCCTGCACCGCCTCCCAGGTCTGGCCCTCCTGGACCTCGCCATCCGACATATAGACACAGACCTCGCCGGTCTCGCCCCTGCGCTTACGCCCCCAGGCAAGGCCCGCGCCGGTCGACAGGCCGATGCCGAGAGTGCCGTTATGCACCTCCATCCCCGGGGAATGTTCGGCGCCGATCATCTCGACGGATGACCCGTCCTGGTTGAACATCTCAAGCCCTTCGGGGGCCATGCGACCGACCTCGATCAGGCAGGCATAGGCCACCAGCGCGTAATGCGCGGGCGCGATGAAAAGCCGGTCATGCACGGCGTCGAACGGGCCGTTATAGCCTGCGCCGGTGCGGTAATCATGGTTAGCGGCCGAGGGCACCCCGGCAAAGGGCGGCGGCACCAGCGGCATGGTCGAAGGACCAAGGTTCAGCGCCTCGTTATACAAAAACGCCAGCTGCTCGGCGGCGGAACAGGCCTGGCTCAGATAGCCACCATTATTGCGCATCGAATGTTCGAACACACGGCAGCGGATGCCATGGGCCACATCTTCGGTGGTACGGGAGTTTTGCATCTGTGGCCTCATCGAATTGTATCGGGGCCGGACAGGCCGGCCCCGGTCAGGTCAACGCGCGGGGAGCTTCATCCAGGGGCTCACCGACACTTCGGCATGGACGAAAGCCGGCATCTTCGCGCCCAGTTCTTCCATATTCGAGATGTCGAGCTCGTTCAGATCGGCCTGGGTGATCAGGGTCGGCGGCACGATGACCTGGGCCGCGACCGTCTCACCGGCCAGAAGCTGCGCGAGGGTGCGCACCGAGACCTCGCCCACCACGGCGGGGTTGGTCGCGGCAGTGGCTTTCCAGCTGGAGCCGTCTTCGCGCATCAGGGCGATATCGGCGGTCGAAACATCCGCCGAATAGATCGCGACATCCTGGCCCATGCCGGCCTCGTCCACAGCGATTTTCACGCCCTTGGCGAATTCGTCATAGGGGGCAAAGACGACCTGGATATCGGGGTTGGCCGACAGCACCGAGCGCGCCTGATTCGCGACCGAATTCGCGATCGGGTTGTCCATAGTGCCGAACATCGCCTTTTCGGTGATGCCCGGATATTTCGCCTTGAACTCTTTCCAGGTCTCATCACGGCGGTCGAGCGGCGCGATGCCGGGGACATAGACGTAACCGGCGGTCCAGGTCTCGCCCTGATCCTTGATCGCCTGTTCCAGCGCCAGACGGGCCAGGTCGCGGTCAGACTGTTCGACCTGCGGGATGGCGGCGTTTTCGACATTCACGTCAAAGGCCACAACCTTGATCCCGGCATCAACCGCGCGCTGCGCTGCCTCTTTCATCGACTCGGTCAGACCGTGCTGGATGATGATCCCGTCAACGCCAAGCGCGATGGCCTGATCAACCATATCGGCCTGAAGCGCCGCATCCTGGCGCGAATCGAAGACCTGAAGGCTGACGCCGAGGGCCTCTGACTGCTTTTCCACGCCCGAGAGATAGGCCTGGAAGAAATCGCCGGTGGACAGATAGCGCACCAGCGCGATCTTCACATCGGCGGGCTTGTCGAATGGCGCCGGCACATCCTGTGCGATCGCGAGGCCCGGGATCAGGGCAATACCGCCCATCAGGCCCACAAACACCCGTCTTGAAAACATGGTTTTCCTCCCTCTTCTTTGTTGTCCGTTTCGCTCAGCCGCGCGCCCGGCCTCCCCGACCGGAAAGCGCGAAGGTAAAGACGAGGGCGACGACCAGCACGGCGCCCTTGATGAAATCCTGCGTGTAATAAGGTGCGTTCAGCATGGTCAGGCCCTGCAACAGGATGCCGACAAACAGCGCGCCGATGGCGGTGCCGAAAGCATTGGGCTTCGCCGCGCCCAGCACGGCAAAGCCGATCAGCGCGGCGGCCACGGCATCGAGCAACAGGTTGTTGCCCGAGGCCACATCGCCCCGCCCCAGCCGCGCCGCGAGCAGGATGCCTCCGAACGATGCCAGCGTGCCAGAGATCACATAGGCCAGAATGCGGTAGAAATTGACGTTAATGCCGGCAAGGCTCGCCGCTTTTGCGTTAGACCCGATCGCATACATGACGCGGCCATGGCGGGTGAGTTCGAGAAACCCCCAGACGAGGAACGCAATCACGATCAGGAACACCACCGACAGCGGCACCAGATCCTCCAGGATGAAATCCAGCCGGTGCCGCCCCAGCATCAGGAAGCCGGGCGAGAATGTGCCACTCGCGGTGCCGCCCCCGGGCAGCGACATGCCGGTCGAGATGGAATTTCCTTCCGTCGGGATACGCTGCAACCCCATCAGCAGGAACATCATCCCAAGCGTGGCCAGAAGATCCGGCACCCGCATCTTGACGATCAGCAATCCGTTGATCAGGCCGACAAAGGCGCCCATCGCCAGGCAGAACACCACTGCCTCGACCGCGCCGAGATCCCAGATCACCATCGTATAGGCCGAAAGCATCAGGGCAGAGGTCGCAACCGCCCCGATGGAAAGGTCAAAGCCGCCCACCACAAGCGTGGCCGTCACGCCAAGCGCCAGGATGCCGGTGATCGCCACCGATTGCAGGATGAAGACGCCGCTGCGCGCGGTCAGGAAGGCCGGTTGCGCAATGGAAAAGCCGATCACCAGCCCGGCCATCAGGATCAGGAACCCGTAGCGGATCGCGAAATCGGTCAGATTGAAGTCTTTTTTCATGAAGGCATTCCTGCGGCGGATTCGGTGACCTGCGCCATGACAAGGCCAAGGTCGATATTCTGATTGCGATGGGCGCCGATGATCGAATGTTCGCTCATGACAAGGATGCGGTCGGCCACTTCCAGCGCCTCGTCGATCTCGGCACATAGAACCAGGGTGGCGCGGCCAGAGGCGCTGGCACGGATATGGCGGCCGATGTCGCGGCGCGCCTGGATATCGACCCCCTGGAAGGGCTCATCAAGGATCAGAAGGCGCGAGGCCTCGGCCAGCCAGCGCGCGACCACAACCTTTTGCTGATTGCCGCCCGAGAGCGTGAGGATCCCGTCTTTCGGGCTTTGGCACACAACGCCCATCTCGCCGATCATCCTGGTCGCGGTGGCGCGTTCCGACCCGGGGCGCAGCAGCGACAGCAGCCCGGTATGGCGCGACAGGAATGGCAGCACCATATTGCGGGTGATGTCGAATTCCGGGATCACCGCATTCAAAAGCCGGTCTTTCGCCGAAAGAAACACTCCCGCCTGCACCGCCGCGCCCGGATTTTTCGGCATATATGGCGCGCCGTCCAGGGTGACCGTGCCGCCATGCGCGCGTGAGACACCGAAAAGCACCTCGGCCAGCAGCGATTTCCCCGACCCGACAAGGCCGGTGATCGCCACGACCTCATTTTCATGCAGGCTCAGATCGAACGGCACCGCATCGGGCCGGAGCCGCAGCGCGCGCGCCCCGATCACCGCCCTGCCCTGAGGCGGTATGTCGATATCGACCTCGGTGATCTCATGGCCCAGCATGGCGCGTACCGCACCGGCATAATCCAGGGTCTCGCCCTCGAACTGGCCGGAAATCTGCCCGTCCCGCATCGAGACAATCCGGTCGGCGAGGCGCCGGATATCGGACATGCGATGCGAGATATAGAGGATCGCCACACCCTCGGCCCTCAGCCGGTCGATCAAAATGAACAACCGTTCCGTTTCTGTCGCCGAAAGCGATGAGGTCGGCTCGTCCAGGATCAGAAGCCGGGGGCGATGCGACATGGCGCGGGCGATGGAAACCAGCTGCCGGTCCGCAAGGCTCAGCTCGCGCACTGGGCGCGTGACATCGACATCCAGCCCCACGGCGCCGGCAATCCGCCGTGCCTCCGCGCGCATCCGGCGGGCATTGAGGAAAAAAGACGATCCCGCCGCCAGCTCGTCGAGCAAAAGATTCGACGCCACATCGAGATCCGGCGCCACCCCATCATTGATGTTCTGATGCACGGTCACCACCCCGGCGCGCAAAGCACTGGCCGGGTCCGGCGGATCAAAGGGCTGGCCGCCCAGCGTGATCTCGCCGGTATCGCGGCGCTGCACCCCGCAAAGGATCTTGACCAGAGTGGATTTCCCCGCCCCGTTCGCCCCCATCAGCACAGTCACCTTGCCCGCCGGCAGGGTCAGATTGACCCCCCGGAGCACATGATTGCGCGCAAAAGAACGGGTCAGCCCCGTGATAACGATGGCGTCCTGCGGCACGATGGTCTCCTCTCCCGACCCGAGGCTAGCGTCTCGATTATTCAAATGTCAATAATGTTTGACAAATGCCGCAAGAATGGAAATCCTTAGCCGGAACCCCGGGATGCGGGAGGAGGAATCCGCGCTCCGGAGGGCAAGATTTGGTGCGCCGGGCCAGCTCCGGCGTATCACCTGCGGGAGGAGAAAGCCGTGAATCCGTCAGACACTGCGTCGCAATATGAGGCGCTGACCCCCAGCACATTGCCGTCCCGTCTGGGCGGGCTGAGCCTTTTGACCAGCCGCGTTGGCCCCCCCGACAGCTGGCGGGTCGAAGAGGTCGGCGATGGCAACCTGAACCTTGTTTTCATCCTGCGCGGCGCGGCAGGCGCGGCGATTGTGAAACAGGCGCTGCCCTATGTGCGGCTGGTGGGCGAATCCTGGCCCTTGCCGCTGAAACGCAGCTTTTTTGAATATAACGCGCTGATCCGGCAGGAGGCGCGCGACCCCGGTGCGGTGCCCGAAGTCTGGCATTTCGACGAGGACCAGGCCATTATCGTCATGGAATTCCTGACCCCGCATATCATCCTGCGCCATGGGCTGATCCAGGGCAAACGCTATAACGGGCTGGGCGAAAGGCTGGGCGAGTTTTGCGCGCGCACCCTGTTCCGGGGCTCGGATCTCTCGATGAACCCGGCCGCGAAAAAGGCCGATATGGCGCTGTTTGCAGGCAATGTCGAACTTTGCGACATCACGGAAAACCTTGTCTTTTCCGACCCCTACTTCAATGCAAAGCTGAACCATCATACGCCCGGGCTGGAGGGCCCCATTGCCCGTATCCAGGCCGATCTGCCCCTGAAAGTCGCGGTACAACATCTGAAAATGGGTTTCACCGCCCAGGCCGAAACCATGCTTCACGGGGATCTTCATACCGGCTCGATCATGGTTTCAGACGACGACATTCGCGTCATCGACCCGGAATTCGCCACCTATGGCCCGATCGGCTTTGATGTGGGCATGCTTATCTCGAACTTTCTGATGGCCTATATGGCGCAGCCCGGGCATGAGACCGGCGCGGGCACACGGGCGGAGTATCAGGACTGGCTGCTGTCGGTCACCGCCAATGTCTGGACCGCGTTCGAGGCAGAATTCACCCGGCTCTGGCGCGAGGAACGCACCGGCATCCTCTACCAGGCCACGCTGTATGAGGATCAGGGCCACGGCCTGGCGAGCGAGATCGCGCGGGCGGAACGGCTTGGCATGATCTGGCGTGACGCGCTTGGCTTCTGCGGTGTCGAGATGCATCGCCGCATTCTCGGCCTCGCCCATAACGCCGATTTCGAACGGATCAGCGACGAGGCCACCCGCGCCGGCTGCGAGGCCCGTGCCCTCGCGCTTGGCACCGCACTGATCCATGGCCGCAATGGCCTGACCGGAATTCCTGCCGTGCTTGACCTCGCGCGGCGCATCAGCCTGGAGAACCACCTGTGAAAATCAATGGCAAACCCTACCGCTCCATCTGGCGCGAGGCGTCAGGTCAGGTGATGATCATCGACCAGCGCTGGCTGCCGCATGAATTGCGCATCGTGCCGCTGACCACGCGCGACGAATATGCCGTCGCGATCCGCGATATGTGGGTGCGTGGTGCACCGCTGATTGGCGCAACGGCGGCGTATGGCGTGGCCGATCAGATGGCGCGGGACCCCTCAGACGCCTCGCTTTCCGAGACCTGGGAGGTCTTGCATGAGACGCGGCCCACCGCGATCAACCTGCGTTGGGCGCTGGATGAGATGGACCGCGTGTTGCGCCCGCTCACGCCCGGGGAGCGCGCGGCGGCAGCCGCGAAACGCGCCGATGAGATCGCCGATGAAGATGTCGAGATCAACCGTCGCATCGGCGAACACGGCCTCGCGCTGATCCGCGAGATCGCCGCGAAGAAACCAGGCCAGACCGTGAATATCCTGACCCATTGCAACGCGGGCTGGCCGGCAACGGTCGACTGGGGCACCGCAACCTCGCCGATCTATCACGCGGTGGAGGCCGGCATTCCGGTGCATGTCTTTGTCGATGAGACCCGCCCCCGCAACCAGGGCGCACAGCTGACCGCATGGGAGCTGAATTCGGCGGGCGTCAGCCATGATCTGATCGTGGACAATGCCGGCGGCCATCTGATGCAGCATGGCGAGGTCGATCTGGTGATCGTCGGCACCGACCGCACTACGGCGCAGGGCGATGTCTGCAACAAGATCGGAACCTACCTCAAGGCGCTCGCGGCAAAGGCCAATGGCGTGCCGTTCTATGTCGCGCTGCCCTCGCCGACCATCGACTGGACGGTGGTTGATGGCGTGAAAGAGATCCCGATCGAAGAGCGTTCCGATACCGAGGTCACCCATGTCCAGGGCAAAGATGCCTCGGGCAGGATCATCCAGGTGCAGATCAGCCCCGATGGCACCGGCGGCCGCAATCCGGCCTTTGATGTGACCCCGGCAGCGCTGGTGACCGGCCTGATCACCGAGCGCGGCGTGGTCGCCGCCGATGCGGCAGCGATGGAGGCAATGTTCGGCGATCTGAAATCAGCCGCGCTGAAACGCTGAATCAGCCTGGCGCGGGGTTACAGCTCCTGCGCCAGCAAAGCCTCGGCCACGGTAAGACCAGTGACGAGATGGGTGGCATAGCCGCCCCGGATCGCGGCCATCGTCGCCTCGACCTTGTCATGGCCCGGCGTCACCAGGATGCCCATCTCAAGCCCGGTCAGGCGTTCAAGCGGGATGCCGATCATGCGGTCTTCCATCGGGCCCGGGATCGCGCGGCCCTGCGCATCGACAAACCGGCCGCAGATCACCCCCACCGCGCCATTGCGGATGTAATGCGCCAGATCCTCCATCGTGGCGAGGCCGCTCGACACGATATGGCTGTCCTCGCTCGCGGTGCCCACCGAGAACAAAAGCTTGTTCAGCTTTTCGATCTCATCGAGCTGCACCCGCAGGATCGGCTCGGCCCGGAGCGCGCGGGCGAGATCCGCGCTCGACAGGATCGCCGGGGCGTGGAGGTTGAGACAGCGCGCCCCCAGCCTTTGCGCCAGCCGGGTCGAACAGGCTTCGGCGGTAAAGCCGTAAGGCGTGGCCATCGAGCCGACCAGCTGCAACACGGTCATCTCTTCGGTGCGGGTGATCTCCAGCGCCTCGGCAAGATCATAGACGGTGCGCCCCCAGGCCACGCCCAGATTGTCGCCCGGCGCCAGCAGATCCGGCAGCCAGAGCGCCGCGCCCTTCACCACCCGGCGAAAGGCATCCTCGACGCTGGCGCCCTCATCGGGCACCACATAGGCCGCTTTCAGCCCGAAGCGGCGGCAGAGATCCGAAGCCAGCCGATGCGTGGTGAAAGCAGGCGCCGCCAGCGTGATACGGATCAGCTCGCGCTCGCGCGCCTCCTGCAGGTAATTCACCACTGTCGCGCGCGAAATCCCCAGCGCTTCAGCAATATCCTTCTGGTTCAGCCCCTCGTGATAATAGAGCCAGGCAACCTCGATCACGGCATTCTCGCCGCTGACCTGGCCGATTGTGCGCCGCCTGGCTGTGTTGTTCACCTCTGGCCTCATTCAACGTTTGACAGGTATATTTGACATTTGTAGACAATGCCGGATGATCGTGCAATTGCCTTTGGACAGGCTGCTATTACGGATCCACCGGGGAGGGTGCAAATGAGAACGAATCTCTGGAATGAGACCGAGGCGCGGGCATTGCAGGAGGCGGCAGGGTCTGACCCGGCGGCGCGGGAACTCGCACTCAGGGTCTATTCCTCGCGCATCATCGGGCGCGACCCGGATATGGTGATGCATGGCGGCGGCAATACCTCGATGAAGGCTGAGGCCGTAGATGTTTACGGCGACACGGTTGATGTGCTGCATGTGAAGGGCTCGGGCTGGGATCTTGAGACCATCCAGGCCGCGGGTCTGCCCGCCGTGCGAATGGCGCCGCTGGCACGGCTGCGCGGCCTGGCTGCGCTGTCGGACGAAGCGATGGTCGATGTGCAGCGCGCCAATCTGATGGACAGCACCGGCCCGAACCCTTCGGTCGAGACGCTGCTCCACGCCTGGATCCCGCATAAATATGTCGATCACACCCATGCGACCGCCTTCCTGACGCTGGCAAACCTGCCCGAAGTCGAGGCCGCCACGCGCGAGATTTTCGGCGACCGGCTGACGCTTCTGCCCTATATCATGCCGGGCTTTGCTTTGGCGAAAGCGGCGGCAGATGCCTATGACCGCAATCCCGAAGCCGAAGGGCTTTTGCTGATCAATCACGGCCATTTCACCTGGGGGCCGGGGGCGAAAGCTTCTTACGACCGGCTGATTTCTCATACGAATGAGGTCGAGGCCTGGCTCGCGCAGCGCCGCCCCGGCCCGGTCTATCCGGGCGCAGCCTTGCCGCCGCCGCAACTGGCGCAGACGCTGGCATCTCTGCGCGGCGCGCTGGCCTCTTGCCTGCCCGAGGCGGCAGGCCTGCCGGTCCTCGACCTGCGCGCCGATGATGCGGTCCGCGCCTTTACGCTGCGCGACGACCACGCCGCGCTTGCGAAACGCGGCGTGGCGACCCCGGATCACGTCATCCGCACCAAGGGCCATCCGCTGGTGATCACCCGTGAGATCCTTGCAGGCGGGCCGGAGGCGCTGCGCCAGGCGGTGGCGGATTTCGCTGCAGATTACGCGGGTTATTTCGACCGCCAGGCGCCGCTTGCCGCAACGCCGAAGACCATGCTCTCACCGATGCCCGGCCTTGCCTGGATCGAGGGCGAAGGCGTGGTCGGTATCGGTGCCACTGCCGCAGCGGCGCGGATCGCCGGCGATATCGGCAGCCAGACCACCCGCGTGATGGCAGATGGCGAGCGGGTTGGCGGGTTCTATCCGATCGGCGAGCGCGACATTTTCGAGATGGAATACTGGTCGCTGGAACAGGCCAAGCTGGGCAAGGGCAAGCCGCCGCGCTTTCAGGGCAAGGTGGTGCTGGTCACCGGCGGCGCGGGGGCGATTGGCCTTGCCACCGCGCGGGCTTTCGCGGCGGAAGGCGCTGCGATCTTCCTTGTCGACCGCGACGAGGCGCTGCTTGACGCCGCATTGAAGGCGCTTGGCCGCGATCATGGCGGCATCGCTTGCGACATCACCGCCAAAGGCGCGGCAGAGATCGCGGTTGAGGCCTGTGTGGCGCGCTTCGGCGGGCTGGATATCCTCGTGTCCAACGCAGGTGCCGCGATCAATGGCGAGATCGCGACGCTGCCCGATGACACGCTGCGCCAGAGCTTTGAGCTGAATTTCTTTGCACATCAGGCCTTTGCCCAGGCGGCGGTCGCGGTGTTCCGCGCCCAGACCGCCGCGCGCGGCACCCGCGGCGCGGGCGATGCCGGGCAGATCCTGATCAATGTCTCGAAACAGGCGGTGAATCCGGGCAAAAACTTCGGCGCTTACGGCCTGCCCAAGGCCACCACCTTCTTCCTTTTGCGCCAGCTCGCGCTGGAACTGGGGGCCGAGGGCATCCGCGTGAATGGCATCAATGCCGACCGCATCCGATCTGGCCTTCTGACCGGCGAGATGATCGCGGCGCGGTCCGCCGCGCGGGGGCTGGATGAGGCAAGTTATATGGCCGGCAACCTCCTGGGCCGCGAGGTCGAGGCCGGCCATGTAGCCCAGGCTTTTACTGCGCTGGCCGCATCGGCCCGCACCACCGCGCATGTGATGACGGTGGATGGCGGCAATATCGAAGCGGCTTTGCGCTGACGCAAAAGCGCGCGGCGGGGCCTAGCCCTCGCCGCGCCGCGGACGCTGCGCAAAGACACTGGCCAGCGCCAAAAGCCCCGATCCGACCATCAGGAACACCGAAACCGCATTCAGGACCGGCGTCGAGCCGACTTTGACCATGCGGTCATACATGGTGATGGTCAGCGGCGCGTCCGATCCGACCAGCATCAGCGTTGTGTTGAAATTCTCGAAGGACACAAGGAAAGCGACCACAAAGCCGGAAAACAGCGCCGGGGTAAGGTATGGCAGCGTCACTGTCCCCAGCACCCTGACACGCGAGGCGCCAAGGTTCAGCGCCGCCTCTTCCAGCGCGATGTCGAATTTGCGCAGCCGGGCCGAGATCACCAGCGTGGTGATCGTCACGAGGAAAGAAAGCTGCCCCAGGATCACCAGCAACACGCCGGGGCGCAGGAAATCCCATTCCCACCAGAAGGCATCGCTGACGCCATTGGCGATCATGCTGGAAAACACCAGGATCGAGATACCGAGGATCACGCCCGGGATCACCAGCGGCACGATCATCAGCACGTAAAGCGCACTTTTGAACGGGAAGCTCTTCCGTTCGAACAAGAACGCATTGCAGGTGCCGATCACGACCGCCAGGCCCGAGACGATCAGCCCGATCCAGAGCGAGTTGATCAGCCCCGCCATCAGACGGCGATCATGGAACAGACCGATCACCGGCTCTTCACGACCGAAAAACCAGTCGAGCGTGAACCCCTTCCAGGGAAGCGCGGGGAATTGCGAGTCGTTGAAAGCAAAGATCGCGGCGGCGACCAGCGGCGCGGCAAGGTAGAAGAAAAACGCCAGCATATAGCCGATATAGAGGCCACGCATCAGACCGGAGCGGGGGGCGGCAACGTTCATCTGCTCACTCCTTCGCCACGGTCGAGGCAAGGTTCTGCCCTGTCAGCCGCAACCCCAGCCAGACCACGCCTGAGGTAAAGACCAGTAAAAGCACGCCGAAGGTCGCGCCGGATTCCCAGTTATAGCGGGTGACGAATTGCTCGTAGATCTGCTCGGTGAACCACATGGAGTTTTTGCCGCCCAGAAGGATCGGCGTCAGATAGCTGCCCGCCGCCAGCATGAAGGTGATGATGCAGCCCGCGACGATCCCCGGCATGGCATAGGGAATGACGATGCGACGAAACACGGTGATCCGGCTGCCGCCGAGATTGTAACCGGCCTCAAGCAGCGCATTGTCCATCCCGTCCAGCGTCGAGACCAGCGGCACGATCATGAACAGGACCACCGTATAGACCATGCCGATCACGACGGTGATGTCATTGTACAAAAGCTCGACCGGGCCCGAACTCAGCCCCGCCCATTGCAGCGCGCCCGAGATGATCCCGGTCTCGCGCAGCAACAGGATCCAGCCGAAAGCGCGCACCAGATCCGACACCCAGAGTGGGATCAGGCACATCAGGAACAAGGCCGCGCGCGACCGCTGCCGTGCGATTTTCGCGATATACCAGGCGACCGGAAAGCCGATGAACAGCGCAAGGATCGTGACCAGCACCGAGATCCAGGCGGTGCGCAACAGCGTGTTCCAGTAGATCGGCTCGCGGAAGAAATCGAGGTAATTGCCGAAGCCGAACGCATATTCGCGGGGCCCGAGTTTCTCGCGCAGGCTAAGCCAGCCGACACCGATCTGCGGCAGGATGATCAATAGGATGATCCACAGCGCAAAGGGCGTGAACAACAGGATCAGCGTCAGCCGGCTGGCGTCAGAGCTTTTCATCCCTCACCCCGCCTCTGGCGCCGGGAAGGCCAGCGCATGCGTTGGGCGGAAACTGGCGGTCACGCTGTCCCCGCGCGCGACCGGGGTGGTGGCATCCATCACGCCTTGGGCAATCTCGATCAGCCGCTCGCCACTGCGCAACAGGATCCGCGAATTGGCGCCATTGAACAAAAGGCTGTCGACGGTGCCGGAGACATGGTTCGCCCCTTCGATCGGGGCAAGAGACAGCGTTTCGGGGCGGATGAACACCTCGGCGCGGCTGCCAGCGGCCAGGGTCGCGCCCGGACGGGCAATAATCTCCGGTCCCTGGTCCAGCGCGATCCGCGCCTCGTCGCCACTGACCCCGGTCACCCGGCCAGCCCAGCGATTGGTGTCGCCGACAAAGCCCGCCACAAAGCCCGAGCCGGGCTGGTTATACAATTCCTTCGGTGTGCCGATCTGCTCGAACCGACCGGCATTCATCACCGCGACAGTGTCAGACATCACCAGCGCTTCGGACTGGTCATGGGTGATGTAGAGGAAGGTCGTGTTGAACTGATGCTGCAAGAGCTTCAGCTCGATCTTCATCTGCTCGCGCAGTTTCAGATCCAGCGCACCAAGCGGTTCATCCAGCAAAAGGACATCCGGCTCCAGCACCATGCAACGCGCGATGGCGATACGTTGTTTTTGCCCGCCCGAAAGCTGCGCGACCTGCTTTTCTGCAACCCCCGGCAGCCCGATCCGCGCCAGTACATCCTCGACCTTACGCGCGATTTCCGAACGGCTCTCGCCCCTGCATTTCAGACCATAAGCGATATTCTCGCCGACATTCATCATCGGAAACAGCGCCAGATGCTGGAACACCATTTTGACCGAACGCCTGTTCGGCGGCACGTCGAGCACCGATTTGCCCTTGATGCGGATATCGCCGGAATCCGGTGTCTCGAACCCTGCAATCATCCGCATCAGCGTGGTCTTGCCACAGCCCGATGGCCCGAGGATCGAAAAGAAAGACCCGCGCGGCACGGTGAAAGAGACTTCGTTCACCGCCCTGTGGCGACCAAAAACCCTGGTCAGGTTCACACATTCCAGATCATGCATAGGGGGCTCGTGACAGGTAAATGGCGGCGGGGACAGGCGGGGATACGCCTGTCCCGGTGTCATAAGGGGTCGCTCAGTTCCCCGAAGCGGCTTTGATACGTTCCAGCACCTTGCCTTCGATATCTTCCAGCCCCGGAGGGATATTGGCGAAGAACTTCATATTCGCGATGGCCGCATCGTCAAAGGCCAGCTTGACCGCAGCCTTCTTCGCCTCGGGGAGGAGCTCGATCCCGCCCTCGACCGCAGCAATCGCGCCGGTCGAATCCGACATGATGGTCACAATCTCCGGGCGCATCACGAAATTGATCCACTTATAGGCGGCGTCATCGGCGCGGCCCTTGGCCGGGATCACAAAAGTGTCGATCCAGGTCAGCGCGCCCGAAGCCGGCGGCACATAAACAAGGTTCTGGTTCTCGCCATAAAGCTTGAACGCGGTGGAATCCCAGGATTCAGACGCCACAACCTCGCCCGACAGCAAGAGCGTCGAGAGGTCGTCGCCGCCATTCCAATAGGTCTTGATCACCGATTTACAGGCGATCATCTTATCGGCCACCTTGTCGAGCATCTCGCTATAGGCCGCCGTGTCATTGTACAGCGCGAAAGGATCATAGCCGAGCGAGAAGCCCATCCCGAGAAGGATCGTCCGGCGCAGGCGCATCGAGGTCTTGCCCTTATGCTCCTCTTTGCACAGATCGGACCAGTCCTTCACATCCGCCGCTTTGGTCACATCGACCACAAGGCCCGACGTCCCCCATTGATGCGGCACGGCATAGACGGCGCCATCGATGGTGGTATTGGCTTTGACGGCCTCCAGCAGGTTGGCCTGCATCTTGCCGGTCTCGATCTGCGTCAGATCCAGCGGCTTGTAGATCTCGAACTCGCTTTGCGCCGCAAAGATCCGGTCATGGCTGGGCTGTGCAAGATCGAATCCCGCGCCGCCGGTCGCCCGCAGCTTGGCAACCATTTCCTCATTGTTGGAAAGCGTCACCTCGACCTTGATATCGGGATATTCTTTTTCAAACAGCGCGATCACATTGTCAGGCGCATAGCCGCCCCAGGTCAGGAGACGCAGCGTCTCGGCCTGGGCTGCGCCGATGCAAAGGGCGGTGGCGCAGGCGGACGCGGCAAGCAGCCGTGCAATCAGGGTTGTCCTGGCAGTCATTGTTCACTCCCTATGTTGATCCGGCAGGGCATCTCTGGCCCCGCTCGTGTTTTATAAGCTCTGACTATGTGGCCCGGCGTGACAGCGGCTAAGGTCCACTTTCGATGAAACATGAGGCCGCTTTCGCCAGCCCGCGCCGCAGCCTCAGAGATCCGATATGTCTGACATCTGCCAGGCCGATTTCGCCAGCCATTCCGGGGCGATTTCCACCCCCCAGCCGGGCCGGTCACTGACGGTGACGCGACCCGCATCGACCCGGTAGGGGTCTTCGGTGTAAAGCCCATATTGCCAGGGGTAGTAATCCGGCCCCTCGATCGAGAATTCGAGATATTTTCCCGCGCCTTCGATGGCACGGAGAAGATGCATCGTGAACAGCGTCACCAAGCCCTGATTGGCGGCATGGGGGGTGACCGGCAGGCCCGCCGCGCGCGCCATTTCGCAGACCCTGAGCGTGCGGCTGATGCCGCCCAGATAGAGAATATCGGGCTGTACGATATCGACCACGCGGTCGGTGATCATCTGCCGCCAGACCGGCATCTCGCAATCCTGCTCGCCGCCGGTGACCGCGATGGGTTTCTCAGCCAGTGCGCGGGTGACTTCGGCGGTCTGGTCCAGCTCCCAGTAAAGGCAGGGTTCCTCGAAATGTTCGATCCCGTTGTCCAGAAGGATATCCGCAACCTCGATGGCGCGCTTCGGCGAAAAGCCGGAATTGGCATCGACCAGCAGCGCAGCATCAGACCCGAGCGCCTTCCGGATGGTCGGAATGATCTCCTCCGTCCTTCCCGGCCATTCGTCGACGTCATGGCCATATTCGGCGGCGATGCGGAACTTGAAGGCGTCAAAACCGAATTCGCCCTGAAGGCGGCGGAAGCGCTCGGCCTCCTGCGAGGGCGTGATGTCGCGTTTCATCGACGAGGCGTAGCAGCGCAATGGCCCAGGGCTGCCGCCGATCAGGGCGCAGACCGGCAGACCAGCCTGCTTGCCGCGCAGATCCCAGAGCGCGGTGTCAAACCCGCCAATGGCGCGCTTCAGATACGAGCCGGGGAATTTATGCTCGCGCTCGAACACCTTGTCGGTCAGCGCATCCAGATCGTCAAACTCCACCCCCAGCACCCAGGGCGCCACCTGGCGGTGCAGCACCTGGGCGGTGATGTCGGAATGATAGGTCGAGACCTGGCCCCAGCCGGTGGCGCCACTGGCATCGGTGATCCGGACAAAACCGATATAGCGCGACGAAAAGGTCTCGATACGGGTGATCTTCACGGGGACGGTCCTCTCTTAAGGCTGGCCTCTTGCAGCGGGCCTGTCTGTCGCGACAAGATTGCCCCGGGCCAGGTGCGTCGGATAAGGTCCACTTTCGAAATTGTCGGAAGCCGGTTGCGGCCGGACGACCGTGGGAAGGGGCAAGGATTTGGTCAAACGCTCATCGGGAGAGTTGCTCTTCGGTCTGCGCATCGACCGCAGCCTGCAGGCCTCGATCACCTTGCAGGTCTGTGCGGCTTTGCGTGGGCTGATCCTTGCGGGTGACCTGTCGCCGGGGCGGCGCCTGCCGTCAAGCCGCAGCCTCGCCCAGGATCTCGATATTTCGCGCACGACGGCTGTGGCAGTCTATGACCGGCTTTTGTCCGAAGGGCTGATCGAGGCGCGGACCGGATCGGGGTCCTACGTTTCGGCCCAGGCCGGGGCGGGGCTGCCGCAGGGGATCATCGGCGTCGAGCCGCCGCCGGAGGCCCGCACGGCCCGGCTCTCGACCGCCATCGACACTGCGTCGCAGCGCTTTCACCAGCGCCTTCCACATCCGCGTCAGCCCCGCGCCTTTGTCACCGGCCTGCCCGATTTCGACAGTTTCCCGCTGGCGATCTGGGCACGCCTTACCGCCAGCCACTGGAGATCGTCGCGCAACCATATCCTTGGCTATGCCGAACCCGAGGGCGATCCCGATCTGCGCCGCGCCATTGCCGATCACCTGCGCGCCAATCGCGGCATCGCCTGCGAGGCGGAACAGATTTTCATCACGGCGGGCGCCCAGCAGGCTTTTGATGTGATCGGCCGCGTGCTCCTGAACCCCGGCGATCCGGTCTGGTTCGAGAATCCCGGCGCCATCGGGGCCCGCAACAGCCTGATCGCCTGCGGGGCTGACATGATCCCGGTTCCGGTCGATGACGAGGGGCTGGATGTGGCCGCCGGCCTTGCCCGCGCGCCTGCGTTCCGGCTGGCCTTTGTCACGCCCTCGCATCAGCATCCGACCGGGGCCGAGATGAGCCTTGCGCGGCGCGCGGCGCTGTTGCGCGCCGCTTATGACTGCGATGGCTGGATCATCGAAGATGATTACGACGGCGAGTTTCGCTATGACGGGCGACCGCTGCCGACGCTGAAAAGCGCGGATCGTGCAGATCGGGTGATCTATGTCGGCACCTTTTCCAAAAACCTGTTTCCCGCGCTGCGGCTGGGCTTTTACATCGCACCGCCACCGCTGGTCGATGTGTTCTCGCATGTCTCGCGCGCCTTCCTGCAAGGCGTCTCGCCTGACAGCCAGGCTGTGCTGGCCCGTTTTATCGCCGAGGGCCATTTCGCCACCCATCTGCGCCGGATGCGCGAGATCTATGCCGCGCGCCACATGGCCTTTGCCGAGGCTGCGGCGACCCGGCTTGACGGGCTGATGGAATTGCGGGCCTCGCCCGCCGCGGGGTTTCACCGGATCGGCACGTTCCGGCATCCCGCTTTGTCCGAGCCCGCCGTGGTCAGCGCCTGCGAGGCGGCGGGGCTGGTCGTCTCGGGCCTTGACCGCTTTCGCTTTGGCCCTGACCCCTGCCCCGCCGGGCTGGTGCTGGGGGTGACGGCGGTGCCGCCCCGCACGATCCAGCGCGGGGTCGGGGTACTCGCCTCGGTGCTCGAAGCGCAGATCGCCGGTGAAACTGGTTAACGGTCTGCGAGGATCATCGCTGCGGCGCGATCGGCCAGCATGATCACCGGCGCGTTGATATTGCCTGAGGTGACATTCGGGAAGGCCGAGGCATCCACCACCCGCAGCCCTTCGATCCCGTAAAGTCGCAGCTTCGAATCGACCGCATTGGTTCCGTCATCCGGTCCCATCCGGCAGGTCCCGCAGGCATGGAACACGCTGCCAGCGCGGGCGCGGATATCGTCGATCAGCGCCTCTTCATCGCTGATATCCGGGCCGGGCTGCATCTCGGCCTCGATATAGCGGGCGATCTCGGGGCGTTCCGCAATGCGCCGGATCAGCCGCACCCCGTCAAGCATCTGCTCCATATCTCCCGGGGCGGAAAGGTAATCCGGCTCGATCACAGGCGGCGCATTCGGGTCGGTTGATGCCAGACTGATCCGGCCCCGGCTTTGCGGCCGGCAGGGCTGGATACCGATGAAAAACCCCGGAAACGGATCCGGCAGCGTCAGTCTCCGCCTGCCCGGCGTCGGCTTTGAATAGCTGACCGGCGAGAAATAAAGCTGCTGATCCACCCGGTCGAGCCCGGGGCGCGAGCGCACGAAGCCACCCGCCTGGTTGACCGAAATCGCCAGCGGGCCATCGCGCAGCAAGAGATACCGCAGCCCCAGCATCGCCCGCCCGAGCCAGGGTCTGAGTTGCGTGTTCAGCGTCGGCACTTTCGAGCGGAAGAGATAGTCGATCCCCAGATGGTCCTGGAGATTGGCGCCAATCGCCGGCAGGTCACGGATCACGCCCACATCCCGGCTTTGCAACAGCGCCCCCGGCCCGAGGCCGGACCGTTGCAGGATCACCGGCGACAGCACCGCGCCCGCAGACAGGATCACCTCGGCCCGCGCCGTGGCGGTCATGACCTGGCCATCCCGCGTGTATTCAACACCCGTAACACGCCCCTCCGAGATCGTCAGACGGTTCACAAGCGCGCCGGTCTCGACCCGCAGATTGGCGCGCCGCATCGCCGGATGCAGGAAGGCCGTGGCCGAGGAAGACCGCAGCCCCCTGGCCGCGCTGATCTGGTAGATCGAAACACCTTCCTGCGTCGCGCCATTGTAATCCGGGGTCTCGCTGAACCCCGCGCTTTTCGCCGCCGCCAGCCAGTCCTGGCTGAGCGGATGCACCGAAGCGCCCATTTCCCCGACCTTCACCCCGCCGGAACCACCGCGCCAGGCATCCTCGCCGCCCTCCCAGGTCTCGATCGCGCGAAAATGCGGCAGCACATCATCCCAGCCCCAGCCGGGATTGCCATGTGCCTGCCAGTCGTCGAAATCGCTGTGCTGACCGCGCACCCAGACCATCGCATTGATCGAGGAAGACCCGCCCAGCACCTTGCCGCGCGGCCAGTAAGATTGCCGCCCGGCCAGCGCCGCTTGCGGGCCGGTCCAAAAACACCAGTTCACCTTCGGATTGTAAAAGCTGTGGCCATAGCCTGCCGGCATCCGGATCATGAACCGCCGGTCACTGCCACCGGCCTCCAGAACCAGGACAGAGAACCTGCCCGAAGCGCTCAGCCGTTCCGCCAGAACCGAGCCGGCCGATCCAGCCCCGATGATGATATAGTCAAACGTAGCCATGATCCCACCGATCTGATCCCGGTCAGAGGCTTATCGCTTGCCGCGCGGTTCAGGAAAAGCCATTGCGGTGAAATGACCGGACCATTCACCCGACCAGTCCGGGCTTTGCGGCCCGGCGCACCGCGCGCCTCAGCCCGGAAGCGCGAAAGGGTTGAACCCTGTGCGGCCAAAGCCTTCAGACACTGCAGCATCATCCAGCACCAGGCTGGCCAGATCATCGGCCACGGTCTCGACATCCGGGTCACGCTCGGCGCTGATCACCTTGAGATAGCCGCCGCAGTCATTGCAGGCCTCGGCCCGGATCGCCGCCTCGGGCGTGTCGAAACTGAGGTAATCCAGCTGACCGGCATCACCGCAGCAGGAACATTTCGCCCGCACCATATGCCATTCGCAATCGCAGAGCGCGCAATGCAGATAACGCATCCCCTGGCGTTCGCTGGTATGGATATGGCTTGCCACCGGGTGCGAGCCGCAGATCGGGCAATATGTCGTTTCCTCATCGCCCTTCTGCGGCAAGGGCGCGGCACGGGCGGCCTGGGCCACCTCAACCGACAAGGCAGCCCAGATAAACGGAGCCAGCGCCGGGTCGACCGCGTCGAAACGGCTTTCGGCCAGGGCCAGAGCGGCTGTGATCTTGTCGGCTTCGGGCAGCGCGGCAAGACGGTCGAGATGCGGACGGACGCCTTCTGGAACGCGCCCCTCAAGCTGCGCGATCATCGTTTCAAGCCCAGGGAGCCAGCATCCCGATGCCGCGATACGGGCGGCGTCAACCGGCTCTGTTCCCGCATAATCGGCCCGGATCGCAGCCTGCTGCGCGAACGTAATCTCAGCCGCGAGGCCGAGGAAGGCCGAAAGCTCGTGCCCCTCGGCCAGTTGCCGCAGCCGCGCCGTGCGGGCGGTATAAAGCGCGCCGAGATCCTCGCGCAGGATCGGGTCGAAATGGCGTGCCTCGGGGATGGGGTGGATGCTCAATGGTCGGCCTTCCCGGATTCAACTTCTTCGGCCCAGCGGTCATGATGCTGCGCCGCCCAGCGTTTCGAGACATAGCCCGTCACCATGCCGGTGATCGAGCCCCTGACCCAGATCGCAAGGTAGATATGCCCGAGGATCAGGAGGATCAGCCCGATCCCCGCCACGGAATGCGCGAGGATCGCAAGGCGCAGCACCCAGATCGGGAAATATTCCGCGAAATAGGCGCGCCACATGATCAGGCCGGAAATCAGCAGCACCACGATCGAGGACATGATCAGCCAGAACAGCACCTTCTGCCCGGCATTGTATTTGCCGATCCGAAGTTTACGGGAGTGATCCCCCGCCAGCACCGGCACCACGTTTTTGAACCAGATCTTGTCTGTCCTGGCCGGCAGGTTGTGATGCATGAACCGTTTGAACATGTAGCAAAGCCCAAGGAACACCGCGATCCCGAAGAACGGGTGCAGCACCCGCGCCATCTGCGGTGATCCGAGGAAACCCGAGAGCCAGGAGAAGGTCGGGAAGAACCAGGAGATCCCCGAAGTTGCGGCAAAGAAGAAGCACAGAACGATGCTCCAGTGGCAGAGCCGCTCGAGGAATTTCGTGCGCAGGATCTGGTCTTTTTTGGGTTTTGCCATGGCGCGCCCCTCACTCTGCCGCGTGTTGCGGGAACGGTGTGACGTTGTTCTTCGGCTCTTCCGGCATCTTGCCGTCTGACCCTTCGGGGTGGTCATCATCATCGGTGGTATTGGGGCCGACGCCGATGAAATGCGCCGCCATCGCGCCGACCGCGACCGCACCTGCCACCGCTGCTGCGGGTTTCAGCAGATCCTTCCAGCCCTCGACGATGGGCGAGATTTTCGGGTCTTTCGGCAGGCCGGCATACCGCTCGGGGTCATCGGCATGTTGCAGCACATACATCACATGCGTGCCACCAACGCCTGCCGGGTCATAGAGACCGGCGTTTTCATAGCCGCGCTCGTTCAGCTCTGCCACGCGGGTCGCGGCGAGGTCTTTCATCTCTTCTTTTGACCCGAAAGCAATCGCGCCGGTCGGGCAGGTTTTCGCACAGGCCGGGGCCTGGCCAACCGCCAGACGGTCAGAGCAAAGCGTGCATTTATAAGCCTTGTGATCGGTCTTCGAGATCCGCGGCACGTTGAAGGGGCAACCCGCGACACAATAGCCGCAGCCGACGCAGAGGTCGCTTTGGAAATCAACCACACCATTGGCATATTGCACAATCGCGCCGGGGATCGGGCAGGCTTTCAGGCAGCCCGGATCCTCGCAATGCATGCAGCCGTCCTTGCGGATCAGCCATTCGAACTTGTCGTTTTCATCGACATGTTCGGTAAAACGCATCAGCGTCCAGGTCTCGGGATGCAGATCGGCGGGGTTGTCATAGACGCCCACGTTGTTCTCGACCGGGCCGCGCAGGTCGTTCCATTCGTTACACGCGACCTGGCAGGCCTTGCAGCCGATACAGATCGAGACGTCGATCAGTTTGGCGACCTCCATCTGGTGGTCCCGGATCTGGGGTGCCGGGGTCAGATCGGAAGTCGCCGAGCGGCGGACGACGTTTTGCGAGTTCATGCCAGTTCCCCCACCGCTTTTTCGACATTGACAAGGAAGGCTTTGAATTCAGGCGTTTGCGAGTTCGCGTCGCCGACGCCCGGCGCCAGAGTATTGGCGAGATAGCCCTTGCGGGTCGCGCCCTCAAAGCCCCAGTGACAGGGGATGCCGATCTGTTCGACCTCCTGGCCCGCGACATTCAGCGTGCGCATCCGTTTCGTCACCACGGCTTTCGCGGTGATATAGCCGCGCTTGGTGGTGACCTTGACGGTATCGCCGTGCTTGATGCCTTTTTCCGCCGCCAGCTTTTCACCCATTTCGATGAATTGCTCGGGTTGCAGCATTGCGTTCAGATGGCTGTGCTTCGTCCAGTGGCGGAACAGCTCCGTCACCGAATAGGTGGTCGCCACATAGGGGTAATCCGTGCGGTTCCCCATCCGCTCGCGGTCATTCTGGAAGATGCGCGCGGTCGGGTTATGCGTCACGACCTCATGCAGAGGGTTCTTCGCGATCGGGCTTTCAACCGGCTCGTAATGCTCAGGGAAGGGGCCATCATTCATGCCCTTTTCGGAAAACAGCCTGCCCACGCCTTCGGGCAACATGATGAACGGCATCGCCGGGCCGCCAGGCGGGATCGTCGCCGGGAAGTCGGGAATATCCGCGCCAACCCATTTCTCGCCATTCCAGTGCAGAATGGCGCGGTCGGGGTCCCAGGGATTGCCGTCTATATCCATGCTCGCGCGGTTGTAGAGGATACGCCGGTTCGCGGGCCAGGCCCAGGACCAGCCAGGCGTGTTGCCAAGGCCGGTATCGGTATTGTCCCGATTGGCCATCTGGTTGCCCTTTTCCGTCCAGGACCCGGCAAAGACCCAGCAAAAGCTCTGTGTGGTGCCGTCATCGCGCAGCTGGCCAAAATTATCCAGCAATTGCCCCTTGCGCAGGATCTGGACTCCGTTCTCGTCAAAAACGTCTTCCAGCGCATAGCCATTGGCCTCTTTCGCCATTTCTTCGGGATGCGGGAAATAGGGGTCGTGATAGGTCTCATGATCCCAGGTCATGTGCAGAACCTGTTCGGGGCAGGCACCCCCTTCGACCTCATAAAGCCTGCGCAGCTCCATCATGATGCCGCCAAGGATCGCCGGGTCGTGCCGTGCCTCGCCCGGGGGCTCCTGGCCGGCAAAGTGCCATTGCAGCCAGCGGCCCGAGTTCACGATCGCGCCGTCTTCTTCCGCGAAACAGTTCGAGGGCAGGCGGAAAACCTCGGTCATGATCTCCTCGGTCGGGACATCATTGAACCTGCCTTCATTCCTCCAGAAATTCGAGGTCTCGGTTGCCAGCGGGTCAATGATCACCAGAAACTTGAGGTTCGCCAGCGCCTTAGAGGTCTTGTTCTTATCCGGCATCGCCGCCAGCGGGTTGAACCCTTGGGCGATATAGCCGTTGACCTGGCCATTATACATCATGTCGAAATAGGCCAGCATGTCATAGCTGCGATCCCATTTCGGCAGGAGATCAAAGGCGAAGTCATTCTCTTTGGTGGCGTGGGGGCCGTATTGGTTCTTCAGATAAGAGATGAAGAATTTCGGCGTGTGTTTCCAGTAATTGACCTGGCCCGGGGTAACATCCTTCGGCGTGGTTTCATCCAGATATTGCGCAAGGCTGGTCTGCTTGTCCGAAGGCAGGTTCATATAGCCCGGCACGCGCAAGGACAGCAGGCCAAGGTCGGTATAGCCCTGGATATTCGAATGCCCGCGCAGCGCGTTCACGCCACCACCGGCCATGCCGATATTGCCGAGCAGCAGCTGGATCATTGCCGCACCCCGGATGATCTGCGCGCCGCCGGTATGGTGGGTCCAGCCGAGCGCATAGAGCCAGGTCATGGTCTTGTTTTTGGCTGAACAGGATCCGATCACCTCGGCGATCTGCAGGAAATCGGCTTTTTTGACGCCGGTGATCTCCTCGACCATTTCAGGTGTATAGCGGTCGACATGCGCCTTCAGCAATTGCAGGACCGTCCGCGGATGCGTCATCGTCTCATCACGCAAAGCCAGCCCGTCTTCGCCGCGCGCATAAGTCCAGGACGTCTTGTCGTAGCTGTTGGTCTCGGCGTTGAAGCCCGAGAACACGCCCTCATCAAAGGCGAAATCATCACGCACGATCAGCGCGGCGTTGGTGTAGTCGCGCACATAGTCATGCTGGATCTGACCCGTCTCAAGCAGATAGCGCACCATCCCCATCAGGAAAGCCGCGTCTGAGCCTGCCCGGATCGGCGAGAAGAAATCCGCCACCGATGCCGTCCGGTTGAACCGCGGATCGACCACGATCACCTTGGCCTTGTTCTTGATCTTGGCCTCGATCACCCATTTGAACCCCACCGGATGCGCCTCGGCCGGGTTGCCGCCCATCACGATCACCACATTGGCGTTCTTGATATCGACCCAATGGTTCGTCATCGCCCCGCGCCCGAAGGAGGGCGCCAGCGCCGATACCGTCGGCGCATGGCAAAGCCGCGCCTGGCAGTCGATCCCCAGCATCCCCAAAGCGCGGGAGAATTTGTAATCCAGCACGCCGGTCTCGTTCGAGGCCGCAGACGAGGCCAGCATCCCCGAGGAAAGCC
The DNA here is from genome assembly GCF_058313095.1 of Pseudogemmobacter sp. TB195. Classification (NCBI taxonomy): domain Bacteria; kingdom Pseudomonadati; phylum Pseudomonadota; class Alphaproteobacteria; order Rhodobacterales; family Paracoccaceae; genus Pseudogemmobacter; species Pseudogemmobacter sp. TB195. The sequence continues at coordinate 295,249 of NZ_JBZEGG010000001.1, forward strand.
AGCGGTTCACCAGCTGCCCCTGTTCGTTATGCGAGATGAAATTCGCGTCGCGATCGTCTTTCAACAGCCGCGCGATGCGTTTGGTCGCATCCTCCCAGCTGATCTTCACCCACTCGGTTGACCCGGGCGCGCGATATTCGGGATGCGTCAGCCGGCCCTTGGAATGGATCATATCCAGAAGCCCCGCGCCTTTCGGACAAAGCGACCCGCGCGAGACCGGGTGATCCGGATCACCCTCGATATGGAAAATGCGTGGTTTGGCGTTTTTTGACCCGTCGCCAAGACTGTACATCAGAATGCCGCAACCGACCGAACAATAGGTGCAGTTGTTGCGGGTCTCTTTCGCGCGCAAAAGCTTGAACGGCCGCACCCCCGCCGAGACCTGTGCCTCGGCAGTTGAAAGCCCCATCGCCTGAGCCGAAAGTGCCGCTGCTCCGGCGCCGAGGATTTTCAGGAAACCGCGACGCCCGATCTTTGTCCTGGCACCATCCATGGCAACCGCTCCTGCCCTTGACTGAGTGGGATTGTGTGCGATGGCACACCGTTACCCTGTCGCAGTAGCTGCCGGCTCCGGCAGCGGGCAAGACAGAAGATGCACGATCCGGGGCAGGGCCGCGACAAGGTGCAGCATCCGCAGGCAGAAAAAATTCCGAGGCAATTACATGGCTTTACCAAACCCCCGTCCCGCAATGGATTTATTTTGTGATTTAGAATAATTATGATGCAGTAAGCATTGATAATCATGAAACTGTGATATGATGATTTCACCCGCCGCAGGAGGCAGCCGGGCCGAATGACCCAGGCAGACAAAGGCACGGTGGTGTTTGATGTGCCGTTTTGGCTGTGATTCGTCAGTTTCGTTATGTATATGAAAACATATCGTTCCCGGGTATACCAGCCCTGCCACCCTCTGAGCTCCGCCAGCGACCCCGCATCTGAACCCCGGACAATGCCATGCTGATCCGCCATCTCGACTTCTTCGTGACCCTTGCCGAGGAAGAGCATTTCGGACGCGCGGCCGAACTCTGCGGTGTCAGCCAGCCTGCCTTGTCTCTGGCGATCCGCAAGCTCGAGGATGATCTGGGGATGCCCCTGATCCTGCGCGGCCAGCGCTTTCAGGGCCTGACCGCCGAAGGCGAGAAAGTGCTGATCTGGGGGCGCCAGATCCTCTCGGATTATGGCAATCTGCGCGCCGATCTCTCGGGGCGCCGAAAAGGCGGGCTTACAGGGGCGCTGCGGCTGGGCGTCTCGGCCTCGGCGATGCCGATGATGGCGCAATTCTGTGAGTATTTCGAGGCCCGCAACCCGCTGGCACGCATCCAGATTTCGCTCGCGGATGGCGCGGGAATCGAGGCCGGCCTGACTGACTTCTCGCTGGATGGCGGCTTTGGCTGGCTGCCCGCACGCAGGGCAAAATCCGACCAGGCGCATCACCTGCCGCTTTGGCAGATGCGGCTGTATTTTGCCTGCCGCAAGGACCACCCCTTTGCTGCGGGCGCCCCGGTCAGCCTGGCCGATGTGGCGACGCAGCCACTGTGCCTGACCGCTGACCTGCCGCTCCTGCGTCCGGCGCTGAAACCTGCGATCCTTTGTTCAGGGCTGGATGGGGTTCTGGCGCATCTGCGTTCGGGCGCCTGGTGCAGCCTGGTCCCCGACAGCCTGACGGCGCTGCTGGCGGAGCAGGACGAGATCCGGCTCCTTCCCGTCAGCGACCAGGGCGAAAGCCATAGCCTTGGCGCGCTTTTGATCCGGCGCGAGCCTCAGGCCCCGATGGTGCGCGCCTTTGAAGAGGCGCTGAGCGGGTTTTCCGGCCAGATGGCGGCCTGAATCCCGGCTGCTCCGCCCCTGATCCCAACCTTGTTCCGGCCCGGTCAAAATGCCAGACACGGGAAGAGCACGTCCCCGAGGAGACCGCCGCGTGACCCTTTCCGACCGCCCCCAGACACGCACCGCCAACCCGCCCGGCTTCGCGGCAAAGCTGGCGCGCGTTTCGGTTCTGGTGGTGGATGATGAGCCGGGGATGCGCAATTTCATGGCGCGAATTCTTGGCCCGCAATGCCGGCGGATCGAGCTGGCGGCCTCGGTCCAGGAGGCGCAGGAATGGCTCGCGGTCGAGCCCTTCGATGTGATCGTGCTGGACAATATCCTCGGCAATGATCGCGGCCTTGACTGGCTGGTGACGCAGCGCGCGCGCGGCATCGTGCCGCCGGTGATCCTGATCTCGGCCTTTGCCGATCTGGAAATCGCGATCGAGGCGATGCAGGCCGGCGTGGTCGATCTGATCCTGAAGCCGTTCCGGTCGAACCAGTTGCTGACGGCGGTGGCGCGCTCGGCCGAACAGGCGCGGCTGATGGGCGAGAACCAGATCCTGAAACACGAGCTGCGGCGCGGGTCGGAAATGACGCCCGGCCCGGTCGCGCTGACCGGTGCCTCGCCCGCGATCACCGCCATTCGCGAGACCATTGCACGGGTGGCGCCGCTGCCGTCTTCGGTCTTGCTGACCGGCCCCTCGGGCAGTGGCAAAGAGGTCGCGGCGCGGCTGATCCATGCGATGTCGGACCGTCGCGATGCACCCTTTGTGCCCGTCAACAGCGCGACCCTGAATGAGGACCATGCCGAAGCCGATCTCTTCGGCGAAGTCGGTGGCGAGCGGCGCGGGTTCTTCCTCCATGCCCAGGGCGGCACATTGTTTCTGGACGAGATTTCAGAGCTGCCGCTGTCGATCCAGGCCCGGCTGTTGCGCGTTCTCGAAGACCGCCGCATTCGCCCGGTCGGCGCCGAACGCGAGCTTCCGGTCGATATCCGCCTGATTTCCGCGACAAATGCCGATCCGGCGATGCTGGTCGCGACCGGGCGGCTGCGCGAGGATCTCTGGCACCGCATCAATATCCTCCAGCTTCCGATGCCGCCACTGGCCGCGCGCGGGCGCGATGTGATCGACCTTGCCGCGCATTTCATGGAAACGCTGTCGGGCCGGCTGGGGAGGCCGCCGGTCGCGATCACATCCGGGGTCGAAGCCGCCCTGATGGCGCGGCCCTGGCCCGGCAATGTGCGCGAGCTGAGAAACCTGGTGGAGCGGGCGCTGATCCTCGGTGCCTTCCCGCCCGATCTGCTGGGGCAGTGACATGGCGCGGCGCGGCGGCTGGACTTCGGTGCGCGGACGACTGCTGATCATCGCGCTCTTGCCGATGCTGGTGCTGACCCCAATCCTGCTGGGCATCACCATGCAGCGCTGGCTGAACAGGACCGACCAGATCCTCGCCGCACGGGTCACCAGTGACCTGACCGTCGGGCGGCAATATCTCGACCATCTCACCGCCAATACCGCGCGCGACGTGGCGGCGATTGCCCGCTCGGCGGCATATCGCGATGCGTCCCCGGCAGAAATGCCGGCCTTTCTGGAAGAGGCGCGAATGAACGCCGGGCTGGATTTCCTGATGCTGACCGGCACGAACCTGCCGGGCGGAATTTCGTCGCAGCCACAGGGCGGGCTGGCCGTTTTCACCCCCACCGAGCTGGAACAGCTTTCCCCCGGCCTTGCCGCCCGCGCCCGGGTGCCGCTGATCACGACCGAAGGCAGCAACCCCACCGATGCGACCAGCGAGGATCGCGGGCTCGTGGTTCTGGCCACCGATCAGGTGATCCTGCCCAAAGGCGTGAATGGCCGCCTCATCGGCGGTATCCTTCTGAACCGAAACGAGGATTTCATCGACCGGATCTCGGCGCTGGTCTATCCGGCCAGCGATCCGGCGCTGTCCGGGCAGATCGGCGCAGAGCTGGACCTGGGCGTCATCACCCTGTTCCTGGGCGATACCCGCATCTCGACCACGCTGCGCCCGACAGGGACTGAACGCGCCATCGGCACCCGCGCTTCGGCGGCAGTCTCGGCCCAGGTGCTGGGCGTGGGGCAGTCCTGGCATGACACCGCCTTTGTGGTGAATGGCTGGTATATCTCGGCCTATGAGGCATTGACGGATGTGAAGGGAAACCGGGTCGGAATGCTTTACGCCGGCATCCCGAAAGCGCCTTATACAAAGGCCCGGCAGGTGACGCTTGTGATGATCGGCGCGGCATTCCTGCTGGTCGGCGGGCTTTTCGTGCCGCTCGCGCTCAGCTGGGCGCGCGGCATTTTCCGCCCGCTTGCGGCGATGCGGGACACGATCGCGCTGGTCGAGGCCGGCGATATGGGGGCACGCACCGGCCCGGTTCCGGGCGCCGCCGAAATCGCCATGGTTTCGACCCATCTGGATGCGCTGCTCGCGCTGCTGTCGGCCCGCGAACAGGAACTGCGCGGCCTGAATGCTGATCTGAATGCCCGGGTAGAAGAACGCACCAAGGACCTTACCCGCGCCAATCAGGCGCTCCAGGCCACCAGCCGCCAGCTGATCCTTGCGGAAAAGCTCGCCACCATCGGCGAGGTGACCGCCGGGGTCGCGCATGAGATCAACAATCCGCTGGCGGTGATTTCCGGCAATCTGGAAGTCATTCGCATGGTGCTGGCGGAGCGCGCTTCTGATATCACGCCGGAACTGCGGCTGATCGACGAACAGATCCGGCGCATCAACGGGCTGGTGTCACAGCTGTTGCAATTCGCCCGGCCCGAAGAATTCAGCGATGGACCGCTCAGTACCGACCCCGCCGCCGCGATCCAGGGGCTGAAACCGCTGATCCGCCACTTGCTGGCGCGATCCGGCGTGGTGCTGGTGGAAGAGATCCACTCAACGCGCCTGATCCGCATGAACCCACATGAGCTGCAGCAGGTGCTGATCAACCTTGTCTCGAATGCAGTCCAGGCGATGCCTCAGGGCGGGCAGATCACCTTGCGGCTGGAGGACGGGGCGGAAAACGGGCGCGATGGCGTGGTGATCGTGCTGAGCGATAACGGGCCGGGCATGGATCCTGCGATTCTCGCGCGCGCCTTTGATCCCTTCTTCACCACGCGCGGGCGTGAGGGCGGCACCGGCCTCGGCCTGCCGATCTGCCTGAACCTCGTGACCCGTCAGTGCGGCAGCCTGACTGCAGACAGCCTCCCCGGCAGGGGCACCCGTTTCCGCATCTTCCTGCCGATGGCGGATGACAGCCCGGATTGACCGCCGCCGGCCCGGCGCAGATCATGAGCTCTGGCGGAGGGCGGATGATGCTGACACGGCGCAGGGTATTGGCGGGGACAGCTCTGACGGCCCTGCCGGGTTGGCTGCTTGCACGCGGGCTGAAAGCCGATGAGACGGTGCTCTTCCTGCCCGGCTATGCCCGCGACCTGCAACCGGGTGTCATCGAGGTCAATATCGAGGCCTGGGTGTTCGAATTCGAACGCCGCCCCGGGGCGCGGCTTGCTTTCACCACCGCGCTTGGCATCGACATGGAAGCCGCAGGCCCCGAAGCAAACGAGATCTTCGCTGAGCGCAGTCGCTGGTTCCTGACCGATTCCGAGCGCGGTAAGGAACTGCTGATCCGCTTCGACGGTTTCGACAGCCTGGACGCGCCGGAAAGCCTCCTCCCCGCCACGGATCGCGGTGGTCGGGTCTCGGCGCGGCTCAGGATTCCTGCGCCGGGCGATGACCGCCTGATCCGATTTCACACCAGCCGCGACGGCGCGGAGGAACGTTTCGAAGGCATAGCCCATCTGGTGCCGGCCGAGGGCCTTTCGATCATTTCGGATATCGACGACACGATAAAAATCAGCAACGTCGCCGATACGCGCGCGCTGCTGCGGGGCAGCCTGACAGAACCGTTCAAACCCACCCCCGGCATGGCCGCCTTCTGCCGCCGCCTCGCGCGGCAGGCCGGCGCGTGTTTCCACTACCTGTCGTCAAGCCCGATCCAGCTGGCCCCGGCGCTGAGCGGGTTTATCCGTGACGAGGCCTTCCCGCCTGGCAGCCTGCATCTGCGCGAAAGCACCGCCTGGAACCGGCTTTTGCCCGGCGCGGACAGTACGGTTCAGCATAAGGGCGCAATATTGCGCCAGATCCTGACCGACTTCCCCTCCCGCCGCTTTTTGCTGATCGGTGACAGCGGCGAGCAGGATCCAGAGATTTACGCCGAAGCCGCCCGCAGCCATCCCGATCGCGACATCACCATTCTGATCCGCGAAGTGGCAGGCAGCGATCTCAGCCCCACGCGGCTTGATGCGGCCTTTGCCGGGACCACCGCACGCTGGCACCTGATCCCGGAAAGCGGACCGGAGGAGGGCTGGTGGCCCCTTTGACCTCAGACAATCGACGGCATTGAGAGATACGGTATCCCGGCGTGCAGGCCCGCAATGAGGCCCAGCATGCATGCAAGCGCTTCGGCCGGGCAAACTGGAAGAAATGGTCCGGCTATCATCGACGAAGTCGTGTGAAAGCCACAATGAGATGCCTCAAGTTTCTTGGAGAGCTCAGCAGAGTCTCCATGCAATGAAGTTCGTTTTGTCGTCAGCGCGGGCATTGTGATCTATGAGACGCGATCCCCAGAGATCATGACCGCCGACGGATGATCCACTTTTTCGTGAACTCGCGCACCGCATTCGCGTTCCGAACCTGGCTCCGCCGTGGTTCCTGGGTTTTGAAAAATCAAATAGCCGCCCCGAAGGACGGCCATTTTGTGCTGGTATTCCAGTAGATTACTGGTGCCGCTGAAGGACACCGTTCAGTGGTGAAAATAGGTGATTTATGGCACTTGTTCCCCACAAGACCCCCGAATGTTCTTGATATGTTTGCCCGCCGCGATCTGGCGGAGCTGACCCTCGAGCCATTGATTGACGATGTGATCGGGTTGCGGGCGGATCTCGCCGAAGCAAGGGCCGCTGCCAGCTCGGCAAAAACATATATCGCCTCGCTGAAAGAGAAACTGCGCGATTTCGACGGCGACAGCGCCGAGGTGATCCGGCGGCTGCAAAAGTCCGCCGATTATGAGCGCGGCAAGGCCTGGCGGGCGACCGAAGAGCAAGGCCGCCTCCAAAAGCAAATCCATGCCCTCAAGAAGCGCGTCGGTGAACTCGAAAACATGGGGATCCTGCTGAACCCATGAGCATCATCGACCGCATCCGAGCAAATGGCGGCGAAGTAATCCGCGATAAGTGGCGCATTTCTCTTCGCCCTGGCCGCATGACGCCCGCCGCGACCGCATGGGTCAAGGACCGCTGGCGCGACTTGTGCCGCGAGGTCTGGCCCGAGTTTGACGATTGGGAAGAGCGCGCCGCGATCATGGAATTCGATGGCGGGCTGAGCCGGGCTGACGCCGAGGTCGCCGCATACCGGAGGGTTATGGGATGCTGATGCTGACCCCGAAAAAGCAAACCGCGGTTCGGAGCCGGCACATTCCCGCGCAGACTCAGTTTCGCCATGGTTGTGCCGTGGCGCCGTCATCGTGGATTCCTAGATGAGAGCAATCATGTATCGACCTCTGATTCCGTTCCTTGCCGAAATCGCCGCAAGCCTGAGAAGGGCCCGGAGGATGAGATCACAAGGAAACATGCTTCTTCTTGCAGCGGCTATTCTCGGCTGCTGGTTCCTGACTAATAGCTGGAGCTTCTGACAGCTTCGTCGTCAAGGCAGCGTGGGATCGGTATGAGTTGCGGGAAGGTGCGTCTCGGGTCGGCCACCGGAGTGAGCGCATGAAAAAGGCCCCACGTGGGGCCATTCACTCTTACGCTGATACCTTCAACCAGAACCACGCCACCACCAGAAGGGCGGCCACCATATACAGATCCATCACACACTCACTGGTTGAATGATGAGCTTATGCGCTGGCTCTACATGTGGAGTCTATGCGCGTGATTGCCTGGGCAGTTCTGCCCGGGGCGCATGAAGAAGCCCGCCTGAGCGGCGGGCTTATCAATCAGCGTTTTCGCGCGACGGGTTTTCTGACTGCGATCACCGCATCCGTTTCGGGCAACTGCAATGTCAACAGATGTCGGCGCTTCAGTAGTTTTATATGTTGACGCGTTTCCGGGCTCGCTGGCACTTTCAGGAACTCAGAAAGGTCGAAATGATTCCTCTGGGAGAACATGGTCATATTCAGTTGCCTGTTCCGGGCTTGTGGCCCAGCTCCTGTTCGGATGGGGTTACAACATCGACCATTTCCCTTGCAGTATGATCTGCCTCGTCTGAGGCATCCTGAGCTTTCTCCGCCTGATACTTGTTGCGGAGCTTGTCGTCCTCGGCTCGGGCAAGATTGATGCTTGGCTTGGTGCTGTCGGTACCCATTGTCGGGTCCTCCATCGAGCCGCTCGGGATGTTCCCGCGACTGTGAGGTATATGGGGGGGGAGCCACGTCAAAACGAGTGCCAGGTTGAACCGATCTCGTAAGTGCGCCGGGGCTCAGGATACATTTCTCTTCGAGCTCTGACATGACTGAGTGTCTCAGCCGGGGAAGATCGCCGCGCTGAGGTGAATATGCTCCACAGGCACATTGAGAGAGCGGCCCCGGGATGCCGTGGGCGGCTCTTTTCGTTTTGACGGCTGGCGATTATTCGGAGCGGAACCAGCCGTTCGTTGATGCAGCAGCAAGATTGGCAATGAATGCTACCTTGTCATTGGACCGGGCGAACAGCAGCCCGAAAGTATCGCTGCACCGTTGCCGGGATGGCTACCACTCATTCAATGTGGCTCCAACTAAGCGGGCTTGGGAGTAATGGGCCGGAAGCGCGTGGCGAGCGGAAAAAGGGAGATCGGCCATTCAAATCATCCTCCCCGGGTCTGATCCGCACTTAGCCCGGCCAAGAAACGATCCGATGTGATAACCCTGAGAGCGGCGCGAAGCTTCGCTGCATCTTCGGCCCCATAGGCCAGCTCAAACCTCTGCTGCGCATTGTCGAACATCTCGTCTGAGGCGCGTAAGCGGCGCAAACCATCGGGTGTTAGACTGATCAACCGGTTGCGCTTATCGCCTGGGTCGACCTCAACGGCCAGAAATCCTTCGCGCAACAACGGTTTAAGGGTATGAGCCAGCCCGCCGGGATCCATCACAAGGCGCGCCGCCAGCTTTCCTACCGTCAGTGGCCCGTCTCGCTCGACGCTGGCCAGAATAGCGCGCTGCGTCGTCTTGATGCCGCTCGGCTCCAACGCGGCGTCATAGAATTGCGACAACCGCCGCGAGGCTTTGCGCAGCGCCGTGGCATAGCACTTTCCTCCGACTAAGGTCTCAGCGGTCATGCGTTCCTCCTGCTTTCCTTCTTGCATTATATGCATATGCTGGTATGTGACAATATCTGCATATGCTGGCAAATAGCTGTCTATCTGTGGCCGCCACTCGCTGGCCGATACCATTCAGGAAACACGACATGATCTCGACTCGTCTTGCGCAAGGAATGGCGGCCCGGAACCTGCACTATGGTTGGGTGGTCGCGGGGGTAACATTCCTGACCATGCTGGCCACCGCCGGAGCAATGGGTTCTGCAGGGGTGATGGTGCAACCCTTGCAGACCGAGTTCGGTTGGACGACCGAACAGATCTCAACCGCGATGGCAGTTCGGCTTGTGCTCTACGGCCTCTTTGGCCCTTTCGCAGCAGCTTTCATGAACCAGTGGGGCATCCGTAGGGTTGCGGGTTTCGCCCTGACGATGATCATGGGCGGCATCCTGCTGTCCCATTGGATGACCGAGCTTTGGCATTTGATAGCGCTTTGGGGCGTGATCATCGGCATCGGCACCGGGATGACTGCGCTGGTTCTGGGGGCAACGGTGGCAACGCGGTGGTTCGGAGCGCGGCGTGGTCTGGTCGTGGGCCTGATGACTGCGGCAAATGCAACCGGTTCGCTTGTGTTCCTGCCAATGATAGCCGCCGTGACTGAGGCCTTTGGCTGGCGCAATGCGCTGGCCACACTGGTAGGGGTTCTCATGCTGACATTGGTGCTGATACTGATGCTGATGAGGGACCGGCCCGCCGATCTCGGCCTGTCCCGTTATGGTGAGGACCAGATACAGCCCGTGCCGCCGCCCGCCGCGGACCTGATGGCACTGCTTGCCCAGCCCCTGCGTGTGCTTTGGGGCGTGCGGGGCAGCACCACATTCTGGGTGCTTTTCGGCACGTTCTTTGTCTGCGGTTTCAGCACGAACGGGTTGATCCAGATGCACTGGATCTCGATTTGCGGCGATTTCGGCATTGCGGCTGTGACGGCTGCGGGAATTCTTGCGCTGATTGGGCTGTTCGACCTGATCGGCACTATAGGCTCGGGCTGGTTGTCCGACCGCTATGATAACCGCTGGCTGTTGTTCTGGTTCTACGGGCTGCGGGGGCTGTCGCTCATCTACTTGCCGTTCAGTAATTTCTCGATCTACGAGCTATCGCTCTTTGCGATATTCTATGGACTCGATTGGGTGGCAACTGTGCCGCCAACCGTCCGGCTGACGGCCGATAAATTCGGCCCAGACCGAGCACCGATGGTTTTTGGCTGGGTGTTCACCGGACATCAACTTGGAGCGGCCGCCGCTGCGTGGTTTGCCGGATCGGTCCGCACCGGGCTGGAATCCTACATGCCCGCTCTGCTGACTGCCGGCGTGCTCTGCCTGGTTGCCGCACTTGCCATTCTGTCGATCAAGCGACCTGCACGTGGAGATCTGCGAACTACGAGCGGCGCATAACTCGGCCCATAATGGTCTATCACGACTCCATGTGCAAATCGCCGATCAGATTGCAAGGCTGAGCCTGCTGATGCTTGGACCTGCCGGCGTCACGGTATAGCAACTCATGCCGTGATCTCTCTGATTTCGATACGGCCGCCTATGCCCGGGACGATCATCCGCACCGTGTTCACGCTGCACGACATGACCGCGCAGCGCGGGTCACTCGCTGGCCCCTATGGCATCTCGGGCGCCCGGTTCGGGACCAGCGGCACGGCGGGCGGGCTGAACTTGGCCAATATCCTCGGAACTGATCTGCATGTCTTCTGCCGCGATCTGGTCGGTTCGTTCCGCTATCGGGTCGATGGCGGCGCCTGCGGGCGCAGAATCTTGAGCCCGAAGCCAGAATGCGCGGCTGCCTGGATCGTGTCCACTGTGGAGTATGGAGAAGCTGTGTGCCCCGGTGTCTGGCATGGACCGGTGAATGGCCTAAGATGTGAGGGCAAGTCAGCGGTCCTGAAGTCGCAGCAGCGTCCACAATGGACATGCCAAGCCGAACCCCGAAGGGTTGTGCTTGATTTCCGGAATGTGCGGAGGCATTGTGTCCGTGGGTGTGGAAACCCGGACCGAGATAGACCGCATCACCTTTGGCGAGGTGCCTTCCTTTGGCGAGGAAGGGCGGTTGAATTGTAGCCTTTGGCTACGCAGGACGCGCTTGGCGGCGCGGCACCTAACCCGACCATTATGGCCGGGGGCGGGCGTGCTGTCCAGTGGGAAACCATAAAAGCGTCCGACCAGTCTCTCGGCTGGTTTCCACCCCCCGGCTGCCGGTCCGAAACTGGCGACGGCTGTGGAAAGCCAAAACCGAGAGAATAGCCATGACCAAACACGATATGGGGCAGTTCCATCTGCCGCCCGTTCGCCGTGACCAGCTGCACGACGATGTTGCCCTTGCGCTGGACGCGATCACCGCGCCGCAGCCGGGCCCCCGCGAGATCGCCGAGGCCCCCAGCTATCTGCGCCACGCCCTGCGCCTGATCAAAACGGGGGTGTCGGCATGATAACCGAGGGTGACAAAGCATCGCTCCGCATGGAGCGCGTGACTGTGCGCGAGATCGCCCGCCAGGTGGCAAAAGAGGCCGGGGTGAAGCCCGCGGTGATCTTCGGGCCCAGCCGTAAGCAGAAGGACTTCAGGCTGCGCGCCCTGGTCTGCTACATCGCCCGCCGCCACGGCATGAGCTATCCCAGGATCGGCATGGCTCTTGGGCGGGATCACAGCATCATCCGAAGCGCGGTAGTCAATGAGCAGCGCAGGAGGGGTGAGGTATGAAGCGGCGCGACATTCTTTCCCTCGCGCCTGCCGTGGTGCTGGGCTGCACAATCCTGGCTGGCGCTTGCACCCTGAAGGCCATTTTGTCGGCTTGCCGAAGTGCTTGGGACGTATCTGCGCTGAGGCCGGGATCGAAGGTGTGTCGGCCCATACCCTGCGTCACACCTTCGCCGCCGTTGCGGCCACCCTCGGCTATTCCGAGCTGACCATCGCCGGTTTGCTTGGCCATACCGCTGGCAGCGTCACCGCCCGCTATGCCCATGTTGCCGATGCTGCCCTTGTGTCGGCCGCGAACCACGTCTCCGGGACCATTGCGCGCGCCTTGGCTGGAGAGGATGTTGAGGGCCAGATCTTCCCGGATCGGGATGACGCCTGATCTGATTTCATGCTGGGTAGAGCGTTTCTTGTGGGGAACGCGGGGAACATGGGGAACAGGATTGATTTACAAAGGAAAAATTCTGTTCCCCACCCAAATCAAGCGTGGGGAACACTGGGGAACAGCCTACAGCCCTTTCCTCCGTAGGAAGTCGTCAAAAAGGGGAACTGTAAATGCAACGTCTCCATAGGACGGTGCGTAGACCATCCCCTTTTGGATGATGCTCGCGCGCCGTGGGCCAAGGGATTTTTGCTCTTTGCCAAGTGCTACAGCGACATCGCCAACCTTGTATGGCCCCGCTCCTAAGCTCGCCATCGCATTTGCATAGTCGACTTCGGCTCGCGTCAGTCGATCCAAGCGCACTTTGAAGAAGCCATTATCCAGCCGCTCTAAAGCTTTTGCACTCGCTACCATAGCGTCGTCGAGAGTAATCGGGGAGCCTTGAGCCGTGTTCCAAGCATGATGCCCCCATTCTTGGAGAAAGAAGGGGTATCCTGCTGTCCGCTCAAGTATCAGATCGAGTGCCGCCGGTTCAATTTCTACACCCTCGTCGCGCAAGGGCTTTTCGATTGCTTCTCTGGCAGCCTCTGGTTTCAGTGCCCCAATTTCCGGGTAGATGAACAGTCGCTCAGCATAGGACTTCGCGTCACCGGATAGCTTCGCAATCTGTGGCAATCCACCGGCGAAGACCATCACCGGCAGGCCCCTCTGTGACATACGATGAACCGCCACGATGACGGCAGCGAGTTCTTCATCGCTCAGATATTGAACCTCATCGATGAGTAAGGCCCAACCCTTACCAGCCGCAGATGCAGCTCGGCCGATATGTTTGAACATCTCTGCGAGGTCAATTTCAAGATTACCGCTATCGGCAATCCCCGGTTCGGGCTCGATACCGATTTCTATTTCCCCGAGAGTAATCTTGAAGGCGCTGGCGAAACCCCGCAGTGCCCTCAGTGCTCCGTTCGCAGCATATTTTGCTTTTTCAATGGTAGAGAGGCGGCGAAGGGCTTGGCGCATCTGAGGGTATAGCATCTCAGTCAGCGACTTGTTCTCCGGAGACTCTATGAATGAAGTCAGATATCCAGCCTTCTCGGCCAAATCCATTACTTCGTTCAGTAGAACAGTCTTGCCTGTCCCCCTGAGGCCCAAGAAGATTTGGCTTTGTGCGCCTCTACCTTGCACAATTCGCTGCAAAGACATGTTCGCAGTTGCGACCACCTCTTCACGGCCAGCCAACTCAGGCGGGCGCGATCCTGCACCGGGCGAAAACGGGTTGCGAACCGGATCCATGTCATGCTCCTTGCCAGTGCAGTCTATGTATGACTACAGAGAACTAAGGTCAAACGGCTAGTTCTTGTTAGTTCTGCCCGTGTGTGACTATCAACTTCTACACCGAACTAAGCAAAACAGGTTAGTTCCAGCTAGTGCTCATCGCCCGGCACAAGATCTTGCTGTCACTTGCAACAGGGCGCTAGCCCTAGCCCCCTCTTAACCACCAGGACCACCCAACTCAGTGCTAAAAATCACCCCCGCCGGAACGGGACCACGTTCCCCTCCTCATCCCCACGCATGAACGCCCGGGCACCGTGCTTCTCCAGATCCTGGATAGCCTCGTTGCGCGCGTCCCTGTCGCTGGCGAACCGATCCTCCCAGACATGGCTGGTGCCATCGGCGTCGACCACTTCAAGGATCCAGTCCTTTTCATCCTCGCCCCTATAGATCTGGATGTCGAACCGGAGACCGTCGACGACCACCGACTGGCTCTTGCCAGAATGCACAATGTTGGGCGCGTCGTCGGTCATTGTGGCTCTCTCAGCGAATTCTCGGTCCGATAATATGGAGTGAAGGCATTTATTCAACGCGAAACCGACCGTGAGTGCCGAGCCGGAGAGTTCGTTTCCTACCTGGGTAAAGTCGATTTCCCGCACAATAAGTTCCGCAACCCTGAGCAGAAAGGGCTTTTGAGAACCGACACTCGTGGCATAGGCTTGTCCGAGTATTTACCCAGAATACGGTTTGACGATGATATTGCCTGAACCTGTTGTCTTGCCGGTGCTGATTGCGGCGGCTGTCCTGGTCCTTACCTGTGCCTCCTTGGGATTGAAGGGATCGGCTCGACGCAAAAGGGCCGAAGGCAAGCTGGCGGAGCTGGAGGCACGCTTCGCCCCCGTGATCGACGCAGACGCCAAGGCGAAGGAAATCATCACCGAAGCCGAGGCCGCGGCAGCATCCCTTAAGAAGGAAGCTGCAACAGTCGCATCAAACATCGCCGATCTTCGCCGCGGATATGCCGAGAAGAAGGTGGTTTATGACCGGCTCGCCTCGGAAGTGGCCTTGTTCGATGAACGCCTCGCCTTCGCGGAAATGGGGGTCTATGAGCCCCACTTCGATTTTACGGACAGCGAGCAGTTCAAGGATGCCATCGAGCGTGTCCGGGCCGAACAGAAAGCGATGGTTTCGGCGAAGACGGCCGCGATCTGCAGGACGAACTGGACGGTGGATGGCAGCAAGTCCAAGGGGCAGACCATGACCGGCCGCAACATCAGGCTGACCCTGCGCGCCTTCAACAATGAATGTGACGCCGCCATCGCCAATGTCCGCTGGAACAATGCCAACGCCATGGTGAAGCGTATCGGCTATGCCCGGGAGCAGATCGACAAGCTGAACGCGTCGAATGCTGTTACCATCACAGAGTCCTATTACCAGGCAAAGCTGAAGGAGCTGCGCCTGACCCACGAATATCGGGAGAAGCAGAAGGAAGAGCGTGAGGAACGTGCCGAAGCCGCCCGTGCCGCCCGCGAAGAGCAGAAGCTGATCCGAGAGATGGAGGAAGCAGAACGGGAAGAGGCCAAATACCAGAAGCTGCTTGAGAAGGCCAAAACGAAGCCCTCGGGGCCCATGGTGCGAAGCTGGAGGCCTACTCGCAGCAGATCGAAATTCTGGAACGCGACCTTGCCGAGGCTCATGCGAAGGTCGAGCGGGCGCAGGCGATGACCGAAATGACCCGTTCAGGCTATGTCTATATCATCTCGAACATGGGCGCTTTCGGGCCTGACATGGTGAAGATTGGGCTGACACGGCGGCTCGATCCCACAGACCGGGTGCGCGAGCTGGGCGATGCCAGCGTGCCCTTCTTCTTCGACACCCATGCCATCATCTACAGCGATGAAGCCCCCGCACTGGAACGGGCACTGCACACCGAGTTTGCCAAGCAGCGGGTGAACGCCACCAACATGCGGAAAGAGTTTTTCCGCGTCTCGCTGGAGCAGGTCGAGGAGGCCGTGACGCGTCTGGCCCCGGGCGCATCGTTCTTCCGGGACATCGAGGCTCAGGAATATCGGGAGACGATGGCACTGCGGAACGCTCAGCTCGAGGCTCAAATCCAGCAGAAGGAGGCGGTGTTCCCGGATGCGATATGATCAGAATCCATCGGCATTCTCGGCTCTGAACTGACGACTGCGATTTGTTGGGAGGCGCCCTGACCGATTGGCCGGAGGTGCTGGCATGAGCTGCCATCCCGCCGATGTGGCGGTGTGCGCCGACCTGCTTTCCTTGCTGACCGTGTGCGCAATCACTGCCCGGCATATCGCTGAGGGCGCGACTGACCCGCGCAAGCTGGCTGTGGATCTGCACCGCTGCCTGAAGACCGCCGAGGCTCTGGCTGATCAGACCCACCAGGCGATGGGGGCAGGCGCATGACCAAGAACCGCCACCAGCGCCGCGCCATGAAACGCAATGCTGCAGCCAACGCCGTCCTGCTGGCCCGCTGCTGCTTCGACTATGACGGCAAGGCATGCTGCCCGTGGCGGATCAGGCGTCTGGCAGGTTCGCAGGTTGGCACGCAAGGCATCCCGATCTCATCGACATCAGACGAATGACGTCGGCAGTGGGGCCAGCCTCAGGCTGAGGCCGGATAGGATCGACCAGCCGAACTCCCACCGCTGGTGGAAGCTGGATCGTCTGTGCGAACGGATGGCGTTCGGTCAAGGGGCCAACCCCCAGCGGCGAACCGACCGACCGGGGGGTGGCCTCAGACTTTTGGGCCCTTTGGGGGACCAACGTGTGGGCCTTTTTACAAGATATGAGCTAATTGGAGATTTTCGGAAGGTCCGATGAGAGGCCTGTTCCCCGCTGTTCCCCAGTCCTTTTCAGGTCGGGGAACAGGAATATACTCAATAAAATAAGGGTTTTTCCCCGTGTTCCCCTCGTTCCCCGCATGAAACACCTGCCATGGCATGAGCAGCCTCGATGGCTGACGGCAAGAAGGCGCTCCAGGCGTGGTGAAATCGCACTGATGCGCGCGGTGCGGGTCCCGGCTTCGTGGCCACCGCAGCGGGGGAAGCTGCGACTCATCTTGATACCTATCCCACAACGACCCCGACCCGTTGACCACAGTCTGTAGAGCTGCAATAATTAGTCTCACTTTTCCGTGATTGAAGCCCCCATGAACCCGGTTTTGGATTTGGTTCCGCCATGGTTCCATGGCTTCAGCACAGCAAAAGACCGCCCCGAAGGACGGCCATTTTGTGCTGGTATTCCAGTAAGTTACTGGTGCCGCTGAAGGGACTCGAACCCCCGACCCCATCATTACGAATGACGTGCTCTACCAGCTGAGCTACAGCGGCATATTCCAGATGCAGGCCCCTCTTCTGTCCTGCTTGTCGTCGACGGCCTCGGAACTCTTTGGCTTTGCCTGTCACCTGGCATCGAATTCGCTGCCTGTGAAAGCTCTGCCGATCACGTTACCGGACCCATGCAGGCGCCCGTTTAAACGCGCGAGGCCGTCTTGTCCAGTGTCCGTTCACGGCAATTTCTCTTACCCGCCCACCCGCATTGGAGAGGTCGGGGCATAGGACTGGCGCGGTGGCGCGACGGGCGTCCCCGGGAGGCCGGCGACGCGTCCCGGCTGCGCCCCTCAGGGCAAGCGTCCCCAGACAGCCCACCGTCCTGTGCGGCAGGCAATCTTGCGGTTACTTCAAGCAACCCGACATAAAATCCTGATATTTATCAATTCCATGACTCGCACGCGTCGCAAAGTCATTTCCGCGCCGATTCGATCTGTCGCGCCCCTGGGCAGACCCGGGCAAGGACTGGCCTCACGATCCGGGGTTACACGGCAGGCCGGTTCCGGCGCGCTGTCGGTCCAGACCAATGTGGAATCAAGACGTCCAGGGCGCCCTGAATTGCGGCCTTCGTCAAATCGCTCCAGACGACGCGGTCGATCCGGACAGCGGCGGTGCTCCGACCTTGTCGGTCGGGCCCTTCGTCTCCTTTGCTGGAAGGTCATGCGCCATACATTGCGAGGCAAATACCCCGGACCTGACCAGTCCCGCCGATGACCTCGGCCATATCCGGGCGCGGACGCCCCTTCCGGGATGGCGCAGTCTCTCAGGCCCAGACCTGATCCGGATCAGGCAGGGGGATCGCATCAAGGAGCTCCCGAGTATAGGCCGCCCGCGGCTGGTCGAACAGCGCTGCCGTATCAGAGGATTCGACGATCTCACCCTGGTAAAGCACCATAATCCGGGAACACAGCCTCCGGATCACGCTCAGGTCATGGCTGATAAAGGCCAGTGTCAGGCCAAGCTCTTTCACCAGCCGCTCCAGCAGGTTCAGCACCTGCGCCTGGCTCGAGACATCCAGCCCCGAGACGATCTCATCCGCGAGGATGAAGTCCGGGCGCAGCGCGATGGCGCGGGCGATGCCCACCCGCTGCCGCTGGCCGCCCGACATCTCATGCGGGTAGCGGCTGGCCATGTCCTGCGGGAAGCCCACGAGATCCAGCGCCTCGGCGACGCGGCCCCGCACATCCGCCACACCATGCAGCCGCAGAGGCGCCGCGATCAGCTGACCCACCCGGTGGCGCGGGTTCAGCGATGACATCGGGTCCTGGAAAATCATCTGGAACCGCCGCCTGAGCGGGCGCAGCGCGGCGTCATTCAGATGGCTGATATCCTGGCCGTCAAACAGGAGCCGCCCCGCAGTCGGCTCCAGCAGCCGCACGAGACAGCGCCCGAGGGTCGACTTCCCCGAGCCCGATCCGCCGACAATCCCGATGATCTCGCCCTTGGCGATGGCGAAATCGAGGCCTTTGAGGATCTCGTTGCGCGGTGCCGGCCCCCAAAGCGGCTTGCGATTCAGATCGGGGAGCGAAAGGCGCAGCCCCTCGACACGGTAAAGCAGTTCAGACATGCACGCGCTCCCGGTCAAATGCATCGATCTCGGCCCGCACATCCGCGATGACCTGGTCGGGCACCGGGGTCAGGCTGGCGGTCGGATCGGTGTATTTCGGCGTCGCGGCCAGCAGCGCCCGCGAATAGGCATGGCGCGGGGCGGCAAAGAAACCCGGCACGTCATTATCCTCGACCACCATGCCGCCATAAAGCACCGAGAGCCGGTTACAGACCTTGGATACGACGCCCAGATCATGGGTCACGAACAGAAGTGCCGTACCATGCCTGGCCTGCATATCCCTGATAAGTTTCAGGATCTGCTTTTGCACCGTCACATCCAGCGCGGTCGTCGGCTCATCGGCGACGATCAGTTTCGGTGCGGCGGCAAAGGCCGAAGCGATCAGGATCCGCTGCCGCATCCCCCCGGAAAGCTCATGCGGATAGGCCCGCATCACCCGCGCGGGGTCCTGGATCCTGACCTCATCCAGCAACTCTTCGGCCCGCGCCACCGCCCGCGCCCGGTCCCAGCCCAGGATGTCCACCAGCCGGTCGGTGATCTGCGGCGCGATCCGGCGCGACGGGTTCAGCGCGGTCAGCGGATCCTGCGGGATCAGCGCACAGGTCTGACCGATCCGATGCCGCCGATCTTTATCAGACAGACGCTGCAGGTCTTCGCCGCCGAGGCGGATCTCGCCCCCCGTCACCTCGACCGCTTTCGGCAAGATCCCCAAAACCGCCTTGCCGATCATCGACTTGCCGGCACCACTTTCCCCAACCAGCCCCCGCACCTCGCCCGGCGCAACCGAGAGCGAAACACTGCGCAAAAGCGGGTGGTTCTGGCGCGTGATCCGCGCCGACAGGCCCTTCAGCTCAAGATAAGTCATCGCAGCACCGGATCGTAGCGGTTCTTCAGCCCTTCCCCCAGCTGGGAAAAGGCAAGAACGGTCAGGAAAAGCGCGATCAGCGGGAAGACCAAAACCCACCAGGCCTGGTTGATCGAGATCCGGCCTTCGGAAATCATCCCGCCCCAGGTCGGGTCATCGGTCGGGATCGAAAGGTTCACGAAACTGAGGATCGCCTCGATGATCACCGCGATGCCCATCTCCAGCGTCAAAAGCACCACGATGGTCGGTGCAACATTGGGCAGGATCTCGGTCAGCATGGTCGAGATACGGCCCCGACCGACCACGCGCGCCGAGGCGACATAATCCATCGCCCCCTGCCCCATCGCCTCGGCCCGGATCACCCGGGCAAACCGCGTCCAGTCGATCACCACGATCGCCACGATGATCGAGAAAAGCCCCGGCCCCATCACCGCGATCAGCAGGATGGAAAACAAAACCGGCGGAAAGGCCATCCAGATGTCGATAAAGCGCGAGATGATCGTGTCGACCCAGCCGCGCATATAGCCCGCCATCAGCCCCAGCCCCGCGCCAAGGACACAGGTGATCCCCCCCGCAACCAGCGCCACCGCCAGCGCGATCCGCGCGCCATAGATGATCCGGCTCAGCACATCGCGGCCAAGGCTGTCGGTCCCGAGCCAATAGCCAGGCTCGGCCCCCGCCATCCAGAAAGGCGGCATCCGGCCCAGGAACAGATCCTGCGCCAGCGGATCCTGCGGTGCTATCAGCGGCGCAAAAACCGCCGCCAGCGCCACCACACCAATCCAGCCTGCCGAGAGCCAGAGCCGCGGCCCCGCCCGGCGTTTCACAAGCGAACGGGCATCAGCCATGACGCAGCCTCGGGTTCAGAACGGCATAAAGCAGATCAACCACCAGGTTCACCCCGGTGAAGATCAGCGCGAATAGAATCACGATCCCCTGGATCAGCGGCAGATCGCGGTTGATCACCGCCTCGATGGCCATATTGCCAAGGCCCTCATAGGAAAACAGCCGCTCGATAATCACCGTGCCGCCGATCAGAAAGGTGAATTGCACCCCCACCAGCGTCAGCGTCGGCAGGACCGCATTGCGCAGGGCCTCGCGCAAAATGACATGCGTCTCGCCATAGCCCCGCGTCCGCGCCAGGGTGACGTAATCCAGATGCATGGTTTCTTTCAGGCTCTGCTTCAAAAGCTGCCCGATGATCGCCGCCAGCGGGATCGCCAGCGCCAGCGCCGGCAGGAACATATGACTGACGATATCGGCCCAAAGATCGAATCGCAGCCGGATCAGGCTCTCGAACAGGTAGAAATTGGTCGCAAAGGGCAGATCCAGCGACGGCGTCACCCGGCCCGAGATATGAAACACCGGCCAGAGCACGCCAAACCCCAGGATCAAGAGCAGCCCCCAAAGGAAATCCGGCACCGAAAGCGCCATTCCATTGGCAATATCTATCGCCGCCTCGGTCTTCGTCTCGCGCCGCCTTGTGCCCCAAAGCGCCACGCTCCCCCCGATGATGCAAGCCATGACCAGCGCCATAACCGACAATTCCAGCGTCGCCGGCAGCCGCCCCAGCACCATCCCCGTCACCGGCTGGCGCGCCGTGATCGAGGTACCGAAATCGCCCTGCACCACACCGCCCAGCCAGATGAAAAACTGCTCCGTAATCGAGCGGTCAAAGCCGTAAAGCGCATTCAGCCGCGCGATATCGGCCTCACCCGCCCCCGGCGGCAGCATCATCGCAATCGGATTGCCCGGCACCACCCGGATGACGACAAAGACAATCACCGCCACGCCCATAAGCGTGATCACTGTCGTCACCAGACGCCCCATCACTGTTCTGAAAAATTGCATCGCCACATCCCGAAAGCGCCGCAGACCCGGCCCTTTCATTTGCCCCTAAATATCCCGCGGGGGTCCGGGGGCGCGAAGCCCCCGGTGCCGCCACACTCAGCCGCGCGTCATCAGATGCGGCAACAAGGCACCAGAAGCATGAGGCGTCACCACCACACCTTTCGCGGACAGGATCGGCTGCACATATTGCAACAACGGGATCACCAGCGCCTCATCGGCGATGAACCGGTCCACCGCCTTCCAGCCCGCGATCCGCTTCGCCTCATCTTTCTCACCCCAGAGCGGGTTGATCATGTCGATCAGATCCTGCCCGTCCCAGACCGAATGCGGGCTCGGCCCGAACATGGCAAACCCCGTCCCGGTTGTCGGATCCCCGACCGAGTTCCCCCAGTTGTAAAACGCCGCCGGTGCCAGCTGATCGGCCGCGCGCAGCTCGTAATGTTTGGCGATCTCATAGACCTCGATCTCGGCCTCGATCCCCACGCGCCGCCACAGGCCCACAATCGCCTGGATCATCTCATAATCCTTAGGCTTGAAACCCCGCGTGGTCTGGATCTTGAACTTGACCGGATTGTCGGTCGAATAGCCCGAGGCCGCCAGCAATTCGACCGCCTTTTCCGGGCTGTAATCCACCGTGATCGACGGATCATAAGCCTCATATTCCGGCGTCTCCAGTGTGTCGATCTTCACGCCATACCCCGACAGAAGCCGGTCGATGATCGCCTGTTTGTCAATCGCATGGACGGCGGCCTTGCGGACATTCGGGTCCAGCATCACATCGATATCATTGAGGAAAATCATCCCGATATCCGAGATGGGCGTCGCCACGCCGTTCATAGAACCTTTAAGGCGGTCATATTCCTCATAGGGCATTTCCAGCGTGACATGGCTGTTGCCGGATTCGATTTCCGCCACCCGCGCCGCCGCATCGGTCACGAATTTGATCGTCACCGTTTTGAACTCGGGCGCGCCGCCCCAATAGGCCTCATTCGCCTTCAGCCGCACAAAGGCATTGCGCTCGAATTTCTCGACCATATAGGGGCCGGTGCCGATTGGCGCCGCCTCAAAGCCCTCGGCGCCGACCTTTTCATAATAGGTCTTGGGGAGCACATAGCCGGTCAGGAAATACATCCATTTGAAAATCGTGGGGTCGAATTGCTTCACATCGGCGATGACGCGATTGCCCTCGACACGGTGGTTTTCGAGCGTGCCCCAGACGAACTGAATCGGGCTGCCAGTGGCGGGGTCCGCCACCCGCGCCAGGCTCCAGGCCACATCCTCGGCGGTGAAATCCGATCCGTCATGCCATTTAACGCCCTCCCGCACCACCATCCAGATCTGGCTGTAATCCTCGTTCCAGCCCCATTCGGTCAAAAGCCCCGGCGCCGGTTTCAGATCGGGCTGTTGCAGGATGAACTGGTCAAACACCGACTGGTAAATGCCCTGGATCGTCGGGTTCACCGCACTCGGGCCGGTGGTCGGGTCCCAGCTGGGCAGCGTGACGTTATAGGCGATCACCAGCTCGTCGATCTCAGCCAGCGCGGGCAGGCTGAAGGCACCGAGTGTGACACTGGCCGCTGACAGTTGCAGCAAGGCTCTGCGGTTGAGTTTCATGTTGTTTCCCTGTCGTTTTTATGTGGATGGGTCAGTCATCGCGCGCCGGTCTGATGCCGGTTTGCCGCGCGGGGCAGTCGTTACTTTGCCAGTCTCCTCGCCAGCAGATAGCCGGGCCCCGCGCCGGTGCCGGCCCCGGGCCAGACCGCCGCGCCGGTCAGATGCAGGTTTTTCAGCGGCGTCGAGCCATCGGAATGGCCCCGCGCCGGGCGGAACATGAAGTTTTGTGACATATGGTGGCTGCCACAAACCTGATCGCCGCCGACCAGATTCGGGTTCTCCGCTTCCAGATCCAGGGGCGAGACCACACGTTTCCCGAGGATCTTTGCGCGTGTGCCCGGCGCGTAGCGTTCCAGAATATCCAGCGCACGTTCCGCCACCGGGGCGCTGGCCTCCTCCCAGCTGCGGGCCGTGATCTGGCCCGCCGCATCGCCTTTGATCTCGCCCGGCACCATCCGCACCTGCACCCAAAGGATGTGCCTGCCCTCCGGCGCGCGCGACGGGTCCTGGCCGGTCGGCTGGCCGACCACAAGGATCGGCTCATCAGGCAAAAGCCCGGCCTGGGCCTGCTGATAAACCCGCGCCTGCTGATCGAGGCTCGGCGCCAGGTGGATATAGGCGAAGCGCTTCAGCTCCTCTCCCGCGGCCCAGTCGGGCAGGCTGTCCATCGCGAGATGGATCATCATCGTGCCCGGCGCATAGGCGTAGTCAGACATCGCCCTGTCGAAACGCGGCTCGGTCGCACCGGTCAGCCGCAGCAGAGCCTGCGGCGCCACCCCGGCGATCACCGCTTTTCTCGCTGCAATGCGGCGTCCATCGGCCAGTTCAATGCCGCTCGCCTTGCCGTTTTCATGCAGGATACGGCTGACGCTGGCCCCGCATTCAATGCGCCCCCCCCGCGCCTCAATCGCCGCAACCATCGCCCTGATGATGGTATCCGCGCCACCCTGGCCCAGCATCATCCCGAAATTTTGTGCAACCATTCCCTCGAGATAGGGAAAAATACCGCCCCCCGCGACATCGGGCGCGTAATCGAGATGCAGCCCCCAGGCCCCCAGAAGCGCCTGCATCTTTGGCGAGCGGAAGGTCTTTGTCAGAAAGCGGCGCGGCGTCTGCGCCATGAATTGCGCGATATCCAGACTGCCGTCGATTTTGTTGCGGCGCAGCATTTTAAACATGAAATATGCAATCGCATTGAATTTCATCGGCATCGAAAGGATGCCGCCTATTGCCTCGGCCGTTTGCGGAAAGCTCTCAATCAGCTCTGCCCAGGCCTCGGCATCTGCGGGATCC
This sequence comes from Pseudogemmobacter sp. TB195, assembly GCF_058313095.1. Taxonomy (NCBI): domain Bacteria; kingdom Pseudomonadati; phylum Pseudomonadota; class Alphaproteobacteria; order Rhodobacterales; family Paracoccaceae; genus Pseudogemmobacter; species Pseudogemmobacter sp. TB195. Next base: position 319,313 of record NZ_JBZEGG010000001.1, read on the forward strand.
TCGGCTTTGATCCGCGCGAGGGTTTCGGCGCGGTCCGTGGTCACGCCCAGCCAGCTCCCATCCGGAAAGGCCGAGGCAAAGGGCTTTGACACCGGCAGAAAGGTGCAGCCATGTCGCGCCAGTTCCTGCCCATACTCCCTATAAAACGCCGATCCGGCGAAGAGATTGAGGTTCATCGCCGCCCAGTCATGGCGATAGCCCGGCAGGGTATAGTCGCCGGTCTTCACCGCGCCACCCGGGGCAGAGGCCTGTTCGAAAAGCCCGACTTTCCAACCCTTTGCCGCCAGGTGCAAGGCACAGGCAAGGGCGTTATGCCCCGCCCCGATCAGGATCGCATCATAGCTGTCGGACATTTTTCTGATCCCTGCGTTTTAAGATATATTTGCAAACGCATTTATTTCTGTCTAGCGTGATTCTCACAGGCGCTGAGAAAAGCGTTACGCCGCGCCGGAATGGTCCTGGAACCAAACAGGTGGCGCGCCGGACACCAATCAAAGACCGCATGGTCAGACAGGGAGAACGGATATGACCGCAGCCAACGCGCTGATACAGCTTGCGGGTTTGCTGGCTTCGGGCGGGGTCAGGGTGGTTGACCTGACCGCAACGCTCGGGCCGGAAACGCCGCTTCTGAAACTTCCGCCGGAATTCGCGAAAGACACGCCGCCGGTTAAGATCCACAAGATCAGCGAATATGATGACAACGGCCCCTTCTGGGCCTGGAATTGGTTAGAGCTGGGCGAGCATTCCGGTACCCATTTCGACGTGCCGCATCACTGGATCACCGGTCGCGAAAATCCCGAAGGCTATACTGACACAATCGACGTCCAGCGCCTGATCGCGCCGGTCAATGTGCTGGATTTCAGCGCCGACTGCGCGGCCGACCCGGATTTCCTGCTGACCATCGACCATGTGAAAGCCTGGGAGGCCGAACATGGCGCGATCCGGGCCGGCGAGTGGGTCGTCCTGCGCTCGGACTGGGATCAGTATAACCATGACGAGGCGCTGTTCCTGAACGCCAATGAGACCGGCCCCCATACCCCTGGCCCGACCGCCGAAGTGGTGCAATATCTGATCGATAAGGGCATTGTCGGCTGGGGCAGCCAGTGTATCGGCACCGATGCGGGCTCTGCCGGTGGTATGACGCCGCCCTATCCGGCACATAACCTGCTCCATGCCAATAACCGCTTTGGCCTTGCCTCGCTGGTCAATCTCGACAAGTTGCCGCCGAAGGGCGCGATCCTGATTGCGGCACCTTTGAAAATCAAACAGGGCACCGGCTCGCCGATCCGCGCGCTGGCGCTCGTTGCGGAAAGCTGACCCCTATGGCCGCTGTCGATCACATCATCATCGGATCCGGGATCAACGGGCTGGTTGCTGCCAGTCTGCTGGCGCTGAAGGGCCGCAAGGTCCTGGTGCTGGAACGCGAAGAGGTCGCGGGAGGGTGCCTGCGCACGACCGAGCTGCATCCCGGTTTCCTGCATGATCCGATGGCGGCCACATTCGTTCTGTTCATGACCAGCCCGGCCGGGGCGGCGCTTGGGCCGCATCTGGCGAAACACGGGTTCGACTATTGCCACACGCCGCATCCGACGGCGGTGCTGCGCCCGGACGGGCGGGCGCTGGTGCTCTCGACCAATCGGGCAGAGAATATCGCGGCGCTGAACGCGGCTGCGCCCGGTGACGGCGATGCCTTTGCCGCCGAGGTCGACCGGCTGGCGGCGGATGCGCCTTTCATGTTCGCGATCCTCGGCCAGCCGCTCTGGTCCTGGGCCACGCTGAAGGTACTGCTGAAAGAGACCCGCAAACGCGGGTTGCGCGGGCTCGCGGGCTGGATGGGCCAGCAACTTGACCCGATGCGCGGCTGGCTGGAGACCACGTTCAGATCCGAAGACACCCGCGCGCTTTTCGCGCCCTGGGCGCTGCATTGCGGGCTGACGGTCGAGAATGCCTATTCCGGCGCCATGGGGCGCGTGATCGCCTTCGCGCTGGAGGCCGCTGGCGCGCCCATCTCGAAAGGCGGCGCGGGCCAGGCGGCAAAGGCTTTCGTCTCGCTGATCGAAGCCAATGGCGGCGAGGTGCGCTGCAATGCTGATGTTGATGAAATCACCGTGGAAAAGGGCCGGGTGACCGGCGTACGTCTGCAAGACGGCAACACGATCCCGGCGAAATCGGTGCTGGCCTCGGTAGCACCTGGGCAGCTTTACACCCGGTTGCTGAAAGATGTGAACCTGCCCGAAGAGAAGGCCGCGCTGAAACGCTTCCGCCATGGGCGCGGCGATTTCCAGCTGCATTTCGCGCTGGACGGGGTGCCGGAATGGAAGACACCGGGGCTGGATCAGGTGGCGCTGATCCATCTGGCGGACAGCGTCGATGCAGTGTCGAAAGCCTCGAACGAAGCGGAACGAGGCCTCTTTCCTGTCACCCCGACGATCTGCGTCGGCCAGCCCTCGCGACTGGACCCTTCGCGCTGCCCCGAGGGAAAAGCAGTGCTTTGGTTGCAGATCCCCGATGCGCCAACCGTGATCAAAGGCGATGCGGCGGGCGAGATCCAGGCCCGCGACTGGGACGAGGCGCGCGAGGCTTTCGTCGACCGCCTCCAGGCCATTCTTGCAAGCCATATCAAGGATTTCGACAGGCTCGTTCTGGCTCGGCGCGCCTATAGCCCGAAAGATCTGGAACGGATGAACGTTAACCTTGTCGGCGGCGACCCCTATGGCGGTTCCTGCGCGGTGGATCAGTTCTTCATCTGGCGGCCGTTTTACAATGCCACTAATGGCACCGGCCCGGTGCGCGGCCTGATCCATATCGGCGCCTCGACCCATCCGGGGCCGGGGCTGGGCGGCGGCTCGGGCTATAATGCCGCAAAGAGGCTGGGCGCATGAGCAGTGAACCCCCTGCCCCCGCGCAGCGCCTTGGCCAGATCGGGCTGTCGTCTTTCCCGCCCTATCTGATGAACCGGCTCATGGGCCAGTATAACGGCATTCTGCGCAGCGAGATGGCCGATATGGGCCTGACCACCGCCAAGATGCGCGCGCTTGGCGTGCTTTCGGTGCTGGACGGCCCGCTGATCCGCGAGCTGGCGGAACTCGCCGTGACCGAACAATCGACACTGTCGCGCGCGCTCGACCAGCTCCAGGCCGAGGGTCTCGTGCGGCGCGAGGCCGACCCGAATGACAGCCGCGCCACGCGGATCTATTCGACCGATCTCGGCCGTGCCGCGTTTGAACGGATCTGGCCACATATGGCGCTGGCGACCGAGCGGATGTTTCGCGGCATCTCCGATGACGAGCGGCATGCTTTCGTCGGCACATTGCAAAAAATGCTGGCCAATATCTGCAAGCAAGAGGTTTAAGCCATGGCAGAGCGCAGTTTCAAAGCCGAGGTCGAACACCTGCGCAAAGGCGCGGGCGAGACCTTTACCGGCGAAGGGATTCTCGCGCTGACCAAGGCGCTTCTGGAATGTGGCGTCGGATATGTCGGCGGTTATCAGGGCGCGCCGATTTCCCACATGATGGATGTCCTTTCAGACGCCGAAGAGCTGATGGCAGAACTTGGCATCCGGTTCGAGGCCAATGCCAATGAGGCGGGCGCGGCGGCGATGCTGGCGGCCTCGGTCCATTATCCGATCCGCGGCGCGGTGACGTTCAAGGGGCCGGTCGGCGTCAATGTGGCCTCGGATGCGCTGGCGAACCTGACGGATTCCGGCGTCACTGGCGGCGCGCTGATCATCGTGGGCGAGGATTACGGCGAAGGGTCCTCGATCATGCAGGAACGCAGCCATGCTTTCGCGATGAAATCGCAGATGTGGCTCCTGGATCCGCGCCCGAACCTCCAGGCGATGGTCGATGCGGTGCATTACGGGTTCGACATGTCCGAGGCGACCAATACGCCGGTCATGATGATCGTCCGGATCCGGTCCTGCCATGTCACCGGCACCTTTGAATGCCGCGACAACAGGCGCCCTGCTTTGACGGTGAAAGACGCGCTCAAGAACCCGCAGACCGATTTCACCCGCGTCGTGCTGCCGCCCTTCACCTATCTTCACGAGCAGGACAAGATCAACAATCGCTGGCCAGCGGCTGAGAAATACATCACCGAACATCAGCTGAATGAGTTTTTCGGCCCCGCTGGCGGCAAGACCGGGCTGATCGTCCAGGGTGGCATGTATAATGGTGTGATCCGGGCCTTGCAGCGCATGGGCCTCGCCGATCTTTACGGCAATACCGAAGTGCCGATCTATTGCCTGAACGTAGCCTATCCGCTGGTCTCATCCGAATTTCTCGACTTCTGCGAGGGCAAGGACCATGTCCTTGTCGTCGAAGAGGGCCATCCGGAATTTATGGAGCAACAGCTCTCCACCTATCTCTACCGCGCCGGGTCTTCGGTAAAACTCCATGGCAAGGGGATACTGCCGATGGGGGGCGAATATACCGGCCAGGTCATGCTCGACAGCCTGACGGCCTTTCTGAAGATCGCCGCACCGGGGATGCTGCCCGCCACGGTGCGCGCGCCCAATGAAGACAAGCCGCAGCTGCCGGATCTGACCAAAGTGGTTCCGATGCGCCCGCCCGGGTTCTGCACCGGCTGCCCCGAGCGCCCGATTTTTGCCGCGCTGAAAATGGTGCAGCAGGAACGCGGTAAGCATCAGATCACCGCCGATATCGGCTGCCACCTGTTCGGCTCCATGCCGCCCTTTTATGTCGGCGGCGCCACGATGGGTTACGGGCTTGGCCCGGCGGCCAATGCCGCCTTTGACGGCGGTGGCGAGCGGCGCCCGATCTCGATCATCGGCGATGGCGGCTTCTGGCATAACGGGCTGAACAGCTCGATCGGCAATATGGTGTTCAACAAATCCGACGGCCTCGTGGTGGTGGTCGACAACTATTATTCAGCGGCAACCGGCGGCCAGGATGTGATGTCGTCGCGCGCGGCGAATGACACCAAGGCGACCAACAACCCGATCTCGCAGGCGGTGAAGGGCATCGGCGTTAAATGGGTGCGCCAGATTGACCACACCTATGATGTGCCGAAGCTGAAAGCCACGATCACCGAGGCCCTGACCACGCCGGAAAAGGGCCCCAAGGTCATCGTCGCCTCGTCGGAATGCATGCTGAACAAACAGCGCCGCGAGCGGCCTTTGAAAGCCAAAGCGATCAAGGAAGGCCGCCGGGTCGAGGCACCGCGCTTTGGCGTGGATGAGGCGGTCTGCACCGGCGATCACGCCTGTATGCGGCTTTCGGGCTGTCCGTCTCTGGGGCTGAAACATACCAACGACCCGCTCCGCGACGATCCGGTGGCCTGGATCGACCAGACCTGTGTCGGCTGCGGCAATTGCGGCGAGGTGGCCGATGCGGCGGTGCTCTGCCCCAGTTTCTACCGCGCCGATGTGGTCCATAACCCGACCCGGTTCGAGAAATGGCGGGCCGGGCTGCGCGCCCGCCTGATCTCATGGCTTGCGCGGCGCCGCGCCGCCCGCAGGCTGGAGTTCCCGGTATGAGCCTGCATGAGGTTCTTCCCCCGCTTCAGCCGGATGAAAAGCTGAAATCCATCATCAAAGTGGCGATCTATGCGGTGGGCGGCCAGGGCGGCGGCGTGCTGACCGGCTGGATCGAGGATCTGGCGCGCGCGCAAGGGTTTGCGGCCCAGGCGACCTCGGTCGCGGGCGTGTCGCAGCGGACCGGCGCCACGATCTACTATGTCGAGATGGCGCCGATGGAAGGCGGCCAGCCGGTCTTTTCGCTGATGCCGGCGGCGGGCGATGTCGATGTGATGATCGCCGCCGAATGGATGGAGGCCGGGCGCGCCATCATTCGCGGCTTTGTCACGCCGGAGCGCACAACGCTGATCGCCTCGACCCATCGCAATCTGGCCGTGTCGGAAAAGATGGTGCCGGGCGACGGTGTCGCCGACCCGGAGGCCGTGCGCGAGGCCGCGATTCAGACCGCAAGGCGCCTGTTTGCCGCCGATTACGAGGCCGTGGCGGTCAAAAACGGCTCGGTCATTTCCTCAACCCTGTTCGGGGCGCTGGCGGCCTCGGGCGCGCTCCCTTTCCCGCGCGAGGCGTTCGAACAGGCGATCCGCCAGTCCGGCGGCAAGGGGATCGAGGCCAGTATTCGTGCCTTTGGCGCAGGCTATGACGCCGCGCTGCAGGGTGATATCGGCAAGAACGAACCTGCGCCCCGCGTCACGGATACGCCGGTGCGCGGCCCGGCAAAACTGATGGCGGCCTGGGAAAAACTGATGACCCGGGTGAGGGCCCTGCCCGCCCCGGTCGCTGAAATGGCGGAACACGGGCTGCGCAAGGTGGTCGGCTTTCAGGATATCGCCTATGGCGCCGACTATCTCGACCGGCTGGCAGGCGTGCTGGCGCGCGACCATGCCCCCTGGGATCTGTCGGTCCATGCTGCGAAATATATCGCCAATGCAATGTGTTATGATGATGTGATCCGGGTCGCCGATCTGAAAACCCGCGGCAACCGCTTTCAGCGGATCCGGGGCGAGATGGGCGCGAAGGATCAGCAGCTGATGCAGCTGACCGAATTCATGCATCCCCGCGCCGAGGAAATCGCCGGCATGTTGCCCCGGAAATGGGGGGCGCGGGTCGAGGCCAATCCAAAATCCATGGCGCGGCTCAACCGCTGGTTCGGACATGGAAGGCGCATCCGTACCGACAGTTTTCGCGGCTATGCGATGCTTTATGTGCTGGGCGGGATGAAATTCTGGCGCCGCCGCACGCTGCGCCACGCGCAGGAGGTTGCCCATCTCGAGGCCTGGCTGACCCGCGCGATGGCCGAGGCCGACAGCAATTACCCGCTCGCGGTGGAGCTGATCCGCTGCCGCCGTCTGATCAAGGGCTATTCCGATACCCATGCGCGGAGCCTGTCGAAATTCGACCGGGTGCTGGCGGCGATTGATCTGGTCTCGGGGCGCGCAGATGCCGCCGACTGGGCGCGGCGTCTGCGCGAGGCGGCGCTGAAGGATGAGGAAGGCAAGGATCTCGACGGCGCGATCCAGACAATTCGCAGCTTTCTGTAACCCGGTTGGGGTTACAGACCCGGCGCGAGCAGATAGCGCGTCTTCAGCGCGGGCGGAGCGGTATATTCCAGCCCGGCAAGCACCTCCCGAACGCGCGCCGGTCCATGGATTTCCAGCATCCCGAACGGGCCGCGCGGGAAATTCAGCCCGAGCCGGAGCGCTGTATCGATGCCGTCCCGGGTGGTGCCACCTTCGGCCAGAAGCCAGGCGGCCTCATTGACAAGCGTTGCCTCGATCCTGAGCGCGATCGCTGCCGCGTCGGCGGGCGGTGTTTCGGGACGGTCAGGAAAGAGAAAGCCCTTTCCGGTCTTGCGCCCCAGATTGCCGCTCGCGACCTGGGCTTTAAGCGCGTCAAACACATGGTAACGCGGGCTATGCGCCATGGCGGTGGCCAGGCTTTCGGTCGCGGCAAGGTTAATATCGGCCCCGACCAGATCAATGAGGCTAAAAGGCCCCAGCCTGTAGCCCGCCGCCAGCATCGCGGCGTCGATCTCGCCTGCTTCGCGGCCTTCCTCCAATAGCGCCAGGGCCTCGCCGTAGAACGGGCGCGCGCAGCGGTTGACGATGAAGCCGGGGCGATCGGGGCAGGCAATCACGGTCTTGCCTGCGGCCTCGGTCAGACTGTGCGCGCGAGCCAGCGCCTCTGGCGCAGATCCCTCATGCGCGACCAGTTCCACCAGCTTCATCACCGGCGCAGGGTTGAAGAAATGCAGCCCCAAAAGGCGGCCCGGGTTACGCAGCCCCTCGGCCATCGCGGCCACCGAAAGCGAGGATGTATTCGTCGCCAGCACCGCATCCGGCGCCATCACCGCCTCTAGCGCGGTGAAGATCGCGGTTTTCACATCAAGCCGCTCCACCACCGCCTCGATCGCAAGATCGGCGGCGCCCATCGCGTCAACGCCTGGCACCACCTGGAACCGCGCCATAAGCGCATCGCGGGCCTCCGGGGTCAGCTTGCCGGCCTCGACCCGGGGCGCGAGCGCGCCCGCCAGGCGCTCGGTCGCGTTGTCACGGGCGGGCTCATGCGCATCGGTCGCGAGCACATCAAACCCCGCTGCCGCATAGGTCTGCGCAATCCCCAGCCCCATCGTGCCAAGGCCAATCACCGCAACCGTCGCCATCTCACTTCCCCTGATAGACGGGTTTACGCTTTTCGCGGAAGGCGCGGATGCCCTCGGCCTTGTCCTGGCTGTCCAAAAGCGTCTCGAACGCGGCCCGCTCTGAGGTCAGCGCAAGCGCGGCCTCGGCGCCTTCGACCAGCGCGGCCTTTGCCGCCGCCAGTGCCAGTGGCGCCCGCAATGCGAGGCGGGCGGTCAGCGTGGCACCCTCGGCCAAAGCATCGCCCATGCGATGCGAGGCCAGACCCCAGGCGAAGGCCGTATCCGCATCGATGATTTCCCCGGTCAGCACCAGCCGCGCCGCCCGCGCCGGGCCGACCCGCGCCATGAGACGCTGCCCGCCCCCGGCACCTGGAATGATCCCGAGATTGCTTTCCGGCAGACCCAGCCGCGCGGTATCACCGACCAGCAAAAGATCGGCCATCAGCGCGAGTTCCAGCCCGCCGCCAAGCGCGAAACCCTCGACCGCTGCGACCAGCGGTTTCGGAAAAGCGCGGATCGCCGCCCAATGCGCCTTGCGCGGATCAAGCGCCGCATCAGAGCTGGATTTCGTCTCTATCTCGGCAATATCTGCGCCTGCGGCAAAGTTCCCCTCGGCCCCGTGCAGCAGCACTGCCCGGCAACCGGGATCCGCTGCCAGCCGGTTCAGCACCGAAGCCAGATCTGCCAGAAGCCCCGTATTCAAGGCGTTTTTAGCCGCAGGCCGGTTCAGGATCAGCCGCGTCCAGCCGCCCTCATCACTCTCGATCAGATGTTCCATAACGGCAGAATGCCCTCTCACCATGAATATTCAAGTCGAAAAATTTTAAACTTGAAATTTATTTTGAAAGCCGCAAGGATCGGCGCAAATCAGGGAGTTCCGGCTATGAAGATCCTTTGCCTCGGGGCGGGTCCGGCGGGCCTTTATTTCGCCATTTCGATGAAGCTGCGCGATCCGTCCCATGACGTCACGGTGCTGGAACGCAACAAGGCCAATGACACATTCGGCTGGGGCGTGGTTCTGTCGGATGATGCCCTTGGCCGGATGCAGAAGAACGATCCCGTCTCGACCGAGGCGATCCGTGCCGATTTCGCCTATTGGGATGATATTGCCGTGATCCATGACGGGGTCCGCACGGTTTCGGGCGGGCATGGTTTCGCCGGGATCGGGCGCAAGGCGATGCTGATCCTGTTGCAAAACCGCGCGCGTGAGCTGGGCGTCAATCTGCAATTTGAGACCATCTTCAAATCCGCTGAAGAGTATCGCCAGGATTACGACCTGGTTGTCGGCTGCGACGGCATCAACAGCATCGTGCGCAACGAATATAAAGATGTCTTCCGGCCCGATATCGACCTGCGCAAATGCAAGTTCATCTGGCTTGGCACACATCAGAAATTCGATGACGCTTTCACCTTCATTTTCGAGAAAACCCGGCATGGCTGGGTCTGGGCGCATGTCTACCAGTTCGACAACAACACCGCGACTTTCATCGTCGAAACCCTTCCCGAGACATGGGAGAAATTCGGTTTCGCCACGATGTCAAAAGAGGAAATCGTCGAGACCTGCCGCCAGATTTTCGAATCCCACCTCGGCGGGCATGAACTGATCTCGAACGCGGCGCATCTGCGCGGCTCGGCGGTCTGGTCGCAATTCCCCCGCGTGATCTGCGACAAGTGGTATCACGAGAATGTCGTGCTGATGGGCGATGCGGCGGCGACCGGGCATTTCTCGATCGGCTCGGGCACGCGGCTGGCCTTTGATTCCGCGATTGCGCTGGCCGAATATCTGCATTCCGAGCCGGATATGCAGGCGGCATTTGAACGCTATCAGGAAGAGCGCCGGGTCGAGGTGCTGCGCCTGCAATCAGCGGCGCGCAACAGCCTTGAATGGTTCGAACAGGTCGAGCGTTACCTCGATATGCCCTCACCCCAGTTCGCCTATTCGCTGCTGACGCGTTCGCAGCGGATCAGCCATGAAAACCTGCGGCTGCGTGACCCGGAATGGCTCGCCAGCGCGGAAGACTGGTTCCAGGAACAGGCGGGGGGCCAGAAGGGCAGCCGCCCGATGTTTGCGCCCTTTAAGCTGCGGGATATGCAGCTGAAGAACCGCATCGTCATGTCACCGATGGCGCAATACAAGGCCGTCGATGGCTGTCCGACCGACTGGCACCTGATCCATTACGCGGAACGCGCCAAGGGTGGTGCGGCGCTGATCTATACAGAAATGGCCTGTGTCTCGGCCACTGGCCGCATCACGCCCGGCTGCCCCGGTCTTTACGCGCCGGAACATGAGGCGGCCTGGAAACGGCTCGCGGATTTCATTCATGCCGAGACCACGGCGAAACTTTGCATCCAGATCGGCCATGCCGGGCGCAAGGCTTCGACCTGTGTTCCCTGGGATGGCGGCATTGATGCACCGCTCAAAACCGGCAACTGGCCGGTGATCTCGGCCTCGCCCATCGCCTATAAGCCCGATCTTGCAGTGCCGAAAGAGATGGACAAGGCCGATCTGGCAGCGGTGAAAGGCGAATTCGTCGCAGGCGCCGAAATGGCGCAGCGCGCGGGCGCCGATATGATCGAGATGCACGCGGCCCATGGCTATCTGCTGGCCTCCTTCATCAGCCCGGTCACCAACCGGCGCACAGATGAATATGGTGGCAGCCTGGAAAACCGCCTGCGCTATCCTCTGGAGGTGTTTCGCGCGATGCGCGCCGTCTGGCCCGAGGAAAAGCCGATGTCGGTCCGGATCTCGGCGCATGACTGGATCGAGGGCGGCGTGACCCCCGAAGACGCGGTCGAGATCGCACGCCAGTTCAGCGCGGCGGGCGCCGATATCATCGACGTCTCGTCAGGGCAGACCGACCCGGCCGAACGCCCGATCTATGGCCGCATGTTCCAGACGCCGTTTTCCGACCGGATCCGCAACGAGGCGGGGCTTTCGACCATGGCCGTCGGCAATATCACCGACTGGGATCAGGCCAATGGCATCCTGATGGCGGGCCGCGCCGATCTGGTGATGATCGGACGGATGCATCTGGCCGATGCCAACTGGACGCTGCACGCGGCCATTGACCAGGGCGAGGCCAATGCCGAATGGCCCGCCCCCTACCGTCATGGCCAGGTGACACTGACCCGGCTGCATCAACGCCAGCAAGAGGCGATAAGGGCATGACCGATCTTACCGGCAAGCGCGTTCTGATCACCGGCGGCGGCACCGGCGTTGGTGCCGACCTGGCCCGGGGCTTTGCCGCAAAAGGCGCCGAAGTGGTGATCTGCGGGCGGCGCCTCGCGCCGCTCGAGGCGGTTGCCGGGCCGATTGGCGCGCAGGCCTTGCAGGCCGATGTGACGGATGAGGCGGATGTGAAACGCCTGTTCACCGAGGCCGGGCGCTGCGACATTGTGATCGCCAATGCCGGGGCCTCGACCTCGGCGCCGCTGGCGAAGACCTCGCTGGCGGACTGGAACGCGATGCTTGCGGTCAATCTCACCGGGGTCTTCCTGACCTTCCGCGCAGCGCTGTCGCAATTTGACGGATGGGGGCGGCTGATTGCGGTCGCCTCGACCGCCGGACTGAAAGGTTATGCCTATGTTGCGCCCTATGCGGCGGCGAAACATGGCGTGGTCGGCATGGTCAAAAGCCTGGCACTTGAAGTGGCGAAGAAGCCCGTCACGGTGAATGCGCTGTGCCCGGGGTTTCTTGATACCGAGATGACCGACCGTTCGGTTGCAAATATCGTCGAAAAAACCGGGATGAGCGCGGGTGACGCGCGCAGGACGCTCGCCGCCACCAATCCGCAACTGCGCCTGATCCAGCCCGCCGAGGTGACTTCGGCTGCGCTGTGGTTGTGCGGTGAAGGTGCCGGGGGCATCAATGGCCAGGCATTGGCGATTGCAGGAGGCGAGGTGTGAGCGAGGGGTCAAAGCGAAGGCTGAAGCTATGGATCCGGATGCTGGCGGTGACGCGCAGTTCTGAATCGGGTTTGCGTGAATTCCTGCGGCTGACGCATGACACGACGCTGCCGCGGTTTGACGTGATGGCGGCGCTTTACCGGCGGCGTGAGGGCTGCACCATGAGCGAGCTGAGCCGGCTTTTGCTGGTATCGAACGGCAATGCAACGACGGTGGTGGACCGGCTGGAGAAAGACGGGCTGGTCGCGCGCCGCCCGTCCGAGACCGACCGCCGCACGGTCTATGTCGGATTGACGCCCGAAGGGCTGAACCAGTTCGAAGCCCTCGCCTCGGGGCATGAGGCCGAGGTGGCAAAGATCTTTGCCGGGCTCGACGATGCGGATGTCGATGTCCTGACGGAAATTCTGAAGAAGGCGATGAAGAAATGAGCAGTCTTACGCGGACCGAACTGGCCGGGCTGAAACCGGAACATTTCCTCTGGGAGGTGAAAGATCGCGTAGCTGTGCTGCGGCTGAACCGCCCTGACCGCAAGAACCCGCTGACCTTCGAGAGCTATGCCGAGCTGCGCGACACATTCCGGGCGCTGGTCTATGCGACAGATGTGGATGTGGTGGTCTTTGCCCCGAATGGCGGCAATTTCTGCTCGGGCGGCGATGTGCATGACATTATCGGCCCGCTGGTCGGTATGGATATGAAGGATCTGCTGGCCTTTACCCGCATGACCGGCGATCTCGTGAAGGCGATGATCGGCTGCGGCAAGCCGATCATTTCGGCGGTGGACGGGATCTGTGTCGGCGCCGGCGCAATCATCGCCATGGCATCAGACCTGCGGCTGGCGACGCCCGAGGCGAAATGCGCGTTTCTGTTCACCCGGGTCGGCCTTGCGGGCTGCGATATGGGCGCCTGCGCCATGCTGCCCCGAATCATCGGTCAGGGCCGCGCCGCCGAGCTTTTGTATACCGGAAGGGTGATGTCGGCTGAGGAAGGTGCGGCCTGGGGGTTCTGGAACGGGGTCCATTCCGCAGAGGCGCTGGAGGCGGAGGCGCTGAAACTCGCCACACGCATCGCTTCGGGGCCGGTCTTTGCGCATGGCATCACCAAGACCCAGCTGAACCAGGAATGGAATATGGGCCTGGAACAGGCGATCGAGGCCGAGGCCCAGGCCCAGGCGATCTGCATGCAGACCCGCGATTTTGAACGGGCCTATCACGCCTTTGTCGCGAAAGAGAAACCCGTGTTCCAGGGCGACTGAGCTTTGGGATTTTGGCCGATGACCGGGGGTTTTGCACCCCCGGACCCCCGCAGGATATTTTTGGACAGATGAAATGAGCGACCGCAGTTTTCTGGATTGGCCCTTCTTTGAGACGCGTCACCGTGAGTTGTCAGCGGCGCTGGAGGAATGGGCCGCCGGGCATCTGCCGGTGGATCACAGTGATGTCGATACCGCCTGCAAAGGCCTGGTGCGGGATCTGGGGGCGGCGGGTTTTCTGCGGCATTCCGGGGCTGATGAGGGCGAAGTGCTGGATGTCAGGAGCCTTTGTCTGATCCGCGAGACGCTCTCGCGCCATGATGCGCTGGCGGATTTTGCCTTTGCCATGCAGGGGCTTGGCATGGGGGCGGTGTCGCTGGTTGGCACGCCCGGGCAGCGGCTCTGGCTGAAGAAGACGCGGGCCGGTGAGGCGATTTCGGCCTTTGCGCTGACGGAACCGGGGTCAGGGTCGGACGTGGCCAACAGCACCACCCTGGCCGAAAAGGTCGAGGGCGGCTGGCGACTTTCGGGCGAGAAGACCTATATCTCGAACGGGGGCATCGCGGATCTCTATGTGATCTTTGCCCGCAGCGGCGAGGCGCCGGGCGCGCGCGGGCTTTCGGCCTTTCTGATGCCGGCAGATGTGGCGGGGCTGGAGATTGCGGAACGGATCGGGGTGATGGCACCGCATCCGCTGGCGCGGCTGAAACTGGATCAGGTGTTCCTGCCCGAGTCTGCGCTGATCGGCACGGCGGGGGCCGGGTTCAAGCTGGCGATGTCGGTGCTGGATGTGTTTCGTTCAACCGTGGGGGCGGCGGCTTTGGGCATGGCGCGGCGCGCGCTGGATGAGGCGTTGAGCCGTGTGCAGAGCCGCCGGATCCAGGGCGAGCCTCTGTCATCTTTGCAGATGGTGCAGGGGCATCTGGCCGATATGGCACTGAAGATCGACGCGGCGGCTTTGCTGGTCTACCGCGCCGCCTGGACCAGGGACCAGGGCGCGGCGCGGATCACCCGCGAGGCCGCGATGGCGAAGCTTTACGCGACCGAGGCCGCCCAGGAGGTGATCGACGCGGCGCTGCAGCTGCATGGCGGCGACGGGGTGCGCAGCGGCATGAAGGTCGAGGAGCTTTACCGCGATATTCGTGCGCTGAGGATCTATGAGGGCGCCTCGGATGTGCAGCGCGTGGTGATTGCGCGCAGCCTTCTGGGTTAGAATTTCAGGACGACCATCAACAACAGGGAAATATGGCAATGACCAGGGCACTTGACGGCGGCATCACCCGGCTGGGAACGGGTATCGAAGGTCTGGAATGGAACATTCTGGGCCAGCGCTATTTCCCCAAAGCCGATTGCGCCAGCACCTTTTCCTTCGAGACCAATTCCGAGCCGGGCCAGTTCGTGCCGGTGCATATTCACCCGACCCAGGATGAATTCATCCTGGTCCAGGAGGGTGAGCTGCATGTGAAGCTCGATGGTGTCTGGTCGGTGGCACGGCCCGGCGACCTGGTGAAAATGCCGCGCGGCGTGCCGCATGGCTATTTCAACAAGGGCGATGTGCCCTCGCGCGCTTTGTTCTGGGTCTCGCCCGCCGGGGATCTGCGCGCTTTGTTCGAACAGTTGCACAATATGACCGATGTAGCAGAGGTCGTCCGCGTCTCGGCTGAACATGCGGTTGATTTCCTGCCGCCCGAAGCCAACGAATGAGGCAAGGGAAATGATCTGGCACCGCCCCATCCGGATAGAGTTCAACCATTGCGACCCGGCGGGGATCGTCTTCTATCCGCGCTATTTCGAGATGACGAATTCCGTCGCCGAGAACTTTTTCCGGGAGGTGGCGGGCCTGCCCTATGAGGTGATGATGGCCGGCGGCAATGGTGTGCCGCTGGCCCAGGTGACAGCGGAGTTTCATGCGCCCTCGCGCCTCGGCGAGGTACTGGACTGGCAGCTGACGGTCATACGGATCGGCCGCGCCTCGATCACCTGCCATATCGAGGCGCATCATTCCGGTGAGAACGGCGCGGGCAGCCACCGTCTGACCGCTGGTCTGACGCTGGTCTATGTCGACGGATCGGGGCAGTCCCATCCCTGGCCGGAGGATGTCCGGGCCCGGATCAAAGCATTTCAGGAGAAACCATGAGCATTCAGACCCTGCATCCCGAAGGCTGGAAACCCGCAAAAGGCTATGCGAATGGCATGGCCGCCGAGGGCCGGATGGTCGTGACCGGCGGGCTGGTCGGCTGGAATGCGCAATGTGAGTTCGAGAGCGATGATTTCGTCGATCAGACGGCGCAGACCCTGCGCAATATCGTCGCGGTGCTGGCCGAAGCCGGTGCCAGGCCCGAACATCTGGTGCGGCTGACCTGGTATATCACCACCAAAGACGAATATCTCGGCGGGCTCAAGCGTCTTGGCGCGCATTACAAAGAGATCATCGGCCGCCACTACCCCGCCATGGCGGTGGTCCAGGTCATCGCCCTGATGGAGGACCGCGCCAAGGTCGAGATCGAGGCCACGGCCGTGATCCCGGCCTGACTGCGCAAGAAAGAACATCCCCCGCAAGCTGCGACAAGACAGCGACAAGACTGCGGCGGAGCCAACAGGGAGCTAACCTCATGATGGGACCAACGGGCCATCTGGACACTTTCACCCGCGACCGCCTGCCCGCCACAGAGACCTGGCCGGAGCTGGATCTGACGGGGTTCGACTATCCCGAATGGCTGAATGTGGGGGTCGAGCTGACCAACCGCATGGTCGAAAAGGGCTTTGGCGATCATATCGCGCTGATCGGCAATGGCCGCTCGCGCACCTATAAGGAACTGACCGACTGGACCAACCGCATCGCCCATGCCCTGGTCGAGGATTACGGCCTGAAGCCCGGCAACCGGGTGCTGATCCGGTCTGCCAATAATCCGGCGATGGTGGCCTGCTGGCTTGCGGCAACCAAGGCGGGGGCGGTGGTGGTCAATACCATGCCGATGCTGCGCTCGGGCGAGCTGGCGAAGGTGATCGACAAGGCCGAGATCAGCCATGCGCTTTGCGATACGCGGCTGATGGAGGATCTGATCCATTGCAAGAATGACAGTGCCTTTCTTACGACTGTGATCGGCTTTGACGGCACCGCCAATCATGATGCCGAACTGGACCGTATCGCCCTGAAAAAGCCGGTGCGATTTGACGCGGTCAAGACCGGGCGCGATGATGTGGCGCTTTTGGGCTTTACCTCGGGGACGACCGGGGATGCGAAGGCGACGATGCATTTCCACCGCGATCTGCTGATCATCGCGGATGGCTATGCGAAAGAGATCCTCAATGTGACGCCCGATGATATCTTCATCGGCAGCCCGCCTTTGGCCTTTACCTTCGGGCTGGGGGGCCTCGCGGTCTTCCCGCTGCGCTTTGGCGCGACCGCGGCGCTTTTGGAACAGGCCAGCCCGCCCAATATGATCGGCATGATCGAAGAGCATCGCGCCACCGTCTGCTTTACCGCGCCGACCGCTTACCGCGTGATGCTGGCCGCAATGGATCAGGGGGCGGATCTGTCCTCGCTGCGCGCGGCGGTCTCGGCGGGCGAGACCCTGCCCGCGCCGGTCTATGAGGAATGGCAGGCCAAAACCGGCAAGCCGATGCTTGATGGCATTGGCGCGACCGAGATGCTGCATATCTTCATCACCAACCGCTTTGACGATCACCGCCCCGGCTGCACCGGCAAGCCCGTCACCGGCTATGAGGCGAAGATCGTCGACGAGGACATGACCGAAAAACCGCGTGGCCAGACCGGGCGTCTTGCCGTGCGCGGCCCGACAGGCTGCCGTTACATGGATGACCCGCGCCAGGAGGTCTATGTAAGGGATGGCTGGAACCTGACCGGCGACACGTTCTGGCAGGATGAAGAGGGCTATTTCCACTTTGCCGCCCGGACCGACGACATCATCCTCTCGGCCGGCTACAATATCGCCGGACCCGAGGTCGAGGCGGCGCTGCTGTCGCATCCCGCGGTGCAGGAATGCGCGGTGATCGGCGCACCTGACGCGGATCGTGGCCAGATTGTCGAGGCGCATGTGATCCTCGCTCCGGGGCATGAGGGTGATGCGCTGATGATCAGGGCGCTGCAGGACCATGTGAAAAAGGTCATCGCCCCCTATAAATACCCGCGCCGCGTGGTCTTTACCGGGGCGCTGCCCAAGACCCAGACCGGCAAGATCCAGCGCTTCCAGCTGCGCCAGCCTGCGAAATCCTGAACGGCCACTCTTTTTGTGAAACCGGAGCCCCCCGATGAATGACGTCTTTCTCTGCGCGATGCGCCGCACGCCGATCGGGCGCTATGGCGGCGCGCTGGCCCCGGTGCGGCCCGATGATATGGCGGCACAGGTGATCGACGGGCTCGTGGCGCTGTATCCGGGGCTGGCGCCGGATGAGGTGATCTTTGGCTGCGCCAACCAGGCGGGCGAGGACAATCGCAATGTCGCGCGGATGGCGGTTCTGTTGTCGGGGCTGGATGTTTCGGTTCCGGGGCTGACGGTGAACCGGCTTTGTGCCTCGGGGATGGATGCGGTGATTGCGGGAGCACGGGCGATCCGGGACGGGGCCGATGTGATCATCGCGGGCGGCGTGGAATCGATGAGCCGGGCGCCTTTCGTGATGCCCAAGGCGGATGCGGCCTTTGCCCGCCAGGCCGAGATTTATGACACGACCATCGGCTGGCGCTTCGTCAACAAGCGGATCGCAAAGGCGTTCGGGATAGAGTCGATGCCCGAGACCGCCGAGAATGTCGCGGAAGACTACGGCATCTCGCGCGAGGATCAGGACATTTACGCTTTGTCGTCGCAGACCCGCTATGACGCAGCCTGGCATGCGGCGGATATCCTTCCGGTCACGATCCGGGGCCGCAAAGGCGATACGGTCGTCAGCGCGGATGAACACCCGCGCGCGACCTCGATTGAAAAGCTCGCCGCCCTGCCGGCACCATTTCGCGACGGCGGCACGGTGACCGCAGGCAATGCGGCGGGGGTGAACGACGGCGCGGCTGCGGTGCTGCTGGCCTCGGCCAAAGGCGTAAAGGCGCTTGGCCTGACGCCTCTGGCACGGATCGGGCGCGCCGCCTCGGCCGGGGTTGCGCCCCGGATCATGGGAATCGGCCCGATTGCGGCGGTGGAGCGTCTGGTCGCGCGCGGTGCAAAACCGCCCGCCGATCAGGATGTGATCGAGCTGAACGAGGCTTTTGCTGCCCAGGTTCTGGCCTGTACCCGTGCCTGGGGGCTCAGCGATGCTGACCCGCGCGTCAACGCCAAAGGCGGCGGCATCAGCATGGGCCATCCGCTTGGCATGTCGGGCGCCCGCATCGTCGCAAACGCGGCAAGACGGCTTGCAGAAACGGGCAGTGCCTCGGCGCTTGCCACGCTTTGCATCGGCGTCGGCCAGGGGGTCGCGGTCGAGCTGCTGGCGGTCTGAGGCGACTAATCCCGGCTGGGCGGCACTTTCCAGTGTTTCGCATAGGCCCGTGAAAAGTAATTCGGATCGCGAAAACCACAGCGCCAGGCGAGGTCGGCGATCCGCAGCTTTGCCTGGCCCGCCGCCTCGATCAGATCATGCGCATGGTGCAGGCGCCGCAGCAGAAGATGGGCGCGGAAGCTGGTTCCATGACTTTGCAAAAAGCGCTGGAGCTGGCGCGGGCTGAACTCCATCGCCGCAGCCACCTCTTCCAGCGACAGATCCGCCCGGCCCAGATTGGCGCCGATCAGGAATTTGAACCTCTCGAACGGGGTTTCGGCGCTGCCATTGTTCTTACCCCCCAGATCGCTGAGCACATGATCCAGCGCGCGAAACAGCATCTGTTTCAGCTCCTGGCTGCGGCCTTCGGGATGGGGCGCGCAGCGCAGAAGGTACCCCGCGACAAAGGCCAGATGATTGACCGACGGCATGGTGCCCGCCAGCACCCGCACCCCGGGGCCGAGGGCCGCATCGCTTTCGATCAACCCCAGATCACAGCGCCCGCCATCCGGCAGCCCGAGATCAAACGGGCCTGCGGGGGTCAGAAGCGCGATCTGCCCGGCCGGGAGCCAGACC
Source organism: Pseudogemmobacter sp. TB195 (assembly GCF_058313095.1). Taxonomy (NCBI): domain Bacteria; kingdom Pseudomonadati; phylum Pseudomonadota; class Alphaproteobacteria; order Rhodobacterales; family Paracoccaceae; genus Pseudogemmobacter; species Pseudogemmobacter sp. TB195. The sequence continues at coordinate 338,666 of NZ_JBZEGG010000001.1, forward strand.
CGTGGCCCGTCGCGCTCCTGCAGCCATCCCCCCCGGATCAGGCGCAACAGCAGCAGCACCCGCCCGGCTGATCCCGGGGTCGGGGTGAAATGCCAGCTCTGCTCGCCGCCGCCCAGATCCAGCGTCGACAACAGCACATCGCCGATCTCGATGGCCTGGAAATGCCCGTCCTCCGTGGCCGCCTGGGGCACCACCGCCCTGGCCTCGATCAGCCTGCCCCAGAGCCCGGCTGCCACCCGCAGCGCCGTCCGAAAGCGCGGCCGCGCGAAATCTCGCCGCGTCAGCCGGTCGGCCGCCCATAGCTGGCTCCCTGCCCCGGTCGCGTGCATGGCCTCACCCGCCCCTGGTGAAGACCCGGGTGGCGCAGCGCTCTGTCGTGAAAATCCAGATGGATAGAACATGGGTCCAGACAAATCCTGAGGCGGGACAGGCTAAACTTACTATTTTCGTCAGCAATGTCTAACCCTGATCGCATACCCCCGATCCGCCCCTGCCTCCTGAAGGGATTTGCCGCCATGCCGACCACAAGTTCGCCCCGAGCCCTTGCCCGCTGCCGCCAGCGGACCGGCCTTGCCGGGCTTTTGCTGACCACCTGCCTGATCGCAATCGCCCCGCCCGCCCATGCGCAAGAGGAAGAGCCGGTCTTTCTCGGCACCATCGTCGTCACCGCCAATCGCAGCGAGCGCCCGGTTTCCGCGATCCCCGGCGCAGTCCAGGTGATCGGCGAAGACGAGATCACCACCCAGATCGAACGGGGCGGCGATGCGACCAGCCTGCTGGCGCGGCTGGTGCCGGGCTTCAGCTTTGGCAACCAGACGCTTTCGGGCGCGTCCGAGACCTTCCGGGGCCGCAGCCTCCTGGTGATGGTGGATGGCGTGCCACGCAACACGCCCTTGCGCGACAGCTCGCGGACGCTGTCGCTGATCGATCTCGCCTCGGTCGAGCGGATCGAGGTGATCGGCGGCGCCTCCTCGCTTTATGGCGCGGGGGGCACCGGGGGCGTGGTCAATTTCATCACCCGGTCGGGCGCCAATGCCGATGGCACCGCGCGCGTCACGGTGGATCTGCGGGCCAAAGCCTTCACAACCGATATCGGTGCCTCGATCGCGCCCGAGCTTTCGGTCCAGGTCGACCAGAAGATCGGTGCCTTTGACTATGCCTTTACCCTGTCAGGCTGGCAAAGCCGCGAGACTTTTGACGGGGATGGCAATCTTCTGCCCTCGGATCCGATGCTGGGCCAGGGCGGCGGTGACCATACCAAAGCCGCCAATCTGGGTCTGCGCCTTGGCTATGATATCGACGATGCCAAACGGATCGAGCTGAGCTTTGAACAGGTTCGCCTCGACCAGAGGCCGGAATATTTCACCAGCTACACCGTTTCGCCGGTCGCGCCGGATCTGAGCCGCCCCTATTACGGCAAGCCGGTGACCGAGGATTCCAACTATCTGACGCTGCGCTACACCGATCAGGATTTCGCCCTCGGCAAGCTCGCGGTCACCTTTTCCCGCAATGACGTGATGAAGCGGTTTTCGTTCAACGTCTTTGATCCGGTGGTCAATACGCTGGTCTATTACAGCGGCAATCCGGCCGATCCGACCGCCGATTACAACCAGTCGGAACTGGAAAGCCTGCGCAACACGCTCACGGTGGCCATCGACAGCCCGCTGACCATTTTCGGGCGTGAAGCAGGGCTGAGCTGGGGCTTTGAGGCCGGAACGGACGAGACAAGGCAGAATGCAATCAACGGCCAGGCGATTTCGACGCCGCTCGACAGCGACAGCCGGGCGCTCTTTGCGCAGCTGACCCTGCCGGTGAATGACGCGCTGACGCTTTCGGGCGGCATCCGTTACGACCATTACGATCTGACCGTCGGCAATTTCTCGCGTCCGCGCGCCTATTACTACTTTCCGGCCTACCGGGTCGGGCTGGATCTGGCCCCGGTCAGCGTGACCGGCGACGAGTTCACCTTCGAGGAATTCACCGGCAATCTGGGCTTCACCTGGAAGCTCAACGAGGCAACGCAGCTGTTCGGCGGCTGGTCCCAGGGCTATTCTCTGACCGATATCGGCAGCTTTACCCGCCGCGCCGGGATGAATTCGGTGGCCGAGATCTGCACCGCTTACGGCAATGACAACCCGCTGATCGCCGCCGCTTATGGCTGCCGCACCCCCGGCACCTATGCGCTGTCCTATGCCGATATCGGCCCGAAGCCGCAGGTGGTGGACACCTGGGAGATCGGGCTGCGCCACGAGGAAGAGACCTGGAACGGCCAGATCTCGGCCTGGTATTCGACCTCGGATGAGGGGGTGAATTTCAACCCGGTCACCAATCAGGTCAGCCAGCAGCGCGAAGAGATCTGGGGCATCGAGGCCCAGGGCATGTATGCCATTTCCGACGCGACGGTGCTCGATGGTATGATCGGCTACCGCGAGGGTCGCGTTGACAAAAACGGCGATGGCAAAGTCGATGCCTGGATCGGCAATAACCGGATCGGATCCCCGTTGCGGGTGCGGCTCGGGGTGACGCAGGAGTTTGAGAATGGCTGGCGTGCCCGGGTCGAGGCGCTGCATCTGGCGGGCCGTGACCGCGCGCCGGGCGAGATCGACCTGCAAAGCGTCAACCTTGTCAATGCAAGCGTGTCGAAACAGATCGGCCCCGGGCTGTTTTCGGTCGCGGTCGAAAACCTCTTCGACACGGGCTATGCCAACCCCACCGCCACCGCCACGCGCAATGTCGACAGTATGGGCCTCGGCCGCACAGTGACCGTCGGTTACCGGGTTTCGTTCTGATATGATCCATTTCGGCCGCCATGCGGCGCGGGATATGGCTTCGGCTTTGTCCCTGCGCTTCCAGCCACCTCAGGATATCACCGACAGCGCCGGCTACCTGGCGCTGTTTGAGCGGCTCGCCCGCCATGACAGTCCCTTCGTTCTCTATTCCGATCTGAGGGGCTTCCGTCTTGATCACGACGGCGAGGTGGCGCAGAACCAGCTGGCCAAAGCCAGCCGTTCGGCCACCGCCGAGCGGATCCGGGGGCTGGTGCTCGTCACCGACACCCCGACCGAGCGCAAGCGGGCCGCCTTCTCGCAATTCTGGTCTGTCCCCGTCGAGGTTTATGATGACCAAAGCATCGCCGAGGCCGCTTTCCTCGCCCTCCATGACCGGCTCTTCGCAGACCGGTGAGACCCTGCCCGGCCCGATGCGCCGCTATGCGGTTCTGGCCGCGCTGTATATCGCGCAGGGAGTGCCGTCCTATGTCGTCGCTGCCGCCGTGCCGCCGATCCTGCGCGAAAACGGGGTGTCGAAGGAAGCGATCGGGATGCTGGCACTGATCATGCTGCCGCTGGCCCTGAAATTCCTCTGGGCACCCTGGATCGAGCGCTTCAACCCGCTGCGCGCCCTTGGGCCAAGGCGGGGCTGGATCGTGCCGATGCAGCTTGCCACCGCCTTGTGCATCTTCGCCCTCGCGCTGATCGCGCCGACCAATATCCCGGCGCTGTTTGTCATCGGACTTACGCTGGCGCTGACGACTTCGACCCAGGATATCGCGACCGATGGCTATGCGGTGCTGACGCTCGCGCCGCAGGAACGTGCCACCGGCAATGCGATCCAGGGCGGCGCGGTTGCAGCCTCGGTTCTGATCGGCGGCACGGCCAGCCTGTTGATTTACCACCATTTCGGCTGGCAGGTGACCATGATCACCATGGGCTTTGTCACGCTTTTGCCGCTGATCATCCTGCCATGGATGTATGAGGATCAGGCCCGCCCGGCCCCACGCCGGCGGCCCTCGATCCGGGCCTTCCTTGCCCGCCCCGAAGCACTCAGCGTCCTCGGCCTTGCGCTCTTCTACCGCGCCTCGGAAGGGCTGGTGAAGGCGATGGAGGGTGCCTATCTCGTCGATGCCGGGATGCCGCTTGACTGGATCGGCTATCTCTCGGGCGCGGCCGCGGCGAGTGTTGGGCTGGGCGGCGCCGCCCTTGCGGCGATCCTGGTAAAGGGTCGTGGCGCGCATCAGACGCTGGTGCTTTTGGGCAGCCTGCGCAGCCTCTGTTTCGCGATCTTCACCCTGCACGCCTTCGGCGTTCTCGGCGGTCTCTACCCGGTCGGAGCGGCGGCAGTGTTCCAGACCCTGATCCGCTATATGGAGATCGTTGCGCTTTATTCCCTGTTCATGCAGGTCTGTTCTTCGGACCAGCCCGGAACCGATTTCACCCTGCTCGCCTGCGCGCAGATGATCGTCTATCAGTTTGGCGGCGTTGCCTCGGGCTTTATCGCTGCAAAGCTCGGCTATGGTGGCCTTTTCCTGATCGCCACGCTGATCTCGATGGCCGCAACCGCCGGAGCGCGCTGGCATGGGACCAGAAGCGCCCATGTAAGCGTGAGGACCTGACGCCAGCCCGGCATAGGGGTCAACCATCTGGTATATAGGTTATTTCCTTCGTCGCCACCGCTGGCGGCACCATCGTCTCGGCCTTTGTGATCGGCGTGGCGCCGGGTGGTCTGGTGATCCTGGGCGCCGTGGTGATCGCGCAGCCCCAGCAGTGGCGTGAGGCCCGGGTCGCGTGGCGCGCCCGGGCTTCTGTGCTGTAATCACCTGGTCTCGCTGCGGCTGAGGAAGGCGGTGATCCGGCTTTGCGCCTCTTCGCCTTCCCAGCATCTGGCAAGGGCGGCGACGGAAAGCGCGGCCCCGTCCGGGCCCGGCACAGCCGGGTCGCGGCAGAACCTTTTGGCCATCGCGACCGCGCCGGGCGTGGTCCGCAGCACGGCTGTGGTGATTTCCGCGATATGCTGATCGAGATCCGCCGCCGGGCAGGCCTGGTACAAAAGCCCCGATCTCAGCGCGAAATCCGTACCAAAGGTCGCACCGGTGAAAAAGATCTGCCGCCCCATGCCCGGGCCGGTCTTGCGCAGAACGAACGGCCCGATGGTCGCCGGGATCAGCCCGAGCCGCGTCTCGGTCAGCGCGAAACGAACGCCCTCGGCGGCAATCGCGAGATCACAGACCGAAATCAGCCCTAGGCCGCCGCCCCAGGCATTGCCCTGGATACGCCCGATCAACGGCTTTGGCATCTCATCCAGCGTACTCAGCATGGCGAAAAGGCCCTGCGCCGCCTGGGCTTTGCCGGCGGCATCGGCCTCCTGCTGTTCGCGCATCCAGTCGAGATCCCCCCCCGCGCAGAATGTCGGCCCCTCTGCGGCAAGGATCACCGCCCGGACCGCGGGATCTTTGCCCAGGGCCATCGCGGCCCCGGTCAGTTCGGCCATCATGGTCGCATTCATCGCATGATGTTTCTGCGGCCGGTCCAGCGTCACCGTCGCGATGCCCTGCGCATCGGTTTCGACCCGGATGGTGGAGAAGCCGCTCATGAACCAGCCCCCTCTTTCAGTTTGAGACGAATGTACTCTTCGGCGCGTGCCAGCGCCGTCAGATCCAGGCCGGTCACCCAGCCCGCGCTTTCCAGATGCCGCGCCAGCAGGGTGGTCGAGACATTTCCTTTGGCACCCGGCGCATAAGGGCAACCGCCCAGCCCCGCGATCGAGCTGTCAAACACCCTGAGCCCCGCCGCCAGCGCCACATCGACATTGGCAATGGCCTGTCCGCCGGTATCGTGGAAATGCCCGGCAAGCCGTGCCGGATCCAGCCGGGGCAGCAGCACTGCCAGCAGCCGGTCGATATCCTGAGGCACCGCGCGGCCCAAAGTGTCGCCCAGTGAGACCTCATAGCAGCCAAGGCTGAACAGCGCTTCGCTTGCAGACAGCGCCGCTTCGGGGCGCACGTCCCCCTCATAGGGGCAATGGGTGATGCAGCTCACATAGCCGCGCAGCGCGACCCCGGACTCTTGCGCCAGGGCCGCGACCGGCGCGAACCGCGCAAGGCTCTCGGCAATCGAACAGTTGATATTGCGCTGCGAAAAGCTCTCGGACGCCGAGGCGAAGATCGCGACTTCGCGGACACCGGCGGCCAGCGCAGCCTCCATCCCGCGCAGGTTCGGGGTCAGGGCGGCATAGATGACGCCGGGCGCGGGCGCGATCCCCGCCATCACCGCACCCGCATCCGCCATTTGCGGCACCCAGCGGGGCGAGACGAAACTCGCCGCCTCGATATGGGTCAGGCCGGTCTGCGAAAGCATATCGATCAGCGCGATTTTTGTCGCGGTCGGCACGAAACCCGGCTCATTTTGCAAGCCATCCCTCGGCCCGACCTCGTAGATGCGGACCGCTTTTCCCGACTTTTGGGTCATCGCTTTCTCTCCTCAGCCCGGCGGGGTGAAACCGAGCATCCGCCCCAGCTTCGAGCTGTAGAACTGCCCAAGGATTCCGCGGCGGAACAACAGGACGCAGACCATGAACACGACCCCGGTGATGATGGTGACCGGGAAGTCCGAGGTCGCCAGCCCATTTCCAAGCGCCACGATCAGCCCGGCCCCGGCCACCGGCCCGAGAATGGTGCCGATCCCGCCCAGAAGGTTCATCAGGATCACCTCGCCCGACATTTGCCAGGTCACATCTGTCAGCGTCGCAAACTGGAACACGAGCGCCTTCAGCCCGCCCGCAAGCCCCGCCAGCGCCGCTGACATCACGAAAGCGCCCAGCTTGTAGCGCGCGACTGAGAGACCCAGCGAGACCGCACGCTGCTCATTCTCGCGAATGGATTTCAGCACCATCCCAAAGGGCGAATGCACGAACCGCCAGATCACCGCCATGCCGATCAGGAAGACCGCCAGCACGAAATAATACATGGTCATCGTGTCCGAAAGGCTGATCAGCCCAAAGACATTGCCGCGCGGCACCGATTGAATGCCATCCTCGCCATGGGTGAACGGCGCCTGGATGCAGAAGAAGTAGAACATCTGCGACAGCGCCAGCGTGATCATCGCGAAATATATCCCCTGGCGGCGGATCGCGAGGAGGCCGAACAAAAGCCCGAGCGCCGCCGCACCGATGACACCGACCAGGAGGCCAAGTTCAGGCGTCAGCCCCCATTCCTTCATCGCATGGGCGGTGAAATAGGCCGCGCCACCGAAAAACGCCGCATGGCCAAAGCTGAGGAGGCCGGTATAGCCGAGGAGCAGGTTGAAGGCCGCCGCGAAAAGCGCAAAGCACAGGAACTTCATCATGAACAGCGGGTAGACCAGCAAGGGCGCCACCAGCAGCAGGGCGACCAGCGCGATCAGCAAAAGGCGGCGGATGGTGATGGCCTGGCGGATCGGCCTGACCTCGTCAGAAACAGCCCCGGCGGCGGATGTGGGATGGGACATTTCAGGCCTCCTTTCCGAACAGACCGGCAGGCCGGACCAGAAGAATGATCGCCATGATCACGAAAATGACGGTGCTCGACGCTTCGGGGTAGAAGACCTTGGTCAGCGCCTCGGCGATGCCCAGGAGATAGCCGGTGAAGATCGCGCCAAGGATTGACCCCATGCCGCCCACCACGACCACGGCGAAGACGACGATGATCAGATGCGACCCCATCAAAGGCGAGATCTGGTAGATCGGCGCCGCCAGCACACCGGCAAAACCTGCAAGCCCAGCGCCCAGCCCGTAAGTCAGCGTCAGCAAAAGCGGCACATTCACCCCAAAAGCCTGCACCAGCTGCGGGTTTTCGGTCGCGGCGCGCAGGTAGGACCCCAGTTTCGTGCGCTCGATCACCAGCCAGACCGCAAGGCACATCACCAGCGAAGCCACCACCACCCAGGCGCGGTAGATCGGCAGCATCATGAACCCAAGATTGACCGTGCCCTTCAGCAGCTCCGGCACCGGATAGGGCGAGCCCGAGACGCCGAAGAACCAGCGAAACACCCCTTCCAGCGCCAGCGCGAGGCCGAAGGTGAACAAAAGCCCATGCAGGTGGTCAAGCTCGTAAAGGCGGCGCAGGAACAACCGCTCAACGAGCACGCCGCTCAGCCCCACGATCAGCGGCGCAAGGATCAGTGCAAACCAGTAATTCACCCCCAGCAGCGTCAGCAGCAAAAGCGTGGTGAACGCGCCCAGCATATATTGCGCGCCATGGGCAAAGTTGATCACCCTGAGCAGGCCGAAGATCACCGCGAGGCCAAGGCTGAGAAGCGCGTAGAAAGAGCCGTTGATCAACCCGACCAGCAGCTGACTCATCAGTGCCTGGAGGGGGATACCGAAAACCATGATCATGGAGCTCTCCTCTTACACGCCCAGCACGCGGGCCAGGGCCTCGCGATGCTGTGCCAGCTCGGCCACCGGGAAGTCTTCGGTGATGCGGCCGTGATCCATCAGGCAGAAACGGTCGGCGACCTTCTGGGCGAAACGGAAGTTCTGCTCGACGAGCACAATGGTCAGCCCGCGCGATTTCAGCGTTTTCAGCACATCGCCGATCCGTTCGATGATGACGGGGGCAAGCCCCTCGGTCGGCTCGTCCAGCAGGATACAGGTGGCGCCGGTGCGCAGGATGCGGGCGATTGCCAGCATCTGCTGCTCGCCCCCCGAAAGCCGCGTGCCCTGCGAACGCCTGCGTTCCAGGAGGTTCGGGAAGAGATCATAGATCTCGTCAAGGCTCATGCCGCCCGGCGCCACCATCGGCGGCAGCATCAGGTTTTCCTCGACGCTCAGCGCCGAAAAGATGCCGCGCTCTTCGGGCACAAAACCAAGCCCCGCCTGCGCTACCCGGTGCAAAGGCACCGTCATCAGATCGGTGTCGCCCAGCCGGATGCTGCCAGTGCGCTTTTTCAGGATGCCCATAATGGCGCGCAAAGTCGTGGTCTTGCCCATGCCATTGCGGCCCAGGATGCAGATGGTTTCCCCCGCCTTCACCGTCAGATTGACCCCATGGAGGACATGGCTCTCGCCATACCAGGCCTCCAGATCCTTTACCTCGAGACAGGTGGTCATGGTTCCTCCGTGCCCATATAGGCGCTGCGGACGCGGGGGTCGGCGGCGACGCTTGCGTAATTGCCGGATGCGATGACCTCGCCGCGCTGCAAAACGGTGACCTGGTCACAGATATCCGCCACGACCGAGAGGTTGTGTTCCACCATCAGCACGGCGCGGGATTTGCCCAACTCGCGGATTACACCCGCAACCATCTGCACATCCTCCTGCCCCATGCCCGCCAGCGGCTCATCCAGCAGCAAGAGCTTCGGGTCCAGCGCCAGCGTGGTCGCGATTTCCAGCACGCGTTTGCGGCCATAGGACAGATCGGTTGCGCGGTGGTTGATCCAGGGCGTCAGGCCGAATTGTTCAACCAGCTCGGTTGCGCGCGGGGTCAGCCGGTCCAGCGCCTTCATCGGCAGCCAGAATTGCGTGGCCAGCCCATTTGGGCGCTGCAACGCGGTGCGGATGTTTTCCAGCACCGTCAGATGCGGAAACACTGCCGAGATCTGGAACGACCGCACCATCCCCATCCGTGCCACGCGGTCAGGGGTCATCGCGGTGATATCCTCGCCCATCAGCGTGATCGTGCCAGAGGTCGGGCGCAGAAACTTGGTCAGCAGATTGAAAACTGTCGTCTTGCCCGCGCCATTTGGCCCGATCAGCGCATGGATCCGCGCATGTTCCACATCAAGATCGACATTGTTGACGGCGGTGAAACCGGCAAATGTCTTGCCCAGCCCGCGCGCAGAAAGAACGACGCGGGCGGGCCCGGCCTTGGGTAACGGAGTCATTCGGGTCTCCTCGACATGCGGGGGGCCTGACGGCTGGCAAGATTGCGGATCTGGCAACGGCTCCGCGAGAACCGCAGCGGCGGCCTGACTGTCAGCATCCTGCCTTCGCTGGGATGGTCGGTTTCACAAAACAGGCCGGTCGCCTGGACATGTGGATCCCGGGCAAGGTCTTCGAAACGGTTTACACGCGAACAGGGGATTTGCAGCGGTTCCAGCAGGTCGAGCCAGTCCTGAACCTTGCGGCTTTGCAACAGCGACGCAAGCCGTTCGTAAAGCGTGGCGATCATGGCGGCGCGCGCGCGGTCATCGGTCAGCGCTGGCTCAGTTGCCCAGTCCTCGCGCCCGGCGGCGCGGAAAAATGCCTGCCAATGCGCGCCGGAATAGGGCATCACGGCGATATAGCCATCCGCCGCGCGGTAAGGGCGCCGCCAGGGGGTCAGCAGCCGCTGATAGCCCGCGGGCCCCTCAGGCGGAATGAAGCTCAGCCCCGCCAGATGCTCTACCGCCAGGAAAGACACCATGCTTTCAAACATCGGCACCTCGACAGCCTGGCCCTGGCCGCTGAGTTCGCGTTCAAACAGCGCCGAGGTGATGGCCGAGACCGCGAAAAGCCCCGCCGTCTTGTCGGCCACGATGGTCGGCGCATAGGCGGGACCGTCGGCCCCCGGCATCAGCCCGGCCCAGCCGCTGGCGGCCTGGATAATATCGTCATAGGCGGGGCGGTCGCGATAAGGCCCGTCCTGGCCAAAACCCACAATCGCGCAATAGATCAGCCGGGGAAAGCGGGACCCGAGTGTCTCCGCATCCAGCCCGAGCCTGCGCGCAGCCCCCATCCGCATATTATGAACAAAGACGTCAGCCCCGGCGATCTCTTCCATCAGCCTTGCGTGATCGCCCGGGTCTTTCAGATCCAGCGTCACCAGATCCTTGTTGCGGTTGCAGTTGAGGAACGCCGCCCCCATGCCGGGGCTGCGGGCCGGACCTGGGGCGCGCATGATATCGCCCCCCGGCGCCTCGACCTTAATGACCTGCGCCCCCAGATCGCCCAGCATCTGCGTGGCAAACGGCCCGGCGATCACCGTGGTCAGGTCAAGAATGCGGATGCCTGCAAGCGGGCCAGCCATCTTTGCCCCCCTCAGCGCGCGGTAAAGCCGCCATCGACCGGCAGCGCCACGCCGGTGACGAAGGATGCATCATCCGAGGCCAGCCAGAGCGCGGCATGGGCGACTTCCTCTGCCTTGCACAGCCGCCCCATCGGCACGGCGGTCATCATCCGGGCCTGGTTGGCCTCGGCCTCGGCCGGATCGCCGGAGCGCCCGGTGAAACCAAGCTTCATCGGCGTGTCTGCCAGCCCCGGGCAGACGACATTCACGCGCACATTATCCGCCGCAAAACGCTGCGCGAGGGATTTCGTCAGGCCGACCACGGCGAATTTCGCCGCCGAATAGACCGGGCTGAACATCGACCCGACCAGACCCGAGACCGATGAGGTGAAGACGATCGAGCCGCCGCCGGCCTTGCGCATATGGGCGATGACCTCGCCCGCCGCCAGCGTGGCGGAGGTGACGTTCAGCGTCATGGCAAGGTTATAGGCGTCAACATCCAGCGCCTCGACGCCGCCCGGGCCGGGGATGCCGGCATGGGCCCAGAGCACATCGACCCCGCCCAGCAACGCCGCACCTTCATTGATGGATGAGCGCATTTCTTCGGGTTTCGACAGATCGGCGCGGATCGTGTGCAGCCGGTCGCCCGCCGCGAGATCGGCGCTCAGCGCGGCAAGGCCCGCCTCGCTGACATCGACGGCGACGACACTGGCGCCTTCGCGCAGGAACAGCTCGACCCCGGCGCGGCCCATGCCCGAGGCGGCGGCGGTGACGATGACGCGTTTGTCTTTCAGGCGCATGATGGCCCTCCTCTTGATGGCAGCTCAGTCGGCATAGGCGTCGGGGAAACGCCCATGGGTGCTGATGATGGTGGTTTTGGTTTCCAGATAGCTGTCGAGCGCCTCGACCCCGTTCTCGCGGCCCCAGCCGCTGGCGCCGAAGCCGCCATAGGGGGTGGACCAGCGGATAAACCGGTAGGTATTGACCCAGACCATGCCCGCGCGGATCTTTGCGGTCACGCGATGCGCGCGCCCGGTATCGCCGGTCCATAGCCCCGCCGTCAGACCATAACGGGTGTCATTGGCGATGCGGACGGCGTCGTCTTCGTCGTCAAAGGGGATCAGCGCTGCCACGGGGCCAAAGATCTCGTCCTGAGCGATGCGCATATCATTGGAAACGCCGGCGAAAACCGTCGGCTGCACGAAGTAGCCATTGCCATGGATACCGCCCGATAGGCGCTCGCCGCCCGTGACCAGCTCGGCGCCGTCTTCCTTGCCATAACCGATATAGGCGAGGGTTTTCTCCAGCTGCGCCAGATGCGCCTGCGGCCCCATATGGGTGTTTGCATCACACGCCGGGCCAACCCGCACGCGGGCTGCACGGTCGCGGAACCCTTCCACCACGCGGTCATAGACAGACCGCTGCACCAAGACGCGCGAGCCGAGCGCGCAGCTTTGACCACATAATGTCCAGGCCGAATTGGTTGCCGCATTCAGCGCCTGGTCGATATCGGCATCGTCAAAAATGATATGCGGAGACTTGCCGCCCAGCTCGAACGTAAAGCGTTTCATCGTTTGTGAACCAACATTCACAATCGCGCGGGCAGTACCGCCCTCGCCAGTGAAGGCCACCTTGTCGACGCCCGGATGCGCCACCAGCCATTCCCCGACATCGCCGCCGCCATAGCCCGGCACGATATTCACCACGCCCGGCGGGAAGCCTGCGGCCTCAAAGAGCCGCCCCAGCTCCAGCGTTCCGACCGGGGTTTGCTCCGCCGGTTTCAACACCACGGTGCAGCCCGCCGCCAGCGCGGGGCCAAGCTTCCAGGCCGCCGCCATCAGCGGCACATTCCAGGGAGTGATTGCCGCGACAACTCCAACCGGCACGCGGCTTGTGAAAGCGTGAACCGTATTGTCAAAGGGGATCGTCCGCCCCGAAGCCTTATCGGCCAGCGAGGCCCACCAGTGATAGCCGTTGTGATGGCTGCCAATATCGGCCCGAGCCTCGCGGATCGCACGACCGGAATCACGCGCTTCCAGTTCGGCCAGTTCGCCCGCCCGCGCCTGGTAAAGATCGGCGAACCGGCGCATCAGGGCCGCGCGTTCATGGCCGGGCATCGTGCCCCATGGCCCCTCAAGTGCCGCCCGCGCCGCCGCCACCGCGCGATCAACATCGCCGCGCCCGGCCCGCGCCACCAAAGCCCAGATCGCACCGGTCGAGGGATCGATGCTTTCGATCATGCCGCCTTCTTCCGGCAGCACCCATTCGCCACCGATATAAAGCCTGTCGAAACGCAATATGTCGCTGTTTGCCGGTGTCACGGGCATCGGGGTCTCTCGTTTGTCAGGGGAAAGAAGGGCCCGCCAGAACCGTCCGGCGGACCCGGGCGCAGGGATTACTGCGCGATCAGCGGGCAGCCACCCTCGGCCAGCGGCCGAAAAGCGGTCTCACCAGGCATGACTTCGATGATCTTGTAATAGTCGTAAGGCGCGGTCGATTCCGCCGGGGTCTTCACTTCGACAAGCAGCATATCATGCAGCACGCGACCATCTTCGCGCAGCGAGGTCTTGCCGAACAGCGGATCCTCAAACTCGCCCCGCTCGCGCATCGCGCGCACCACAGCCGCGCCATCTTCGGGCGAGCCGACCACGGCGACCGCCTCAAGATAGGCGAGCGTCGCCGAATAGGCGCCGGCCTGGTTCATCGTCGGCTTGCGCCCGTTGTTCAGGTCGGCAAAGCGCTCGCCGAAGGCGCGGGTCTCGTCATTGCGGTCCCAGTAGAAGCCGGTGGTCAGCAAGAGGCCCTGCGCGGTTTCAAGCCCGGTCGAATGGATGTCCGACAGGAACATCAGCATCCCGGCGAATGTCTGGCCACCGCCCACCATGCCGAATTCCGCCGCCTGTTTCAGCGTATTGCTGGCATCACCGCCGGTATTGGCCAGCGCGATCACATCAGCACCGCTGCTTTGAGCCTGCAACAGGTAGGATGTGAAATCCGCCGCATTGGTCGGGTGCCGCACCGTGCCCTTCACCTCGCCACCCGAGGCCAGCACGACCTCTGACGCGTCCCGCTCCAGCGAATGGCCAAGCGCGAAATCGACCGTCAGAAAGTACCAGTTCTTTTTGCCAAGCCCTGTCACCGCCTTGGCCGTACCATGCGCCAGTGCCCAGGTGTCATAGGTCCAGTGCACCGAATTTGGGCTGCAGGCCTTGCCGGTCAGATCAGAGGTGCCCGACGCCGTCAGCAGCGCCACCTTATTGGCCTCTTGCGCGAGCGGCGCCAGCGCCAGCGAAATTGCACTGGTCGGCAGGTCAACAAGCGCATCGACCCCGTCGGAATCGAACCATTTTCGCGCGATTCCTGCCGAGATATCGGGCTTGTTCTGCGCATCCGCCGAAACGATACGGATATCGAATTTCGCAGCCTCGGGGCGTTTTTCGAAATCTTCTACCGCCATACGGGTGGCGATCACCGCCCCTTCGCCGCCGATATCGGAGAAGATGCCGCTCATATCGGCCAGAACGCCGATCGTCACATCGGTCTTGTCCCCGGCCAGAGCCGCCGCAGGAATCCAGGCCGATGCGAGCAATGCGCACAGACCCCGGGTCAGGTTCGCCTTCATAAGCTCCTCCCAAAGCTTGATGGGTCGCGATTCTGTGCCGGGGAGTTTCGCCCGGCGCCTCGCCAGAAATTCATATACATGGACATTATGTCTCTGTACATGAATTATTTCAGAGCGCGGCGAATATCCTGCTATGGCAGTCACGCGAAGGGCAGATTAAGCTTCCAGCTTCCCGTTCAGACGATGATGGGCGCTGGCGTTCACTTGCGGGGAGGGATCATGCTGGTCAAACAAGCGGTAAATGTTCTGGAATTGCTGGAGTTTTTTGCAGAGCGGCGGCGACCCGCCACCATGGCCGAGATCGCCGCAGAGCTGCAATGGCCGCGTTCCAGCACCTTTAATCTGATCGGGACGCTGGCAGAAAAAGGCTATCTTTTTGAACCCGTCGCGCGCGGAGGCTATTATCCCAGCCCGCGCTGGATGCTGGCGGTCCAGGCTTTCAACGATGCCGCGCCCTTGCCGCAGCGCCTGTTGCAGGCGGTGACCGAAATCCGCGATCAGACCGGCGAGACCACCTGTGTTGCCGCGCCCTCGGGCGTCTGTGCGATCATGCTCCATGTGCTCGAGTCACCGCAGCCAGTGCGCTATTACGCGGCGACCGGCAGCCGGGTGCCGATCCAGGCCAGCTCGGTCGGGCGCGCATTGCTGGCCGGATTTACACCCACCGAGCGCGAGGCGCTTTACCGGCGGATCGCGTTTTCGCCCAGCCCCGCGACCGCGCCGCAAGATGGCGCGGCGGTCGAGGCAGCCCTGAGCGCCGCCACGGCGCGCGGCTATCACCAGAGCGATTCAGAATATGTGCCCGACCTTGCCGGGGTCGCGATGCCGGTCATTCTGGATGACTGGCGGCTTTCACTGGTGGTGGCCGGGCCACGTTCGCGATGTCTGGAACGGCGCGCCGAAATTGCGGAGACAATCCGCACCGTCCTGCAACGTCACGAGATGTAGCAGGCGGTTCAGAGATCATCGAGGCCTGGCCAGAACGGCCCGGCCTCTTTCGGGCGCGGGCCAAAGATCGCCTGACCAACCCGAACCACATCGGCCCCCTCTTCGATCGCGATTTCGAAATCGCTGGTCATCCCCATGGAAAGACGCGAGATTTCCGGGTGCCTGATCTGGGCCTCATCGCGCAACCGGCGCAAAAGCGCAAAGCAGTGTCTGACGCGCACCGGATCGGGGCTGAGAATAGCGAGGGTCATAAGCCCCTGCGGTTTCAGGCGCGCAAAACCATCCAGCTGGCCGAGAAATTCGTGGAGCCTGTCGGGGCTGAGGCCATATTTGCTCTCCTCGCCCGAGGTATTAACCTGGATAAAGACGTCCAGATCGCGGCCCTCGGCCTCCAGCCGCCGGTTCAGCTCTGCCGCAAGGCGCAGGCTGTCCAGTGCATGAAACTCGGAGGCAAACCTCACAAGATACTTCACCTTATTGGTCTGGAGATGGCCGATAATGCTCCAGCGGATCGCCAGATCGGACAAAGCCGCCTGTTTCTCGCGCGCCTCCTGCAGCTTGTTCTCCCCGAAATCGCGGATCCCGGCGGCCCAGGCCAGGCGCAGAATATGCGCGGGCAGGGTTTTGGTGACCGGCAAAAGCCGCACGTCGCGCCTGTCCCGCCCGGAACGCGCGCAGGCGGCCGCGATCCGGGCCTCTGTATCTGCGAGACCTTGCGCAAATCTCTGCTGCGGATCGGGGCCGAAACGGTCAATATCGGCCGCGCTCAGGTCAGAGCGAGGCAGGGGCAGCGGGGCAATGGTCGTGGGCATGGGCATATCTCGCAAAGCGGGGGCCGCCCATTCTGGCCCGGAAGCGGCGGTGCGGACCCCACCAATTCCGGACAGATCAGCCGACCAATTCAGGCGCCGTCGCGATCACCCGACAGGCCATTCAGAATGGCGGCCAGCCTGCGCACACCACTTTCCAGCTCCGTGGGGGTGAAGGCGGCAAACCCCAGCAAAAATCCCGGCCTCGGCCGCGCAGTCGCATGCAGACCAGTCAGGCCTGTGAGGCCAAGCCCGGCCTTTGCGGCAGCATCGATCACCTGCGCCTCTGACAGCGCACAGGTCAGGAGGCAGGGCATCTGCAGCCCGCCTGCCGGCACCCGGGCCTCGACCAGACCCGCCAGATGTGTCTCGACCAGCCGCGCCAGGATTCGCAGCCTTTCCGCATAGATCGCGCGCATCAGCCGGATATGCGCGCCGAAATGACCGCCCTGCATGAACCGCGCCAGCACCAGCTGCGGGATCGAGGCGGGGTGACCATCCTGCTGCGTCCGCGCCAGCGTGAACGGCTGCACCAGATCGGGCGGCAGGATCAGATAGCCAAGCCGCAGCCCGGGAAACAGCGATTTGGTGAAAGTGCCGATATAAATGGTGCGCCCGTGCGGATCGAGCCCCTGCACGCAGGCCGTCGGCCGGCCTGTGTAGTGGAATTCGCTGTCATAATCATCTTCGATGATCCAGCCGCGATGCTCGGCGGCCCAGCCGATCAGCGCAAGCCGGCGCTCCAGCGACAGGGTCGCGCCGGTCGGAAACTGGTGCGAAGGGGTCAATGACACCGCCCGCGCCCGGTCCGGCGCATCAAGCATGCGGTCGACAAGGATCCCCTGATCATCAAGCGGCACCGGCACCGGCACGGCCCCCGCCGCCGCAAAAGCCTGCCGCGCGCCGTGATAGCCGGGGTCTTCGACGAAAATCCGATCGCCCGGATCAAGCAGCAGATTGGCCGTCAGTGCCATCGCCTGTTGCGAGCTGGTAAGGATCAGCACCCGATCCGCCGTTGCCCGCGCCCCGCGTTCCAGATTGACATGGTCGGCAATCGCCTGACGCAGCGGCTCTGCCCCCTGTGGGTCGGTCATGATCAGGGCGCTGGAGCCATGATCGCGCAGCACCTGGCGCTCCAGCCGTTCCCAGATCCGGATCGGAAAATTGCGCGTCTCGGGCAAACCCTGCTGAAAAATCCGCCCCGGCGGGCCGGTATGGGTTCCGCCATTGGCCACAATCGCGGCGCCCCTTGCACTGAGCCCGCCCCGCGCAGTGACCTCGCCCGAAGCCGGCGCCCCCTGGCCTGTGACGCGGCGCGAGGCCGGACGCAGATCGCGGATCGCCGCCACGAAACTGCCGCTGCCGACGCGGCGGCGGATGAAACCTTCGGCATGGAGCTGGTTGTAAGCGGCCTCGACCGTGTCGCGGGACACCCCGAGCGACGCCGCCAGCCCCCGCGTCGCCGGCAGCGGTTTTTCTGCCGCCAGCGCGCCGTCGAGGATCAGCTGTCGGATCGCCCGCTGGATCCGGCCATGCAGCGGCAAACCCGCCTGATCGGGGTGGAGGAGCCAGGCCTTGACGGTTTCAAGCTGGGAATGGCGGAACAATTGGTCTGCTCCTCTGGCGCATCCCGGTACCGGTATCCTGCCAGTAATGCCGCCTGATTGCGAGGCCCGGATGCCGGACTGTAGCGTTTCTGGTCAAATTGGCCTGAGTTAAATGCAAAAATTGGCAGGATCTGGCAGGCCACTCTCCGGGTAAGCCCTGAGGCAATTGACCGTCATCCGGAAGCTCCCCATGTCTGCGCCCATCCCTGCCCAAACAGCCACAATCGGCGCCCGGGACCTTCTGCATCCGGTCATCGCCGGCCTGATCTCGGTCATCGTCAATTACGGCGGCACCTTTATCCTGGTGTTCCAGGCGGCGCGCATGGCCGGGCTCGATCTCGCACAGACCGCCTCCTGGGTCTGGTCGGTTTCGGTGGGGGTAGGCGTGACCGGCCTCGTCCTCAGCTGGCGCTGCCGCGCGCCCGTCATAACCGCCTGGTCAACACCCGGAGCCGCCTTCCTCGTCACCGCATTGGCAGGTGTCAGCTATCCCGAAGCCATCGGCGCCTATATGCTCTCGGCCCTCGGCTTCGTGATCCTGGGCGTCTCGGGTTGTTTCGACCGCCTGATCCGCCTGATCCCCCCTGCCATCGCCGCAGCCTTGCTGGCCGGGATCCTGCTGCAATTCGGGATTGATGCTTTCGGAGGTGCCAGCGCCGACCCGGCCCTGGTGGGCGTGCTGGTTGGCAGCTATCTGATCCTCAAACGCTTTACCGCGCGCTATGCGATTGTGGGGATCCTCACCATCGGCCTCGCCTGGCTGTTGCTGCGTGGCGAGGTCGGGTTCTCCGGCCTGCGATTCGAGCTGGCCATGCCGCTTTTCACCGCCCCCGTCTTTACACTGAACGCGGCGCTCAGTATCGCGCTGCCTTTGTTCCTGATCACGCTGACCGGGCAATATATGCCGGGGATGCTGGTCCTCAGAAATGATGGCTATACGACCAGCGCCAACCCGATTGTGACCACGACCGGCCTTGGCTCGCTGGTGATGGCGCCCTTCGGCTCGCATGCCTTCAATGTCGCGGCTATCACGGCGGCCATCGTGACCGGGCCAGAGGCACATGTGGATCCTTCAAAGCGCTGGATCGGCGGTATCGCAGCCGGGCTGTTCTACACGCTGACAGGCGTTTTCGGCCTGGCGCTGGTGGGGGTGTTCATGGCTCTTCCGGCGGCTTTCATCACCACGCTCGCAGGGCTTGCGCTTCTCGGCACCATCGGCAGCAGTCTTGCCACCGCGATGGCAGAGCCGAGGCTTCGCGAAGTGGCGCTGATCACCTTTCTCGCCTCGGCCGCAAATATCCGGATGCTGGGGATCGGCGGCTCGTTCTGGGGCCTGGTGATCGGGCTGATCGCCTGGGCGGTGCTGACGAGGCGGGACCGGAAGCCCGGATGATCTGATACCCCGTCATCCGGGCGGCAACCGCCCCTCAGGTGGCCCGACGCAGGATTTCATCCGGCGTGATCGCCTGATCCGGCACCTCTTCGGCCTTGTCAGGCAGCACAGGCGCGC
The DNA here is from genome assembly GCF_058313095.1 of Pseudogemmobacter sp. TB195. Taxonomy (NCBI): domain Bacteria; kingdom Pseudomonadati; phylum Pseudomonadota; class Alphaproteobacteria; order Rhodobacterales; family Paracoccaceae; genus Pseudogemmobacter; species Pseudogemmobacter sp. TB195. The sequence goes on from NZ_JBZEGG010000001.1 coordinate 357,900, forward strand.
TGGTCTCGATCACCTCGGCCTCTTCGGGGTCCGGCAGACTGACAAATTCCGGCACCGGCGCCGGGCGTGTCGCCGCAAACAAAAGCGGCGCGAGGCCGGCACTGGTCGCGGGGCGGCTGCCCTGGATGCCATCGGGCTCTCGCCAGGACAGGGTGTCGAAACCGCTGCACGAAGCACAGATCGGCACCCATTGCGTATGGACGGTGCCGCATTTGTCGCAGACCCATTCCGGCCCGCGCGACGCCGCAAGGGCGCGGGCAAGCACCCCGCGCACCTCTTCATCCGGGGCGCCCATGCCGCGTTCGGCCGCCGCCAGGATCGCAAGCGAACGCTGCGTCGGATGATCCACCGGGATGGCTGCAAGCGCCGCTTTCGCGCCCCGGAAATCCTCGGCGGCCAGCAAAAGCTCTGCCTCGGTCAGCCGGCTTTCCTCGTGATCGGGGCGCGATGCCAGAAAAGCGCGGAAACGTTTCAGCCGCTGCTCCGCCGTCTCGGAGGGCTCAATGGCCGCGAAAGCCGCCGCCAGATCGGGATGAGGCTGTGCCTCCCAGGCCTTTTTCAGAACCCGGGTCGCGCTTTTGCTGTCGCCCTTCGCCACCAGCGCCCGCGCCGCGATCACCGCCGCCGGGATCAGGTCGGGCGAGAGCTTGTTGGCCTCGATCGCCGCCTCGCGCGCCTCGATCGTCGACCCCTCATCCAGCACCGTTTTCGCCTCTTGCAGCGCCAGCAGCGCATCGCGACGCCGATAGACCGAGCGCGGCAATTCTCCCGAGCGCAGCTTTTGCGACAGCGTCCCGCGCGCGCCGGCCCAGTCGCCCCCTTCTGCCTGAAGTTTCAGCAAAACGTCCTGGGTCTCGGAATGTTTCGGCTTCAGGGCCAGCGCCTGTTCCGCAAGTTTCAGCGCGGTCGCGGTATCGCCTGATGCCAGCTTCTGCCGCATCAGCCCGCGCACCGCGACAAACCGCGTCTGTTCATCGCCCAATAGCGCCTTCCAGGCCTCGGTCGCGGCGCGGCCATCCCCGGCGGCCTCGGCAGCCTGGGCGGTCAGAAGCCGCGTGAGTTCCGGCTTTTGCAGCAGGCGTTCGGCTGTACGGGCACGAGCCAGCGCGGTATTCGGCTCGCCCGAGGCCAGGGCGATCAGCCCGTCTGACAACGCGGCATAGCCGCGACGCTCGCGGTTGCGGTCGAAGTAGCGGCTGATCGCGGTCTCGTCGCCGTTGAGAAACCGCAGCACGGCGAACAAAAGCCCGACCAGTTTCAGCCCGAGCCAGACCAGCACCACCGCCAGCAGCAGCACAACCAGCGCTGCGAGCGGGTTCAGCGTGAACTCCTGATCAAAAGCCCAGAGCCGCACCGTCCCGCCCTGTTCGGACATGCCGCCGGCGACCACCGCCAGCAGGGTCACCAGACCAAGAAACACCGCAATTTTGACCAGCGACCAGAGCATGATGCCCTCCTTACGGCTTCAGCGCGGCAAGCGCCGCTTCGGCATCAATGCGCGCCTGGGCCTGCAAAACCCAAGGCTCCATCGCCACCTGCCCCTCGGGGGGAAGGCCCTTCAACTCCGTCAGCGCCGCCGGCAGATCTCCGGCGCCAACCGCCGCCTCGGCGCGCGACAGCACCGCATCGGGGTCGGTTCCCTGCTGCGGCGTCAGCGAGCGCTGGCCGGTGGTGACGCGCAAAAGCGAAAGCGCGCGGTCGCCGAAACCACCCGCCTCATCAGCACGCAGCGAAATATCCAGCGCTTCGCGCGCCGCCTCGGGGAAGCTCGCGGCAAGCTGTTGCACGCCCGGCAGGCCCTCCGCCGCATGGGCGGCAAGCGCCTGCGGCACCTCTGTCGTGCCAAGCGCGGTCAGTGCATCGGCATAGGGCTGGCCGTTTTTCACCGCCTCATTCAGCGTGATCCAGGCCGCATCCCGCAGCGCCGCCTGGCGCGTGGCCTCTGCCGCGCGCTCGGCCTCGGCCGCGACCTCGGTGGCGCGGGCATCCAGTTCGGCGGTGATCTGCTGTCGCAGGGCATCGGCATCCATCTGACCGCCGGGCTGACCGGCAGCCGCATTTTTCAGCGCATCAACCTCGGCTTTCAGCGCAGCAAAGGCAGCGGGCGGGATGGTACCGTCCGGCAGAGCTTCGGCCTGAGCCCGCACCTGCGCGTCAAGCCCGTCAATCCGCCCGGCCAGCGCGGAAACCTGTTCGCCAACCGACCGGGCCGCGCTGTCGGCTGCCGCCGCCGCATCGCTTGCCCCCTTGCTCGCGCCCGCAGCGGTCTGGCCCTCTTCGGTCAGTCGCGTCCCGAGCTGCGCAATCTCGTCCCTGATCCCTTCGGCATCGAGATCGGCCCTCAGGCCAAATACGTTGAAATGCGACAGGCCAAACCCCAGGGCCGCAGCGACAACGCCACCCAGAAAAGGCGCAACAAAACCGCCCCTTCGTGCTGGCGGCGCGCGATGAATACCCGTAGTCGCATCATCAACGGGCGCAGATTCCGCGACGGGTTCAACGGCAGCCACAGCTTCCGCCGGTGCCGCCTCCTTCGCATCTGGCGAAATGGCTGCGGTGGCTTCGCCCGTCACCCGAGCCGGATCTTCTTCCACTGCCATTCAGGGTCACTCCGTCAGACGCATTCCGATATGCCTGCAAGGTAAGCCCCAAGGCCCCCTCTGTTCAACCCGCCGTCAGCCTGCAAGCGGCGGAAAGCAGCGGGCAATCGCCGCAAGCATCGACGGCCCGTCCGGCCGCGCCGCGACCAGCGCCAGATCGGCCAGCGCCTCTGGCAGAATCAGCCGCGCATTCTCGCTGATGACCACCGGCTGCAGATGCGACAAAGGCAGCCCTTCAGCCGCCTCAAGAAAAAGCCGCGCCGAACGCGGCGAAAACAGCGGCAGGATCAGAGGCTCGCCCGACGCAATCGCGGCCCGCGCGGGAATGGTCAGCGGACAGGCGCGCTGACGGTAGACTACCAGTGATGTGACCTTGCGCCCGAAAGGCATAAGGGCCGCCCCAAGATCTGCCGCCCGGTCCTCGCCATGCAGGTATAACAGCCGGTCCTCCTGCCGCGAGATGATCAGCCGGACAAGATCCCCGGCATCGCCACCCGCCGAAACAGTCTCTAAGCCTGCGCTTTTTGCCACTCCCGCCGTGCGATCCCCGACGCAGATGGCACAGGGCGGCAAATGCGCACCCTCTGCCTGCAAACGTATAGCGGCAAGCGCGCCCGCCTCTGATGTCAGGACCAGCGCCTGGAAATCCCCGTCCGGAAAGGCCGGCGCAACAAACTCCGGCAGCATCAGAGGCGAAGCCACCACACGCGCCCGATCCCCGAAGCTGGCCACAAGTTCGGCGGTGAAGCGGCTGGCCTGAGGCTCCGGTCGGGTGTTGAGGATGATCTGGGACGGCATACGCCGGGGCCTCTCCGCGCTGGCTGGATTGTCTTCCGGCATTGTCTGATGCCGGGGCGGATGCTACCTGCAGGAAGGGTCGCGCCACAAGCCGCGCCGCCCGGGAATGCCAGGCGCCATGACGGAAACGACGATCTTTCTCGGGATTGAATCAAGCTGCGATGATACGGCGGCCGCGGTCGTGCGTCGCCATGCCACAGGCGAGGCCGAAATCCTGTCTTCCGTGGTCGAGGGTCAGACAACATTGCATGCGCCCTTTGGCGGCGTGGTTCCTGAAATCGCCGCCCGCGCCCATGCAGAACGGCTGGACTACGCGGTTGAGGCCGCCTTGCGCGAGGCGGGCCTCGGGCTGCGTGACCTTGACGGAATCGCGGTCACGGCGGGGCCCGGCCTGATTGGCGGGCTTTTATCGGGGCTGATGCTGGCAAAGGGCCTCGCCGCGGCAACCGGCGTGCCGCTGGTCGCAGTGAACCACCTCGCCGGCCATGCGCTGACGCCACGGCTGACCGATGGCATCGCCTATCCCTATCTCATGCTGCTCGTCTCGGGCGGGCATTGCCAGTTCCTTGCGGTCGAAGGGCCGGAAGATTTCCGCCGCCTTGGCTCCACCATTGATGATGCCCCAGGCGAAGCTTTTGACAAGATCGCGAAACTCCTCGGCCTGCCGCAGCCAGGCGGGCCGCATGTTGAACGCGAAGCCGCCCTAGGCAATGCGAAACGGTTCCGTTTTCCGCGCCCGCTGCTGGATCGACCGGGCTGCGATCTGTCTTTCTCGGGGCTGAAAACCGCTGTTCTGCGCGCGCGCGATGCGATCATCGCAGAGAAAGGCGGGCTGATGCTGCAAGACCGCCGCGATCTTTGCGCCGGGTTTCAGGAGGCCGTGGCCTCGGTTCTGGCCGAAAAGACCCGCCGCGCGCTGGAGCTTTTTCCCGCAACTGTGCTGGCCGTGGCGGGTGGCGTCGCGGCAAATCATGCCATTCGGGCAAGGTTAGAGACTGTTTGTGACGCCGCCGGCGCAGGTTTCCTCGCGCCTCCTTTGCGGCTTTGTACCGATAATGGCGCGATGATCGCCTGGGCCGGGATCGAGCGTTTCCTCTCTGGCGCGGAAGACAGATCGGCCCTCGTCGCCCGCTCGCGCTGGCCGCTGGATGAAAGCGCCGCGCCGATGCTGGGATCCGGGAAACGGGGGGCGAAGGCATGATCGGAATAGCAGGCGCCGGGGCTTTCGGAGCGGCCCTTGCGGTCACACTGGCCAAAGACGGGCGCGAAGTTCGGCTCTGGGCCCGCGATGGCGGGGACCGCGCGCGGATGCGCGCGCGGCGCGAGGCGGATAAGCTGCCGGGGATCGCGCTGCCGGAAGGCATCCTGATCCAGGACGGGCTGGCGGAACTGGCAAGATGCGAGGCGGTTCTTCTGGCCATGCCGATGCAGGCGATGCGCGGTTTTCTTGCCGAGGCGCCGGAACTTCTGAACACCGATCTCGTCGCCTGTTCCAAGGGCATTGACCTGACCACACTGCAAGGCCCTGCAGAAGTGATGGCGGCGGCGGGGGCGAGCAGGGCGAAAGCCGTGCTGACCGGCCCGAGCTTTGCCGCTGATATCGCGCGGGGCCTGCCGACGGCACTGACCCTTGCCTGTGATTGCCCGCGCGCCCAGGCTTTGCAATATCTGCTGTCGACCCAGACCTTGCGGCTTTATCGCAGCGATGATGTGACCGGCGCGCAGCTGGGCGGCGCGCTGAAAAACGTGATCGCGATTGCGGCCGGCGTGGTGATCGGTGCGGGTTTTGGCGATTCCGCCCGCGCCGCGCTGATCACGCGGGGCTATGCCGAGATGAGCCGGCTTGCGGTCGCCCTTGGCGCGCGCGCCGAGACGCTGGCCGGCCTCTCGGGTCTGGGCGATCTGATCCTGACCTGCACCTCGGAACAGTCGCGGAATTTCTCGCATGGGCTGGCGCTTGGTCAGGGCCGCGAGGCGGCGAAGGCCACCGTCGAGGGGGTTGCGACCGCTCAGGCGGCCACGCGGCTCGCAGGTGAAAAGAAGATCGACATGCCGGTGACCACCATGGTCGCGCGGCTGGTCGCAGGCGAAACCAATCTGGGAGAAGCGGTCAGGGACCTGATGTCGCGCCCGCTGAAACAGGAGTGAGACATGCGCGCAGCCCTGATCTGCATCGATAAGCCGGGCCATCTCGAGACCCGCAAGGCCAATCGTGACGCCCATCTGGCCTATATCGCCGAGACCGGTATCGTCGAGATGGCCGGTCCGTTTCTGGACAGCGATGGCGCGATGATCGGGAGCCTGGTGATCCTGACCGTTGACAGCCTTGACCAGGCCCGCGCCTGGGCTGCGGCAGACCCTTACGCGCAGGCCGGATTGTTCCAGGATGTGACCATCCGCGAATGGAAAAAGGTGATCGGATGAATTACTGGCTTTTCAAATCCGAACCCGACACCTGGTCCTGGGATGCCCAGGTTGCCAAAGGTGACGTGGGCGAGGAATGGAACGGCGTGCGGAACTACCAGGCGCGCAACAATATGCGGGCGATGAAGATCGGCGATCGCGGCTTTTTCTACCATTCGAATATCGGCAAGGAAGTGGTGGGCATTGTCGAGGTCTGCCGCGAAAGCGCGCCCGACAGCACCACCGAAGATCCCCGCTGGGACTGTGTCTGGATCAGGGCGATCAAACCGCTGAAACGCCATATCACACTGGATGAGGCCAAGGTGACCCCGGGTCTGGAACAGATGATTCTGGTGAACAATACGCGGCTTTCAGTTCAGCCGGTCAGCCCCCAGGAATGGGAAATCATCTGCCTTATGGGTGGGGTTGAGCCGTAAGAGATCCGGAGGGCCCCGCACCCCTGCAGGACCCTCCTTCCACCCCACATGCACCCCGCACGTGTTGAAATTAAGGTCCCGGGCTTCTGCCGCCGACAGGGTTACAGTGACAGAAAAGGGCGCTCCGGACAAATCCGAAGCGCCCTTCATTTATCGCAAATCCAACGGTTCAGTGGGTCACGCGCGGATTGGGCAGGAAGATCGCGACAACGCCGATCAAAGGCAGGAAGGCGCAGATCTTGTAGACGGTAATGATGCCATATTCATCGGCCAGCACGCCAAGCGCCGCCGCCCCGATGGCCGCGATGCCAAAGGCCAGCCCGAACAGAAGACCAGCGACCATGCCGGTGTTTTGCGGCATCAGATCCTGGGCATAGACCACCATTGCCGGGAAAGCCGAGGCCAGCATCAGACCCACCACCGAGGCCACGATTACATTCGGGATCAGCGGCAGCCAGGGCAATATGATGGTCAGCGGCAGAATGCCGAAGATCGACCAGAGAATCACCTTCCGCCGCCCGATCTTGTCGCCGATCGGGCCACCGATGATCGTCCCTGCCGCCACGGCAGAGAGGAAGATGAAGAGGCAGACCTGGGCCTGTTCAGCCGGAATGGCAAACTGCTTCATCAGGTAGAAGGTGTAGTAGCTGGAGAAACTGACCGAATAGATGAATTTCGACATCATCAGCAGGATCAGCAGGAACATGCCGCGACGCACCACCTCGGGCGGCAGCGGCACCACGGTCTTCAGCCGCGTCTTGCGAGCAACCAGCCGGCCGGCGCCCACCTGAGTATACCAGCGCCCGACCGCCCCCAGCAGCAGCATACCGGCCAGCGCGACCCCCGCGAAAAGCTGGATCGACAACTGCCCCTGGGCCATGACGACAAAGGCCGCCGCCAGGGGCCCGAGCGCCGTGCCGGCATTTCCGCCGACCTGGAACAGGCTTTGCGCAAAACCGGGCCGCATCCCCGCCGCCAGCCGCGCGATGCGCGAGCTCTCAGGATGGAAGATAGCCGAGCCCAGCCCAACCAGCGCGACCGACCACAGGATCATCGCGAAACTGGTGGCATGGGCGAGCGCGATCAGCCCGACCCCGGTCGAAAGCATCCCGAGCGACAGCGCATAGGGCATCGGCCGCCTGTCGGTGTAATAGCCGACCAGCGGTTGCAAGATCGAACCAACCCCCTGAAAAACAAGGGTAATCAACCCGATCTGGGTAAAGCTCAGCGAGAATTTCTCCTCGAAGAGCGGGAAGGAAGCCGGGATAAGGCTTTGCATCAGGTCATTGAGAAGATGACCCATAGAGACGGCGAGCACGATCGGAACCACAGTGGTTTCCACGGTTGTGCTGCTTTGGACATTGGTGGACATGACGACCTGCGCGAAAACAGAAAGCCGCGTCACCATGACGCGGCTTTAAGAGAATGACAATCTGTCGGATTGATCCGGTTACAATCCGGATCGGATCCGAACCGGCGTGATCAGGCGTAAGCGCCGTCTTTGCCGAAATGTTTAACAAGCAGATAATAGAACACGGCGCGGTATTTGTTGCGCTCGGATTTACCATAGGTCTCGATCGCGGCATTGATGCCTTCATCCAGCGCCGCGCTGTCGGCAAGGCCCAGCTTCTTGATCAGGAAGCTGGCTTTCACCCGGGCCAGCTCTTCCGGGTCCGAGGCCGCAACGGTCGAGGAATCCGCGTTGTAGATCGTCGGACCGCAGCCGATGGTGACCCTGGTAAGAAGGTCCAGATCCGGCGTCACGCCGCATTTGTTCTTCAGATCGTCGGCGTATTTGGCGATCAGTTCGTCCCGCTTGCCCATAGCTGTCCTCGCTATTTTCCCAGAAACCCCCCCGAAATGCGGGGTCGCGGTCGAGTTTATGCGGTCAGCCTCAAACGGCAATGGGAAAAAATGACGCCCCGCCTCAGAAAGAGACGGGGCGCGCGCGCATGTCACAAGGTGTGAGCGATCAGTAGCGGTAGTGTTCTGCCTTGTAGGGCCCGTCGACATTCACGCCGATATAGGCGGCCTGGTCGGGCTTCAGCTCGGTCAGTTTGACGCCGATTTTCTTCAGGTGCAGACGGGCCACTTTCTCATCCAGCGCTTTCGGCAGGATATAGACCCCGGGCTGATACTCTTCGCCCCTGGTCCACAGCTCGATCTGCGCCAGCGTCTGGTTGGTGAAGGAAGCCGACATCACGAAGGACGGGTGACCGGTCGCATTGCCGAGGTTCAGGAGACGGCCTTCCGACAGGAGGATGATCCGGGCGCCCGAGGGCATCTCGATCATGTCCACCTGGTCCTTGATATTGGTCCATTTGTGGTTCTTCAGCGCGGCAACCTGAATCTCATTGTCGAAATGGCCGATATTGCCGACAATCGCCATGTCTTTCATGGCGTGCATGTGTTCCAGCCGGATCACGTCCTTGTTGCCGGTGGTGGTGATGAAGATGTCGGCGCTTGCCACCACATCTTCCAGAAGCACCACTTCGAACCCGTCCATTGCCGCCTGAAGCGCACAGATCGGATCGACCTCGGTAACCTTCACCCGCGCGCCCGCGCCCAGCAGCGAAGCGGCCGAGCCTTTGCCCACATCGCCATAGCCGCACACGACCGCAACCTTGCCGGCCATCATCGTGTCGGTGGCGCGGCGGATGCCATCAACCAGCGATTCCTTGCAGCCATATTTGTTGTCGAACTTGGACTTGGTGACCGAGTCGTTGACGTTGATCGCCGGGAAGGGCAGCTGGCCCTTCTTGTGCAGATCATAGAGGCGGTGGACGCCGGTGGTGGTCTCTTCCGAAACACCCTTGATCGCGGCCCTGGTTTTCGCGAACCAGCCGGGGCTTGCCTTCATCCGCTTCTGGATCTGCAGCTTGATGACTTCTTCTTCCTCGGATTGCGGCACCGCGAGCACATCCTCGCCCGCTTCCATCCGCGCGCCGAGAAGGACATAGAGCGTAGCATCGCCACCATCGTCGAGGATCATATTCGCGCCCTCTGCAAACATGAACGAGCGGTCCAGGTAATCCCAATGCTCGGTCAGGGTCTGGCCCTTGACGGCAAACACCGGAACGCCTGCGGCAGCGATCGCGGCGGCGGCGTGATCCTGGGTCGAGAAGATGTTGCACGAAGCCCAACGCACATCGGCACCGAGGGCCGTCAGCGTTTCGATCAGCACCGCCGTCTGGATGGTCATGTGCAGCGAGCCGACGATGCGCGCGCCTTTCAGCGGCTGCGACGGGCCGAATTCCTCACGGCAGGACATCAGGCCCGGCATTTCTGTCTCTGCGATAACCAGTTCCTTGCGACCGAAATCCGCGAGGCCGATATCCTTGACGATATAATCCGTTGCCATACTTCTCTCCTGAACCTGACCGCTGAACCTTCTCGGCGCCCCCTTACCATCGGCAATGGAAACGGGCAATAAGATGGTTCCGGCACGACCCGGGACCAGCCGGAATGCCCGTTTCCGGATCGGTTTCCGCCGTGCCCCGACAGAATTCCGGGCAGGGCCCGGGCGGGAGGCCGTGAATGGCAGCGAAACAGGCACGTGCCTGGCAAAGAATGCTCTCGGGGCGCCGGCTCGACCTGCTGGACCCGACTCCGATGGATATCGAGATTGCCGATATCGCCCATGGCCTTGCCTTTGTGGCGCGCTGGAACGGGCAGACGCGCGGCGACTGGCCCTATTCGGTCGCCGAACATTCACTGCTGGTCGAGGCGATCTTTTCACGCGCCAATCCCGGCATCGCGCCGCGCTGGCAGCTGGCGGCGCTGCTGCATGACGCGCCTGAATATGTGATCGGTGACATGATCAGCCCGGTGAAGGCGGCCGTCGGGCCGGGTTATGGCGAGCTCGACACAAGGCTGACAGCGGCGGTCCATCTGAAATTCGGCCTGCCTTCGATGCTGCCGGCGGCAATCAAGAAACAGATCAAGCTGGCCGACAATGTTTCGGCCTGGCTGGAAGCGGTGCAGATCGCGGGCTTTTCCGAGACCGAGGCCAACCGGTTCTTCGGCCGCCCCGATCCGGCGCTGGCGCGCGGCCTTGAAATCGTCCTGCGCCCGCCTGCCGAAGTCCGGCGTGACTTCGTCAGCCGCCATGACGCGCTTTTGAAACTGGCAGGTCAGTGAGATCCCGCCGGGCAAGAAGACGATCAGATAAGGAACTCGGCCAGAGCCTCATCATCGGTGATGTCGCGATAGGCAAAGCCGGCCGCATCCATTCGCGCCGTGAACGCATCGAAATCGCCATGCACTTTGGTTTCGATCCCGATCAGGATCGAGCCGAAATTCCGCGCCGATTTCTTCATATATTCAAACCGGGTCACGTCATCATCCGGGCCCAGCATCGACAGAAACTCGCGCAAGGCGCCAGGGCGCTGCGGCATTCTCAGGATGAAATACTTCTTCAGCCCGGCATAGCGCTGCGCGCGTTCCTTGACCTCCGGCAGACGCTCAAAGTCGAAATTGCTGCCCGAAGTGACACAGACCACCGTCTTGCCACGGATCTGACCGGCAAGTTCCGGCAGCACATCGATCGAAAGCGCCCCGGCGGGTTCCAGAACGATCCCCTCGACATTCAGCATCTCGAGCATGGTGATACAGACCCGGTCTTCGGGCGCCAGCAGCACCTGATCGGGTCTGACATGTTTCAGCCGCTCCCAGGTCATCTGACCCAGTCTGGCCACCGCCGCGCCATCGACAAAGCTGTTCACCTTTGCGAGCTTTTGCGGCCCGCCAAGGCGCACCGCCTCGGCCAGACAGGCGCCGCCCATGGGTTCGACATAGCGGAAATCGGTCTGCGGCGAGACCGCATGCAGATAGGTCGTCACCCCCGCGGCAAGCCCGCCGCCACCGACCGGCACAACGACAAGGTCCGGCATCCGGCCTAGCTGTTCCAGCATCTCGACGCCGACACTGGCCTGGCCCTCGATCACATCCGGATCGTCGAAAGGCGCCAGAAAATGCGCGCCGCGCTCAAGGCAAAAGGCCTGCGCCGCCGCGAGCGTCTGATCGAAATAATCGCCGGTCAGCACGATCTCGACATTCGGCCCGCCAAAAATCCGCGTCTTGTCGATCTTTTGCTGCGGTGTCGTCACCGGCATGAAGATGATGCCGTTCACCCCGAAATGCCGGCAGGCAAAGGCCATGCCCTGGGCGTGATTGCCGGCACTCGCGCAGACGAAATTCATCTGATCCGGCTGCGCCACCCGCATCTTGCGCATCGCATTGAAGGCGCCCCGCAGCTTGTAGCTGCGCACCGGCGTCAGATCCTCGCGTTTCAGCCAGATATCGGCCTCATACCGCGACGAGAGATGCTCGTTGCGCTGAAGTGGCGTTTCGGGGAACAGCTGGCGCAACTCACGCGTGGCGGCTCTTGCGGCTTGGGCAAAATCGGTCATGGCAGAGCCATGCCTCAAGGCGCGAAGTTGCGCAAGATCCGTCCCGCGCCGAAAAGCCGGGTTACAAAGGCCAGGTGGCCCCCCGGATGACGCGGCCTCGCTTGCCCTTCCCCAGGTTTCCCGCTAATCGCGGGCGAAACCGGATATGGAGCCCGTCCCATGAAAAAGCCCAGCAAAGTCGTGCTTGCCTATTCGGGCGGCCTCGACACTTCGATCATCCTCAAATGGCTGCAAACCGAATATGGCTGCGAAGTGGTGACCTTCACCGCCGATCTCGGCCAGGGCGAAGAGCTGGAACCAGCGCGCCAGAAAGCGCTGCTGCTGGGGATCAAAGAGGAAAATATCCACATCCTCGACCTGCGCGAGGAATTCGTGCGTGATTTCGTCTTCCCGATGTTCCGCGCCAATGCGGTCTATGAGGGGCTTTACCTGCTTGGCACCTCGATCGCGCGCCCGCTGATCGCGAAGCACCTCGTCGAGATCGCTCAGGCCACCGGCGCCGATGCCGTGGCGCATGGCGCAACCGGCAAGGGCAATGACCAGGTCCGGTTCGAGCTGGGCGTTGCAGCGCTTGATCCGTCGATCCTGGTGATCGCGCCCTGGCGGGAATGGGATCTCTCCTCCCGCACCAAACTGCTGGAATTCGCCGAGGCGAACCAGATTCCGGTCGCGAAAAACAAGCGTGGTGAGGCCCCCTTCTCGGTTGACGCGAACCTGCTGCATACCTCGTCCGAGGGCACCGTGCTGGAAGACCCGGCAATTGAAGCACCCGACTATGTCGCCTCGCGCATTGTCGCGGTGGAAGACGCCCCGAACACTCCGGAATTTATCGAAATCACCTTCGAAAAGGGCGATCCGGTTGCGCTGAATGGCGAGGCGCTGTCGCCGGCCACCATGCTCACCCGGTTGAACGAACTGGGCGGCAAGCACGGCATCGGGTTGCTCGATTTCGTCGAAAACCGTTTCGTCGGCATGAAGTCGCGCGGCGTTTACGAGACCCCCGGCGGCACCATCCTGCTCGAAGCCCATCGCGGTATCGAACAGATCACGCTCGACAGCGGCGCGGGTCACCTCAAGGACTCGATCATGCCGCGCTATGCCGAGCTGATCTATAACGGCTTCTGGTTCTCGCCGGAACGCGAGGCGCTGCAGGCCCTGATCGATAAGACCCAGGAGCATGTCTCTGGCACCGTAAAGCTGAAGCTTTACAAAGGCGTCGCGCGCACTGTCGCCCGCTGGTCGGATCACACGCTTTATTCCGAGAAGCACGTCACTTTCGAAGAAGATGCCGGTGCTTACGATCAGAAAGACGCGGCGGGCTTTATCCGTCTGAACGCGCTGCGGTTGCGGCTGATCGCTACCCGCAACGCGCGCGTCGCGAAAAAAGGCTGAATGCCGGTTTCAGTGCGGGACCGGTAAGGCCCCGCACTGACTGCAGTTTTTGGGTCGGGCCAGAGGTTCTTGCCCCACCTTAGGTCCTTACCCCACCTTACAGGCCGCCATCACCGCCATATTCAGGATGTCATTGACGGTGGAAGAGGTCGAACAGATCTGGATCGGCTTGTTCACGCCCGACAGGATCGGCCCGATCACCGTGGCGCCTGCCATTTCCTGCATCAGCTTGACCGAGATCGAGGCCGAATGCCGCGCCGGCACCACGAGAATATTCGCGGGCCCGGTCAGCCGACAGAACGGATAGGCCGCCATCTGATCTGTGTTCAGCGCGACATCGACGGTCATCTCGCCATCATATTCGAAATCGACACCGCGCCGGTCCAGCACATCGACAGCCCGATGCATTTTGGTCGCGCGCTCTGACACCGGATAGCCAAAGGTCGAGAAGCTGACGAATGCCACGCGCGGCTCGACCCCCATCGAGCGCGCCACGCCGGCGGCGCGGGTCGCGATGGTCGCCAGATCCTCTTCATCGGGCCATTCATGCACCAGGGTATCGGTGATGAAGACGATCCGCCCCTTATGCAGCAGCGCTGTCACCCCCACCGCGCCATCGACGGCTTTCGCGTCGAACACATTGTTGATCAGCGACAACACATGCGCTGATTTGCGGGTCGCCCCCGTCACCAGCCCGTCACCATGCCCATGTGCTAGCATCAGGGATGCAAACACATGCCGGTCACGTGCCGCGATGCGGTGAATATCCTGGCGATCATGACCCTGACGTTGCAGGCGTTTGTAAAGAAAGTCCTTATAGTGATCGAGATGGCGCGAATTGGCGGCATTCACCACCTCAAGCTCGCGCACCGCGTCGCCCAGACCGGCAGTCTCCAGCTTTTCGCGCACATCCGCCTCGCGGCCCACGACCAGCGATTTCCCCAGACCAGACCGCTGCCAGGCCACCGCCGCGCGCAGGACACGCGGGTCATCGCCTTCGGCAAAGATCATCCGGGCCTGGGCCTGGCGCGCCCTTGCATGCAGGCCCTGCAGAATGGTCGCCGTCGGATCCATTCGCGCCTTCAGGCTTGCCTCATAGGATTTCATATCGATGATCGGGCGGCGCGCGACACCTGTATCCATCCCGGCCTTGGCCACAGCAGGCGGCACGACATAGATCAGACGCGGGTCAAACGGCGTCGGAATGATGTAATCTCGCCCGAAGGAAAGCTTGCGCCCATAGGCCATCGCGACCTCGTCAGGCACATCTTCGCGGGCGAGCCTGGCCAGCGCCTGGGCGCAGGCGATCTTCATCTCGTCATTGATCGCCCGGGCGTGGATATCCAGCGCACCCCGGAAGAGATAGGGGAAACCGAGCACATTATTGACCTGGTTCGGATAATCCGAGCGCCCGGTCGCCACGATCGCATCGGCGCGCACCGCATGGGCCTCTTCCGGCGTGATTTCGGGATCGGGATTCGCCATGGCGAAAATCACCGGGTTCTCCGCCATCGAGGCGACCATCTCGGGCGTCACCGCACCCTTGGCCGAAACGCCCAGGAACACATCCGCGCCGATCATCGCCTCTTCAAGGCTGCGCGCATCGGTCTTTACCGCATGGGCCGATTTCCATTGGTTCATACCCTCGGTACGGCCCTGGTAAATCACGCCCTTGGTGTCGCACATGATGCAATTCTCATGCCGCGCGCCCATGGATTTCAACAGTTCCAGACAGGCGATCCCGGCGGCCCCTGCCCCGTTCAGAACGATCTTCACGTCCTGGATCATCTTGCCCGAGATCTCCAGCGCGTTGATCAGCCCCGCCGCGCAGATCACCGCTGTGCCATGCTGGTCATCATGGAAGACCGGGATATCGCAGATCTCCTTCAGACGCTGTTCGATGATAAAGCATTCCGGCGCCTTGATATCTTCAAGGTTGATGCCGCCAAAGGTCGGTGACATCAGCTTGACCGCCCTGATGATGTCATCCGCGTCTTCGGTATCAAGCTCGATATCGATCGCATTCACATCTGCAAAGCGTTTGAAAAGAACCGCCTTTCCCTCCATCACCGGCTTCGAGGCCAGCGCGCCAAGGTTCCCCATCCCCAGAATCGCCGTCCCGTTCGAGATAACGGCGACCATATTCCCTTTGACCGTGTAATCATAAGCCGTCTCGGGCCGGTCGGCGATGGCCTGGACCGGTACCGCAACCCCGGGCGAATAGGCCAGCGACAGATCACGCTGCGTCGCCATTGGCTTCGACGCAGTGATCTCGTATTTCCCCGGACGCGGCTCGAAATGATAAGCGAGGGCTTCTTCGGGCGTGGTTCTGGAACGGGTCATTTGCGGGCCATGGTGCGAATTAAAGTTACTTTGCACATGCCTTGTCACGCATGAAATGAAAAGCCCGGATGACGGCCTTTTCGTCACGCCTTCGTTTTTGTAGGGTCGGCGCCGAAGCCCGGGGGAACCATGTCAGACGAAACCGTCACGCCAATGATGGCGCAATATCTCGACATCAAAGCGCAGAATCCTGGGGCTTTGTTGTTCTACCGGATGGGCGACTTCTACGAGATGTTCTTTGACGATGCCCTGGCGGCGTCCGAGGCGCTGGACATCGCGTTGACCAAACGCGGCTTCCACAAGGGCGAGCCTATCGCCATGTGCGGCGTGCCCTATCACGCCGCCGAAGGCTATCTGCTGACACTGATCCGCAAGGGATTCCGTGTCGCCATCGCCGAACAGCTGGAAGACCCGGCCGAAGCAAAGAAGCGTGGCTCGAAATCAGTGGTGAAACGCGATGTGGTGCGGCTTGTAACGCCCGGCACCCTGACCGAGGATTCGCTGCTCGAAGCGCGGCGCCACAATTACCTCGCCGCCTACACCGCCCTGCGCGATGAGGGCGCGCTGGCCTGGTGCGATATCTCGACCGGCGAGTTCCGGGTCATGCCCTGCGCGCTGGCGCGTCTCGGGCCAGAGCTGGCCCGGCTTGCGCCACGTGAACTGCTGGTTCCGGATGAGGAATCGACCGAAATCGCGGACCTGGTGACTGATTCCGGTACTGCGATGACGCCGCTGGCCCGCGCGAGTTTCGATTCCACCGGTGCCGAAAAGCGGCTTTGCGCGCTGTGGCAGATCAGCTCACTGGAAGGGTTCGGATCGTTTACCCGCGCCGAAATCGCGGCGATGGGCGGGCTGGTCGACTATCTCGACCTGACGCAGCGCGGCCGCCTGCCGCTTTTGCGCCCGCCGATCAAAGAACTGCCCGGCGGCACCATGCAGATCGACGCCTCGACCCGGCGCAATCTTGAAATCACCCAGGCGCTTTCGGGCGGGCGCGAGGGCTCGCTGCTGGCCGCCATCGACCGCACCGTGACCGCCCCTGGCGCGCGCCTGCTGGAGCGCCGCCTCTCCTCGCCCTCGCGCGATCTGACCACGATCCGCAGCCGCCATGACGCTTTGCGCGCGCTCCTGGATAAAAGCCGGCTGCGCGAGGACCTGCGCAACGACCTGCGCCGCGTGCCCGATATGGATCGCGCGCTGTCGCGCCTTGCGCTGGATCGTGGCGGCCCGCGGGATCTGACCGCGATCCGCGCCGGCCTGACCCAGGCCCTGAGCCTGACCGGCAAACTGAACGACCTGCCCGATCTTCTGAGCGAAGCCTCGAAGGCGCTCACCGGCCATAAAACCCTGGTTGATCTGCTGGACCGGGCGCTGGTCGCCGAGCCGCCGCTGCTGGCCCGCGATGGTGGGTTTATCGCAACAGGTTTCGACCAGGAACTGGATGAAACCCGCCAGCTGCGCGACGAAGGCCGGGGCGTAATCGCCGCAATGCAGGCGCAATATTCCGAGCATGCCGGTGTGCCGGCGCTGAAGATCAAACATAACAACGTGCTGGGCTATTTCATCGAGGTCACCACGACGCATGAGGAAAAACTCCGCGCCCATCCCGACCTCTTCATCCACCGCCAGACCACCGCCGGTCAGGTCCGCTTTACCACGGTCGCGCTGTCCGATCTGGAAACCCGGATCCTGAACTCGTCAAACCGGGCGCTGGAGCTGGAAAAACGTCACTATGAAAGCCTGAAACGCGCGATTCTCGACCAGGCGGGCCCAATTGGCGCCACAGCGCGCGCCCTGGCCGAAATCGACCTTTGCGCAGGCTTTGCCGATCTCGCAGCCGAGGGCGACTGGACGGAACCAAAGGTCGATGACAGCCGCGCCTTCCTGATCGGGGGCGGACGCCATCCGGTGGTCGAACGCGCCCTCAGACGCCAGGGCGGGCAGAGCTTTGTCGCCAATGACTGCGACCTGACCACCGGCAATTCCCCGGCGATCTGGCTGCTGACCGGCCCGAATATGGCGGGTAAATCAACCTTCCTGCGCCAGAACGCCCTGATCGCGCTGATGGCTCAGGCCGGCAGCTTCGTCCCGGCCCGCTCGGCCCATATCGGCCTTGTCAGCCAGCTTTTCAGCCGCGTCGGAGCATCAGACGACCTCGCGCGGGGCCGCTCGACCTTCATGGTCGAAATGGTCGAAACCGCCGCCATCCTGAACCAGGCCGATGACCGCGCCCTCGTCATCCTGGATGAGATCGGCCGCGGCACCGCCACCTGGGATGGCCTCTCCATCGCCTGGGCCACGCTGGAGCATCTGCACGAAATCAACCGCTGCCGCGCGCTCTTCGCCACTCATTACCACGAAATGACCCAGCTTTCCGCAAAGCTTGACGGGGTCGAAAACGCCACCGTCTCGGTGCGCGAATGGGAAGGCGAGGTGATCTTCCTGCATGAGGTCAGGCGCGGCGCCGCCGACCGCAGCTACGGCGTCCAGGTCGCCCGGCTCGCCGGCCTGCCGCCTTCGGTTATCGAACGCGCGAAAACGGTTCTCGAAGCACTTGAACAGGGCGACCGCCAGGGCACGAAGCAAGCCGCCCTGATCGACGACCTGCCGCTGTTCCGCGCCGCGCCTCCGCCTTCTGCCGTGAAACCCGCACAGGAAAGCAGGATCGAAGCCCGGCTGAAAGAAACGAGCCCCGACCAGCTTACGCCGATCGGGGCCCTAAATCTTATCTATGAGCTCAAGGCCCTGCTGGGCTGATCAGCCCGGGGTCGAGGACACGCCCACCTGCGCCGGACGCAGCAGCCGGTCATGGAGCATAAAGCCCTCGGTCATCACCTGGATGATCTGCCCGGCTTTGGTTCCGGGCACCGGCGCCTCAAACATCGCCTCATGCATCTGCGGATCGAACTGATCGCCGACCGCCGGCGACACTGCCTTTACCCCGTGCTTGTCCATCACCTTGGACAATTCCCGCAGCGTCAGCTCGACCCCTTCGATCAGCGCGCTCGACGCAGCACGGCTTTCCTCCGGAATGGCCGCAAGCGCGCGGTTCAGGTTGTCATAAACCGGCAAAAGATCCCGGGCCAGCCGCGTGCCGCCATATTGCTCGGCCTCGCGGCGATCCCGGTCGGCCCGTTTGCGCGAATTCTCGGCATCCGCCAGGGCGCGCATGAACTTGTCGCGGAACTCGTCACGTTCCAGACGGATCGTCTCCAGCTCGTCCAGCGACATCTCTTCATATTCCGGCAGATCGCCCGCCTGGCCGTTTTCCTGGGCGGCGTTGTCTTCCTGCGCCATGACCACTCCTCAAGTCTTTCGGGCCTCAGCCCCTTTTCACTTCAACCGCGTCCGCGATCGGAAACCATCCGACCGACGAGCTGCGCCGTATAATCGACAATCGGCACAACCCGCCCATAATTCAGCCGGGTCGGTCCGATCACGCCGACGGCACCGATAATCTTTCGCTCGGCGTTCATATAGGGGGAAACGACCAGACTTGAACCCGAAAGTGAAAAGAGTTTGTTTTCCGAGCCGATGAAGATGCGCACCCCGTCGCCCTCATCCGCAAGTTCCAGAAATTCCGCGATATCGCGCTTGCGTTCGAGATCGTCGAAAAGATTGCGGATCCGGTCGACATCCTCGGATCCGGCGCTTTCCAGCAGATTGGCACGGCCGCGCACAATCAGCCGCTCGGACGACAGACCCGCATTCTCCCAGACCGCCAGCCCGCTTTCGACAAGCTCGCGCGCCAGAACATCGACCTCCTGACGACGGGCGGCTACTTCGGCGCGGATATGCTGGCGCAGATCCGAAAGCGTCCGCCCGCCCGCCATGGCATTGAGGAAATTCGCAGCCTCGCGCATCGAGGACGGTGTTTGCCCGGGCGGCGGATGGAACAGACGGTTCTCAACCTGGCCATCGGCAAAGACCAGCACCACCAGCGCCCGGTCTGCCGAAAGCGAGACAAATTCGATATGCCGGATCGGCGCCGATTCATGCTTTGGCGTCATCACGATACTGGCGCCTCCGGTCAGGAAGGAAAGCGCCGCCGAAACATGGTCGAGCGCCATGCCAACATCGTGATCCTCGCCGCTGAGCGTCGCATCGATCCGCGCGCGGTCGGCCTGATCAACCGTTCCGACCTCAAGAAAGCCGTCGACAAACAGCCGCAGCCCCTGCTGCGTCGGAATCCGCCCTGCCGAAATATGCGGGCTGTCCAGCAGACCGAGGAATTCCAGATCCTGCATCACATTGCGGATGGTCGCGGCCGAGATCTGTTCGCTCAGGCTGCGGGTAAGCGTGCGCGATCCAACCGGCTCACCGGTTTCAAGATAGCCCTCGACCACGCGCCGGAAAACTTCGCGCGACCTGTCACTCATTTGCTGCAGCAGCTCTTTTCTGTCCGCCATTACATCCCGGCCCGCCTTTCATTTGACTTAAGGACCAATAGCACCCGCCGTCAATGCGCCAGCCCCCTGTTACGCCTGGTGATCAGGGTTGCATCCGGCGCCTGCCCGCGCATATCTGACCGCAAATCTTTGAAAGGATCAGTCATGCGCCCCTCTGGAAGAGAGCTCGACCAACTTCGCACGGTTTCCATTGAAACCGGGGTTTCCCTTCACGCCGAAGGCTCCTGCCTGATCCGGATGGGAAATACCCATGTGCTTTGCACC
Organism: Pseudogemmobacter sp. TB195; assembly: GCF_058313095.1. Classification (NCBI taxonomy): domain Bacteria; kingdom Pseudomonadati; phylum Pseudomonadota; class Alphaproteobacteria; order Rhodobacterales; family Paracoccaceae; genus Pseudogemmobacter; species Pseudogemmobacter sp. TB195. The sequence goes on from NZ_JBZEGG010000001.1 coordinate 377,957, forward strand.
GCTTCGATCGAAGACAAGCCGCCGCCCTTCCTGCGCAACACCGGCATGGGCTGGGTGACGGCGGAATATGGCATGTTGCCGCGGTCCACCCATACCAGATCGCGCCGCGAGGCAGCTGCAGGCAAACAATCCGGCAGAACACAAGAGATTCAAAGGCTTATAGGTCGCAGCCTGCGCGCAGTGGTTGACCGGCAAGCGCTTGGGGAACGTCAGATCACCGTCGATTGCGATGTGATCCAGGCCGATGGTGGCACCCGCTGCGCGGCCATCACTGGCGGCTGGGTCGCTTTGCGCCTGGCAATGAACAAGCTGATGCAAAAGGGCCTCGTCACCGGCGATCCGCTGCTCGATCACGTCGCGGCAGTGTCCTGCGGCATCTATGCCGGCCAGAATGTGCTGGATCTGGACTATGACGAAGACTCGGCAGCCGGCACTGACGGCAATTTCGTGATCACCGGCAAGGGCAAGCTGGTTGAGGTTCAGGCCTCGGCAGAAGGCGCGCCTTTCGCAGTTGAAGACCTCACCATCCTGCTCGGGCTTGGCCTTAAGGGCACTGCGGCGCTGGTCGAAGCACAGAAGAAGGCCATTGGCGCATGACCCGCAAATTCACCGGCGACCAGCTTGTGATCGCGAGCCACAACAAAGGCAAGCTGGAGGAATTCGCGACATTGCTGGCACCGCTTGGCATCCGTTGCATTTCCGCCGGTGAGTTTGACCTGGATGAGCCGGAAGAGACCGAGGACACATTCGTCGGCAACGGCCGGATCAAAGCACATTATGCGGCAAAGGCCACCGGCCTTCCCGCGCTGGCTGATGATTCCGGCCTGACGATTGATGCGCTGGACGGGGCTCCGGGTGTTTACACCGCTGTCTGGGCCGAAACCCCGAATGGCCGTGACTTCGGCATGGCGATGGAAAAAACCTGGGCGCTGCTGGAAGAGCGCGGGGCGCCCGCCCCGCGCCTTGGCCAGTTTCGGTGCACTCTGGTTCTTGCCTGGCCCGATGGTCATGACGAAATCGTCGAAGGCAGCTGCGCCGGAGAATTGATCTGGCCGCGCCGGGGTCTTGAAGGCCATGGCTACGATCCCATGTTCCAGCCTGACGGCTACGCGCAGACTTTTGCCGAGATGTCAGCCGATCAAAAGAATGCGATAAGCCACCGGGCACGGGCAGTCGCCGCTATCATGGAAAAGTGTTTCACGTGAAACAGGAACATGCAGAAGACTGGCAAGAGGGGGGCTTCTCCCTCTACCTTCATTGGCCCTTCTGCAAGGCAAAATGCCCCTATTGCGATTTCAACAGCCATGTACGTGCGAGAATTGATCAGACCGAATGGAAAGAGGCCTATCTGCGCGAGCTGGATCGCGCTGCCACAGAAACCGGAGGACGTATCCTCCATTCGGTATTCTTCGGTGGTGGCACGCCCTCGCTGATGGACCCTGAAACGGTTGGCGCCATTCTGGATCGGATTTCCCGCCACTGGCGCATGACAAACGATTTTGAGGTTACACTCGAGGCCAATCCGACTTCCGTAGAAGCATCGCGTTTCAGATCTTATCGCTCGGCCGGCGTTAACCGTGTCTCTCTCGGCCTACAGGCGTTGAATGATCAGGATCTGCGGCGTCTCGGGCGTCAGCATAGCGCCGCTGAGGGGCTGGCAGCATTGGATCTGGCCCGTGAGCTTTTTGACCGAACCTCCTGTGATCTGATTTATGCCCGTCAGGATCAGGATCTCGCCTCATGGGGAGATGAACTGCGCCAGGTCCTGGCCCGAGGCCCCGACCATATCTCGCTCTACCAGCTGACCGTCGAGGAAGGCACAGTTTTTGCCAGGCTATATGACGCCGGAAAGCTCCGGGGTCTTCCGGATGAAGACCTCGCAGCAGATATGTATGATCTGACCACTGACGTCTGTGGCACAGCCGGTTTGCTTGGGTATGAAGTCTCGAACTATGCCCGACCGGGCTGTGAATCGCGCCACAATCTGACCTATTGGCGCATGGGTGACTATCTCGGCATCGGCCCGGGCGCACATGGCCGCCTCACTCTGAACGGGCAACGCGTGGCAACACTCGCTCATAAATCACCTGAGCTCTGGCTGGAAGCCCTGAGAAAAACAGGTAAAGGCGAAGTTCCACGTGAAACTATCAGCCCGCAGGATCAGGCGCTGGAATATCTGATGATGTCATTGCGGCTGAGTGAGGGCATGTCACTGCCCCGCTACACCAGGATGCTTGGACGTCGGCCGAACAGCGAAAAGCTGGAAACCCTGCAGAAGGATGGCTTCATCACCCTGCAGGATGATCGTCTGACAGCCACCGCGACCGGCCGGCTTTTGCTCAACCGGCTGATCCTGGAGCTGTCAGAAGCCTGATCAGTCGCGGGCCAGACCCGATGGCCCGGAAGACAGCAGCTGGCACAGCAGGTCCAGCTCTTCCAGATCGCGATAGGAAATAACCAGGCTTCCGCCCTGCCCCTTGTGATCGATCCGTACAGTCATCCCAAGCTGCGCCGACAGATCTCCCTCCAGCGCGCGCGTATCGGCATCTTTGGTGCTCTCCCGCGCGCTAGACTGCTCCGACGACGTCGATTTCGTCGGTTCCAGGGCCTCACGGGCCAGCTTTTCAGTCTCCCGCACCGAAAGACCGCGCGCGATCACTGTCTGGGCCAGCCGCAAAGGGTCTGGCGCTGTGATCAGAGCCCGTGCATGACCTGCCGACAGCGCGCCCTCGCGCACCATCTTTTGCACGTCACCGGGCAGGTTCAGCAGCCTTAGCAGATTGGTCACATGGCTGCGGCTTTTCGAAAGCGCCTCGGCCACCTTTTCCTGGGTATGACCAAAACGATCAATCAGCTGGCGCAGCCCCAGAGCCTCTTCAATCGCATTGAGATCTTCGCGCTGGATGTTCTCGATGATCGCGATTTCCAGCACTTCGGTATCATCAAGCTCGCGGATCACCACCGGAACTTCATGCAATTGTGCTATCTGCGCCGCGCGCCAGCGCCGCTCGCCGGCGACGATCTCATAATGGTCGCCTTTGACCCGCACGACCAGAGGCTGGATAACCCCCTTCTGCCGCAGCGAATCTGCCAGAGCCTCCAGCGCCGCCTGGTCGAAATCCTTGCGCGGCTGCTCCGGGTTCGGTTGCAGCTTTTCGACCGGCAGCCTGGTGTCCGCCCGCCGCGGCCCCTCACTCTCGGGGCGCAAATTCACATCCGACATCAATGCCGAAAGACCACGACCAAGCCCTTTGCGTTCCATGCTCTGCCTCTTCTTCTTGTTGTCAGGACCGCAGTTTAGCGGCAATTTCCCCGGCCAAAGACCGATAGGCTTCGGCACCGCGCGAGGTCGGATCATATTCCGTCACCGGCTTGGCGAAAGAGGGCGCTTCAGAAAGCCGCACATTGCGCGGGATGATGGTGCGAAACACCATATCACCAAGGTTCTCGCGCGCATCAGTCTCGACCTGCTGCGCCAGATTGTTGCGACCATCATACATCGTCAGAACAACGCCCTCAATCCGCAGATCGGGATTCGCCGAGCGCCGCACATCCCGCACCGTCAAAAGAAGCTGCGAGAGCCCCTCAAGCGCGAAAAACTCGGCCTGAAGCGGCACAAGCACCGAATTCGCCGCCACAAGCGCGTTAACCGTCAGCAAAGACAGCGACGGCGGGCAGTCAATCAGCACGACATCAAAGCCCATCGCCTCGATATCCGGGTGGCGCAAAGCGTCATGCAGCAGAAAACTGCGCTTCTCATTGGCGACAAGATCGATATCCGCCGAGGCCAGGTCGGAATTCGCCGGGCTGATCCACAGATTATTCACTGAAGTGCGCTGAATAATGGCGTTCGGTGCCCCATCCGACAAAATCAGGTCATATGTCGTCAGTTTACGATCATTCGTCGCAACCCCAAGGCCCGTCGAAGCATTGCCCTGGGGATCAAGATCGACGAGCAGGATCCGCAGCCCCCTCTCGGCCAGGGCTGCCGACAGATTTATCGCGGTCGTGGTCTTCCCAACGCCGCCTTTCTGGTTGGCGACGGCGATCACATGCGCCGGAAAGGGCATGGCGTCAGTCTTGGGAATCGCGGCTGGCACGGCGCACTGTCCTTAATTTCAGGGTGGCTGATCCTTTATGCCCCGGATCGTCCGCCGCCTCCAGATCGAAGCGCCAGTTTTTCTGCGCCGCCGCAACCTCATCCGCCCAGCTCTCACCCTTCGGAAAAAGACAGGTCATATCGGGCGATCCATGTCGCTCGGCAATGGCGCAAAGCATATCCAGGGGGGCAAGCGCTCTTGCGGACACAACATCTGCCCCTAGTGGCGCAATCGCCTCGGCCCGCTCGGCCCGCACATCAACCGGGATACCCATCTGCCGCGCCGCTTCACGCAGGAAGGTGGCCTTGCGCTGGTCCGATTCAACAAGCACCATCCTGGTTGCAAGACCACGATCCTGAAGCAAAGTGGCCACAACCACCCCAGGAAATCCGCCACCCGACCCGAAATCTGCCCAGAGCTGCGGTTGTTCCGGCGCAAGCAGAAAGATCCGCGCCGAATCCTCGATATGCCGCGACCAGATCTCTCCCACGGTGGAGCGAGAGATCAGATTGATCTTCTGGGTCCATTTCGCGGTCAGTGCCTCGTAAAGTCTCAGCTTTTCAAGGCCTTCCGGACTGATGCCCAGCTCATTCCAAAGTGCTTTATCCAAGGGTCACCCGGCCAGTCTGGCCGCTGCGATCTTGCGCAGCGATGCGATCAGCAGCATCACTGCAGCCGGTGTCATCCCCTCTATCTGACGCGCCTGCTGGATGGTTTCCGGCAGTTTACGCAGCAATTTCCCGGTTAGCTCCGCCGAAAGACCGGAAAGCGCGGCATAATCGAAATCTGCCGGAATTTTCATCGCCTCATGCCGGCGCAGCTCCTCGGCGGCGGCGGCCTGCCGATCCGTATATTGGGAATAAAGCGATTCAATTTCCGCCTGGGCCCTTGCGGCGGGCGGATGATCTGCAAGCGCCGGCACCAGCAAATCCAAAACGGCCGGATCATATTCCGGCATGGCCATCAGATCCCAGGCAGTCCGCCGCGCTCCGTCTTTGCTGACGGTGATTCCGACCTCGGCAAGCTCTTTTGGGGTGAACTTTGCCGCAGTCAAAACCTCGGTGACCGCCCCGAGGGCCTCCATTTTCGCCCCAAACGCACGTTCACGCGCCTCCCGGACGCAACCGATCTCCTTGCCCTTCGGTGTCAGGCGTTGATCTGCGTTATCCGCGCGCAAGCTGAGCCGGTACTCGGCCCGCGAGGTGAACATACGATAGGGCTCGGTGACGCCACGGGTGACCAGATCATCAATCATGACCCCAATATAGCTGTCACTGCGCGAGAAGCTCACCGGCTCCTGCGTCCTTGAGGCACGCGCGGCGTTCAGCCCGGCAACCATGCCCTGGGCTGCTGCCTCCTCATATCCTGTGGTTCCATTGATCTGCCCCGCAAGATATAGGCCGGCGAGAGTTTTAGTTTCCAGCGACGACTTCAACCCCCGAGGATCCAGATAGTCATATTCAATGGCATAGCCTGGCTGAAGGATGGTTGCATTCTCAAGACCCACCATGGTCCGGACGTAAGCCTCCTGTATCTCAGCAGGCAAAGAGGTCGATATTCCGTTTGGATAGACCGTATCGTCATCAAGGCCTTCGGGTTCCAGAAAGACCTGATGGCTGTCCTTGTCGGCAAAGCGCACGACTTTATCTTCGATCGAGGGGCAGTAACGGGGGCCGACTCCATCAATATGGCCGCCATACATTGCCGAACGATTAAGATTATCACGAATAATCTGATGCGTGGCCGCAGAGGTATGCGTAATGCCGCAGGAAATCTGCCTTGCAACCGCTTTATTGTTCATAAACGACAGGAGAACCGGATCTTCATCGGCGGGCTGCATTTCCAGCCGGCTCCAGTCTATCGACTTCCCGTCCAGTCGCGGTGGCGTCCCGGTTTTAAGGCGCCCAGTTTCCAGACCAAGATCATGGATCTGCTGTGCAAGTCTGACAGAAGCTTGATCGCCAACGCGACCGCCCGGGCGGCTTTGGTCACCCACATGGATCAGGCCGTTCAGGAATGTGCCGGTTGTGAGCACGATGGCCGATGCAGAAATCTCGGATCCATCAGCCAGTCGCAAACCGGTAACGCGCCCTGCCAGAGTGATCAACCCGGCCGCCTCGCCCTCGATGACAGAGAGACTGGTTTCCTCGGCCAGCAAACTCTGTACCGCACGGCGATAGAGTTTACGATCAGCCTGGGTCCTTGGCCCCTGTACTGCGGGGCCCTTTCTGCGATTCAAAAGCCGGTACTGAATACCAGCCATATCTCCGGCCCGGCCCATAATGCCGTCCATCGCATCAATTTCCCGAACGAGATGGCCCTTCCCAAGGCCTCCAATCGCCGGATTGCAGGACATGACGCCTATTGTCTCTGCACGCATTGTGACCAATGCAGTTCGCACCCCGATACGCGCCGCAGCCGCTGCGGCCTCGGCCCCGGCATGGCCGCCGCCGACCACCAGAACATCAAAATGTTTCACGTGAAACACCCTCACTTTCCGATACAGAAGCTGGCGAAGATCTCGCCCAGCAATTCTTCGACATCAACACGCCCAACCAGACTGTCCAGTGATCGCAATACCTGACGCAACTCTTCCGCCACAATCTCGGACTGAACACCGTTATCCATCATCTGCAACACAGCCCCGATCGCGGTGATTCCCTGCTCCAGCGCATGCCGATGCCGTTCACGCACCATTATACCAGCACCAGCGACTTTTTCCGAGAGCCGCGCTGTAACTTGCTGCAGCAAAGCGTCAATTCCTTCGCCAGTGAGACCCGAGACCGCGAGGCCAGGGCCAGGACCACCAAGGTCGGCCTTCCCGCTCAGCTGGATATCACCATCCCGAAGCGCAATCCCAAGATCACCCTCCCCGAGGAACAACCGCAAATCGGCGGCCTCGGCGCGCTGGATCGCCCGTCTGATACCTTCGCGCTCCACGAGATCGTCGCTTTCCCTGAGCCCGGCGGTGTCGAGCAAGGTAACCGCGAGGCCGGATAGGTCCATCCTGACCTCGATCACATCCCGCGTGGTGCCCGCTATTTCCGACGTAATCGCCGCCTCCCGACCTGCCAGGCGATTGAGAAGTGTGGATTTTCCGGCATTCGGTGGGCCAATAATCGCGACCTCGAAACCTTCGCGAATGCGTTCTGCGGCTGAAACGGCCGCCGCTTCGCGGGCAATCTCACCCGATAGCGCTGTCAGGATCTCGCGCACTTCCGGGGTCACATCGACTGGCACGTCTTCATCAGCAAAATCAATCGTTGCCTCGATCAGAGCCGCGGCCCGGATCAGGCGGCTTCGCCAGTGATCAACCGTCTTTCCGATACTGCCAGACAATACCCGCAGCGCCTGCTTACGCTGCGCCTCGGTTTCAGCATCAATCAGGTCGGCCAGGCCCTCGACCTGTGTCAGGTCGAGCATGCCATTGTCGAGCGCCCGCCGGGTAAATTCGCCCGCCTCTGCCATACGCGCAAGGCCGGTTTCGCCAATCGCCCGCAGCACGGCATTGACCACCGCCAACCCGCCATGGGTTTGCAGCTCGATCACTTCTTCGCCGGTAAAGCTGGCATTTTCCGCAAAGCCCAACACCAAAGCCTGGTCGAGATGTTCACCCTGCCACGAGATATTGCGTAAACTGGCAAGGCGCGGCTTTGGAGCCGCGCCTGTCAATGCTTTGCATATGGCGAAAGAATTCGGGCCAGAGACCCTGATTACCGCGACGCCCGCCCGCCCACGAGCTGTCGCGCTGGCATAGATCGTGTCAGCCATCGCAACCCCGCTGGCCCCCCGATCAGGTATTCATCGAGTCGAAGAACTCGGAATTCGACTTGGTCTGCTTCAGCTTTCCGATCAGGAATTCGATAGCGTCGGTGGTCCCCATCGGGTTCAGGATGCGGCGCAGCACATAGGTCTTCTGCAGATCGGATTTATCGACCAGCAGATCCTCTTTCCTTGTGCCGGATTTAAGGATGTCCATCGCCGGGAAGACGCGCTTGTCGGCGACTTTCCGATCCAGAACGATCTCGCTGTTGCCGGTGCCCTTGAATTCTTCGAAGATGACTTCATCCATCCGCGAGCCGGTATCGATCAGCGCGGTCGCAATGATCGTCAGCGAGCCGCCCTCTTCGATATTCCGTGCCGCACCGAAAAAACGCTTCGGGCGTTGCAGCGCGTTGGCGTCCACACCACCGGTCAGAACCTTGCCCGAGCTCGGCACGACCGTGTTAAAGGCGCGACCAAGTCTTGTGATCGAATCAAGAAGGATCACAACATCTCGTTTATGTTCAACCAGGCGCTTGGCCTTTTCGATCACCATCTCGGCCACAGCCACGTGGCGCGTCGCCGGCTCGTCAAAGGTCGAGGACACAACCTCGCCCTTCACTGAACGCTGCATATCGGTGACTTCCTCGGGCCGTTCATCGATCAGCAGCACGATCAGATAACATTCCGGGTGGTTCGCGGCGACCGAGCGTGCGATGTTTTGCAAAAGAACCGTCTTACCCGTGCGCGGCGGGGCCACGATCAGCGCCCGCTGGCCTTTGCCGATGGGCGCGACGAGATCGATGATCCTGGCCGAGCGGTCCTTGATCGTCGGATCCTCGATTTCCATCTTCAGCCGCTCTTCCGGGTAAAGCGGCGTCAGGTTGTCGAAATGCACCTTGTGTTTCGCGCGCTCTGGATCGTCGAAATTGATCAGCGTCGCCTTCACAAGGCTGAAATAGCGCTCATTCTCGGACGGGGCCTTGATCACGCCTTCGATGGAATCGCCGGTACGCAGCGAAAACTGACGGATCATCTCGGGCCCGACATAGATGTCATCGGGGCCGGGCAGATAGTTGGCAGAAGGGCTGCGCAGAAAGCCGAACCCGTCCTGCAGAACCTCAAGGACGCCATCGCCGCCGATTTCCCACCCTTCCTCGGCATGTTCCTTGAGGATCTGGAACATCATCTCGCCCTTGCGCATCGAGGGCGCATTCTCGATCTCCCACTCCTCCGCCATGGCGAGAAGATCGGCCGGGGTCTTGGCCTTGAGATCGGAGAGGTTGAGGCGTTCTGTCATCGCAATACCATTATGCCAGACGCGCGTGCGGCGCGATGCTGGATCAGAGGCTGAAAAAGGGAAGCGTCAGGACCGGACGGCCCCGCATTGCCTGCAGATAGGGGGACTGGGACTGTAAGTCAATCTTTCTGAGCAGAAAGGCCGCTCAGAAGGCGAAAGGTGAGCTGGGACGCACAAACCTGTGCAGAGTTCATAATATATTTAAGAGAAAGATATGAAGGATGATGTTGTAGTAGGCCCTGAGGATAACAGGATAGCGGCAGTTCCGGAGCATTTTCCCTTGAGTTTTCCACCTGTGGACAGAAGTGGTAAAGATTGGGAAAAAATGCGTGGTGTTTTGATTTATCTATTTATATCATGTTCTTAGAACAGCGTTTCCAGGCATCAGCCTGTGGAGGAGAAATGTCACAGCCCGCGCAAAACCCCCGCGCGGATCGATGGTGGAAAACAGCATGCGCAGTGGGATAACCGGGGGTCGCGTGCCGGCGCTTTTTGAGGATATCCCGGCCCAGGCCCTGAGGCGTGGGATAACTGGCCGAGTCTTCCCCCGAACAAAACAGGATTATCCACAAAGTGCCCTCTGATTTTTCCGAAGACGTTGCAGGCAAGAAAATGCCGGCTTTGGTGCTGGCTTCTGCCTCTGAGACGAGAATCGCCATGTTGCGGGCGGCGGGCCTGGAGTTTGAGAGCCTTGCCGCGCGGGTGGATGAAGACAGCATTCGCCGCGCTTTGGAGGCTGAGAGGGCAAAGCCGCGCGACATCGCCGATGCGCTGGCGGAAACCAAGGCGCTGAAAATCTCGGGCAAGCGGCCAGAGGCGCTGGTGATCGGCTCGGACCAGCTGCTCGAGATGAATGGCCGGATCTTTGCCAAGCCTGAAAGCCCGGAGGCGGCGCGCGCCCAGCTGGTAGATCTGCGCGGCAAAACCCACCGTCTGATCTCGGCGGTGGTGGTTTGCCAGGGCGGCCAGCCGCTCTGGCGTCATGTCGGCGAGGTGCGGCTTACGATGCGGGATTTCGGGGATCTGTGGCTTGATGGCTATATCTCGCGCAACTGGGATAAAATCCGTCATTCCGTCGGTGGATACCGGCTTGAAGAGGAAGGCGTTCGGCTGTTCTCCTCGATCCAGGGGGATCACTTCACGATTCTGGGGCTGCCCTTGCTTCCCCTTCTGAACTGGCTTTCGCTGAGAGGGGATATTCCCGCATGACTGACCATCCGCGTATTCCGCTGGCCGGTGTGATCGGGCATCCGATCGCGCATAGCCGCAGCCCGGCGCTGCATGGCTATTGGCTGAAGCGCTATGGTCTCGCGGGGCATTATATCCCTATGGATGTGGCGCCTCAGGATCTGGCGCATGTCTTGCGCACCCTGCCGCAGATGGGGTTTGTCGGGGCCAATGTCACCATTCCCCATAAAGAGGCGATCCTGAAGATCGCGGATATCATTACCGATCGTGCGGCGCTGATAGGTGCTGCTAACACATTGATTTTCCGGAAAGATGGTAAGATCCATGCGGATAATACCGATGGGTCCGGCTTTATTTCCAACCTGAGGCAGAACGCGCCTTTCTGGGATCCGACCGCCGGTCCGGCTGCGGTGCTGGGCGCTGGTGGTGCGGCCCGTGCCGTTGTCGCGGCGCTGATCGAGGTCGGTGCACCCGAGATCCGCATCGTCAACCGCACCCGCCCTAGGGCCGAGGCCATGCGGTCGGATTTCGGAGCGAAAGTGGTGGTCTGGGACTGGACCCATGTCGGCGCGATGATCGAAGGTTGTGCCACATTGGTGAATACGACCTCGCTCGGCATGACCGGCAAGCCAGACCTTGTCATTGATCTCGACCGGATCAGCCAGCGCTGCCTTGTGACTGACATTGTCTATGCGCCGTTGAAAACCGGCCTTTTGGTCGAGGCTGAAGCGCGTGGCTGCACGGTGGTCGACGGGCTCGGAATGTTGCTCCACCAGGCCGTGCCCGGATTCGAGCGCTGGTTCGGCAAACGCCCGGTGGTGGATGAGGAGACCCGCCTCGCGGTTCTGAACGCATGAAAGCTTTCTGCCTTGGCCTGACCGGCTCCATCGGCATGGGGAAATCGACCACGGCCGCAATGTTCTGGGACGCAGGTATCCCGGTCTGGGATGCGGATGCGGCGGTGCACCGGCTTTATGCCCCCGGCGCAAAGGGTGCGGCAGCTCTGGCGGCGTCTTTTCCCGAAGCGGTTTCCGATCAGGGTGTTTCACGGGAAACATTAAAGACGCTGCTGGCCGCCGATCCGTCGCGCCTGAAACGGCTGGAACAGCTGATCCATCCGCTTGTTGCGGAAGATCGGGCCGGGTTTCTGGCCCATACCGGCTCCGATATCCTGCTGCTCGATGTGCCGCTTCTGTTTGAGAAAGGCATCGACCGGGAATGTGACGCGACGCTGCTGGTCACGGCACCTGCCGCCCTGCAACGCGCCCGCGTCCTTGCGCGGCCTGGTATGACGGCGGCGCAGCTTGACCTGATCCTCTCGCGCCAGATGCCCGACCAGGACAAGCGCGCCCGCGCCACCCATATCGTCGAAACCCTGTCAATCGACAGCACCCGGGCTTATGTACAGGCGCTGATCGCGCATCTGCGCGCAGGAATGGCGGGCCAGAATGCGTGAAATCGTCCTTGATACCGAGACCACCGGCTTTGACCCCGAACAGGGCGACCGCATCGTCGAGATCGGCGCGGTCGAGCTGTTCAACCACCTGCCCACCGGCAAGGTTTATCACCAATATATCAACCCCGAACGCGACATGCCGCAGGGCGCCTTCGAAGTGCACGGGCTCAGCAGCGAATTCCTCAGCGACAAGCCGGTTTTCGCGAAAATCGGCCAGGCATTTGTGGATTTCGTCGGTGACGCGAAACTGGTGATCCATAACGCAGCCTTTGATATGAAGTTTCTGAATTTCGAACTGAAGCGTATGGGGCTGGCCGATATTCCCTGGGCGCGCGCCATCGACACGCTGGCCATCGCGCGGCAGCGCTTTCCCGGCTCGCCTGCCTCGCTGGATGCGCTTTGCCGACGTTTTGGCGTCGACAATTCCCGGCGTGAAAAACACGGCGCGCTGCTCGACAGCGAAATCCTGGCCGAGGTTTACCTTGAACTGGTCGGCGGTCGTCAGCCCGACCTCGTGCTGGCGCCGATACAAAGCAACAGCCCCGCAAGTGCTGGGCAGACGGACGGAGACTGGCGTCCCCGTCCCCGCCCGACCGCATTGCCTGCGCGGATCACCGCGGCGGAAACCGCCGCGCATGAGGCATTTGTTGCGAAACTGGGCGATGCCGCTATCTGGCTGAAGCGGAACTGAGCCGTCGCAGATCAGGGCTTTTTCTGGACTATTCCCTAAAAATCATAACTTTAAGCCGTTCTTCATTCCGACCTGTGATCCTGGCCCCGGGTGAGTGAAAAGGGTGACGGGAATGGCCGGGCAAAGCAATGCGCCGCCAGTCATCATCAAACGGAAGAAAGTGGTATCGGGCGGCGGCCATCATGGTGGCGCCTGGAAAGTGGCCTATGCGGATTTCGTGACCGCAATGATGGCCTTCTTCCTGCTGATGTGGCTGTTGAATGCGACGACAGAAAAACAACGCAAGGGACTGTCGGATTACTTCAATCCGTCGATCCCGCTCAGCAAGGTTTCAGGGGGCGGTGACGGCACGCTGGGCGGGGAATCCATTTTCTCCGAGGAGGACCGGACCGCCATGGGCCGCGGCGGCCTCGCCAGCCAGACTGGCGCCGGCGAGGCCGAGGAAAAAGCCCAGGCCGAGATGGTGAAAACCGTCGAAGAGGCCCTGTTCGACCGTGGCGGCGAAAGCCGCACCATGGAACAACTGATGCGCCATGTTGTCACCCGGGTCACCGATGAGGGCCTTGTGATCGAGCTCTTCGATCTTGATGACGCCAGCCTGTTCAAAGGCCATACCGCCGAGCCGCAGGAGGTTACCGTCCATCTGGCGCGAATGCTGGCCGAGGTGCTCAATCTGACCGTGAATGGTCTTGCAGTGAACGCCTATGTGCAAAGCTATCCGGTCACTCTGGTTGAAAATCCGGGCTGGGAACTGACGGCCGATCGTGCCCGTGCCATGCGCAGTCTGCTCCAGAGGGCCGGCATTCAGGCGACCCGGTTCAGCCGCATCGGGGGCTTTGCTGACCGCAAGCCCGCCGTGGCCGATCCCGCTTCGCGGCGCAACAACCGGATCGAGATCGTGCTGCTGCGGCGTGACCGGTAATCCTGATAATTTTATCTGTTAGCGGAAAATTCAGTCCTCCGGGCCAAACCTGTCGCAAGCTCATTCAGGATAAAGGTGCGACTGATGACGATTTCCTCCGCGCTCAATGCCGGCGTAGCCGGGCTCAGTGCCAACGCGACGCGGCTCGCGACGATCTCAGACAATATCGCGAATTCGGGCACTTTCGGCTATAAACGCGCCCATGCTGAATTCTCCAGCATGGTGATCACGAACAATCGCGGCTCTGGCACCTATTCGGCAGGCGGCGTTCGCGCCTCAACCATGCGGCTGATCGAAGAACGCGGCGGCCTTGTCGGCACTTCGCATCCGCTGGACATTGCGGTTTCCGGGCGCGGGATGCTGCCGGTGATCACCGAAGTATCTCTGGGGGTCAATTCCGTAGACCGCGCGCTTTTGATGACAACAACCGGCTCTTTCCGAACCGATGCGAATGGTGTGCTGAAAACCCAGTCCGGTCTGGTGCTGATGGGCTGGCCTGCCACGTCGGATGGCAGCATTCCGGTCTTCCCGCGGGATACGATCACCGGCCTGGTACCGGTTGTGATCAATGCGAACCAGACCGCCGGCGATCCGACCACCCAGATCACGGCGGGGGTCAACCTGCCGGCCACGGGTACCGAAGCCGGCGCCACCGGCGATCCGCTGCCCTTCGCGATCGAATATTTCGGCAATCTTGGCACGTCGGAATCTCTGGATTTCAACTTCACGCCGACCGTTCCGGCGGCAGGCAGCCCGCCATCCAACACCTGGACCATGGTGATCCGCGATTCTGCCAGCAATAATGCGATCATCGGGGAATATGTTCTGACCTTTGACGATTCCCGCGCGGCCGGCGGCACGCTCGCGACAGTTGTTGCGGTTCCGGCGGTTCCGGCCTGGCCGGCTTATGACGGTGCCACCGGAACTCTGCCGCTGACCGTGGCCGGCGGCCCGATGAGCGTCGCCATCGGCCGCGTCGGTGACCCGAACGGTCTGACCCAGCTATCCGATGATTTTGCGCCGGTGCAGATCACCAAGGACGGCTCGCCCGTCGGCAATCTCACCACGGTCGAGATCAATCCGAACGGCTATATCATCGCGACCTATGATACCGGGTTCAACCGCGTGCTCTACCAGATCCCGCTGGTCGATGTGCCGAATCCCAATGGCCTGATCTCGCTGCATAACCAGACCTATCAGGTCTCGCCGCAATCGGGCTCCTTCTTCCTCTGGGATGCCGGTGACGGCCCGACCGGCTCGATTGAAGGCTATGCCCGTGAGGGATCGACCACAGATGTTGCGGCAGAACTGACTTCGCTGATTCAGACGCAGCGGGCCTATTCATCGAACGCCAAGGTCATCCAGACGGTCGACGAAATGTTGCAGGAAACCACCAATATCAAACGGTAACGCAAAATGAGCATCACCTCGGCCCTCAATTCCGCGCTGACCGGACTGACCGCCACCTCGCGGCAGGCCGAGGCGGTGTCCAACAATGTCGCCAATGCAACGACTTCGGGCTACGCGCGCCGTTCCGTTTCGCTTTCGGCTCTTAACCTCGGAGGATCGGGTCAGGGCGTGCGCGTGGTCGGCATCACCAGACATGCAGATCTCTATCTGATCAATGACCGCAGGGGCGCTCAGGCCGCTGCGGGTGACAGCGCGACCAAGGCAGGCTTTCTCAACCGGCTTGAGACCATTCTCGGCACAACTGAATCTCCGGGATCCCTGGTTTCCCGCGTCAGCACGCTGGACACCACTTTACTTGAGGCCGCGAGCCATCCCGAATCCGAGGCAAGGCTTGCTGCGGCGATTTCGGCAGCAAGATCCCTTGCCACCGGATTGAATCAGGCGAGTGACGCCATCCAGGCTGAACGTCTCAAGGCCGAGAAAGGCATCGCTTCGGCTGTGGAAAGTCTGAACAGCAGCCTGCGCCAGGTTCAGGAGCTGAACCGGATGATCGCTTCTCACAGCGGCTCCGGTCGGGATGCCTCGGCGTTGATGGATCAGCGTCAGCAGGTGATCGACAGCATTGCCAGCATCATTCCGCTGAAGGAAATGCCACGAGACGGCAATCAGATTACGCTGATCTCTGCGGGGGGCGCCCTTCTGCTGGACGGCAACCCCGTGACCTTCGGTTTCACCGAAGTCCATACAATTGTGCCTGAAATGACCCAGGCCAGCGGTGGCCTCTATGGTCTGACCATCAACGGCAAACCGATGGCAACCACAGGAAGCAGCAGCATGATCCTTGGTGGAGAGCTCGGGGCGCTTTTCGCGGTCCGCGACGAGCTGGCTGTTGAAGGCCAGTCTATGCTCGACGCATTGGCGCGTGACATGATTGAAAGGTTCAGCGCAGCAGGCCTCGATCCCACTTTGTCCGCTGGTGCCCCCGGATTGTTCACCGATGGCGGTCTGGCCTTTGATCCCGCTGATGAGGTGGGTCTGGCGTCACGCATAGCGTTAAATTTCGCCGCTGATCCTGTGAAAGGCGGAGAAGTCACGAGGCTGCGAGACGGGCTCGGCGCACTCACGCCGGGCCCTGTCGGAAACTCCACGCTCCTCAATTCACTCTCCTCAGCGCTGAATACAAACCGCGCCATCGCATCGCCGATCCCCGGTGGCAGCAGAAGCCTCGCAGGCATGGCCGCAGCCATTCTGTCCCGAACCTCCTCTCAGCGCGTCACACAGGAGACCGAACAAAGCTATACTGCCGCGAGATACACGGCATTGTCCGACATCGAGGCCGCTTCGGGCGTGAATACCGATGAAGAGCTGCAGTCGCTGCTGGTGATCGAGAAAAACTACGCGGCCAATGCGCGGGTCATTCAGGTCGTGGACGAGATGATCAAAACTCTGTTGGGGCTTTGACGATGGAACGCATAAGTTCAAACCCGTTTCTGACCCCGGCACTTCTGCGACAGTCGTCTGAACTTCGTGCGGGCCTGCAAAAGGCCACGCAAGAGATGATGACCGGCAAATTTTCTGATCAGGGTAAAGCTTTGCGTGGCGACTTTTCTGCTCTGGCCGCGACAGATCATGCCCTTGCCCGACTTTCCGGGTTTGCCGCAGCCACCACCGAACTTACCCTGCTGGGCGAGGCGATGCAGCGCGCTTTATCTGTCATTTCTGAAGCGACCACAGAGCTCGCAGCTAACCTGCTGCGCGTAACCAGTGGCGCGTCTGACACCCTGCTTTCTTCGATCCTGTCCACCGGCACGCGTGATTTCAACACTGCCATATCAGCGCTGAACACCCGCCTTGCCGACAAGTCGGTTTTTGGCGGCGATGCTTCTGACCAACTGGCTTTGCCCGGATCCGAGACGATACTCACGGCACTCGAGACCGCCATCGCCGGCCTGACAGATATTGACGATATTTCCAACGGGATAGATGCCTGGTTCAACGGGACCGCCGGATATGAGGCATTATACACCGGAGGCCAGGGTCGGGCTGGCCTCAATGTGGCACCTGGCGAGACGGCGTCGCTTCCCTTCACTGCCCTTGACCCTGCAATCCGCGCGACACTGGCGGGCCTCTCTAAGGTGGCTTTGCTTGACCGGAGTCTCTTTATAGCAGATCACGCCTCGCGGTCTGCCCTTGCGCTCAGGGCGGGTGAGAACCTTTTCAGCTCTTCCGAAGCGAGGACTGTCCTCGCCAGCAGGATTGGCACGGTTGAGCAACAACTGTCTCAGGCACAAAGTCGGAATTCTGCAGAGAAATCGGCACTTGCCCTGACACGCAACAGCCTGACCGAAGCAGATCCCTATGAGGCTACGGTGCGCCTTAAGGATCTCGAAAGCAGACTGGATGCATTCTACACCATCACAGCGCGACTTTCGCAACTCAGCCTGACGGGATATCTCCGGTGAAACCGAATATCTTTGCTTACGCCTTACAAGGTCTGATCCTGCTGCTTGTCTCAAGTCTCGCCCTGTCGATCCCGGCCATGGCGCAACCGGTCCGTATCAAAGACCTGGTCGAAATCGACGGGGTCAGGGGCAATGATCTCGTGGGATATGGTCTTGTTGTGGGGCTGAACGGCACCGGTGATGGTATCCGGAATTCGCCGTTCACAGAAGAGATTATGGCAAATCTTCTGGAGAGGCTTGGTGTCAACATCGTCGGTGAAGCATCGCGTCCGAAAAATGTCGCGGCTGTTTTCGTCACCGCAACCCTGCCGCCGTTTTCGAGGGCCGGGGCACGGATTGACATAACGGTTTCGGCCATTGGTGATGCGAAAAGCCTGCTTGGTGGTACGCTTGTAATGACCCCTCTGAACGGGGCGGACGGGCAGATCTATGCGGTGGCTCAGGGGACCATCATTGCAGGTGGGATCTCTGCCGAAGGCGATGCCGCTCGGGTTGTCCAGGGTGTGCCAACGGCAGGGTCGATCCCCTCTGGCGCACGGGTAGAGCGTGAGGTTCCGTTCGATTTCAACCAGGTCTCAGTTTTGCGGCTTGCGCTGAAATCAGCAGATTTTACGACGGCCGCCAGGATTGAACGGGCAATCAATCAGGAATTTGGCTCCCGTTCTGCGACAATGCTGGACGGGGGTACGGTTGCGCTTGATCTTAGCCGTATCGGTGGTGGTTCTCCGGCACATGCCATTGCAAGGATTGAAAGCCTGCGCATCGACCCCGCGATCAGGGCCAGGGTGGTGGTCGACCAGAGATCCGGTACAATTGTGATTGGCGCCGATGTTCGGATCAGCCGTGTTGCGGTGGCACAGGGAAATCTCACCTTGCGTGTGGAGGAATATCCTATCGTAATCCAGCCCAACCCTTTCGCCGAAGGTGAAACCATTGTGGTGCCCAGAAGCAACGCAGAAATCACCACCGAAGGCAGTGGTCTGGCGGAAGTCACGGGCGGTACCAGCCTGTCCGAAGTGATTTCCGGTCTTAACGCGCTGGGTGTTCAGCCACATGACATGATCGATATTCTCAAGAGCATCCATGCAGCTGGCGCGTTACACGCAGAATTTGTCATCCAGTAGAATAATATTCGAAATTTCTCATAATATTCACCGGTATTATGAATTTCACAACAGGCATCTGGTCTCATATGGTCCGCGCGAACCAGGAGCGCCGGATTCATGCAGAACTTCATTCTTCCCCCCACTCCGGCACTCGCTGCCCTGGAAGCCGCAGCGAGGCAGCGGATTCTTATTCTCGATGGGGCGATGGGCACCCAGATCCAGGGCCTTGGACTGACGGAAGAGGACTATTCCGGCCATGGCTCAGGTTGTGCCTGCCAACACCATTCCGAACACCCGCAAAAGGGCAATAACGATCTGCTGATCCTGACCCAGCCAGAGGCCATCGAGGAAATTCACTTCAATTATGCCATGGCCGGTGCCGATATCGTTGAGACAAATACCTTTTCGGCGACGACCATCGCGCAGGCCGATTATGCACTGGAAGCAGCGGTAGACGATCTGAACGTCCAGGGTGCCCGCATCGTTCGCCGCGCGCTGGACCGCGCCACAGCCATCGACGGCAAGCCGCGCTTTGTTGCCGGTGCGGTCGGTCCGACCAACCGGACGGCGTCGATCAGCCCCGACGTCAACAATCCGGGCTATCGCGCGGTGAGTTTCGACGACCTCCACAAAGCCTATGCCCAACAGATCCGGGGCCTGATCAGGGGCGGCGCCGATATCATTCTGATCGAAACGATTTTTGACACTCTGAACGCCAAAGCCGCGATCTTCGCCTGTCTCAGCGCCTTTGCCGAACATGGAAGCCGGCTGCCCGTGATGATTTCGGGCACCATAACCGATGCTTCGGGCCGCACCCTGTCCGGGCAAACCCCGACGGCATTCTGGCATTCGGTGCGCCACGCGAAACCTTTCACCATCGGGCTGAACTGTGCGCTCGGGGCGAGCGCGATGCGTCCGCATCTGGCGGAGCTCTCTGCTGTGGCGGAAACCTTCACCTGCGCCTATCCGAATGCCGGCCTGCCCAATGCGTTCGGTCAATATGACGAGGGGCCCGAGGACACCGCCGCCCAGGTGGCGACCTTTGCCCGCGACGGGCTGGTCAATGTGGTTGGCGGGTGCTGCGGCACCACGCCCGGCCATATCCAGGCCATTGCAGAAGCTGTCCGCCCCCATAAACCGCGCGAGATCCAAAAATGAGCCGCTATCTTCGTCTCTCGGGGCTGGAACCCTTCATCCTCACGCCCGACATCCCGTTTGTGAATGTTGGAGAGCGCACCAACGTCACCGGTTCGGCCAAATTTCGCAAGCTGATCACCAATCGCGACTATGCTGCTGCGCTGGACGTGGCGCGTGACCAGGTGGAAAACGGCGCCCAGATCATCGATATCAACATGGATGAAGGGCTGATCGACAGTAAGGCCGCGATGGTCGAATTCCTCAACCTCGTCGCGTCCGAGCCCGATATCGCCCGCGTGCCGGTGATGATCGACAGCTCGAAATGGGAGGTGATCGAGGCCGGGCTGAAATGCGTTCAGGGCAAGCCGATCGTCAATTCGATCAGCCTGAAAGAGGGTGAGGATCAGTTCCGCCACCATGCCGGTCTGTGCCTGGCTTACGGCGCGGCAGTGGTGGTCATGGCCTTTGACGAGACCGGCCAGGCCGATACGTTCCAGCGCAAGACCGAGATCTGCGCCCGGGCCTACCGCATCCTGACCGAGGAAATCGGCTTCCCGCCGGAAGATATTATCTTTGATCCCAATGTCTTTGCGGTCGCGACCGGTATCGAGGAACACAATAATTACGGTGTCGATTTTATCGAGGCGACGCGCTGGATCCGCCAGAACCTGCCGCATTGTCACATCTCGGGCGGCGTTTCGAACCTTTCGTTCAGCTTCCGCGGCAATGAACCTGTGCGCGAGGCCATGCATTGCGTCTTTCTCTACCATGCCATTCAGGCCGGTATGGATATGGGCATCGTCAATGCGGGCCAGCTCGCCGTTTATGACCAGATCGAGCCGGAGCTGCGCGAGGCCTGCGAGGATGTCGTCCTCAACCGCCGTGACGATGCGACCGAACGGATGCTGGAAATCGCGGAGAAATTCCGGGGTGGCGCGCGCGAGGAAAAGGTTCGCGATCTGCAATGGCGCGACTGGCCTGTGGAAAAACGTCTCGAACATGCGCTTGTGAATGGCATCACCGAGTTCATCGAAGAGGATACCGAGGTTGCACGCCAGCAGGCCGCCCGCCCGCTGCATGTGATCGAGGGCCCGCTGATGGCGGGGATGAATGTCGTCGGTGACCTGTTCGGCGCCGGCAAGATGTTCCTGCCCCAGGTGGTGAAATCGGCACGGGTGATGAAACAGGCTGTCGCCGTGCTCCTGCCTTATATGGAAGAGGAAAAGGCGGCTCAGGGTGGCGAGATGCGCCGTTCCGCTGGCCGGGTGCTGATGGCGACGGTGAAAGGCGATGTGCATGACATCGGCAAGAACATCGTCGGTGTCGTGCTGGCCTGCAATAATTACGAGATCATTGACCTTGGCGTGATGGTGCCGCCGCAGAAGATCCTTGAGATCGCGCGCGAACAACAGGTTGATGTTATTGGGCTTTCCGGCCTGATCACCCCCAGCCTTGACGAAATGGTGCATCTGGCCTCGGAGATGGAGCGCGAAGGCTTCAGCATTCCGCTGCTGATCGGTGGCGCGACGACGTCGAAGGTGCATACGGCGGTGAAAATCGCGCCGCGCTACCATAAAGGCCAGGCGATCTATGTGCTGGATGCCAGCCGTGCGGTCGGCGTGGTCAGCCAGCTGCTCAGTGAAACGCAGAAAGAGCCCTATATCGCGTCGATCCAGGCCGAATATGTCGAGGTGGCAGAGCGTCATGAACGCGCCGAGCTGGCGAAAAAACGTCTGCCACTGGAAGCCGCCCGCGCCAATGCGCTGAAAATCGACTGGGCGGGCTATGCCCCCCCTGCCCCGCACTTCACCGGCGCCCGGGTGATTGAGGACTGGGATCTCGCGGAAATCGCGCGCTATATCGACTGGACTCCCTTCTTCCAGACCTGGGAGCTGAAAGGCGTTTATCCCCGCATTCTCGAAGATGAAAAGCAGGGCGAGGCCGCGCGCCAGCTGTTCGAAGATGCTCAGGCCATGTTGCAGCGCATCATCACCGAGCAATGGTTCCGCCCGCGCGCGGTGATGGGCTTCTGGCCCGCCAATGCGACCGGCGACGATATTCGTCTCTATACTGATGACAGCCGCGCAGAAACCCTGGCCATGCTGCACACGCTGCGTCAGCAGACGACCAAGCGGGATGGGCGTCCGAATGTGGCGCTTTCGGATTTTGTCGCCCCGGACGGCACGCCGGATTATGTCGGCGGGTTCGTGGTGACGGCCGGCCCGGAAGAGGCAGAGATCGCCGCGCGCTATGAGCGGGCAAATGATGATTACGGCTCGATCATGGTCAAGGCGCTGGCTGACCGCTATGCCGAAGCCATGGCCGAGATGCTGCATGAACGGGTGCGCAAGGAATATTGGGGATACGGCGCGGCGGAGACCTTCCAGCCGCATGAGCTGATCGGCGAGCCTTATGCCGGCATCCGCCCTGCCCCGGGCTATCCGGCGCAGCCCGACCATACCGAGAAGCTCACCCTCTTCCGTCTGCTGGATGCTGAAAAAAATACTGGCGTCACGCTGACCGAGAGCATGGCGATGTGGCCGGGCTCGTCGGTGTCTGGCTTCTATATCGGCCATCCCGCCAGCTATTATTTCGGCGTGGCCAGGGTCGAGCGGGATCAGGTGCTGGATTACGCAGCCCGCAAGGGAATGGATCTTACCGAGGCCGAACGCTGGCTGGCGCCGATCCTGAATTACACGCCTGATAATGGCGTAAAACTGGCGGCGGAATAGGCCCGACCTTGACCAGGGGTCAGGCATCGGCTAGCCCGCTGCCGACCCCATTCAAACGGAGCGCCCCGATGGCCAACCCCTCCCTCCTGATCCTTGCCGGTGACGGTATCGGCCCCGAAGTCATGGATGAGGTGAAAAAAGTCATCTCCTGGATGGGCACCGCCCGCGGCATCCATTTCGATGTCTCGGAGGATCTGGTGGGCGGCTGCGCTTATGACGCGCATGGCACGCCGCTGACCGACGCGACCATGGCAAAGGCGCAGGAGGTGGATGCGGTTCTGCTCGGCGCGGTGGGCGGCCCGAAATATGACAAGCTCGATTTCAGCGTAAAGCCCGAGCGGGGCCTGCTGCGGCTGCGCAAAGAGATGGACCTGTTTTCGAACCTGCGCCCGGCGCAATGCTTTGACGCGCTGGCCGATTTCTCGTCGCTGAAGCGTGACGTGGTGGCCGGTCTCGACATCATGATCGTGCGCGAGCTGACCTCCGGCGTCTATTTCGGCGAGCCGCGTGGCATCTTCAAAGAGGGCAATGAGCGTGTTGGCATCAACACGCAGCGCTATACCGAGAGCGAAATCGCCCGTGTCGCGAAATCGGCTTTTGAACTGGCGCGCCGCCGGGGCAACAAGGTCTGCTCGATGGAGAAGGCCAATGTGATGGAATCCGGCATTCTTTGGCGCGATGTCGTCACCGAGGTGCATCAGCGCGATTACCAGGATGTCGAACTCAGCCATATGTATGCCGATGCCGGCGCGATGCAGCTGACCCGCTGGCCGAAACAGTTCGACGTGATCGTGACCGACAACCTGTTCGGCGATCTTCTGTCGGATCTGGCCGCGATGCTGACCGGCTCGCTCGGCATGCTGCCCTCGGCCAGCCTTGGCGCGCCGATGGCCAATGGTCGCCCGAAAGCGATGTATGAGCCGGTGCATGGCTCGGCCCCCGATATTGCGGGCCAGGGCAAGGCGAACCCGATCGCCTGTATCCTCAGCTTTGCGATGGCGCTGCGCTACAGCTTTGATCTTGGCGACGAGGCCACCCGCGTCGAACAGGCGGTTGAAAAAGTGCTCGCCGACGGGCTGCGCACCGCAGACCTTCTTGGCCCGGAGGGCGGCTCGCCCATCGGCACAGCCGCTATGGGCGATGCGATCATCGCGGCGCTGAACGCTTCGGTCTGACCTGATTTGTCCCCGGAGCCTTTGGTTCCGGGGACAATTGCTTCGGGCCTTTAGTCCCAGCCCATCTGCTTCAGATAGCCCTCGATCAGCGGCAAGTCAGAAGGGTTGTTCAGCTCCCAGAATTTCGCACCGGGGGCCGATACCTCGACCACATCGACCGGATGGCCGTTTTCCAGAAAACGCAGCTGCTCCAGGCCTTCCAGCGTCTCAAGGGGGCCTGGTTCCCATTGACCATAGGCGGCCAGCGCGGCGGGGCGATAGGCGTAAAGCCCGACATGGTGGAAGACCGGCACCTGACCATCGACCACGCCTTTGCCATTGGTGAACGGGATCACCTCTTTCGAAAAATAAAGCGCCTGGCCCAGTCGGTTCGCGACCACGGTCGTGGCGCCCACGCGCCCGGCCGCGCGGTCGGCGATGAAATTCCGCACGGCGTCTTCGTCACAGCGCAGGATCGGCGTGGCGATGCCGGTGGTCGGTTTCTCGCGCATATGGCGGATCAGCGCGGTGACGAATGACGGCGGCGTCAGTGGCGCATCCCCTTGTAAATTCACCACAATCTGTGGCGAAAGCCCGGCGTTCTTCACTGCTTCTGCCACACGCTCGGTGCCGTTGCGCGCGGTTTCCGAAGTCATGATCACCTCGGCCCCGATCCGCCGCGCCTCATCGGCAATGCGGCTGTCGTCGGTTGCGACATAAAGCCCGATGCCACCGCCGGCCTCTTCGACGGCGCGGCGCCCGGCTATGACGGAGCGTTCCAGCAGGCTGCGCCCTGCCCCGCTCGCGCCTTTCAGCATGGCCAGCGGCTTGGCCGGGTAGCGGGTCGAGGCATAGCGGGCCGGGATGATGATGACCGTATCCATCGCGGCTTCCCTCACTGGCCCTTGGCCAATGCGTCAAAGCTGCGCAAGGTGCCGATCAGGTCTTTCAGCTGATCGACAGGCACCATATTCGGCCCGTCCGAGGGCGCATTGTCGGGGTCCTGATGGGTTTCGATAAAGAGGCCCGAGACCCCGACCGCACAAGCCGCCCGCGCCAGAACCGGCACATATTCGCGCTGTCCGCCCGAGGAATTCCCCTGCCCGCCCGGCTGCTGCACCGAATGGGTGGCGTCGAAAATCACCGGCCATCCGGTTTCGGCCATACGCGGCAGGCCCCGAAAATCGGTGACCAGCGTGTTATAGCCAAAGGACGTCCCTCGCTCGCAGAGCATGATATTGCGATTGCCGGTCGAGGCGACCTTGACTGCTACATTGTCCATATCCCAGGGCGCAAGGAACTGGCCCTTCTTGATATTCACGGCTTTGCCCGTGGCGCCTGCCGCCAGCAAAAGATCGGTCTGACGGCTGAGAAAAGCGGGGATCTGCAGCACATCGCAAACCTCGGCCGCAGGCGCGCAATGGCCCGGCTCATGCACATCGGTCAGCACCGGCACGCCGAATTCGCTGCGGACCAGGCCGAGGATCTCGAGCCCTTTTTCCATCCCGAGGCCGCGCTTGCCGCCCAAGGAGGAGCGGTTTGCCTTGTCATAGCTGGCCTTGAAGATGAACTTCGTGCCCGTGGGCGCGCAGGCCTCAAGGATCCTCTCGGCCATCATCCGCGCGTGGTCATGGCTTTCCAGCTGGCAGGGGCCGCAGATCAGCGCAATCGGGTTCTTTCCGCCGATGGCAATATCGCCGATGGTGACAATGTTCTGGCTCATCTGTGCTTCTCCGGCGCTGCGATCCGCCAGGATTATGGCATGAAATCCCGCCTCTCTGCCAGACAGACCGGTAAGGCGCGAGTGCAAGGGCGGGCCGCCGCTTGCCGCGTGACAAATACATATTATCTCATTATACCAGTTACATTGCAGAAGGAGCCTCACCATGACCCAGACGCTGAAGATCGCGCTGATCGGCGCCGGGTTCTTTGCCCGCAACCAGTTGTTTGCCTGGTCGGGGATCGAAGGGGTCGAGGTCGTGGCGATCTGTGACCGCGACCCGGTTCGGCTCGCGGCAGCAGGCGAGGAATTCGGGATCGCGCGCCGTTACAGGGACGCGGCAGAGCTGTTTGCCGATGGCGGTTTCGACGTAGCCGATATCGCGACCACGGTGGCCTCGCACCGGGCGCTGGTCGAAATGGCGGCCCACGCTGGCAAGCATGTGATCTGCCAGAAGCCGTTCGCGCCAACCCTCGCGGATGCGAAAGCCATGGTAGCGGCGGTGTCCGCAACCGGCAAAACCCTGATGATACATGAGAATTTTCGCTGGCAATCCGCCGTGCGCCATACGATCGACGCGCTGCGCGCCGGTGCGATCGGCGAGCCCTTTTTTGGCCGCGTCTCCTTCCGGTCCGGCTATGACGTGTACTCGGGCCAGCCCTACCTGGCCGAGGGCGAACGGTTCATCATCGAAGATCTCGGGATCCATATCCTCGACATCGCGCGGGCTTTGTTCGGCGATGTGGCGCGGGTCACGGCGACCACGCGGCGGGTCAATCCGAAGATCAAAGGCGAGGATGTCGCCACGATGCAGCTTTTGCACAAATCGGGCGTGACCTCGGTGGTGGATTGTTCCTACGCGACGAAACGCCTCCCCGAGACCTTCCCCGAAAGCCTGATCGAGATTGACGGGACCGAAGGCAGCCTGCGCCTTGATGCCGGATACAAGCTGGTGATCCAGCGTGATGGCGGATCGCAGACCCAGGATGTCAGCCCGCCGCTTTTGCCCTGGGCGGAACGTCCCTGGCACAATATCCAGGAGAGTGTGCTGATCATCCAACAGCATTTCGTGGATTGCCTGCGGGAGGGGCGCCAGCCGGAAACCTCGGGCGCTGACAATCTTGAGACCTTTGCCCTGGTCGAGGCCGCTTACCTTTCCGCCGCTGAAGGCCGCTCGGTTGATCCGGGGATCCTGTGATGGGCGCCCTTGTGCTTTATGGTACTGCCGAGCCGGTGGATGAGACGGAAATCATCCGTCATGGCGATGTCAGCCTCGGGTTTCAGGATGGCGCGCTGCGTCATATCCGCGTCGGCGGCACCGAAATCATTCGCCAGATCGCGTTTCTGGTGCGCGACCGTGACTGGGGCACCGTGCGCCCGGAAATCGGTGTGGTCGGGCGCGAGACCACTGGCGACAACCTGGTGTTTCGTTTCCCGATGGTCTTCCGCTCGAACGGCGCGGAACAGCATGTGAGCCTTTCGCTGACCATTGGCGCGACCAGCCTCTCCTTTGCAGCTGAAGCGCGAATTTCAGGCATGTTCGAGACGAATCGAACCGGTTTTACCGTGCTGCATCCGATCACCGGAGTTGCCGGAGCGCCGGCCCGCGTCACCCATAGCGACGGGTCGGTGGAAGGAAGCCGCTTTCCCGATCTGATCGAGCCATGGCAGCCCTTCATGGACATCGTCCATCTGGAACATGAGGCGCATGGGCTGACGATCAGCTGCGCTTTCGAGGGCGATACGTTCGAGATGGAGGATCAGCGCCAATGGGGCGATGCCTCTTACAAGACCTATAACCGCCCGCTGGCCCTGCCCTGGCCCTATCAGTTGACCGGCGCAGATACGCTGCGCCAGTCGGTCACGCTCAGCTGGAGCGGCGCGGGCAATGCCGTCAAAGCCAAACCGGTTGTGATCCCGGCGGGCACCGTCTTCCCGGATCTGGCGCTGGTCGTGACCCCGGACGAGGCGCGCAACCCCGAGGCTGCTCAGATGCTGGCTCTGGTCGCGCCGCAACGCGTTCTCGCCCATGTCGATGCGACGCTCCCCGAACCGGTTTCAGGTCAGCTCGCCGCTTTTGCCGCTTTGCAGGTTGCTTACCCCGCGGCGCTTTATGATCTGGAGCTGATCTGCCGCTTCCGCGGTGATCCCGCGCCGGAACTCACCTCGCATGCCAGGGATCTTGGCGCATCGGGCCTGGCTGTGGCGTCGGTTTTCGTCTGCCCCTCGGTTGACCGCCAATCGACGCCGCCGGGTTCGGCCTGGCCCGATTGCCCGCCGCTGGACGAGATCCATGCCGCCGCCGCCCGCACCTTTCCCGGCATCAAACGTGGCGGCGGAATGGCGAGCTTCTTCCCCGAGCTGAACCGTAAACGCCCGCCTGCCGGGATCGATTTCATCAGCCACGGCTTTTGTCCGATCGTCCATGCCTCCGACGATCTCGCAGTGATGGAGACGCTGGAAGCCGTGCCGCATATCGCGCGCTCGGCCCGTGCGATCATCGGGGCGGCGGAATACCGGATCGGACCGTCAACGATTGCAATGCGGCAGAACCCATATGGTTCACGCACCATTCCGAACCCGAAGGGCGGGCGCGTGACAATGACCGATGACGACCCCCGCCACCGCGCAGCCTTCGGCGCGGCCTGGACCCTTGGCATGGCGACGGCGCTCGCACCTTTCGCGCCTGCGGTCTGGAGCCCTGCGGCGCTCTTCGGCCCGCGTGGTCTGGGCGATGGGGCATGGCCGGTTGCGCAATTGCTGCGTGAACTCGCGGCCAGCGCCGGGCAGCCGGTCATTGCGGCACAGATTGAGGGCGGTGAGGCGCGGCTCCGGCTTGGCGCACGGCTTTTCCGCGCCAATCTGACCGCTCTTCAGACCGGCGATCTGCCGCCCTTTGGCTGGGTCGTGATGCCGGCATAAGCGGCACCATGGACGCGCGCGCCGTCTCTGCCTAAGAAGGGTCATGCGCCCAATGGACAGTCCCCCGATGAAGCCAGAGAAAGCACGCAGTCTGCATGAGACGCTGCTGACGAAATTTCATGGTTTCATCGTCAGCCAGGAATGGCCGCCGGGCTTTCAGCTGCCGTTCGAGACCGATCTCGCCGAGGCGCATGGCGTCTCGCGGATGACGATGAACAAGGTGCTGACGCAGCTGACGCGCGAAGGCTATCTGGTGCGGCGGCGCAAGCTGGGCACCTTTGTCGCGCAGCCGCGCGCGCAATCGGCGGTGATGGAGATCACCGATATCGAGGCCGAAGTGCGGGCGCTCGGCCTGGCTTGGCGGTTCCAGCTGATGTCACGGGCGCTGCGCCCTGCGGTGGAAGGCGAGATGCGTGAAGCGCGGATTGCTGACGCTGCGGCGCCGGTTCTGGCACTGCGCGGGCTGCATTTCGCAGGCGATCTGCCCTTTTGCCTCGAAGAGCGGATCATCAATCCCGCAGCCGCCCCGGCTGCACTGGACCAGGATTTCAGCCATGAGGCGCCGGGCCACTGGCTGCGGGTGGAAATTCCCTGGACCTCGGCGGAAAACCGGATCCGGGCGGTCAATGCGTCCGAAGCGCTGGCGCGGGATCTGCGCCTGCCTTTGGGCGAGGCCTGTCTGGAGCTGACGCGGCGGACGGAGCTTTCTGGTCAATGGGTGACGCTGGTGCGGCAAAGTTACCCCGGAGAGCGCCACCAGCTGATGGCTCAGTTCGAGCCGCGCGCCGAAGACTCCCGTCCTGCCTGAGTAAAGCGGACCGCGATGGCCAGGGTTCCGGACAGGGAGCGGATAAGACCCGGCTGCTGCGTGAAATCCACAAGATCAAGCCGTTGCAATCCGCCACCGGGTGCCAGCAGCAGGGCAAGGTCGAAGTCATGTTCTTCCGGCAGCGTGCCCTTGCTGACCTCGGCCTGCAAGGGGCGACGGCACATGACGTTGAAATCCAGCAATGCCGGCCCGATCAGCCGTGCCGAGACCGGGGCCTCGCCTGAAAACGCAAAGGGCTGGCTGGTCTGGTCAAGCCGATGGTCGCCTTGCGGGGTGGCAAGCACCATCGGCCCGCCTTCGATCACCGTGAGCACGCGGTCGATGCCGGGAAATTCGGAAAACGGACCGTCAGATGCCACCCAGGCGGTGGAGACGCGCCACATAAACGTCTCTGACCCGGCGGAAACCGGCGAAATGGCGATCTCCGCCGTCTGCCCGCCGCCGTTCTTCCAGGGCCGGAAGGTCCGGCCTTCAGCGGGGTAGATGCCCCTCACTTCAATATGCCCGGCAGGCGCAGACCATGCAGGCGGGCGCAGTCTTTCGCCAGCTCATACCCCGCATCGGCGTGACGCATCACGCCCGAGGCCGGGTCATTCCACAACACGCGTTCCAGTCGTTTTGCAGCCTCGGGTGTGCCATCGGCGACGATGACCACGCCGGCATGCTGGCTGAACCCCATTCCCACGCCACCGCCGTGGTGGATCGACACCCAGGTCGCGCCCGAGGCGGTATTCGTGAGCGCGTTCAGCAGCGGCCAGTCCGAAACGGCGTCCGAGCCATCCATCATGCCCTCTGTCTCGCGGTTCGGGCTGGCGACCGAGCCGCTGTCAAGATGGTCGCGCCCGATCACGATGGGCGCCTTCAGCTCACCGCTTGCCACCATTTCGTTGAACATCAGCCCTGCGCGATGCCGGTCGCCAAGGCCGATCCAGCAGATCCGGGCGGGGAGGCCCTGAAACGCGATCCGCTCAGAGGCCATATCCAGCCAGCGATGCAGGTGCGTGTTGTCCGGGAAGAGGCGCTTCATTGCCGCATCGGTTTTCGCGATATCCTCAGGGTCGCCCGAAAGCGCCGCCCAGCGGAAGGGGCCAATGCCTTCGCAGAACAAAGGCCTGATACAGGCGGGGACGAAACCGGGGAAGGCGAAGGCACGTTCAAACCCTTCTTCTTTGGCCATCTGCCTGATATTATTGCCATAGTCGACCGTGGGCACACCGGCATCATGAAAACCGGTCATCGCCTCGACATGCGCCCGCATCGAGGCCCGCGCGGCGCGCCCGACGCCAGCCGGATCGCTTTCCTGCCGCGCGCGCCATTCGCCAACGCTCCAGCCGGCGGGGCAATAGCCATGTACTGGGTCATGGGCCGAAGTCTGGTCGGTCACGATATCAGGGCCACCATTCGGCAGCGCCTCACCGGCCAGCTGGCGGCGCAGCAGTTCGGGGAAGATCTCGGCGGCATTGCCCAGAAGTCCCACCGATTTCGCCTCGCCCTTTGCGGTCCAATCCGCGATCAGGGCCAGCGCCTCGTCCAGCGTCCGCGCTTTCGCATCGACATATTTCGTGCGGATGCGGAAATCAATCCGGGTCTCATCGACCTCGACCGCAAGGCAGGAGGCGCCTGCGAAAACCGCCGCCAGCGGCTGCGCGCCGCCCATACCGCCAAGCCCGCCGGTCAGCACCCATTTGCCGGTCAGATCGCCATTGTAATGCTGGCGCCCCATCTCGGCAAAGGTCTCATAGGTGCCCTGAACGATGCCCTGCGCGCCGATATAGATCCAGGATCCGGCCGTCATCTGGCCATACATCATCAGGCCCTTGCGATCGAGCTCGTTGAAATGCTCCCAGGTGGCCCAGCGGGGGACGAGGTTGGAATTCGCGATCAGCACGCGCGGCGCATCCGGATGGGTGCGGATGATGGAAACCGGCTTGCCGGATTGCACAAGCAGCGTCTCGTCCTCTTCCAGATCGCGCAGCGCCTCGACGATCAGGTCGAAATCCTCCCAGCTGCGGGCCGCCCGCCCAATGCCGCCATAGACCACCAGCTCATGCGGGTTCTCGGCCACATCCGGATGCAGATTGTTCATCAGCATGCGCAGCGCGGCTTCGGCGCCCCATGTCTTGCAGCTGATCTCAGGCCCGGTCGGCGGGTAGATGTCGCGGGAGTTATGGCGGGTCATGGTCATGGCGGGAACCTCTCAGCGATTGGCCAAAGCGGGCGCGAGTTCGGCAAGTTTTTTGAGTATTTGCGCCAGGGTGAGACGCAAATGGGCGGCTTTCTGTGGATCCGTTGCGAAAGGGGGCGTTTCGGTCGCGAGATAGCTGCTTTGCGCCAGCTCCATCTGAATCGCGTGAACGCCTGACGCGGGCTCGCCATAATGCCGCGTGGTCCAGCCGCCGCGAAAGCGCCCGTTCAGCACCCAGGAATGGCCCGAGGCCCGGGCGATATCGACCACCGCGGCCTCAAGTTCCGGCGCATAGGTCACGCCGCCATCGGTGCCGATGTTCAGATCAGGCAGAACGCCCTCGAAAAGCCAGGGGATTTGCGAGCGGATCGAGTGGCAATCATAGACAATCGCCACGCCATGCAGCGCCTTCACCCGGTCGATTTCAGCCTGAAGTGCTGCGTGATAGGGGCGATGCACGGTTTCCAGCCAATGGCCGGTATCGGTGGCGGTCGGACCGGCCCCTTCGCGCCAGATCGGGGTGTTGTCAAAGGTGGTCTCGGGAATAAGCCCGGTTGTGGTCTGGCCGGGATAGAGGCTGTTGCCATGCGGATCACGGTTCAGATCGATCACATAGCGCGAATGATTGCCGGTGATCGTGGTCAGGCCCGGGATCAGATCAGAATAGAGATGCTGAATATGCCAGTCGGTATCGCGGCTGAGCCGACCCTCGTCATTCAGGCGCTGACCGACATCATGTGGGTAGGAGAACCCGGCATGGGGAAAGCCAAGAATGATAGGACTGTTGCCCTGCCGGAGGGTGAACGGGTCCATCAGCCCACCTCCGGCAAGAGGCCGGCCCCGGCGAGGTCGAGCGCGCCGGTGGCGATCAGCTCGCCTGCCGCCTCCATGTCGGTTCCCATGAAGCGGTCGGATTCAAGCACCGGAATGCGCGCCCGGATCGCCTCGATTGCGGCTTCAAGCCGGGGCGAGGATTTCAGCGGGCCGCGCAGATGCACGCCCTGGGCTGCGATCATCGCCTCGGTGCCGATGATCCAGAACAGGTTCTGCGTCATGGCGAGCAACCTGCGCGCGCCGTGGCAGGCCATCGAGACGTGATCCTCCTGATTGGCGGAGGTGGGGGTGCTGTCCACGCTCGCCGGATGTGCCATCTGCTTGTTTTCGCTCATCAAAGCGGCGGTCGTGACTTCGGCGATCATCATGCCGGAATTCAGCCCCGGCTTCGGTGTCAGAAAGCCCGGCAGCCCGTAAGACAGCGCGGGGTCAACCAGCAATGCGACGCGGCGCTGCGCGATTGCACCGATCTCGGCCACGGTCAGCGCGATCATATCGGCGGCAAAGGCCACCGGTTCGGCATGGAAATTGCCGCCCGAGACCACCTGGCCATCCGAAAGGATCAGCGGGTTGTCGGTGGCGGCATTGGCCTCGATCTCAAGCGTCCGCGCCGCCTGACGCAGCACGTCTAGCGCGGCGCCCGCGACCTGGGGGTGGCAGCGGATGCAATAGGGGTCCTGAACCCGTTCATCCCCCTCGACATGGCTGTTGCGGATCTGACTGCCCTCAAGCAATTCGCGCAGAGCGCGGGCGACATCGATCTGGCCCTGATGGCCGCGCAGGGTGTGGATTTCTGCGGCAAAGGGCGCGGTCGATCCCATCGCGGCATCGGTCGACAGGGCGCCGGTGATGATCGCGGCCCGCAGCGCGCGCTCGGCCCGGAAAAGCCCCGCCAGCGCAAGCGCGGTCGAGACTTGCGTGCCGTTGATCAGCGCGAGCCCCTCTTTCGCGGCAAGCGTCACCGGTTTCAGCCCGGCGCGTGCGAGGGCCTCGGCGCCCGAAAGGCGGGTGCCCTGGTAAAACGCCTCACCCTCACCGATCATTACCGCAGCCATATGCGCCAGCGGAGCCAGATCGCCCGAGGCCCCGACCGAACCCTTTTCAGGGATCACCGGGATTACGTTTTCAGCCAGCATAGCGCCCAAAAGCGCCACAACCTCGGGTCGCGTGCCCGAGGCTCCGCGCCCCAGCGACATCAGTTTCAGCGTCATGATCAGCCGCACCACGGGCTCGGTCAGAGGCGCGCCCACCCCACAGCAATGCGACAGGATCAGGTTCCTTTGCAGCGTGGCGACGTCGCGGGCCTCAATGCGGATCGAGGCCAGTTTGCCAAAGCCCGTATTGACGCCGTAGACCGCCTCATTGCCGTTGGCGACTTCGGCGATCCGCGCCGCTGCGCGTTTGATGCCGGCATCTGCGACCGGATCAAGACCGGGGGTGATCCCGTCCCACCAGATCCGGCGCAGGAGGGAGAGCGGCACCGCGCCCGGAAGCAGGCTTTGGGGGATGAGGGTCTCGGTCATTGCAGGTCTCCCTGGAAGATGCGGGCGTGAAGCGGGTTAAAGCCGATCCGCGCCACCAGCTGCGCAGGGCGCGTGACATCCCAAAGCGCCAGATCGGCGGAAAGCCCGGGTCTGAGGCGCCCGGTCTCGGCGCTCAGACCAAGTGCGCTTGCGGCATTGGCGGTCACCGCCAGCAGGCATTCGGCGACGGTAAGGCGGAACAACGTCGCGCCCATATTCATCACCATCAGGATCGAGGTAAGCGGCGAAGTGCCCGGATTGCAATCGGTTGAAAGCGCCATCGGCACGCCATGATCGCGAAAGGCCCCGACCGGCGGCATCACCGTTTCGCGCAACATGTAATAGGCACCCGGCAGCAAGGTGGCCACCATGCCCGAAGCCGCCATAAGGCGCGCATCTTCCGCTGTCGCATGTTCCAGATGGTCGGCGGAAAGGGCGTTGTAGCGCGCGGCAAAGGCGGTGCCGCCCTGATGGCTCAGCTGTTCCGAATGGATCTTTACCGGCAGACCGAGGGCGCGGGCCGTCTCAAAAAGCGGCTCCAGCTCGGCCGTGTTGAAGGCGATCCCCTCGCAAAAGGCGTCGACGGCATCAACCAGCCCTTCGGCAAAGGCGGCCTTCAGCCCGGCAATCGCGACCTCGTCAATATAGGCACCGGCCCGGCCCGCAAATTCGGGCGGAAGGGCATGGGCGGCGAGCCAGGTCGTCCTGATCCGCACCGGCCGGGTCTGCCCCAGCCGCCGCGCGGCACGCAGCATGTTCAGCTCGGCCCCGACCGACAGGCCATAGCCGGATTTGATCTCGACTGTTGAAACCCCTTCGGCCAGCAGATGATCAAGGCGCGGCAGGCTGGCCGTGACCAGCGCCTCGACGGACAGGGCGCGGGTGGCCGCCATCGAGGCTTTGATCCCGCCGCCCTGGCGCGCGATCTCTTCGTAAGGAACCCCGTCGAGCCGCATCTCGAATTCATTGGCGCGGTCGCCGCCGAAGACCAGATGCGTGTGGCAGTCAATCGGCGCCGGCGTCATCAGCCGGCCGCCGCAATCGACGATCCGCCGCCCGTCACGCGGCAGTGCCCGGCCAAGCGCAGTGATGCGGGTGCCGGTCACTTCCAACTCCAGCGCGCCGGGGTCAGGGTCGCGCGCAACTTCGCCGTCGCAGGTGACGATCCGCGCATTGGTGTAAAGCGTGGCACCCATCTGTGTCTCCCTGTGCAAAGGGCGGGGCCGTTATGGGCTTTTCCCTTCCCCTGGATCTCTTTCAGGTATATACATAATGAGATGAAAAGGGAAGCGGATTCTCGGACCGGGCAGGAGGGGTGAATGGCGATCCATGCAAAACAGGCGTTGCTGCCGGGCGGCTGGACCGAGGATGTCCGGCTGACGACAGCGGCAGGTCGTATCGTATCGGTCGAAAGCCAGGTGGCGGCGCGGCCAGGCGATCACTGTGCTGAAATTCTGGTGCCTGGCATGCCCAACCTCCACAGCCATGCGTTTCAGCGTGGGTTTTCGGGGTTAACGGAATTTCGGGGCGCCGGTCCGGACAGTTTCTGGACCTGGCGCGAGATGATGTACCGCTTCGCCCTCAGCCTGACTCCGGATCAGATGCAGGCCATCGCAGCCATGGCCTGTGTCGAGATGCTCGAGGCGGGCTATACAAGGCTGGGAGAGTTCCACTACCTGCATCATGCGCCGGATGGCCGCCCCTATGCCGATCCGGCCGAGATGTCGGGCCGGATCTTCGCGGCGGCTCGGGATACGGGAATCGCGCTGACACATCTGCCGGTCTTTTACGCGCATGGGGGCTTTGGCCCGACCCCGGCAGGTGAAGGGCAGCGGCGCTTTCTGCACAGCTATGACGCCTTCGCGCGGCTGGTTGAACATTGCGACCCCCTGAGACGCGAGCAGGATCGGGTGGGGATCGCGCCACATAGCCTGCGCGCGGCGAGCATGGCTGAAATCCGGCGGCTGGCGGCCGATTTTCCGGATCACCCCTTCCATATCCATATCGCCGAACAGGTGAAGGAAGTTGAGGATTGCCTTGGCTTTTGCGGCGCGCGCCCGGTGGAATATCTGCTGGCACAGGCGCCGGTTGATCCCTCCTGGTGTCTTATTCATGCGACACATCTGACCAGGGCCGAGTCCAGGGCGATTGCGGATTCGGGCGCGGTTGTTGGCCTTTGCCCGCTGACCGAGGCCAATCTGGGCGATGGGATCTTTCCGGGATCGGACTATCTGACCGCGGGGGGGGCCTGGGGGATCGGCACTGACAGCAATGTCGAGATCACTGTCGCGGGGGAGCTGAAACAGCTGGAATATTCGCAAAGACTGGCCACGCGGGCACGCAATGTTATGACCCCTGGCGGCTCTGTGGGGACTGCCCTGTTCGCAGCGGCATTAAAGGGAGGGGCGCAGGCCCTGTCAGTTCCGGAGCCGCAGATCGCGCCGGGTGCAGATGCGGATCTTGTGGCCCTGACAGACCCGCTGGGCTCGGGTTTTGCCACGGGGAAAATCGTCGATCGCTGGATCTTTGGTCGCGACCTGAAGGTCGCCGATGTCTGGGCTTTTGGCGCTCATGTGGTGCAGGGCGGAGAACATATTTTGCGCGCCCCGGTTGCGGCGGCATATGCATCAGCGCTGCGCGCGGTCCTGGCCTGACCCTGTCACAGGCTGCTGCGAAGCGGGTCACGGGATGAACAGCGACTGCCGGCTGATTGTTCCGATGCTCAGCCCCAGGGTCCGGCCAACGGATTGCACGAAACTGCCGGCGAAATCATAGCTGGCTGTGATAACAATAATCCTGTCCGGACCCTGAGGCGGACTACACGAGATCAGCGTGAAATTCTCGGGATGCAAAAGCAGGCTGGCATTGACGAGAACCGGGACGGCGTCGCGTTCAAGGGCCGCGCAGAGCTGGTTCGCTTCGGGCCTGCCTGCAAAGCGGTAGGAATAGCGGGCAAGTTCATGCACGACCTGCTGCAGATCGCTGGCTGCGGAAATATACATGCTGATAAAGACGATAAGGAAGATCAGCGCCAGCACGAGTGGGAAGATGATCACGAATTCCGCCGTCACAGCGGCATCTGAGCGGAGGAGAAACCTCTGCAACCGGCGCCCGGTCATGGCATGACACCAGGAATTGCCAGCGCGATCAAGGCTTTTGGCGCGGCGATAATAAAACAGCGCGTTGATGGCAGGCGGGCTTCGGCAATCGACAGGTCTGACGGGAAAACCGCCGTGCCGTGCCTTTCTGGCGTCAGGAGTTTCGCCCCGGAAACATTCGGGGTCAGCCTGCCGGACCCGACCGACCCGAACTTCTGGGCACGCGCGACAAAGCGGGCCAGCACTGTCAGGTGGTCGACCGGCCGATTTCCTGAAATGAAAGGCAACATCGGACTCGCTTTCCCGCACCCCGGACTGCCGCCATTCTGCGCAGCACAGCTTTACAGAGTCTCAACGCCGCCAGGGTCATTGATGGCCGGGTCCGGCAAAAAATGTGTCAACTTTTTTGAAAGATGTTTGGCTTAAGGTCGCTTCAGTCGGCTGTTACACGCAGGAAAAGGGCGCCCGATGGCCCGGTCGATTGGGGAATAGGACGAGGCCCGCCTCGCCAATGCCCCTGTTTTTGCGGATCGCAAAAAGGAGGCGCTGGCGATGTCTGAGGCATCACTGATAAAAGCGGAGGCGGGAAAACAGCACAAAACCTTTGCTGCAGTCCACAAACATATTCCTGACGACAATCAGATCGGTGATCTCTTTTCAGAAGGTGGCCGCACCCCGGCAAAGGCAGTCAGGCAAGCAGCGCGCCAAGCGCTGTGAGCACCTGGTCTCCATCTTCCACAGTCCCGGTCGAAACCCGCAGCCAGCTCTCATAACCCTTCTGTTTCCAGGGCTTCACGATGATACCCTGATCCAGCAGCCATTCAGCGACCTGACCAGCAGGCCGCCCGCAATCGACAAAGAGAAAATTGCCACGCGAGGCCAGAACCCGCAGCCCCAGTGACCGCAGCGCCTTTGCCATACGGTCACGTTCCTGGACCGCAAGGCTGACGGCCTGGTGCATCGACGCGGTATGATCCAGCGCGGACCGCGCCGCGACCTGCGCCAGGAGATTCGTATTGAATGGGGTGCGGGCAAGATCAAAGCCGCGCTTCAGGTCTGCTGAGTTGGTCATGGCATAGCCAATCCGCAGACCCGCAAGACCCCAGGCCTTGGAGAAGGTCCGCAGGATCACCAGCGGGCCGGGATGGGTGGCAAGCCAGGGCGCGCCGCTGGCATAATCCGGCCCGTCACCGGGGGCCGAGGCATATTCGTGATAGGCCTCATCCAGACAGGTGATCGCGTCGGGATGAACAGCCGCAAGCACCGACCGCAGCCCGTCCGCATCGAGCCAGAGGCCGGCCGGGTTCATCGGATTGGCGAAAAGCACAAGGCGTACCGGCCGTGACACGGCCAGAAGCAAAGCCGGCAGGTCGATCTCTCCCGCAGCGGTCAGCCCGATTCGCGTGACTGTCGCGCCCATGGCCTGCGCGTAATCCTCATGCAGCGGGAAGGAGGGGAAAAGCGTCACCACCTCGTCCCCGGGCCGCAGAACCGCGCGGGCCAGCACCGCCAGCAGATCCTCAGAGCCGTTTCCAAGGGTGAAATGCTGGGGATCAAACCCGTAAAACGCGGCCAGCGCGGCGATCAGATCGCGCCCCTCCGGATCGGGATAGGCCCCGATGCGACCCGCCGCTTCACGAACAGCCGTGATCACCTCGGGTGCCGGGCCAGCGGGATTTTCATTCGACCCCAGCTTTGCCACCCGTGTCACACCGGAGCGCGACGCGACTGCCGCCGGCGTCAGCCCGGCATTATAGGGGCTGAGCGCCGCCAGCTCGGGGCGCAGAAGCGGGACAGATCCGGTCATGGAGCCTCAGGGGAAAGCGGAGGGCGAGGGCGGTTGACAGCCAGGCCGAAGCTATGTCTCTTGTATATACATGTAAAGAGTGCCGTCTGCTGTTCTCTCTTCCGGCCGGGATCGTTAATCTCGCCGGCAATGAAAGGAAGCCCGCCATGCATACCGCGTCGAGTGTCAACGCGCTCTTCTCTCTTTCCGGCCGTCGTGCCCTTGTGACTGGCGCCAGCCGGGGTCTTGGCCAGGCCATGGCACTGGGTCTGGCGAAAGCGGGGGCGGATCTGGTGATTTCCGCCCGCAGCGTCACTGCGCTTGAGGAGACCGTCGGGCTGATCCGCGACGCTGGCGGCAGGGTCACAGCGCTTGCACTGGATCAGCGCGAGGTTGGTGGCATCGAACCCGCGCTTGCAGGCCTGGGGGATATCGACATCCTTGTGAACAATGCCGGGGTCGAGGAAATCAGCCCCTCGACCGAAGTGACCGAGGCGCTTTGGGACAAGATCGTCGACACCAATCTTAAGGGTGCGTTTTTCACCACCCAGGGGGTGGCAAAGGGCATGTTGGAGCGCGGGCGCGGTACGGTCATCAATCTTTGCTCGCTGACCTCTTATGTCGGCGTGCCGACGGCCACGCCTTACGGGTCGTCGAAATCGGGGCTTTTGGGCATGACGCGGGCGCTGTCATCGGAATGGGCGGGGCGGGGCGTGCGGGTCAATGCTATCGCGCCGGGCTATTTCCGCACCGAGATGACGGAAGTGTTCTACCAGAACGAGGCTTGGGCGGGCGCGATGCTCGACAAGATCCCGCAGCGCCGCTTTGGCGAAGGGGCAGATCTGATTGGCGCGGTGATTTTCCTCGCCTCGGACGCTTCGGCCTATATCACCGGGCAATGTATCGGTATTGACGGCGGGTATCTGGCCTCGATCTGAGCCATCTGCCTGAAATACAGGCGTGATGCTGTAAAATCCGGGCCAAAACCTTTCTCAGGTATATACATTATACCGGTTAAGGGGAAGAAAGACAGCGGAAGGCGCGATGCGATGGGTGAGGACCTACGGAAATGTCAGGCAGGAGCAACGCAGAAATGAGCGGGACGGGCTCGTCTGACGCCGTGGTGGCGCGGAATGTGGATATGGATTTCGGCACCGGCGCGATGGCGGTGAAACAGGCCGGGTTCAGCCTTGCGCGCGGGCGGTTCCTGACCATTCTCGGCCCGTCGGGATCGGGGAAGACCACGCTTTTGCGAATGATCGCAGGCTTTCAGACGCCGACTCGTGGCGAGATCCTGATCGGCGGCAAGCCGGCGGATGCGGTGGCGCCGCATCGCCGCTCGGTCGGCATGGTGTTTCAGAAACTGGCGCTGTTCCCGCATATGAGTGTCGAGGAAAATGTCGCCTTCCCGTTGAAGATGCGGCGTTTCAACCCGCGTGAGATCCCGGGAAGGGTGGCGCAATATCTGGATCTGGTGCGGCTGGGCGGGTTTGCGAAACGGCGGATCAATGAGCTTTCGGGCGGCCAGCAGCAGCGGGTTGCCATTGCGCGGGCGCTGGTATTCGAGCCCGAGCTTTTGCTGCTGGACGAGCCGCTGGCTGCGCTGGACCGCAAGCTGCGCGAAGAGATGCAGCTGGAATTTCGCCGCATTCAGAAAGAGCTGGGCGTCACCACCATCAATGTGACCCATGACCAGCGCGAGGCGCTGGTGGTCTCGGATGAGATCATCGTGATGGACCAGGGTGAGATCCAGCAACATGCTTCGCCGGTCGAGATGTATCGCCGCCCCGCAAACCCGTTCGTCGCGCATTTTATCGGCGTGTCGAGTTTTCTGACGGGCCGGCGGACAGAAACGGGCCTGACCGTGAATGGCAGTGATTGCGCGGGCCAGGCGGTGGCGGATATTGCGCCGGGCGCTGCGGCCCAGGGCGCGATCCGGGCTGAACAGGTGCGGATCGCGGCGCCGGGGGACGCGCTTTCCGGTTGCGATACCGTGCTGGAGGGCCAGGTCAGTGAC
This sequence comes from Pseudogemmobacter sp. TB195, assembly GCF_058313095.1. Lineage (NCBI taxonomy): Bacteria > Pseudomonadati > Pseudomonadota > Alphaproteobacteria > Rhodobacterales > Paracoccaceae > Pseudogemmobacter > Pseudogemmobacter sp. TB195. Next base: position 418,291 of record NZ_JBZEGG010000001.1, read on the forward strand.
ACGATTTTCGAAGGCGAGCGGCTTTTGTACTTTGTCACCCTGCCGGCGCTTGAGACGACAATTCAGGTTCTTCACCACGATCCGGCAGAACATGCGCCCTATGCGCGGGGTGCGACAGTTTCAGTCGGCTGGACTGCAAGAGACCTGCTGATCTTTCCCGCAAAAGACCGCTAAACAGGCGGCGAGCCATATCAACAAGGAGACCTGAGACATGTCGAACCCTGTTTATCGTCCCAATCGCCGTGCGCTGTTGCGCGGAACGGCTGCTGCAGGGGCAGCGGCGCTGATCGGATCGCTGCCGGCGCGCCGGCTGATGGCGCAGGACGCGCCGGCGAAACCGGCGGAAATCATCGTGCGGGCCTGGGGCGGATCCTGGGTTGAGGCGCTGAAGAAAGGCGTCTCGGACCCGTTCACCGCCGCGACCGGCATCCAGGTGCGTCATGATCTGACCGAGGATAACGAGATCCAGCCGAAGGTCTGGGCCGCCGTGGCGCAAGGACGCGTGCCGCCGATCCATATCAACTGGGACACCACCACCAATGCGACGAAATCGGCGCTGCGCGGTGTGACCGAGGATCTGTCAGATCTGGCGAACCTTGCGAATACCACGGAACTCGCGAAGCCGGTGGGGCTCGACGGCTATCCGATCGTGAACACCTATGGCTATGTCTATGTGCTGGCCTACCGGCCCGGGGCGTTCCCCGATGGCGCGCCGACCTCGTGGAAGGCGTTGCTGGATCCGAAATTCAAGGGGCGGATCGCGCTTTACAATGACGGGATCGGCTTCCACTTCCCGGCCCAGGTGGCCGGCGGCGGCAAGCTTGAGGATATTCCAGGCAATATGCAACCGGCCTGGGATTTCATCACGCAGGTGAAACAGCAGCAGCCGCTGCTGGGCGAAGACCCCGATTTCACCGCCTGGTTCCAGAATGGTGAGATCGACATCGCCTGCACCATTTCCACGAATGCGCGTGAAGCGAAGAAGAACGGCGTTGATCTGGCCTGGACCGTGCCGGAAGAGGGCGCGAAGTTTGACACGGATGGGCTCTGGATCCCGAAAGGCCTGCCGGAGAATGAGCTGTACTGGGCGAAGGAATATATCAACTTCGCCATCAGCCAGGAGGCGCAGCAGGTCTGGTGTGACGGGCTGGGTCTGCCGGGCGTGGTGCCGGGCCTGACGCCGCCGGAAGATCTGGCGGATGACCCGTCCTACCCGGATACGCCGGAAGAGATGTCGCATCTGATCCGCATCTCGACCAAGGTGCAGGTCGAGAATGAGAGCGAATGGTTCTCGAAGTTCAAAGAGATCATGCAGGGGTAACGGGAGCTGACGGCTTTCCCCGGGCCTGAAGGCCAGGGGGCACCGTCAGCGCAGGCCGGGGGGCAGGCCCCCCGGACCCCCCATCCCGCGCCTGCCCGCCGGTGGTTCACCCGGCGGGTGGGGTGACCCTTCCGGATAAAGCCGATGCCGAACCCCTCTCCCGAGTTTCGCTACCCGCTGCACTGGCGCCTGATGGACGCGGTGGAGCGGATTGCCGACCTGGTCTGGCCGCGCCGTCTGTCGCGCCATACCGGCTGGCTGTTCATCGCGCCTGCGCTTTTGCTGGTCGGGCTTTTGGTGCTGGGGCTGATCCAGATCGCGGATGCCTCGCTCAGGACGCTGGACACCTCGACTTTTCTGATGTCGGAGGACTGGTCGACAGAGAATTACCGCAAGGCGCTTTCGTCATCGACCTATCTGACGGTGGCCTGGCGGTCGCTGTCTGCCGCGATGCTGACCACGGTTCTGACGCTCATTCTCGCGTTTCCCTATGCCTATGCGCTGGTGCGGGTGAAAAAGGCCTGGATCCGCAAGGCGCTGCTGATCACCCTGTTTTTGCCTTTTTTCATCGGCCAGGTGGTGCGCGCCTATGGCTGGCTGATCATCCTCGGGAATTCCGGCATGGTGAATGAGGCAATGTCGCTGGTCGGCGTGACCCCGATGCGGCTATTGTTCAATTACGGCGCGGTGGTCTTTGGCCTGGTGCAATATATGCTGCCCTTCGCCGTGCTTTTGCTGGTGCCGGCACTGACCGCAATCCCGGAGGAAACCGAGACCGCCGCCGGATCGCTGGGCGCGAGCTGGCCGCGCATTCTGTGGCATGTTCTGCTGCCAATGGCGAAGCCGGGGCTGATCGGGGCGGGGTTGGTGGTGTTTACGCTGACGCTTACCGACTTCGCGGTGCCGGCGATGCTGGGCGGCGGTGGCCAGGATTTCATCGCCAATGCAATCTATGACCAGTTCTTCCGCACCGCCGATCAGGGGCTTGGTTCGGCCCTGGCGCTTTTGCTGGTGGCGGCGGGGTCGGTGCTGGTGGGGCTGGTGTTCATGATCTTCGGCGCCGGGACGCTGGCGATGGGAGGCCGCAAATGATGTCTTTCAGCCAGAAGATCACCGTCTGGAGCCTCGTCTGGTTCTCGATCATCACGCTGTCTCTGCCGACGCTGGTGGTGCTGGGGGCGAGCCTGACCGCCGGCAATATGGTCGCCTTTCCGCCGCAGGGGCTTTCGCTGCAATGGTATGAGAAGATCGCGCTGGCCCGCGATTTGCAGCAGGCCTTTCTGCGCTCGCTGATCGTTGCCGGGATCTGCACCCTCGTAGCGGTGCCGGTGGGGACGCTGGCGGGTCTTGCCCTGTCGCGGTTCCGCCTGCGCTTTACCACGGCGATCCAGGTCTATCTGCTCTTGCCCTTTACCGTGCCGCTGATCGGATCGGGGATCGGGCTAATGCTGGTTTTCGGCGAATGGCATGTGCTGGGCAGCCTCTGGCCGGTGGGCATGGCCTGCGCGGTCATCAATCTGCCCTTCATCATCTGGTCGGTCTCGTCTTCGGCGGTGCTGCTGGACCCGGATCTTGAGCTTGCGGCGCAGAATTGCGGGGCAGGGCGGGTGCAGACCTTCCTTCATGTCACGCTGCCTGCCGTGATGCCGGGCGTGATCACCGGGGGTCTTCTGATGTTCATCCTCGCGATGAACGAATTCCTTGTGAGCCTTCTTCTCACTGATGCCCGCATCGTCACTTTGCCGGTGCTGATCTACAACTCGATCCGCTCGATCATCACGCCTGATCTGGCCGCCGTCTCGGTGGTGTTCATCGCGATTGCATTGGCGGCGATCTGGCTGCTCGACAAGCTCGTCGGGCTGGAAATCTTTCTTAAATCCAAATGACTATGCGAGAGGGCCTGTCCATGGCTGAGGTCAATTTCAAAATCCTGGCCGATCTGACGGCGGTCGAGCGCGAGGCGCTGTTCGCCCGGTCAGAGACCGATCTGTCGATGTTTCTGGAAAAAGTTCCGGAGATCATTGAGGCAGTGAAAACCCGTGGCGATGCCGCGCTGGTCGAATTCGGCGTGAATTTCGACAAGGCCGATGGGCTGACGGCGGACAAGCTGAAAGTCACCGAAGCCGAGTTTGACGAGGCCTTCACCCTGGTCGAGCCCGAGGTGATCCGCGCGATTGAGCTGGGGATTTCGAACATCCGGTCGTTCCATGAGGAACAGCTGCCCGAGCCGATGACGCTGAAGGAGATCCGTCCAGGCGCCTTTGCCGGGGATCGGTTCATCCCCATCGATTCGGTCGCGCTCTATGTGCCGCGCGGCAAGGGGTCGTTTCCGTCCGTGACCATGATGACCGGCGTGCCGGCAGTGGTGGCGGGGGTGCCGAATATCGCGATCTTCACGCCGCCGATCCCGGGTGGCAAGGTCGATGCGGCAACGCTGGTGGCGGCGCGGCTGGCCGGGGTGAAGACGGTCTATAAGGCGGGCGGGGCCCAGGCGGTGGCGGCGGCGGCTTATGGCACCGAGACCGTGCGCCCCTGCCACAAGATCGTTGGCCCGGGCAGCCCCTGGGTGGTGGCGGCAAAGCGCCTCCTGTCGGGCGTGATTGACCCCGGTCTGCCCGCTGGCCCGTCGGAATCGATCATTTTCGCCGATGAAACCGTGCATGGCGGCCTCGCCGCGCTTGATCTGCTGATCGAAGCCGAACATGGACCCGACAGTTCCGCCTGGCTCGTGACCAATTCCCGCCGCGTCGCCGATGAGGCGCTGGCCGCGCTGCCGGATCACTGGTCGCGGATGAGCGAGCAGCGGGTTGCTTTCTCGAAAGCGGTGCTGTGCGGCAGCCATGGCGGTATCCTCGTGACCGAAACCCTGGCCGAGGCCTATGCCTTCATCAATGATTACGCGCCGGAACATCTCCAGCTCCTCTCGGAAAAACCCTTTGAGCATCTGGGCGAAATCACCGCCGCCGCCGAGATCCTGATGGGGCCGCATACGCCGGTCTCGATCGGCAATTTCTGCCTCGGGCCGAATGCCGTGCTGCCGACCTCGCGCGGCGCGCGTACCTATGGGCCGCTTTCCGTGACCGATTTCATCCGCCGGTCCTCGGTCGGCTACGTCACTGCAAAGGGTTTCCCGGAACTGGCCGAGGCTGCCGGCACGCTGGCGCGCTATGAGGGGTTCGACAATCACGCCAATGCGGTCTCAGACATCCGCAAGCAGTATCTGAAAGGCTGAGATATGCGCGCCGTCCGCCTTTTTGGCGTAAAGGATCTGCGGGTCGAAGACGTGGCTTTGCCGGAGCCTCCGGGCCCGGCAGAGGTGACGCTCAGGGTAACGGCGGCGGGGATCTGCGGATCAGACCTGCATAATTTTGCAACCGGGGCCTGGATCTCGCGCAGCCCTTCGGTTGCGGGGCATGAGTTTGCCGGCGTGGTCACGGCGGTCGGGGCAGGGGTGCGCCATGTTGCCCGGGGCGACACCGTTGCGGTGGACAGCCGCGTGACCTGCGGCAGCTGTGACAACTGCCAGGAGGGCCTCAGCCAGATCTGCGAAAAGCTTGGGTTTCTGGGCGAAGTAATCGATGGCGGCTTCGCGGAATACGTCACTATTCCGGCCAAAAACGTGGTTAAAGCACCCGCCGGTCTGCCGCCGCGCCTGCTTGCGATGGCCGAGCCGCTGGCGGTGGCGCTCCATGCCGCGCATCTTCTGAACGCGCCAGCCGGCGCGCCGGTTCTGGTCACGGGCGCCGGTGCCATTGGCGCGCTTTCGGCGCTTGTTCTCGCGCATAAAGGCCACCCGGTCAGCATCGTTGATCGCAACCAGATCCGCGCCACCCGCGCAGCGGCGGCCTTCGGGGGCGAGGTCGTGCAGCTTGATGACCTCGGCCCGACACCGCCCCGCTATGCCATTGACGCGACCGGCAGCCCGGAGGTGATCGACCATCTGATCCGTTCCCTGCGCGGCGGCGGGGCGATTGCGCTGGTGGGGATCGGCGCGCGCCCGCTCAGCCTGAATCCGACGCTGCTGGTGGAGCGCGAGATCCGGCTGTCCGGCTGTCATGCTTTCGGGGATGAATTGCCCGAGGCCGTGGCGCTGCTCGACCTCATCGGCCCGCAGCTGGAACAGCTGATCGACGCCGAGATCCCGCTCGACGCGGTTCCCGCTGCCTATGCGCGCCATCTTGCGGGCGAAGTGATGGGCGCCAAGACGATTATTCTGCCGGAGATGCAGCCATGACGCTGTCGCGCACCGCCGAAATCCGCGCCACTGCCGCCACCGATCCGGCCCGTGCCGAAGCAATGCTCGCGGCTTTTCTGGGCGAGACTTTTGCGATCACGGCCAGCGATGTGCGGATCAATCACGACCAGTATTCGCTGAACTCGCTAAACGGGTTCTTCACCTGCGAGCAGGGCGAGTGTTTCTTTAAATTCCATCAGGAAGAGGGTGAGGAGGATATGCGCGGCGAATATTACCGCGCTGATATCCTTGCCCGCGCCGGTCTGCCGGTGGATCAGCCGATCCTGTCCTCGACCCTGCCGGGAGAGCAGATCCTCGTCTATCGCCGCCGCAGTGACCCGCGTTTTTCAGATGTGCTGCGCGCGCTGGACCTCGCGCCCGATGCGCCTGCGATGGCCCGCGCGCTGGCGGCAGAAGGCGCGCTGAACGACCACCTGCTCGCGGTGGCAAAGGCCAGCCTGCATGAGATCACACCGGATCAATCCGCCGCCGAACCGATTCACCGTCTGTTTTCCGAACGCCTGATCGACCCCGCGACCGGGCATTACCCCGGCGGACGGCTGGCCTCTTTCTATATCGGCCAGGCCTTTGACCTTGCCGGCCAGAGCGCCTCCTGGGATGAGATCGCGCTGGCCCGACCGGTGATCAATGGGCTTGAATATGACCGTCCCCTCGCCGTTCTGTTCGACGCGGCCCGGACCCGGCTCGCCCCCGCACGGCTGGCGGATGCAGGCGGCATCGTGGCGCATGGTGACGCCCATAACGCCAATGTCTGGTATGCGCGCGGTGAGACCGTCGATCATCTGGCGTTTTTCGATCCGGCTTTCGCCGGCGAACATGTGCCCGCACTGCTGGCCGAGGTGAAATCGACCTTCCACAATATCCTCGCCCATCCGCTCTGGCTTTATGACAGCGATATGGTGCCGGGGCGCTGGCAGGTTACGGCGCGGCTGGCGGATGGCTGCCTTTATATCGACAGCGACTGGGCGCCGGGCGTTCTGCGCGACGCGTTGCTGGCGGTAAAGGCCGAACGCTTCTGGAAGCCCTGGCTCGCCCATCTGGCAGAGCATGACATGCTGCCCGCGGATTGGGAGGAGGTCTTGCGGCTTGCGCTGTTCCTGTGCCCGACTTTGGTGATGAACCTGCGCGCCGGTGCCGGGCGGCATAATCCGCAAAGCTCGGCCATCGGACTGTCCCAGGCGATCCTTTGCGGTGCAAGGCCGCTGGCGGGCGAGGACCGGATGGTGCGGTTCTTCGATTCCATCCGTCCGGAGCCGTAACATGTCGCGCGACCGCCGCTACCAGAATGTCGATGATTTCCGCCGCGCCGCCTGGCGCCGCCTGCCGAAGATCTTTGCCGATTATATCGAGGGCGGGGCCTTTTCGGAGACCACGCTGGCCCGCAACCGGCTGGGTTTTGACCGCTATGCCCTGTCGCAGCGGGTGCTGCAGGACCTTGCGCCGCAGCCGGATCTGAGCACGACCTATCTCGGCCGGCGCTGGTCCTTGCCGTTCTTTCCCGGGCCGGTCGGTTTTCTCGGGCTTTATCGCCGCGACGGCGATCTGCTGGTCGGGCTTGCGGCAAAAGCGGCGGGGGTGCCGTTCGGGCTCTCGACCTTCTCGATCAAAGGAATCGCCAGCCTTGCGCCTCAGCTGGGCGATAACCTGGCGTTTCAGCTTTATCTCGACCGCGATCCGGCGGTGAATGAAAGCTACCTGGCCGCCTGCCATGCGGCGGGGGTCGAGACGATCTTCCTGACCGTCGACACCGCCATCACCTCGGTGCGGGAACGCGATAACCGCAACGGCTTTCGCGCGGTGAAACACATCACGCCGGGCCTGGCCTGGCAATTCGCGAAACGCCCGCGCTGGTCGCTGGATCTGTTGCGCAACGGTTTTCCGGGGGTGGAACTGGTCGCGGGTCGGCCCGAATTCGGGCGCGGCGCGCTGGCCCAGGCCTCGGCCCTGTCGTCACGGCTCGACAAGCACCTGACCTGGGACAAGGTGAAAGCCCTGCGCGATCTCTGGCCGGGGCGGCTGGTGATCAAGGGGGTTTCTGACCCACGCGATGGCGAGATCGCGCGGCAAAGCGGGGTTGATGGCGTGGTGCTGTCAAACCATGGCGGGCGCCAGCTCGATCACGGCCATGCGACGATTGCCCAGGTTGCCGCGATGCGCGCAGCGCTTGGCCCGGGCTGCGAGCTGATCGTGGACAGCGGCTTCCGGCGTGGCAGCGATGTGGTGAAGGCGCTGGCCCTGGGCGCGGATGCGGTGATGATGGGGCGGCCCTTTGCCTGGGCGGTCGCGGCCGAGGGCGCCTGGGGCACCGGGCGCCTGTTTTCGCTGCTGGCCGCAGAAATCGGCATCACGCTGCAACTGATGGGGCTGAATTCCGTCGATCAGCTGAAGGCGGGGCCAGCGGGCGACTATATTACCGGTGGCCAGATCGGCGAAACCTGATCAGCCCGCGCCACGCCGTGCCTCTTCGCGGCCGATCACGACGGCCTTTTGCTGCAGCCAGGCATTCGCGGCTGCCTCACCATCTTTCGAGCGCCGGGTCCAGAATTCCGGCTCCAGTTCTTTCAGGCGTGCAGCAACCCGGGCCTGGCCGGCCGCATCCAGCGGGCGCGCGGCAGGCGCGGCAGGGGCCGCCGCAGTGACTGTCGGAGGGGCTGCGGGCTTTGCGGCCTGGCTTTCCACGCAGCCGGCGGCGCCGATGACACCGGCGCCAAGCAGGCTGACAATTGCGGTTCTGGTCGGGATCAGGGTCATTGAACCATCTCGCTTCACACTACATTCAACCGGTCAGGACGGAGCGCGGCCTTCTGGCATTTGCCCGAATGGCCACCATGAAGGCGGCACCGAAAGCGGCGCAACCTGCAGTCAGACTGTCATGACGCGGCCTGTCCCGCAATGCGGGGACGCCGCATCGGCCTCACAGTGCCGTCAGCAGATTTGTGAGTTGGCAAAGATTTTCTCACCAGCCGCGCCGGGGGCCTTTGCGATTGTGGCCTGAATGGGGCGCGAATGGGGCGGGCGGCAACATCGGCTTGTAGCCCGAGCGGCCAGGGACACAACAGTTGGCGCGGGAAGGCTTATTTCGCGTTCTTCCAGGGGTTGAAAGGCCGGATCTGAGGGTTGCCGAAAAGACCCACTTTGGGGCGAAAGTTGGGAAAAATTGGGGCCAGGCATGTGAAGGACGCCTGATACCTACTGGAAATGAAAGTGAAACCCGGTTATTCAGATCGGCAATAGACGCCGGAAGTGCGTCAATAAAAACATGTCGGGCCAACGAGTCCGGCGGTATGAGGCGGAGTAGTAAAATGGCTAAGGCGATTCAATTCGTCGTCCGCGATTCTGCGGGCGGTACCTCGCGCGGTGCGGTTGCGGGTGATGCAGGAAACAATTTCATTCAGATGGGTTCGGGCGACGCGGTTTCGCTGAATCTTTCCCGGCAGAGCGTCGCCAGCTATGCGCGCCAGGGCGATGACCTTGTTCTGACGCTGATCGACGGTCGTACGGTTGTGCTTGACGGTTATTTCACCGCAGGCACCGCCAACCAGCTGTATCTGTCGCAAAATGGCGAGGTGATCGCGGTTCAGCTTTCGAATTCCGCTGATGGCGGGCTTTACGCCAGCTACGGTGCGGTCGAGGGCTGGGATAAATACTCCAATCTCGATGCGCTGCGCTTCTCGGAGGGCGATGACGTCGCTCTTGCCGGCGGTGCGGTGGATGAGCCGGCTGGCATGGCCATGTTCGCGCCGGGCCTTGTGGGTCTGGGCGGGCTTGGTGCCGGGGCTGCGGGCGTCGGTCTCGTCGGCCTGGCCGCAGTCGGTGGCGGCGGTGGTGGCGGCACTACGGGCCCGACCGGCCCTGTAGACCCGACCGGCCCGACCGGCCCCGTTGATCCGACCGGTCCGACTGGCCCCGTAGATCCGACCGGCCCGACTGGCCCCGTAGATCCGACTGGCCCGACCGGCCCCGTTGATCCGACCGGCCCGACTGGCCCCGTTGATCCGACTGGCCCGACTGGCCCCGTTGATCCGACCGGCCCGACTGGCCCCGTTGATCCGACCGGCCCGACTGGCCCCGTAGATCCGACCGGCCCGACTGGCCCCGTAGATCCGACCGGCCCGACTGGCCCCGTAGATCCGACTGGCCCGACCGGCCCCGTTGATCCGACCGGCCCGACTGGCCCCGTTGATCCGACTGGCCCGACTGGCCCTGTTGATCCGACCGGCCCGACTGGCCCCGTTGATCCGACCGGCCCGACTGGCCCCGTTGATCCGACCGGCCCCACTGGCCCCATTGATCCGACCGGCCCGACTGGCCCGATTGAGCCCGAGCGCCGTCCGCCGACCGTTGACCCGAAAGACACCACCACGGTCATCATCGACACGCCCGACAAGGAGCTCGACGTCTCCGGCACGGGTGAGCCGGGCGATACTGTGACCGTCACCATCGGCACTGTCACCGAGACCACGGTGATCGGGCCGGATGGCACCTGGCATGTCACCTTCCCGGAAACCAACCTGCCGCCCGACGGCAGCCATGAGGCCGTGGTCGTTTTCGATCAGACCGATGGCGTGACCACCACGCTGCCGGGCCCGGATTTCATCCTCGATCTGACGCCGCCGGATGTGGACATCACTGAAGGGTCGCAATCGGTTGGCCATGTTGAAAACGCAGCCGATTACACCGACGGGGTGCGGATCGGCGGCACGGGTGAACCCGGCGCCTCGGTGACGGTTGTGATCGAAGGCCACAGCCATTCCACCGTGATTGCGGGTGACGGCACCTGGTCGGTGGTTTTCACCACCACCGAGATCCGTACCGGCGAATACACCACCGACATCACCGTGACCGCCCGCGATCCGCTGGGCAATACCACGGTGATCACCGACCGCCTCGTGGTGGATACGGTGCCGAACCCGATCGATTTCGACGCTGTGACCCGCGACAATGTGGTCAATAATGGCGAAAATACCCTCGGTTTCGCCGTGACCGGGACTTCGGTTGCCGGAGCGGTGCTGGTGGTGACGGTTCAGGCCGGTGCGACCAGCTACAGCCAGACCGTGACCACCCGTGCGGATGGCACCTGGACGCTGAACATTCCCGCCGGCACCCTGCCGGGCGGCGAATATAACGCGACCGTCACCGCGACCTCGACCGATGCCGCTGGCAATGGCAGCAGCGAGACCCATACCTTCCGCGTCGACACCCAGGCCTCGGTTGCCTTCACCGGCACCGTGGCGGGCGACAATATCGTCAACGCCTCGGAATCGCGCAATGTGGTGCTGACCGGCACCGCAGAGCCGGGCTCGGTGGTCTCGGTCTCGTGGCAGGGCTCGACCCTTCCGGCAACGGTCGCCGCGAATGGCACCTGGTCGGTGATCTTCCCGGCCGTCTCGGGCAGCGCTGTGCTGACCGCCACCACCGCAACCGTCACCGCGACCGACGCTTACGGCAATACCGCGACCGACAGCCGCGTGATCTCGATCGACCTGGGCACTTCGGTGGCCTTTGATCCGGTCCAGGCCGGCGACAACGTGGTCTCGGGGGCCGAGCGTGGCGCAGGCGTGAGCCTCACCGGCACCGCCGAAGCAGGCGCAACCGTGGTGGTCCAGTTCGGTTCCGGCACCCGTACCGTGACGGTTGGCGCATCGGGCACCTGGTCGGCAACCTTTACCGCCGCCGAGATCCCGACCGGCAACGGCCTGGCGCAAACCGCCACCGTCACTTCGACCGATGTGGCCGGCAATGTGGCAACCGCGAGCCATCTGGTGACCATCGATACCCAGGTCAGCCCCTTTGCCATCACCGGCAACTCGACCGGCGCTGACCATGTTCTCAACAATGCCGAGGCGGCCTCTGGCCTGACCATCACCGGCAGCGTCGAGGCGGGTTCGCAGGTTCAGGTGAGTTTCGGCGCTCACGGCCCCTATGCCGCAACCGTCACCGGCGGCACCTGGACCGTGGTCATCCCGCCCGGCGTGATCCCGCCCGGCGAGACCACCGTCAATGTCGTCGCAGTCGCGACTGACCGCTATGGCAATACGGCGACCCTGCCGACCGAGACCATCGTGATCGACCGCGTCGTGACCAATTTCGGGGCAGATGCTCTGATCAGCGGCGACGGCATGATCAACGCCCATGAACGGCTGAGCGGCGTGCCCTTCGGCGGCACGGCAGAGGCCTTCTCGCAGATCGAGGTTGTTCTCTCGAATGGTCAGGTTCTGCGCACCGCCTCGGATGCAAGCGGCCATTGGTCGGTCACCATCCCGGCAAGCTATCTGCCGGTTGGCGATGGCGTGTCGATGACTGCGACGGTCACCGCAACCGACCGCGCCGGCAACACGGCTGAACTGACACGCGAAGTGACGGTGGACACCGTGGCCCCGACCGCGATTGATCCGCTCAAGATCGTGCGCGACGAGGGTGCGCTGACGGGTATCTTCACCGATACCAATGGCGAACAGGTTTCGATTTACCGGGTCGACAACACCGGAAAACCAGTCGACCTGCACGCCACCGTCACCGAAGATATGCCCACGAGGGTCAATGGGACGACGGTCGTCTCCGACTATTATGACCTGCAGGAAGGCGTTCCGGACGGCAGCTATCTGGTGATCCAGAATACCGATGCTGCGGGTAACGAGGCGTCGACGCTGTTCATCGTCAACAACCGTTCGGACGTGGTCGTGAACCTGGATCGTGAAGGTCTGCAAGGCTTCGATTTCGCCTCTATCGATCTGACCATGTCCCAGGCAAAGCTGACACTCAGCAACCATGACCTGCTGGCACTGACCGGAGGCGACAACGAGCTGATGATCCGCGGTGACAGCCTGGATCAGGTCCGTCTGCAGCTGACCAACACCACTCCGGTGGAGGTTCGCGAGATCGACGGTCAGCATTACAACGTCTATGCGATGGATGGTGGGACCGTCCTGGTGGATCAGGATATTCACACCACCTTCTTCTGATCCAGCATCCCGGAAACCACCCGGAGAACCGGAAATGGAAGCCCGCACCTGCAAGGCAGACAAGGCAGAGCGATTTCGCTCTGCCGCTGCCCCCCTCATCTCTGGCGCTCTGGTCCTGGCGCTTGCGGGCTGCTTCGGCGGCCCCCAGGCAACCAGGTCCTCCGCATCGCCGGGTGATCCGGCAACAGCCGGAGAAACCGCTGCCCATCTCGACAGGAAGGGCGAGGTTGTGTCGGATAAGATCGACCAGCTGAAGCTCAGACAGTCGATCCTGCCCGCCAACAGCAGCTTTGGCCGGGTCGGGGCTGCGGTCCTGAAAAGCAGTCAGGCCTCGGCCGAATCCCAGCTGCGCGTCAAACGCCTGAGCGCGCGGGCAAGATCGAAGAACTGGCTGCCGAAACTGGGGCCGGATGTCAGCCTCAGCTCGCTGTCGTCGATTGCGGCCAGCCTCGTGCTGGATACCGCGATCTTTGACCGCGGCCGACGCCAGGCCGAGCGCGATTTCGCGGCGGCCGATGTCGAGATGGCAGCGATTGGGCTTGTCCAGGACCTGAACAAAAAGGTCTATGACGGGCTGAAGCTGTATATCGAGGCACAGCGCGCCGCCGATCTTGCGCAGATCACTGATGGTGCCCTGACGCAGATGACAGAGTTCGAACGTATCACGAAGATCCGCGTCAGCGGGGGGCTTTCGGACGGCTCGGAATACCGGCTTGTCAGCCAGCGCCGCGCCGAGATCGAAGCGACTCTGATGTCTTACCGGCAGGGCGAGAAAAGTGCCTGGGCCGAGCTTGCGGTCATTGCAGGTCAATCGATGGAGGCCGAGCGGGGTCTGACCTCGCTGCCGCCGGACAATGGCACGCCGGAACCTTTGACGGTGGTCTATGCCAAAGGCGAGGCCGCGCGGACCCTGGCCGAGGTCGCCGTGGCGAAATCGGGGCTGCTCGCAGGGATCGGGGCCGGGGCATCGGTCGGCAAGGATGGCGGCATCGACGGCGGGTTGTCGTTGAGTGGTGACATTCTTGGCTTTGGTCGTGCCGACAATCTGGCCTCGCTGGACGAAGCGATCGAAGTGACGCGGCGCAAGGTTGACGAGGCCGACCGCGAGGCTAATCGCAAGATCGTCTCGCTGACCCAGGAGATCAACATGCTGGCGCTGCGCGAGCAGGCCGATGGCGCGGTGATCGCCCAGATGGAAGGCAATATGGGTCTTTATACCGAACAGTATAAAGCCGGCCGCCGCAGCCTGATCGAGCTGACCGGCCAGTTCGAGACCCTGACCTCGATGAAGCGGGATCACGCTTCGCTGAAATACCAGATCGCGCTCGCGCGGCTGGATATCGCGCTGATGCGCGGAGTTCTGGTAGATGGAGGCGCAATGTGACCGATAATCGGGTGATCGCTTTCGAAATGAATGCGGGTCAGGTGGCAGCGGGCGCCCGCCCGGTCATCGCCGCCAGGCCGGCAAGCCAGCGCTTTACCAACCGGGCAAAGAACCGGGCCACGCTGGCCTCGGTCTATGCCGGGCTGATCGGGTCCGAATTGTCGGTCCCTGACCTGCTGGAACGGATTCAGAGCGCTTCCGATGCCACGGGCGCAGCGCCGGGGCTGGATGAGATGGCTCAGGCCCTGACGCAGGGCGGTCTTTCGACGCGCATCCTGCGCTCGGTTCAACTGCCGGTCGACGGCTACCCGGCTTTGGCCGAGACCACCAATGGCCAGGTCGTTCTGGTGCTGGGCGTCGATGGCGAGGGCGCCACGATCTATGACAAGACCGCGCATGACAACCGCGCGGAATTGCTGCTTTCCGACCTGAACAGTCTCTATGCAGGCCGGATCCTGCAGGCGCGTGCCCCGCTGAGCGAGCTGGAAGCCCGCCATATCGAGGTGAAAGCAAAGCCGCATTGGTTCTGGGGCGAGTTCCGTCACTTCCGCCGCCCCTTTGGCGAAGTCTCGGCCGCGTCGATGGTGGCGAATATCCTTGCCGTCGCGATCTCGCTTTTTTCGATGCAGATCTATGACCGCGTCATCCCCTATCAGTCGCAGCCCACGCTCTGGGTGCTGGGGATCGGTGTGCTTCTTGCGGTCTGCCTTGAGGCCACGCTGAAAATCGCCCGCGCGCTTTTGATGGACAATACCGGCCGCAAGGTCGAAATCGCCGTGCAGAAACGGCTGATGAAAAAGCTCCTCGGCATGAAAATGGGCCCCGGAGAGCGCAAACCCTCCGAAGTCTTTGCCGCGATGCGGGAATTCGGCTCGGTGCGCGAGTTTTTCACCTCTGCCACGGTTGGCACCCTGGCTGATCTGCCCTTCCTTCTGCTGTTCCTGGCACTTGTGGCGACCATTGCCGGCAATCTGGTCTGGCTCCTGGTCATCGGCGGCATCCTGATGGTGCTGCCCGGCTTCCTGATGCGCAAAAAGATGGTGCGGCTGGCTGGCGAGACCCAGGGCGCCTCGATCAAACAGGCGAAACTGCTTTATGAGGCGGTGTTCGAGCATGAAACCCTGACCACGCAGCGCGGCGAGGACCGGGTCAACCGCATCTGGTCAGAGCTGGTCGCGGTCAATGCGGTGCAAAGCGCCGAACAGCGCAAGCTGACGACCTTTCTGTCCACCTGGTCGCAGGCGGTGCAGCAAATCACCTATGTCGCCACCGTGATCGCCGGCACCTATCTGGTCTTTGCCGGCCAGTTCACCGTCGGCACCATCATTGCGACCGGCATCCTGACCGGCCGCACCCTTGGCCCGCTGTCGCAGGTCTCGACCATGATGGCGCGCTGGAGCCAGGTGAAAATCTCGCTGAAAGCGCTGGAGCAGGTGGCTGAATCGCGTCAGGCCGAAGAAGAGGGCCGCCGCTATTTGCGCCGCGACCGTATGGCCGGCAGTTTCGAGCTCCGGAACCTCGAATTCCGCTATGACGAGCAAAGCGCGCCGGTGGTCGAGATCAACGGCCTCTCCATTCCGCAGGGGCAGCATGTTGCGGTTCTGGGCTCGAACGGCTCGGGGAAATCGACGCTGCTGCGGCTTTTGGCCGGGCTTTACGAGCCGGGCAAGGGGCGGGTGCTGGTTGATGGGATCGACCTGAACCAGATCCATCCGCGCGACCTGCGCCGCGGCATCGGCTATCTGGGCCAGGAGGTGCGGCTGATCCAGGGCACCATCCGCGACAATCTCAACATGAACCAGCTGGAACGCGATGACGACCGGTTGCTGCAGGCGCTTGATTTTGCAGGCCTCGGGCCGTTTGTCCGCAATCATCCGCGGGGTCTCGATCTTGAGGTCCGCGAGCTGGGCGAGGGGCTTTCCGTCGGTCAGCGCCAGTCGATCGGCTGGGCGCGGCTCTGGCTCCAGGACCCGCAGATCGTGCTGCTGGACGAGCCGACCGCCGCGCTGGATCAGACGCTGGAAACCACGCTGGTCAGCCGTCTGGGCGGCTGGCTCAAGGGCCGCACGGCGGTGGTCGCGACCCACCGTGTGCCGATCCTGCAACTGACCGAACGCACGCTGATCCTGCAAAACGGCAAGCTGGCGGTGGACGGACCGAAAGAGGCGGTGCTGGCGCATCTGGCGAAAGCCCAGGGCGTGAAACTGGCAGGAGCGGGCGCATGACGGCAGTTTGGTCTGACGAATTCGAGAGCCGTTCGAAAAGCCCGTCGATGGTGATCTGGGCCATCGGCGCGGTGATCGCGGTCTTTGTCATCTGGTCGGCCTTCGCCTGGCTGGACGAGATCGTTAGCGCCGAGGGCACAGTCGTGTCCTCGTCGCGGCCGCAGATCATCCAGAACCTGGAAGGCGGCATCCTGGCCGAGCTGAACGTCGCCGAAGGCGATGTGGTCGAGCCGGGAGAATTGCTCGGCCGGTTGCAATCGACGCAATATCACGCGGCGGTGGATGATTACACCGATCAGCTGGCGGGTCTGTCGATCCGCCGCGCCCGGATCGAAGCCGAGATGCGCGGTGAGATCACCTTTACCGTGTCCGAAGACCTCGCGGCGCGGGTGCCCGATATTTTCGCTTCGGAATCCTCACTGCTGAAGGCGCGGATCGACGATTTCACCGCCCGCAAAGAAGGTGCAGAGGCGATCCTTGAACAGGCGAAACGCGAGCTGGATATCATGGAGCGGATGCTGGCCCAGGAGGTCGCCCCCGCCATCGAGGTGACGCGGGCCAAGAAGGCGCATCGCGATGCCGAGAACCAGCTGTCCGACACTGTAACCAAGACGGAACTGGAACGCGCCCGGGAATATGCCGATACCCTGGCCGAAGTGGCGACGCTGGAGCAGAAGCTGAAAGTGGCGCAGGATCAGCTGGGCCGCACCACTCTGGTCTCGCCCATGCGAGGTGTGGTGAACAAGATCGGCATCACCACAATCGGTGGTGTTGTGCGCCCGGGTGAAGAGATCCTGCAGATCATCCCGCTGGATGAAGAGCTGTATATCGATGCAAAGGTAAAACCGCGCGACATCGCCTCGGTGCGCGAGGGGCAGACGGCGGTGATCAAGCTCTCGGCCTATGATTACACGATCTATGGCTCGCTGAAGGGCGAGGTCACCTTTGTCTCGGCCGACACTTTCATCGACGAACGGTCACGGTCGGCAGATGGGGATCCGCATTACATCGTGACGCTGAAAGTCGATATGGCGCAGCTGACCGAGCGGCAGAAGGATCTCGAGATCCGCCCCGGAATGCAGGCGAGTGTCGAGCTGGAAACCGGCGCGAAGACGGTGATGACCTATCTGCTGAAGCCGCTTTACAAATCCAACGAGGCCCTGCGCGAGCGCTGAGGACCCGGCACTGTGACTGGCCCGCGCCCTGATCCGGCGCGGGCTTTTTCGTCTCTAACGCAGCGCTTTCGGCGGGTTTTGCGGCACGCCGGGCAGCACGCAGAGCATCTCGTAAAGCAGGTTTGCCCCGATCAGCGCGGTATTGCCTGAAGGGTCATAGGGCGGCGAGACCTCGACCAGATCACCGCCGACGAGGTTCAGCCCGGCGCAGCCGCGCACGATCTCAAGCCCTTGCCAGATCGTGAGCCCGCCCGGCTCTACCGTGCCGGTGCCTGGCGCGAAGGCGGGGTCCAGACTGTCGATGTCGTAAGACAGGTAAACCGGCGTATCGCCGATCTGCGCCCGGATCTCTGCCATGACCGGTTTCATCGATTTGTGCCAGCATTCCTCGGCCTGGATCACCGTCCAGCCATTCTTGCGACCCCAGTCGAAATCATCGGGACTATAGCCGGTGCCGCGCAGCCCGATCTGGAAGACCTTGTCATTTTGCAGACAGCCATCCTCAAACGCGCGGCGGAAAGGGCAGCCATGCGCGACCTTTTCGCCGAACATCGTGTCGTTGATATCGGCATGGGCATCGACATGGATCAGCGCCACGGGCCCGTGTTTTTTGCGGATCGCACGCAGGATCGGCCAGGTCAGGGTGTGATCGCCCCCCATCGTCAGTGGCAGCGCACTGGCGGCGAGGATCTGATCATAATGCGCCTCGATAATGCCGACGGATTTCTTCAGATCAAAGGTGTTGATCGGAACATCTCCGATATCGGCGCATTGCAGATGGTCAAAGGGCGCGGCGCCGGTCGCCATGTTAAAGGACCTGAGCATCCGGCTTTCATCGCGGATCTGCCGCGGCCCCAGCCTTGTGCCGGGGCGGTTCGATGTGCCGATATCCATCGGAATGCCGCAAAATGCGACATCCAGCCCCTCAGCGGATGGCGCTGCGGGCAAGCGCATGAAGGTGACCGGCCCGCCGAAGCGCGGCATCTCATTGCCGCCGAGCGGTTGGTTGAACGGC
The DNA here is from genome assembly GCF_058313095.1 of Pseudogemmobacter sp. TB195. Classification (NCBI taxonomy): domain Bacteria; kingdom Pseudomonadati; phylum Pseudomonadota; class Alphaproteobacteria; order Rhodobacterales; family Paracoccaceae; genus Pseudogemmobacter; species Pseudogemmobacter sp. TB195. The sequence continues at coordinate 436,628 of NZ_JBZEGG010000001.1, forward strand.
ATCACAGACCTCCTGGTTTTTCGGGAAGAGGCCACAGCTTTGCGGGCCAGGCAAGGGCTGCTTTCATCAGGTATAACTTCGGACAAGGGCGGCGGCGAGCAGGCTCCAGCCATCCGCCACTACGAAGAAGGCCAGTTTGAACGGCAGCGAGACCACGGCCGGGGGCACCATCATCATCCCCATCGACATCAGGATCGCCGCCACCACGAGGTCGATGATCAGAAAGGGCAGGAAGATCAGGAAACCGATCTCAAAAGCGCGCTGGATTTCCGACAGCAGGAAGGAAGGAACCAGCACCGACAGCGGCGCCTCGACGATCGCGCCAGGCGCGCGCGGCCGCAATGCGTCGAGGCGGGCGAATGTCTCCGGGTCCATCCGCGCCGCCATGAAGTGACGGAAGGGGGCCGAGGCCCCGGCAAAGGCGGTGGGAAGGTCGATTTCATTGCGCGTGAAGGGGCCGATGCCGCGCGCCCAGGCCTCGGTAAAGACCGGGTCCATCACGAACCAGGTCAGGAACATCGCAAGCGTGATGATCAGCATATTGGGCGGGGCCTGCTGAAGCCCGAGGCCCTGGCGCAGAATAGACAGGACAGTCACGATGAAGGGAAAGCAGGTCACCATGATCGCCAGACCCGGCAGGACCGACAACACGGTGATCATCAGCAAAAGCTGCACCGACCGCGCGGCCAGAGTTTCTTCTCCGCCCAGGTCCAGGGTGATCCCCTGGGCCAGCGCCGGCGGGGCCGAGACCAGGAAAACCACCAGAACGGCAGTGATCAGGGCTGCGCATTTCCACGCGGGGACAGGGCAAAAAACGGTCACAATCCGCTCTTGAGATTGGCGACCTCGGTCAGGCGGACGGCAAGCTGCCCGGCTTTGTCGCCCTCCAGCTCGGTCAGCTCACCCCGTGCGATCAGCCGGTCACCGACATAAAGTTCCACCGGATCATCCACGCGGCGATCCAGTGGCAGGACGGTATCCTTGCCCAGACGCAGCAGCTCCTGCACTTTGGGGCGGGCGCGACCAACCGAGATGGTGATCTCGATCGGCACCTGGGCAAAGGGGCTGGAGCTTGCGGGTTCATCCATCGGGGTTCTCCTGCGACAGGGTGAAAAAGTCCTGAACGGATCTGATAATGCTCTCGGTGACACGGCTCAGATTGATGCTGACTTCCCGCGCTCCGAGGCGGAGGAAGACCTGGGACTCGCCGAGACCCGGATCTTCGGAAATCTCGAAAAGCAGGCCCGGCCTGCGCGAAAGAAGCGCCTCAACCTGCGGGCGGGCGGCCGGGTGCAGGGTCAGATTTGCCGGTTGTTCGGCAGTTTCGGCCACCATTGGCATCAGTTGCCCGACGAGGATCGGGCCGAGCGTCTCGCGTGCCAGATCCGGCAGCAGCCGGTTGACGATCTCTTGCAACAGCGGCTCTATCGCGCCAAGGATATGTGCCCGTGCCTCCTGCCAGGTGAAGGCAAGTGTCATGAGGTTCTGCTCCAGCTCGGCCCTGACCCGGTCACCATTCTGCATATGGGCGGCCTCTGAATCGTCCCAGCCGGCGCGGTACCCCTGTTCCCAGGCGGCGGCACGGTTTTCTTCCACCGAAGCGGTGTCGGTGATGACCACGTCCCGCCCCGGACTGCGCCCGGCCTCGAAGACCTCAAGCTGCGGCAGCGGCATCAGCTGCGCTCCTCATCCGGGCCAAGCCAGCCGCGCAGGATCTCGATCGATTCCGCCTGACGTTCGCGGATCAGCCGCTGCAGCCGTTCCACCGGGTCTTCCTGCAAGGTGTCAGAGCTGCTGAAATCCACCATCGGGAGGTCAGGCAGGCTGAACCCATTGTCGATTTCCCCGTTCAGTACCGCGTCCGCTGCGCCAGCCAACGCCATCCCGGGCAATTGTAGCGGCAAAGGCGGCGCCGGCAGCGCCGCCGCGCGACCGGAAGCAAGGATCGGACGCAGCACGAAGAGCATGAGGATCAGCGCCACAATGGTAAGCGCGGCAATCTGGATCAGAGACATCGTATCCAGGGGGCCAAAGCCTGAGAGGAAGCCAGAGGAAGCCTCGGTGCCATCGGGCACAAGCGGCTGAAACTCAAGGGATTTAAGCGTAAGGCTGTCACCACGTGCCGTGTCGATTCCCGCAGCCGCAGTCACCAGCTCTTGCAGCGCAGAGAGCTCGCTTTCGCTGCGGGGCTCCCAGCTCTGTGTCCCGTCAGGCGCGGTCACGGTCTGGCCGTCGATCAACACCGCCACCGTCATCCGGCGAATGCCACCCGGCCCGCGCAACAGTTCGCGCTGCGTCTCGGAGATCTCGTAATTCACCCTTTCGCGGGTCTCATTCGTCTGCGACTGGCCACCGGCGCCGGCACCCGTATCCCCTTCGGGCAGGTTGGACGCGACGGTGACATCACCGCCAGGCTCGCTGTTCTGACTGCTTTTCTCTTCGGTATCGGTTGAAATGGCGACCCGTCCCTCCGGATCGAAACGCCTTTCCGTGATCTGTTCACGCTCGGTCTGCAGCTCCAGTGAGACCTCAACGACTGCCTTTCCGGGGCCGACCCGGGCGGCAAGCAGCCTCTCGACGCTTTGGCGGATTTCTTTCGCACGATCACTGGCGGAACCGCTGGTGCCGTCTTCCGCGGGAGACACCAGCCCGCCGGTGGTGTCGATCACCTGGACATCAGCCGGCGTCATCCCGCTGACCGCCGAGGCGACCAGATGTTTCAGGGACCGCGCCTGATCATCCGATATGCGCCCCGAGGCGGTTGTCACCGTGACGCTTGCTGTTGGTGTTGTGCCGCGCCGGAAAGGGTCTGACGGACCCCGAGATATATGGACCCGCGCCGCCCGCACATCCGGAACAGCCAGAATCGTGCGGGCGAGCTCGCCTTCTTTCGCCCGCCAATAGGCCGCATCGAACATCTGCGCGGTGGTCCCGAAGCCCGAAAGCGTATCGAGCAATTCATACCCGGCGCCGCCCGCCGTGGGCAGACCTTCTCCGGCCAGCGACATCCGCAGCGAGTCGCGACTGGCGGAATCGACCCAGATCGAATCGCCCCGCACCTCGTAAGGGACGCCGCGCTGATCCAGCGCGGTGACCACTTCGCCCGCCGCCCGCCCATCCAGACCGGCGTAAAGCAGAACCGATGGCCCGCCGCCCGAGAGGCGTGAAAGGGCCAGAACCGCAAGAAATACTGCGATTGTCGCGCCCGCAAGGATGAGCTTACGCCGCAACTCCAGCCCGTTCCAGATCGAGATCACGTTCTGCACTTTTCTCTCCGCCGGAATTCTTTCCTGACGGGACCAGAAATGAAGGGTCTGGATTAACAATCGGTTAGTGCCCTTCGATCTATCTTCGTTCTCAAGACGAAACGGAGGCTGACGTGTCGGATACTGCGATTCCTGAAGAGGCTGCCGTGGAGGGGGTCGGAAAAAAACGCCCGAAGCTGTCGCTGCTGATTGGCCTTCTATTGGCCACCGGCGCGGGTGGTGCGGGATTTTATGTCATGAAATCGGGCCTTTTGATGGGCGGGGGGCACGATGCTCTGGCCGGGTCGCAGGTCCACGGGCTGCCGGATATCGCCTATGTTCCGGTCGATCAGATCCTGATTTCGCTGCCGCCGGGGGCGCCCGGGCGGCATTTGCGCTTCGCGGCCCAGATCGAGGTGGCAAGGCCCCATGCGGCCGAGGTCACATTGCTGATGCCGCGTGTGCTTGATGTCCTGAACAGCTATCTGCGCGCCGTCGATCCCGCAGGTTTTGATGATCCGGTCGCGATGACGCGGCTTCGGGCGCAAATGCTGCGCCGCATCCAGATTGTCACCGGCGAAGGCCGGGTGCGCGATCTTCTGATCACCGAATTTGTCATGAACTGAGGGGCTGATATGACCTTGATCGCCGATATTCTGCTGTTGGCCGCGACCTTGGCGGCAGCAGTCTACTGCCATGTTCTGGCGGGCCGCCTGCGGCGCTTTACCGCGCTGGAAACCGGGATGGGGGGGGCGATTGCCGTGCTCTCAGGCCAGGTTGATGAGATGACGCGGGCGCTGGAAAAGGCGCAGCAGGTGGCGGGTCAGTCCGGCCAGCGTCTTGCGGTGCTGACCAGCCGCGCGGAAGAGCTCTCGACCAGGCTCGAGCTTATGGTGGCCTCGATGCATGATATCCCGGCGGCTTCGCCTGGCGGCCTTGCGTTGAAGCCATATGCCGTGGCCAGGACACCAGAGGCCAGCGAGGATCTGCGTCGCGTGCGGCTGGTGCGTCGACGCGGCAGCGTGGTGGAAGCCGCCGAATGAGCCGTCGCGCCGGGCGCGGTACGTTGGTTCTGATCGCCTTTCTGTTCGCGGCATCCGGGGCGGTGAGGTTTGGCGATGGCCTTGGATCCTCGCTTGCCCGGGCGGCAGGCGCCGATCCCGTGCCGGAGGCCGTGGTTGCCGAAGGCTGTGGTCCGTTGCCGCAGGAGCTTGCCGCCGCCCTCTCGGCGCGGGAGGCCAGGGTGACAGCTCAGGAAGCTGCGCTGGCGGATCGCGCAGCGGCCCTGGATCTCGCGGGTGAGGTCCTCGACGGCAGAATAGAAGCCCTCCGCCAGACTGAGACGGAGCTGCGTGCGACCCTCGCGCTCGCGGATGGTGCGGCGGAGGCGGATCTTGCACGGCTGACGACTGTCTACGAATCGATGAAGCCAAAAGATGCCGCCCTTCTTTTCACTGCGATGGAGTCGCAATTTGCCGCCGGATTTCTGGGGCGGATGCGCCCCGATGCCGCTGCGGCGATCCTGACCGGCATGGCGCCGGACAAGGCCTATGCGGTCAGTGCCATTCTCGCGGGCAGGAATGCGGCTGCGCCGCGCGAATAGCTGCGGATCGGCTGGCTGACGGGCGGCAAGCCTGGCGTTTTTTTAACGGCTTGCGTCCAGGCTGGCGTGAACCAAGGCAGGAATATTTCCCATGATCGGTCTGATCGGCATTGCAGTGATCTTTATCATGGTCTTCGGCGGCTATGCTGCGGCTGGCGGTAAACTCGGGATCATTCTGAAAGCCCTGCCGTTCGAGCTGGCCATGATTGGTGGTGCGGCCGTCGGGGCCTTCCTGATATCGAATGGAATGTCCGGCGTGAAACAGGCCATGCGGGACATTGGCAAGGTCTTCAAAGGCCCCAGGTGGAGGCCAGAAGACTACCGCGATCTGCTCTGCCTGTTATTCGAGCTGGTGCGGCTGGCCAGGGCGAACCCCGTCGCCCTGGAGGAACATGTAGAGAATCCCGGCGTTTCGACCATCTTTGGCAAATATCCCCGCATTCAGGCGGATCACGACGCCGTTGATCTGATCTGTGACACGTTGCGCGCGGCCTCGATGAACTACGACGACCCCCATCAGGTGGAGGAGGTTCTCGACAAACGCATGGAAGTGCAGATGAACCACGCGCTGCACTCCAGTCATGCGATGCAGAATATGGCCGATGGCCTGCCTGCGCTTGGGATTGTCGCGGCGGTTCTTGGGGTCATCAAGACGATGTCCTCCATTGATCAGCCGCCCGAAATCCTTGGCAAAATGATCGGTGGCGCATTGGTGGGTACCTTTCTCGGCGTGTTCCTGGCCTATGGGCTCATGGGGCCTTTCGCGGCGCGTGTCCGCGCGGTGGTTGAGGAGGACGGCCATTTCTACAATCTGATACGGGAGGTTCTGATCGCCAACCTGCATCGCCATCCGGCGAATATCTGTATCGAGGTCGGACGCCAGAACACCCCGCATCACATGCGCCCGGAATTCGGCGATCTTGAAGAAGCGCTGCGTGCTCTTAAGCAAGAGGCAGCATGATGCGCGCGTTTCTGAATGCGATTGCGGTCTTCGTCATCCTGCTGCCATTTGCTTCTCAGGCCGAAATTGCCCGGATTCGTGGTGGCGAACATGATGAATTTACACGGATTGTGATCGAAGCGGCGTCGCTCGGCCAATGGAAACTTGGCAAGGAGGGGCGGGGCTACGCCTTCAGGGCTGAAGATCAGCCTGACGGGTATGATCTGAGCAAAGCCTTCGATAAAATCCCGAAATCCCGCATCCGGTCTCTTTGGCAGGACAAAGAGACCGGGTCGCTTCGGATGGATATCGGCTGCACCTGTTATGCAATCGCTTTCGAGGTCAGGCCGGGCATTGTTGCGATAGATGTCAGAAACGGACCCGCGCCCCCCGGATCAGAATTTGAACGCCCTCTGGTGCCCGATGACCCTGCCAAAGGAAGTCAGCCGTCACAATACCCGGCGGCCCCGATTATTGACGCACCGGTTATCAGGCCGCCGAAAGCCTCTCCGGCGTCAGGAGTGGAGCAGAAATTTCGCTACAACTGGCTTGAAATCGCAGGATTCGGTCTGCCATCAGAGCCTTCAAGAAGCGATGAAGATGCCAGCGATGAAGTGCGTTTTTTGCTGAATCCATTGCGCGATGCGCTCTTGCGGCAGATCAGTCTGGGCATCGTCGAAGGGGTTGTCGTGCCCGGAGCTCTCACAGAGTTGCCGGCGGCGGCGAAATCCCCCCTGGCCGAAGCCCCCGGCGTGCGGATTGCGAATGGCGAGATGCCGGGAATACGCGCCGGAACCGACAGGTCCCCGGGGCCAAATCTGACGGCTGACGGTAAACCCTGTCTTCCCGATCACATGACAGATATTGGGGCATGGCTTCCCGACCAATCTCCGCTTACCGCATTGAGCAATCTGCGTACGAATCTCCTGACAGAGTTCGACCAGCCAGTGGTCGAAAATGTGCTCGAGGCGGCCCAGGTTAATATTGCACTCGGCTTCGGCGCAGAGGCGAGGCAAATTCTCACACTTCTTCCTGTGGAAGAGGCGGCTCAACGGCCAGCGCTTTACGACCTCAGTTATCTGGTGGATCTGGAACCTGGGCCTCGCGGTGCTTTTTCGGGGATGGAAAGCTGCGATTCCTATGCTGCCCTGTGGGCAATTCTTGCGCTTGCGACAGCGGGATCTGAGCGAAGTGCAACTGCGCCAGATACGGCCGCAGTTACCCGCAGTTTCTCGGCGCTGTCTCAGGATCTGCGCCGCCACCTCGCACCTGTTCTGGTCAGCTATTTCATGGCGCAGGGCGACGAAACCACCGCCCGGCGCTTGCGGGATGCTGTTCTGCGTGTGCCCGGGCCGACAGGGCAACAGGTTCAGTTAATGGATGCCGGAATTGAACTGGCAACCGGCAATGCCTACGCGGCCGCGGATATTGCGGAAGAAGTGCTCTCCGATCCGGGAGTTTCGGCTGCGGAGGCGGCAATTTTGCGTGCGGAATCTGCTTTCGGGGCGGATCGCCTGGTTCCGCCGGATCTGGCGGCGCAGCTCTCCGCATTGACAGCAGAACTGCGAGGGACAGACGGCTATTCACGCATCCGACGGGCAGAAGTTCTTACTCTTGCCATGTCGGGCGATTTTCGGGCTGCGTTCGATCACCTGCCGGAAGCCCCCGATGCAGTCGGAGACCTGTGGGAACTGGCCTCAGTTGCGGCACCGGATGAGATATTGCTGAAAGAGGCGCTGAAGGTTTCTGTCCCACCGCGCGGAAAAAGAGAAGTTAACAGACAGGTTGCTCAACGGTTGCTGCGTTTCGGCTTTGCTCAGGAAGCGCTGCACTGGCTTGGGCCTGCCGATGGCCTGGAGGCAGAGGCCGACCAAATGCTGGCAGCTGAGGCCGCACTTGCCCTCCGCGATGCCCGGCTTGCGGTTCGGGTCCTTGCGGGCCTCGCCGGTACCGAAGCGGATGCCTTGCGGGCGCGGGCCGCGATACAACTGGGAAACGCCAATGCTGCCGCTGCTATTTTCCTGGCAAGCGGCGACAAGCGCAGAGCGCTGCGGGCGGAGTTCTGGGCCGGCGAATGGAGCTACATTGCCGATCAGGATGCGGCGGGCCTCAGTCCGGCTGCGGCGATGGTGCTCTCATCTCCGGCAGACGGAGCTTCCGAGGGGATGCTCGCGCGCGGCACAAGGCTGGCAGGCGAAAGCGAGGCTGCACGCGAGGCCATAGTCGAACTGATACAGGCCATTCCGCGTCAGTTCCCGTAACCCTTTGGCAACCACCAGGGCGCAATAGTCGAATTGCACGCTTCATCCGGAAATGACCCGGCTCCTGTGGATCAGACAGAATGTCACGATACAGCTTCCCGATTGGCCTTGCGCTTTTCATGATCTGTGCAGTTTTCCTTCCAGCACGAGGTCAGAGTGCTGACTATTCCCGGCAATGTCTGGAAGCAATTCACCGTGCGTCACAGGTCGCCGGTGTGCCGCGTGACATATTGCTGGCAGTCGCAATGACTGAAAGCGGCCGTCAGGGCATGAATGGACCGGAGCCCTGGCCCTGGGCGCTGAACCAGGCGGGCGACAGCAAATGGTTCGACAGCCGGGAGCAGGCGCTGCAATGGCTCAACACTGTCATCGCCAGGGGCGTGACCAATATAGATATAGGCTGTTTTCAGTTAAACTGGCGCTGGCATGGCGAAGCCTTTGCATCACCTGATGCGATGATAGACCCGCAGAAAAATGCCGATTACGCGGCCGGATTTCTGTCAGACCTGATGCAACAGACCGGCAGCTGGGAAAAAGCAGTTGCGGCCTATCACTCTTTTACGCCGGAACTTGCCGAGCGCTATATGAAGCGCTTCAGACCGATCCATGCAGCCGTTCAGGGCCAGCCTTTCGACAGTGTTCTGCTGGCCGCCGATACCCCTCGAGAGAACAATTACCCCTTGTTGCAAATGGGAAATGTTCTGAGCCCGGGCTCGCTCGTGACGGTTTCAGGCTCTGCGCGCCCGCTCTTTGGGTCACCGTGAGGAGGCTGAAATGGAGACTCTGAGAGCGCGCAACCTGTTCCATCCGACCGTCCTGATGGCCGTTGCCCTGATGTCCGTCATCGGCATGATGATCCTGCCGATACCGCCTGCATTGCTGGATATTGGCCTCGCATTGTCTTTCTCGCTGGCGATCCTGATGCTGACTGTCACGCTGTTTGTCGAACGGCCGCTGGACTTTTCGTCTTTCCCAACGATCCTTCTTGCATCCCTCCTGCTGCGGCTTGCGCTGAACGTCTCTTCGACCCGGCTGATCATCAGCCAGGGCCATACCGGCACGGCTGCGGCCGGCCATGTGATCGAGGGCTTCGCAAGCTTTATCATGGGCGGCAATATCGTGCTCGGCCTGGTGGTGTTCACCGTCATCATGATCGTGAATTTTATCGTCATTACAAAAGGCGCGGGGCGAATGGCAGAGGTGGGCGCGCGCTTTGCGCTCGACGGGATGCCGGGGCGCCAGCTGGCGATTGATGCAGATATGTCCGCCGGCGCCATAACGCATGATGAGGCACGCCAGAGGCGTGAAACCGAGCTGGCGGAAACCACATTCTTCGGCTCTCTTGACGGTGCTTCGAAATTTGTAAAAGGCGATGCGATCGCCGGCCTGATGATTACCGCGCTGAACTTTGTGGTGGGCCTGGCCGTCGGTATCGGGATGCACGATATGGATGCCGCCCGCGCCTTCTCGACCTACGCGATTCTTACGGTTGGGGATGGTCTGGTGGGTCAGATCCCCGCGGTGATTATCTCGGTTGCAGCAGCCCTCCTCCTCGCGCGCGGCGGGACAAAAGGCGCCGTCAATATCAGCCTGGTCGAGCAGCTTGGGCGCTATCCCGCCGCCCTTGCAACAGTTGCCGGGCTGATGGCGGTTCTAGCGGTTTTGCCCGGCATGCCCTTTCTTCCGTTCATCTGCACGGCGGCAGGGCTTGGAGGGCTTGCGCGCATGGTCTGGAAAAAGCCTGTCGAAAAGGCCGAGCCAGAGCTCAGCAATAGCCAGACCACTGCAAAACACCATATCGGGGATGTGCTTGATTTTGACGAAATTCATATCGAATTCTCGCCAGATCTCGTGGATATGGCGCTGGATCCTGCGACCGGCCTGGATGGGCGGATTGCCAGTATGCGAAATCACATCGCCTCGACCTATGGGCTGATTCTCCCCGAAATTCGCCTCACAGATGAGGCCATGCTGCCGGGCGGCCACTACCGGATCCGCATTCAGGGCGTCGCAAAGGTGACCGACCGGCTGGTTCCGGATTGCGTGCTGGTGCTGATGTCTGATGGTGCCAGCGCGCCTGAGGGTGAGGATGTCAAAGAGCCCGTCTATGGCGCGCCTGCCCGCTGGATCCGGCCGGAATATCAGGAGGATGCGGTTCTCTCCGGTCTGACGGTGGTGTCGCCGGCCGAAGTCCTTGCCACCCATTTGCTCGAAGTGCTGAAATCCAGCCTGTCGCGTCTGCTCTCACTGCGTGGTCTGCGCCGTCTGCTCGATGAGTTCACCGATCTTTCAGACCGTGGCAGGGCGGAGGCGAACCGCCGTCTGCTCGACGACATGATCCCGGAAAAAGTGCCGATGGATCTGCTTCATGCGGTGATGCGCCTGCTGCTGGAGGAGCGGGTTTCGGTCAGAAACCTGCCGCTGATTTTGGAAGCGGTCGCCGAGGCGCGCAGTTTCGGATCTCCCGAAGCGGTCTGCGAACATGTCCGTCAGCGTCTCGGTTTCCAGATCGTTGCCGAATTCCGCCGCGAAGATGGGACCGTGCCCCTTATCCAGCTTGCCCCAGAATGGGAGCGGACCTTCCAGGCCCATCAAACCGACGGGGACCGCGGATTGCGCGATGTCGCCCTCCCGCCGGATATTTTCGCAAAACTTGCCAATGGGATAGCGGAAAAAATTGGTCAGGCCGGAGAGAGTGGCGCCTCGCCTGCGATCGTTACCTCGGCGGCAAGGCGACGGTTCCTGCGGACCGTCCTTCAGGCGCGGGGGCTCAGGGTTCCTGTCCTCTCCTATGAGGAAATCGGCGCTGACAATCGCCCCGCGCTTTTCGGGCAGGTCGCAGCATGACCGGTCTGATCGCGCAACTCAGCGGCGTTTTCGGCATCGCGGAGGGGTTGATCTGGCAGGCGGCCCTCGTGTTTCTGCGCGTCGGCGCGGCGGTCGCACTGCTCCCCGGTTTCGGCGAAAGCTTCCTGCCACAAAAGGTTAAGATCACCGCCGTAATGGTCATGACGGCGATTGTGTTTCCTGCCGTTCTCGAGGCGCCTGCCGGCCTGCCGGGCTCTGATCCGCAAAGCGCCATCTTTACCCCTCTCACCATTGCGGCCGAGGTTGTCGCGGGCCTGCTCCTTGGTTTCACGCTGCGCCTGATGATCCTTTGCCTGCAAACCGCAGGAACGATGATCGGTCAGTCGATTTCACTCGCCCAGATGTTCAACGGAACCGGGCCCGAGCCCCAGCCCATCGTCTCCAATCTGCTGACACTTGGCGGGCTCGTGCTGTTTTGCTCTATGGGCGGGCTGGCACGATCTGTGGAATTGCTGGTCTGGTCCTATGAGGTTCTGCCGCAAGGGCAGATGCCCGATCCGGGCGAGATCTCGCGCTGGGCGCTGGGGCTGACTGCGCGGGCTTTCTCCCTCGCATTCACGCTTTCTGCACCGTTCATCCTGGCGGCCTTGCTTTATAATCTTGCGCTCGGGGCGATCAACCGCGCCATGCCCTCTCTGATGGTGACCTTTATCGGGGCGCCGGCCCTCACCCTTGGCGGCCTGATCCTGCTTGCCCTGGCCAGTCCTTTCCTGCTGCAAAGCTGGCAGGATGTCATGGGCGTCCGCCTGCTTGACCCGTTCGGACCCTGGTGATGTCTGGCTCCGACAGCGATCAGGATGAAAAGCAGTTCGACCCGACCCCCCGCCGGCTGGAAAGGGCGCGGGAAGAGGGCGATGCGGTCAGATCCGAGGATATTCACGCCGCGCTTGCAGGTGCGGGCATTCTGCTGGCCGCTGCCATTTTTGGCAAAGTTGCCATCACCCGGGCCGGAGAGGTGGCGGCGGCGTTTTTTGATCAGGCCGACCGCCTTCCGGGACCCGGAGATCAGGGAGCGGCGGCGGTGATCGGCAGGGCTGCTCTGTCGATGGTCGGCCCGGTCCTCGCGCTGCTTCTGGTGCCGGCGGCATTGATCCTGATCTGGCTGATTGCGTCAAAAGGGTTTGTATTTGCGCCGTCGAAACTGAATATGAAGATGTCCCGCATTTCGATCATCAGCAATTTCGGGCAGAAATTCGGCCGCGGCGGTCTGGTCGATTTCTTAAAGAAATCAGCGAAAATGGTCCTGATTTCGCTGGCCCTTGCGCTGTTTCTGACCAGCCGCGCCGATCAGATCATTGGCAGCACCCGGCTCGAGGCCGGGCAGGTGGCCCTTTTGCTGGTCAGACTGCTTGCCGGATTCCTTGCGCTGGTGATTGCGCTCAACGCGGTTATCGGCGCGGTGGATTACCTCTGGCAACGGGCCGAATTCATGCGGCGCAACCGGATGACACGGAAAGACCTGACCGATGAGATGAAAGACAGCGAGGGCGATCCGCATATGAAGGCTGATCGCCGGCGTCGGGCGCAGGAGATTGCGACGCGGCAGATGCTTGCCGATGTGCCGGGCGCGGATGTGGTGATCGTCAACCCGACCCATTACGCCGTCGCGCTGAAATGGGACCGGATCAGGGGCGGCGCACCGGTTTGTGTTGCCAAAGGCATCGATGAAATCGCGGCGCGGATAAGGGAACGCGCGCAGGAGGCCGGGGTGCCGATCCGGCGCGATCCTGCCACCGCGCGCGCGATCTATAGGATCACCGAGATCGGCCAGGAGATCCGGCGCGAGCATTATGCCGCCGTGGCCGCCGCGATCCGGTTTGCGGCCATGATGCGGGAAAAAGCCAGAAGACGGAGGTGAGCGATGAATCGGGCCGAAAAACTGCATCGGCTGCGCAGGATGGCCGGCATGGTGCTTGACCTTCGGGCGGCCAGCCTCGCCAAAGCTGCGGCAGAGCGGGATTCAGTCAGGGAAAGGCTGGCGGCGCTGAACCGGGTTCCGGATGAGGCGGCGATGGCGGATATGACCGAGGCGCAGAGGTTTCTGATTTATGAAGGATGGGCGGCCGGGCGCAGGACAAAACTGAACCAGCACCTGGCGCGGCAAGAGGTGATCTGGCGTACTGAGCTCGCGGCGGCGCGACAGGCCTTCGGAAGAGATCAGGTTCTCGCCCGGCTGCAGGAGGGCAAGAAGAGACCCTGAACCGGCTGACTAAGGAAAGAGAGGCGGGCTAAGTAGCGCCCCGAGGCGGCCTGGTGCTGCCGGGCAAAAGCAATGGCCTGTCCAGGCGAAACCGGCAGGAAGGCGACCCTCTGGCCCGGCGCCACCTGCGCAAAGGCGTCAAGGTCGCAATCGAGCACCGTCGCAATCCGGGGATAGCCGCCCGTCGTCTGATGATCGGCGGTGAGGATCGTTGCCACCCCGTCCCCCGCCACCTGGATCGAGCCGCGCGTGAGCGGCTCTGAGGCCATATCAAGCGGCGCAAGCGGTGCAATTGCGGGGCCGTTGAGCCGGGTTCCCATCCGATCCGCTGCAGTCGTCACCTTCCAGGGGCCGGCATAGAGCGCCTCGATGGAACTTTTGGGAAAGTAACGCTCCTGCGGGCCGGGTGTTACACGCAAGATGTGGCGGGGGCGTGCCAGGATCGGGCACGGGATGCGCGGTGACAAAGGAAGGCGCGGCCCGATCGGGGCAAAATGCAGCTTTGCTCCCGTCACAAGCTTGCCACCCCCGAAGCCAGAGGCCCCATGGGTCGCGGCGCTCCCCAGCCAGGTGTGTACCAGGCTTTGCCCGGCAAAGGCCAGATAGCACCAGTTGCCCCAGATGCCAGGCCGGATCACCAGGGTTTCGCCGGCCCGCAGCAGCCCGCGTGACCAGGATCCCAGGCGCTTGCCGGCATGTTCCAGGATGAAACCACCGCCGGTGAGGGCAAAGGCGATCTCTCCCGCCTCGCAGCCGATCTGAACGCCGCCGCGCGAAATCTCGATCACCGGCGTGCCGGGGGCGTTCCCGATGGCCGCATTCGCGGCCCGCATCGCCAGCCGGTCCATCGCGCCCGATTGCGGCACACCAAAACGCGCCCAGCCTGGCCTGCCCTCGTCCTGGATCGAGACATGCGGACCGGCAAAGCGCAGGCAGAGTTCGACCTCAGACATCGGTCATTTCCGGGGCCATTTCCGGATCGTCCTGGCGAATACGGCGAAACCGCACCCGGTCGCCGGGATCGAAGAGGAAGGGGCGGGCCGTGTCGGCCGTGAGAATGCTTGTGGCCGAACGGCCAATGATCCACCATCCGGTCGGCATTTTAAGTGTCGAAACAATGCATTGCGAACCCGCGATCAAAACGGATCCGGCCGGGATGTCACGGATGGCAGCGGATTTGCGAGGCAGGCGGATCGAATCTGGCACGCCGGTCAGATAGGCATAGCCCGGTGCAAAGCCGTAAAGGCTGACCTGATACGCGCCGCCAAGATGGGCGGCGATCACCGCCTCCGGGCTTTGCCCCGTCATCGCCGCAACCGAAGCCAGATCCGGAGAAAAGGGCGCGTCATAGCATACCGTCACGTCATGCAACCGGCTTTCCGTCACCTGCGGCCGCCCGGTGTCGAGCCGCTGACGGATGTCTGCCTCGACCCTGGCATGATCGGTCTCCAGGCAATCGAAACGCACCAGCAGACAGGCATTCCCGGGCACGGTTTCGATCATGGCCTGCGGTGGCGCCGCGTTCAGTGCGGCATCCAGCGCCATCACACAGTCATGCAGCGCCGTATCCACACCCTCGCCGAATTCCACCAGCAGGCCATGTTCGGCGACGGGACGAAAGCGGGGCGCGTCGGTCATCATTGCTCAGCCGGCCAGGAAGGGACGGATCACCACGCCCGCCGCGCTCAGCCGCTGGCGCAGATCGGTGGCAAGATCGACGGCGCCCGGCGTATCACCATGGATGCAGACCGACTGCGCATTGAGCGTAATCGGCGCCGCGCCTGCAACCGGCATCATCCCGCTGTCGAGGAACCCGATCAGGCGTTCGGCAATCTCGTCAGCGTCATGCAGCACGGCGCCGACCTGGCCGCGTGGCATCAGCTGGCCATTGGGCAGATAGGCGCGATCTGCGAAAATCTCGGAATAAACGGTAAGGCCGCGCGCGCGCGCTGTGCTTTCCAGCGCCGTCCCCGAGATCGCCAGCAATGCGAGGCTGCCCGGCAGCGCCGCAATCGCATCCGCGATGGCGCCTGCTACTACCGGATCCCCGGCGGCCAGGCCAGACAGCGCGCCATGGGGCTTGAGATAGCGGATCTCGGCCCCGGCCAGCGCGGCCAGACCCTGCAAAGCGGCGGTCTGGGCCACCACCATCCGGGTGATTTCGGCCGGCTGCATCGGGATCACCCTTCGGCCAAATCCCTCGCGGTCGGCATAGCCGGGATGGGCGCCGATCACGACATCGCGGGAAACCGCCAGCGACAGCGCGGTGAACATGGTCTCGGGATCACCGGCATGGCCGCCACAGGCGAGATTTGCCGAAGTCACAAGCTCAAGCATCCGGGCGTCCTCGCCCATCGTCCAGGGCCCATAGCCTTCGCCGAGATCGGAATTAAGGTCGATCTGCCCCATGTTCAGCCCTTTGCGAGGAAATGCTGCGCCATCGAGATCAGCTCGGCCACCGAGCGGATTTGCAGTTTTTCCAGGATCCGCGCCCGGTGGTGATCGACGGTGCGCGGGCTGATCCCGAGCCTCGCGCCGACCTCTTTGCTGGAGGTCTCGGACGGGTTTGACACCATATGGCTGACGATTTCCATTTCGCGGCTGGTAAGCCGGTCGAATTTCGCCCTGAGCCGCTCGGTCCCGGCGCGGGCGGCGTGATGTTCGGCAACCATCGCGAAAGCGGTCTCGATCCGTTCGATCAGCACAGACTGACGGAAGGGTTTCTCAAGAAAATCCAGCGCGCCCGCCTTAATCGCCTGCACCGATTCCGGCACGCCGCCATGGCCGGTGATGAAGATGATCGGCAGGGCATGGCCAGCCCTGGCCAGCCAGGCCTGCAATTCCAGCCCGTTCATCCCCGGCATCCCGTAATCGAGGATCAGGCAGCCGGGGGCCTCTCCATCATAGCGGAGCAGGAAATCCGCCGCCGAGGCAAATGTCTCGACCCGGTAATCGCGTTTTTGCAGCGCACGGGCGAGTGAATTGCGGATCGCCTCGTCATCATCGACCAGAAAGACCGTC
Source organism: Pseudogemmobacter sp. TB195 (assembly GCF_058313095.1). Taxonomy (NCBI): domain Bacteria; kingdom Pseudomonadati; phylum Pseudomonadota; class Alphaproteobacteria; order Rhodobacterales; family Paracoccaceae; genus Pseudogemmobacter; species Pseudogemmobacter sp. TB195. Next base: position 452,766 of record NZ_JBZEGG010000001.1, read on the forward strand.
AGCCCGGCTACGGGGTCCTGCTGTGCAATCGACTGCTCTTTCATACCGCCTCCGCAGCTGTGTTCAGCGTGAAACAGAATCTTGCGCCCCGCGTGCCTGGCTTTTCATGCCAGAGCGTGCCGCCATTGGCCTCGATGATCGACCGGCAGATCGAGAGGCCAAGACCCATGCCTTCGGGCTTCGATGTGTCGAACTGGGTAAATAGCGTGATGGAGTCGCTGACGCCGGGCCCGGTATCCTCGACCGTCACGACCAGCATGTCGCGGCTGTCCTGCAGAAAAGGCCGCACGGTCACGGTCACCTGGCGAGTGTTTTCGCTGTCAGAGGCAATGGCTTCGATGGCGTTGCGCAAAAGATTGACCAGCACCTGCGCCACCTGGATCCGGTTGCCCAGAACTTGCGGCAGCACGCCGAGATCCTCGACAATCCGGACCCCGGAATCGCTGGCCTCGGCATGAACGAGGCGCAGCGTCTGGCCCAGAAGTTCAGCGAAATCAAAAGGCGTAAGCGCTCCTTCGTCCTTGCGGATAAAACCCCGCAACGCGCGGATGATATCCCCGGCGCGCAGAGACTGGCTTTCGATTTCGGTCAGAAGTTCGCGCAGTTCGGTGTCGGTCCATTTGCCCAGTTGCAGCGCCAGCAAGGCGGTATCGGCATTTTGCGAGATGGCGGTCAGCGGCTGGTTCAGCTCATGCGCGAGGCCGGCCGCCATTTGCCCCATCGTATTGCCGCGCGCCATATGGGAAAGGTCGCGGTTCAGCTGCTCGATCTTGGCGGCGCGGGCCTTTTCCTCGGTGACATCATCGACGGTCAACACGCCATGCAAGGGCTTGCCTGCCTCATCGCGGATGATGATCGAATTCAGCTTGACCCAGATCAGCGAGCCGTCACGCCGGAACCAGCGCATCTCGTGGCTGGCCTCGGTGCCGTTGGTGTCGAAGATCAGTGGGTCATCGGCGCAGGGATAGTTGGTGAGATCATCAGGATGCGCGACATCCGTCACCTTACGCCCGATCACCGCCTCGGGCGAGGGGGCGCCGACCAGTTCGGCGAACTTTGCATTGGCGCGGATGACCGAACCATCCACCGGAGAGATCTGCGCCATCGCGCGGGTGGAAAGCTCGAACGTCTGGCCATATTCGCGCTCTGCTTCGCGGCGGGCCACGATTTGCTGCATCAGGGTGGAATTTGCCTTTTCCAGCTCTTTATAGGTGCGCGGCGGCGGTTTAGTGGGGTCGACTTCACCCTGAGAAATCAAGGCATTGCGAACCGCAAAGGCGCGGACGGGGCGGTAGATGTAATCGGCCAGCAAAAGCCCGACAATGCCGGTGGTCGCGGCAACCAGCACCGCGATCCAGATATTCTGGGTCCGGTTGTCCTTAATCGAGGCCGTAAAGTCGCTCTCGGGCGCATAGACGCCGATGGTCCAGGGCAATTTGCCACTGATCGTCGGCATGACGGTCGAGACATAGGATTCACCTTTATAGGTGAATTGTGAGGGGGTGAGCTGGGCGATCTTCAACTCGCCGCTGCGCGCCAGCGGCGCAAAGGCGGCGCGCGCGATGGGGTCGTCGATCTCGCTGATACTGGCGAAGCGCAACGAGCCATCCTCGGCAGTGATCCGCAACAGGTCCATATCCGGATGCGCGATAACATCTCCGTTCTTGTGTATAATCAGTGCCTTGCCAGAAGTGCCGATCTGCAGCCGCGACAGGAATTCCGAGATGCGATTGATCTCGATATCGACACCGACCACGCCCCAGATCGACCTGCGCGCGCCGCTGGCCCCCCGTTTACCTTTTACCGGCCGCAGCACCGGCGCCGCCAGGGTGATCCCCGGCTGTTGCGACGAGAAGAAGATATAGGGGTCGGTCCAGACCGTACCGAGACTGTTCTTTGCCAGGATGAACCAGGAGCGCGTACGTGGGTCATAGGGGTCGTCCGGGGTCAGCCGCCGCGCCATGATCGAAAAGTCATCCCGGCGCCAGATCAGCTCGATCCGACGGATGCCGTTTTCATTGGTGATCAGCTTGGTGCGGAACGGTCCTGCCTCATCTGGCGTGCGTGAGACCATGACGAAATTGCCATCCTCGCCGCCGAAATAGAGGCCGGCGAATTGCGGCGAGATCTGCAATTGCTGGAACAAAAGCTGTTCAAGCCGCGCCTGGTCATCGCTGGCAACCACCTGGTTCTGCGCCAGCCGCGCCGCGAGTTCGGCGGCACCCTGGGCGGGGTTCAGGAAGCCCTTGGAATGTTCGATCGCATTGGTGCCGACATCGCGCAACAGGTGGCGCGCATGGGCGATCAGCGCCTTTTCCGAGGTGAAATATGACGAGAACACCACTGCAAGAACAGCGATCAGCTGCAGGCCGGCAAGGCAGAGTGCCAGAAGGATCCGCAGCGAATACCGCATCATCGGCCTCCGCAGGCCAGGCGCGGATTGACGCCACGGAAGGCGGTCTCGGCGGGGCCGGGGCAGTATAGTGGTGACGCAATTCTCGGGCCTGATTGCAAAATTTCTGCCTGTTATTGCAAGCTTCCGGGGCTTGGCCGGATCCGGGGCAGGTTAGAGGCTACGGTCGGCGAATGCCAGTGGCCCTGTAAAAGGAAGTAGGCAGTTCTGCCTAGGCAACCACGCGAATTTAACTTTTACCGGACCCATGGAATAAATCTGTATGCCGGATCCGTAGAGTTCCAGTTTCAGACCACCGGCGGTCTGGGCCTTGGGCGGTCGTTGTGCACGAACGTTGCCAATGCGCTTAACGAGTTGATGTGTCAGTCAGTAACCTGTCAGGCCGCCGGTTGGTGGTTGCCGGTTCCCGGCAACGCGCCGGCGGACCAGTTGTCGGTGATCTCACCCCCGGAGTCCCCCTCGGCCTCGGGGGTGCTTTTGTTTTCGGGCCACTTCTCTCAGTTTGGCCGCCCGCCGCCTGCTTTGATTTTATCTGCGATTTTATGTAGATAGAGCCAGACGCATACCCAAATGGACCTGAAGCCGCAGACCCTGCTCGCCGCCGCCGATGTGGCGGGCGCGCTCCTGAGGGCACCTGGCAACCGACACCGGCTTTTGTTCCGCTGCCACCTGGTCGAGGGCGAGAAATCGGTCGGCCAGCTGGCCGGGTTCTGGGGCTCCGTTAGCCGGCTGAAACCGCGCGCCCAGTGTGCGGACGCGCGGGCTGTGGCGGATCAATCGCGCAGCAGATAGCCAAAATCACGCAGGCAGCCTGCCGAAAACAGCCGGTCGCGCTGCCCGAAAACGCGGGCCGCGGTGCCGCAGTCACGCGGCAGCTTTTCGCGCAGCCCCTGATTTCGAAGGCAATTTTCGGAATAACCGCTGTAGCCGCGGCGCCCGTCGATCTCCAGTGCGCAAACCCCGGGCAGGCGCAGGCGATGCGGCTTGTCCCAGCCGGGGCGCCCCCCGCGTTTGCTGTCCACGTTCAGCACCTCTGGCAGAATGCCCGGACGGACCGGCTCGCTCAGCTGATCGGGATAGCGCTGCCAGGCGGCTTCTGCCTTAGCGCCGACGGGCATGAACATCGAAATGGCAAAAGCAAAGCCAATCAGACCGGCGGTGAGGCCGGGGCGTGCTGTTTTCCGCGGCTTTCCCGTCGCGCGGGCCTGGCCGAAATCGAAATCACCGGAATGCGACTGGTTGCTCTGCCGGGCCGGAGCCGCTTCTGTCCTGTGATGCTGCATGAATGCCTCCTTGGGTCTTGTTGCGCCACTGTCCGTCGCTGCCGGTGTCCTCGACCCCGATCTGAGTTCGGGAGGGCCGTCAGCGTCCTGCAGCGGATGACCCGACCTGGCTCGCAGCGGCCAGGTCGCGCAATAACGGCGCATGGCCAGGCCATAACAGCCGCCCCCGATGCGCGTGATATGGGATATCAGCGCCCTGAGACCTTGCTCGTTATTGAATATCCAGGCGGATTTCCGCAGATTGAGCGCAGAAATATAACGCCCCGTTAAGGGACGGGCAGTATTCCGACGATGGAGCCGGAGATGATCAGAAACATGCTTGCTGCCATATTGGCGCTGGCCCTTGCCGGGCCTGCGGCGGCTGATTGCTACGCAGATTACAAGGCCAAGAAAGATGACCCGTTGCAGCTCCACTATGGGGTGGCACAGGTTTCCGATGGCAATTGCTCTCCCGGCAAGGCCGGATCCGAGCTGAAACCCCGTCTTGCCGCCGGCGGCTGGACTTTGCTTAATGTCCTGTCCACTTTCGGGCCGGAGGGGCTGGATGAGAGGAAAGCGAATGCCGGGGCCTGGTTCCTTCGTTACTGACAGTCTGAAACAGGGCAACCGGGTTGTGACCTTCGGGATCGCCGGGATCGTGCTGATCCTGTTCGCGGCCGCCTTGCTCTTGTTCCTGAACCTGCCCGACGCCAATGCGTTCAACGCAAGGGTGGAGCGGATCTTTATTGAAAATGACGATCTGCGCAGCGGGGCCGAGATCCGGCTTCTTGAGATTCTGGCGGGGTCGGGAACCACTTTTTCCGAAGTTCTGACCAGCTATCGGATGGTGATTTTCGTGCTGCTGGTCTTTTCGTCTGCACTTCTGGTCGCGGCGCTGGTTTTCCTTGTGATGATTATCGTGCTGACCAAGAAGATCGGCGCGATTCAGCGGTCAGGCATCCAGGTCTCGTCGCTGATGATCTCGCGCGAGGCGCGCGCGGTCTATATCAACGACCTGGAATTCACCCTGACCGAGGCCGCGCTGGAGACGCTCTCTGTGCTGGCCGAGGCGCGGATGGATGATGAGGTGCTGACCGGGGTGCAGATTGAAGCGGTGATCTCGGGCCGGTCCGAGGCGGATTGCGAAGAGGCGGCAGGGGCGACGCGGGTCAAACGGCTCCGCGACGCGCTTGGCAATCAACTGGTGAGCGAGCTTCTGGTGAAGACCATTGCCCGGCGCGGTTATGTTTTGGCCGTTGGAAAGGAAACGATCCGTATGATCTGACCCGGGATTGTTGCCGTTTCCCGTGAGTTGGACCCAACAAATCACCTTGACGCCTTCTGGTTGTCTCAATCGGGCAGCAATCAGGAGGCGAACCCTGTCCAAAGATACTGAAAATTGCCCGGAATGAAACGCTACCTGAACACGCTCCTCTCTTTCGTTTTTTTCACGCTTTTGGGCGGCGCGTTTCTGCTTGCCGCGCCGCGCTTCATCCCGGACTGGCAGCCAGCCACGGGACTGTCCCCGGTTACTGGCCCCTCGGGCGGGGCGGATTTCACCGAAACCGTCAACGCGACGCTTGCCGCACCACGTCAGGGCGCGGCGCCGGCCATCCCTGGCCCGGGCGTCAGCGAGCATATCCTTGAGGTTAATGGCGTAAGCCGGACATGGTACGGCTATGACGGGGCGAAATCCGGCCAGATCGCGCCTGTCGTGATCCTGTTCCACGGCTCGGGCCGCAACGGGCGCGATATGCTGGCGCCCTGGCAGGCGATTGCAAAAAGCGAGGGCCTGATGCTGATCGCACCGGATGCCGTCGACAGCCAGGCCTGGTCGGCCAGCCGCGATGGCGTCGAATTCCTTGAGGCGGTTCTTGCCGATGCCGCCGATCTCTATGCGCTAGATCGCAGCCGGATTTATCTTTTCGGACATTCGGCGGGTGCCAATATGGCGCTTGCGCTTTCCGTCCGGCCGCCTGCGGGTGTGCGGGCGGTCGTGGCGCATGCGGGGTCACTTTTTGCGACCAGTCTGCCGGAGAATCCGGTGCCGGTCCGGATCTATGTCGGCGACAAGGATCGCCTGTGTTCTCTTGCCGAGGTGCGGCGCTCGGCGCAGCTTCTGGCCTCTGCCGGGCATCCGACCGACCTGGTGGTGATCCCCGGTCACGATCATTGGTTCTACGACGCGGCGCCCGCCATTGCCGCCGATGCCTGGGCCTGGTTCGCGGGAAAGTGACAGCTTTTTGTCATCCCGCCGTCATGGACGGCGGGCTAAGCAGCACCGATGATGCTTGCATCAGAGGGCCTGCGGCCCTACATGGCCGTTCTGGCCGTGTGGCCGTTGGTTCTCTGCTGCAACCCGGGGGGATTCGATGATCCAGACGCCCTATTACCTGATCGATCGCGCCGCGCTGGCGCGGAATATGGCGATCATGGATGAGATTCGCAGCCTTTCGGGCGCGAAATGCCTGCTGGCACTGAAATGTTTTGCGACCTGGCCGGTGTTTGACCAGATGGCGCAGCATATGGATGGCACGACCTCTTCTTCGCTTTACGAGCTGCGGCTGGGGCGCGAGAAGTTCGGCAAAGAAACCCATGCCTATTCCGTGGGTTGGGCCGATCACGAGATTGAAGAGGCGGTTGGCTATGCCGACAAGATCATCTTCAACTCGATCAGCCAGATGGAGCGGTTCGACAATCAATCGGCCCAGATCCAGCGTGGATTGCGGCTGAACCCACGGTTTTCGACGAGCGGCTTTGATCTTGCGGACCCGGCGCGGCCGTTTTCGCGGCTGGGTGAATGGGACAAGGCGAAGATCGAGCGGGTGATGGACCGGATTTCCGGCTTCATGATCCATTACAATTGCGAGAATCGCGATTTTGATCTGTTTGACAGCCAGCTCTCGCGGATCGAAGAAGAATTCGGCCCACTTTTGCGCCGTCTGAACTGGATCAGCCTTGGTGGCGGTATTCATTTTACCGGCGAAGGTTACCCGCTGAAAGCCCTGGCCGAGCGGCTTCGGGTCTTTCAGGACCGGTTCGGGGTCCAGGTGTTTCTTGAGCCGGGCGAAGCCTCGATCACCAACACGACCACGCTGGAAGTGACGGTGCTCGACGTGCTGAACAATGGCAAGGATCTCGCCATCGTGGATTCCTCGGTTGAGGCGCATATGCTCGACCTCTTGATCTACCGCGAAAGCGCCCGGATGGACGATACCGGGCCGCATCGCTTCATGGTTTGCGGCAAGAGCTGTCTCGCTGGCGATATTTATGGCGAGTATGGGTTCAAAGCGCCTTTGCAGATCGGCGACCGGATCTCGATCCCGGATGCCGCAGGCTATACCATGGTCAAAAAGAACTGGTTCAACGGCGTGAAAATGCCGTCCATCGTGGTGAAAGAGCTGGATGGCTCGCTCACCGTCGCACGCGAATTCGGCTATGCCGATTACCGGGACAGTCTCGGCTGAGGCCCAGACAGTCCCCCCTTCCCCAGCACTCAAGAGGAGGCGGTTTCCCCATGAAACGCAACGTGTTGATCATTGGCGCCGGTGGCGTCGCTCAGGTGGTGGCGCATAAGGCGGCGCAGCTGAATGACCGCCTTGGGGAGCTGCATATCGCCAGCCGCACGAAGTCCAAGGCCGAGGCGATCATTGCCTCAGTCCATGAGAAAAGCGCGATGAAAGTAGCAGGTCGCTTTGACGCCCATTCGGTCGACGCGATGGACAGCAAGGCGGTGGCGGCACTGATCCGCGCGACCGGGGCTCAGATTGTCATCAATGTGGGCTCTCCCTTCGTGAATATGACGGTGCTGGACGCCTGTATCGAGACCGGCATCGCTTATATTGACACCGCAATTCATGAAGATCCGACTAAGATCTGCGAGACGCCGCCCTGGTATGGCAATTATGAATGGAAAAAGCGCGAGGCCTGCAAAGCGGCGGGCGTGACGGCCGTTCTGGGCATCGGTTTCGACCCGGGCGTGGTTAACGTCTGGGCGCGTGCTGCGGCCGATATGATGGATAAGGTTACCGAGATCGACATCGTCGACATCAATGCCGGCTCGCATGGAAAGTATTTCGCGACCAATTTCGACCCTGAGATCAATTTCCGCGAATTCACCGGCACGGTCTATTCCTGGCAGGGCGGTGCCTGGCAGGAAAACCAGATGTTCGAGATCGGCAAGACCTGGGATCTGCCGGTTGTCGGTCCGCAAAAGGCCTATATGTCGGGCCATGACGAGGTTCACAGCCTTGCCGCAAACTATCCTCAGGCCGATGTGCGGTTCTGGATGGGCTTTGGCGACCATTACATCAACGTCTTTACCGTATTGAAAAACCTCGGGCTTTTGTCCGAGCAGCCGGTGAAGACCGCCGAAGGCCAGGAGGTCATCCCGCTGAAAGTGGTCAAGGCCGTGCTGCCCGATCCGGCAACGCTGGCGCCCGGCTATACCGGCAAGACGCTGATTGCCGATTTCGTCAAAGGCGAGAAAGACGGTCAGCCGGTCGAGGTGATGATCTACAACACCGCCGACCATAAGGAAGCCTACGAAGAGGTTGGCAGCCAGGGCATCAGCTATACCGCAGGTGTTCCGCCGGTTGCGGCTGCGGTTCTGATTGCCGAAGGCCTCTGGGATGTCGGCACGATGGTTAATGCCGAAGAGCTGGATCCGAAGCCTTTTATCAATCTTCTTAACGAAATCGGCCTGCCGACGCGCATCATCGACAAGGATGGCGACCGGTTGCTCAGCTACTGACAGCCAAAGAAAAACCCCCGCGAAGCGCCTGCTTCGCGGGGGTTTCTTTATGCTTTGATCAGAAATCGAGGTTTTCGACCGTCAGCGCGTTTTGCTGGATGAACTCGCGACGCGGTTCCACCACATCGCCCATCAGCTTGGTGAAGATATCGTCGGCCTCGGCCACATCGTCGATCTTCACCTGCAGCAGCGTGCGGGCCTCGGGGTCCAGCGTGGTTTCCCACAGCTGTTCGGGGTTCATTTCGCCCAGACCCTTATAGCGTTGCAGCGAAAGGCCTTTCTCGCCTTCGGCGAGGATGGCTTTCAACAGATCGCCGGGCCCGTGGATCATCTGCTCGCGATCCTTGCGCACGAGGCGGGCCGGATTGCGATAGACATCGCGATGGGTGCCGGCGGATTGCGCCAGCCTGCGCGCTTCGCCCGATCGCAGCACGGCCCCATCGAGCGTCCGCAGCTCTTCGACGCCCCGCAGAATACGCGACAGGCGGATGCCCTGGTCCTGGGTGATACGCCCCGACCAGCCACGCTCATATTCCAGCGCAACGAGGTCAAGCCGCCGCGCCACCTGATCCGCCACGGACTGGAGGTCACGATCTGCCGCGCCGGCCTCAAATGCCCCTGCCAGCGCCGCCTGTTCAAGGATCGGTCGCGGGTAGTGGGAGGGGAAGGCATCAAGGATCCGGCGGAACTGACGGGCGCCGTCAAGCACCCGCGCCAGATCGGCGCCGGCGATTTCCTCGCCCGTTGCCAGACGCAGGACAGCGCCTTCAAGTCCTTGTTCCACAAGATAATCATCCAGCGCGGCCTGGTCTTTCAGATAGACCTCGGACTTGCCACGCGCGACCTTATAAAGCGGCGGCTGCGCGATATAGAGATAGCCGCCCTCGATCAGCTCCGGCATCTGGCGGAAGAAGAAGGTCAGAAGAAGCGTCCGGATATGCGCGCCGTCGACATCGGCATCGGTCATGATGACGACTTTGTGGTAGCGCAGTTTGGCGATGTTGAATTCGTCACGACCGATGCCGGTGCCAAGCGCCATCACCAGGTTGCCGATTTCCTGGCTGCCCAGCATCTTGTCAAACCGTGCCCGTTCGACGTTCAGGATCTTGCCGCGCAACGGCAGGATCGCCTGGTTCTTCCGGTCGCGCCCGGTCTGGGCCGACCCGCCTGCCGAGTCACCCTCGACGAGGAAGACTTCAGATTTCGACGGGTCTTTCTCGGTGCAGTCCTTCAGCTTGGCCGCGTTGAAATTTACATCCATCGCCGTTTTGCGCCGGGTCAGCTCGCGCGCTTTTCGCGCCGCTTCGCGGGCCAGCGCCGCTTCGAGGATCTTGCCAACGATCACCTTTGCAACGGCAGGGTTCTCTTCAAACCACTCGCTCAGCTTTTCATTCACCAGGTTCTCGACCGCAGGCCGCACCTCGGAAGAGACCAGCTTGTCCTTGGTCTGGCTGGAGAATTTCGGATCCGGCACTTTCACGGAAAGCACGCAGGTCAGGCCTTCACGCGCATCATCGCCGGTAAAGTCGATCTTTTCCTTTTTCGCGATGCCCGAGCTTTGCGCATAAGAGGTGATCGTCCGCGTCAGCGCGCCACGGAAGCCCGCCATATGGGTGCCGCCATCGCGTTGCGGGATATTGTTGGTAAAGGGCAGGACGTTTTCGTGATAGGTGTCGTTCCACCACATCGCGACCTCGACGCCGATCCCGTTGCGTTCGCCGACGATATAGATCGGCTCGGCCATCACCGATTGTTTCGAGCGGTCGAGATATTTCACGAACTCCCGCACGCCACCATCGTAATACAGCTCGACATGCTGCGGCTCGGCGGTGCGCAGATCATTCAGCTCGATCCGGACACCCGAATTCAGGAACGCAAGTTCGCGCAGCCGGTGTTCCAGCGTTTTGAAGCTGTATTCAAGGTTGGAAAACGTCCCATCCGGGCGATTGACCTTGGCCGAGGCGAGAAACCGCACCTGAGTGCCACGTTTGCCGGGCGCCGGGCCCGCCTCATAGACATGCGTGGTGCATTCGCCGAATTCGAACCGGCCCTTATATTCCTTGTCGTCGCGCCAGACGGTCAGGTCGAGCCATTCCGACAGCGCGTTCACCACAGAAACGCCGACCCCGTGCAGGCCGCCCGAGACCTTATAGGCATTGCCGCTGTCATCTGTATTGTTGAACTTCCCGCCGGCATGAAGCTGGGTCATGATGACCTCGGCTGCTGAAACGCCTTCTTCTGCGTGGATGCCGACCGGGATGCCGCGCCCATTGTCGCGCACCGAGACGGAGTCGTCTTCGTGGATCGTCACCACCACTTCGGTGGCGTGACCGGCCAGCGCCTCGTCAATGCCGTTATCGACGACCTCATAGACCATGTGATGCAGGCCCGAGCCGTCATCGGTATCGCCGATATACATGCCGGGCCGCTTGCGAACTGCTTCCAACCCTTTGAGAACTTTGATGGAATCGGCACCGTATTCGGTGGTCTTACGGGCTTCGTCAGCCATACTCTCGTAACCCCTCAGATTGCTCGCGAGTTATAGCGGTTCAGGCCGGGAATGTCACGCATATGCCACAAGATTTTGTAGTCAGAGAAAGGGGATAAGCAGGGCTACGAGGATCAGCATAACCCCAGCCGCGATGTTGAGCCGCCGCAGCGCGGAGGGGCTTTGCAACAGCGCCCGCGCCCGGTCGAGAAACAGCGCGAGGGCAAGATTTCCGAGCATCGGCACGAAGGCGGAAATCGAGATGATCGCCAGTATGTCCCAGCGGTTCAGCTGATCAAGCGAGAAGAACCCTGGCAGCGCCCCCATATAAAACAGGATCGCCTTGGGGTTGCCGATCACCGCCGCAAGGCCGACGGTAAAGCCTGCGATCAGCCCGGGCCGCGTGAGCCGGCTGTCGGCGGTAACGGCACCGCCGGGCGCGCGCAGCAGCATGATCCCCATCAGGAGGAAAATCGCCGCCGCCAGCCAGCGCAGGATCTCGAGAAACCCGCCATATTGGCTGAGGATCCAGCTCATCCCCATGATTGCGGCGAAGGGCCAGGCCAGATCGCCAAGCGCCACCCCCACCGCCAGCGGCCAGGCCGCCGCAAAGCCACCCGAAAGCGCCCGCGCAAGCAATGCGACCCAGACCGGCCCCGGCACCGCCCAAAGCGCTGCCATCGCGCCGGCATAAACCAGCAATTGCCACAGGGTCACGGTCACAGGATCACTCCGGCAAGGTCAGGCTGCCATCGGCATTCAGCGGCCAGAAGGGGTTCATTGCCACTTCCCAGACATGGCCATCCGCATCGGCCCAATAGCCGGAATAACCGCCCCAGAACACTTTCTCAGGCGCTTTCAGCGCGGTTGCGCCCGCCGCCAGCGCCGCAGCATAGGCCGCATCAACTTCGGCCTCTGTCGCGAAATTCTGTGCGAGCGCCACGGCGCCGCTGCCAAGCGCTGCACCGGGCCGGCCCTGATCCGCCGCCAGTGCCTCGCGCCCGAACAGCGCCAGGGCCAGACCATTGATCTGGAAGAAGGCAACGCCCTCCTGGCTTTCGCCATGTTCCTGCCAGCCAAGTCGCGCATAAAAGGCCCGCGCGGCAGGCAGATCGGCCACGCCAAGGGTGATCAGGGTAACGCGTTGTGGTGTCATTGGCTCACTCTCGACCGGGTGCCGTCTGCGGCGACAACAAGTGTCTGCGCCCTTCCGCCAAGGCTGTCAAACAAGGATGCATCTGTCCCGGTCATCAGCGCCTGGGCGCCCAGTGCACAGATCTCGTCATAAAGCGCCGCGCGCCGGCCCGGGTCGAGATGCGCCGCCACCTCATCCAACAGCAAAACCGGCGCGAAACCGGTCTCGGCCGCCAGAGCACGCGCATTGGCGAGGATCAGCGAGATCAGGAGCGCCTTCTGCTCGCCGGTAGAGCACATCGCGACCGGCACGCCCTTGTCGCTGTAGACCGCCTCGAGATCGGCACGATGCGGCCCTGCCAGCGCCCGCCCTGCCGCCATATCCCGCCGCCGGCCCAATGCCAGGGCGGCGGCAAGATTGCCCTTGTCGTCTTCCGGGTGGCTCAGCCTGAGATCGGCTCGGGGAAAGGCCGAAACCGCCCCCGCCTGGGCCGCTTTGATCCGCTCCAGCACCGCGCTCCGGTTGGCGGCGATGATCTCGCCGGTCTCGGCCATCCGCGCCTCAAGCGCGGAATACCAGTGCGGGTCACTGACTTCGTCGCGAAACAGGCGGTTGCGCTGCCGCATCGCCTTTTCATAGGCCAGCGTGGCTTCGGCATGGTCGGGAAAAAACGACAAAGCCATGCGGTCGAGGAATTTGCGCCGCCCCTCGGCGCCTTCCAGCCAGAGCCGGTCCATCGCCGGGACCAGCCACAGAACCCGCATCACCTGGCCAAGCGCCAGCTGGGTCGTGGCCTTGTCATCAAGCCGGACCTGCCGCGTTCCGCCCGGTTCGGCCCAGGTTTCCAGCCGGTGCAACCCGCCCGGGCCCGATACATCCGCAGTGATTTTCCAGCCGATTGCTTCGGGCCGGCGGATGAATTCCTCAGACGTCGCCCCACGCAAACCGCGCCCCGGCGACAGAAGCGACACCGCTTCCAGAATATTGGTCTTTCCGGCGCCATTCGCCCCGGAAATCGCCACCGGTCTTCCGTCAAATTCCAGCCGCAAAGCCTGGTGGCTGCGAAAATGCGACAGGCTCAGCGTAGTGACCCAAAGCCCGCTCATTTTCTGTCCCTAAATATCCCGGGGGTGTGGGGGCTGGCCCCCACCTTGCGGCCCGAAATCAGACGCGCATCGGCATCACAACATAGACCGCCGATGTATCATTGCCTTCGCGCATCAGCGTCGGATCGCCTGAAGAATTGAACAGGAACACCGCATTCTCACGATCCACCTGGCTGGCAATCTCCAGCAGGTATTTCGCATTGAAACCGATTTCCAGCCGCTCATCGGCATAGGCGACGGCGAGCTCTTCCTCCGCCGCACCGCTGTCCGGCGCATTGACCGAAAGCACCAGCCGATCCTCGTCAAGCGACAGCTTCACCGCGCGCGAGCGCTCTGACGACACCGTCGCCACCCGGTCAACCGCTTTGGCGAATTCGCTGGCGTCGACCTCAAGCCGGCGGGTGTTATGCTGCGGGATCACGCGGGTATAATCCGGGAAAGTGCCGTCGATCACTTTCGAGGTCAGCGTGATCGCCGGGGTCGCGAAGCGGATCTTGGTCTCGGAAACCGAGACCGCGATTTTCGCCTCATCATCATCAAGCAGCTTGCGCAGCTCGTTGACGGTTTTGCGCGGCACGATCACGCCTGCCATCTCTTCGGCGCCTGCCGGCAGCGGCGCATCGATCCGTGCCAGCCGGTGACCATCGGTCGCTACCGCGCGCAAGACCGGTCCATCATCGCCGGTCGAGACATGCAGATAGACGCCGTTCAGATAATAGCGTGTCTCTTCCGTCGAAATCGCGAATTTCGCCTTGTCGAACAGCCGGCGCAGATCGGTGGCGGGGGCCGAAAAATTCGTACTGTATTCCGATGACGCCATCACCGGGAAGTCTTCTTTCGGCAGCGTCGCCAGGCTGAAAGTCGAGCGCCCTGCCGTGATGGTCAGCCGCCCCGAGGCGCCATCCTCTGACAGGTTGACCAGCGCGCCATCCGGCAGTTTCCGCACGATCTCATGCAGCATGACCGCCGAGACCGTGGTTGCTCCGGCGCGTTCGACCATCGCATCGGTCCGGTCGACCACCTCGATATCCAGATCGGTCGCGCGGAAGGACACCTGGGCGCCTTCAGCCTCGATCAGCACATTGGCAAGGATCGGGATCGTATTACGCCGCTCGACAACGGATTGAGCCTGAGCCAGCGCCTTAAGAAGCGATGCGCGTTCGATCGAGAGTTTCATTCGTCCAAATCCTCTTGCCCGCATTCAGGGCGCACGAAGCGAGCCGGGAAGCCCGGTTGCCTGTTTTGCCCGACTTTGCGAAGCTTTGCCAGTCTCGTCAAGACCGAGCCGTATCCATCTGGCGCAACCCGGAGTTTTTAAAAACTCCGGGCCGATTTCTTGCAAGAAATCGGGCGGTCAGCCCTGCAACAGCCGCTTGAGCAACTGGATGTCATCAGCAAGCTGGCTGTCGAGCGCCGCCAGTTCCTCGATCTTCCGCACGCCATGCATGATTGTTGTATGGTCACGTCCGCCGAAACGGCGGCCAATTTCCGGCAAAGAGCGCGAAGTCAGCTGTTTCGACAGATACATTGCCACCTGACGCGGCCGCGCGATGGTGCGCAGGCGCTTTGGCCCGATCATATCCGAGAGCCTGATGTTGTAATGCTCGGCGACCTTGCGCTGGATCTCCTCGATCGACAGTTTGCGATCCGAGGCGCGCAGAATGTCGGCGAGACAGTCCTGCGCCAGTTCCAGGGTGATTTCACGCCCAACCAGCGAGGCGAAGGCGTAAAGTCGGGTCAGCGCGCCTTCCAGCACGCGAACATTGGTCGTGATACGATGCGCGAGGAACTCCAGCACGCCATGGCTGATCGCGAGCCCGCCATATTGGCCACGGTAGAATTCGGCTTTCTGCTGCAGAATACCGAGGCGCAGTTCGTAATCGGTCGGATGCAGGTCAACCACCAGGCCGCATTGCAGGCGTGACTTGATCCGGTCTTCCAGATCCTTGATCTCGCCAGGCGCGCGGTCGGCCGAGATGATGATCTGCTTATTCTGATCTACCAGCGCGTTGAACGTATGGAAGAACTCCTCCTGGGTGGAATCCTTGCCGGCGATGAATTGAACATCATCCACCATCAGCACATCGACCGAGCGGAACAGCGATTTGAAATCCATCACCTGTTTGTCGCGCAGCGCTTGGATGAAACGATACATGAACTGCTCGGCCGAAAGATAGAGCACCTTCAGATCCGGTTTCTGCTCGCGCAGCTCATGCGCGATGGCATGCATCAGGTGGGTTTTGCCGAGACCAACGCCGCCATAAAGAAAAAGCGGATTGAAGGTGACCGGTCCGCCTTCGGCCACGCGGCGCGCGGCGGCATGGGCAAGCTCGTTCGGCTTGCCGACCACGAAACTTTCAAAGGTGAAGCGACCATCCAGCGGGGCGCCCGGCAGATCATCGTCCTGGGGCGCACGGCCGCGGGTCTGTGACGCAGGGGCTGCGACTGCCGGTCTGGCGCTCGCCGCACGCTCGGCAGAGGTGGACGCGGCAGGGCGCGGGGCTTCAGTGCCGACGAGGAATTCAAGCCGCTCGACCAGAGCGCCAGAGGTCAGCAGCTGATTGCGGATATGGTCGCCATAGTTGCGTTGCACCCAGTCTCCGAAAAACGGAGTGGGGACCTCGAACAGCGCTACACCGCCCTCCAGCTGTGACAGCCGCAGGGGTTCGATCCAGGTTGTATAATTATTTCGTCCGACCCGGCTGATGAGACCTTCGCGGATCTGCCCCCAAGTTTCATTCGTCATTCTAACCAGACCTGCCCAATCAACTCACCGTTCCGCCCGATGCGGCACGGTCGAATTCGCGAGACCCGACCTTTTGACCACCGCGCCGGAAAGGCTGCGAAGGTCAGAGGGTCATCCTCCGCCGCAGGGCAAAACATAAGACATGCCGGGCAGACCTGCTGCACCGGCCGGGCACCAGACAAAAGCCAGAGTTTTGGCTCTATCCGGTTGAACACAAACTGAAATCCCCGATCTTGTTGGCTGGCAGCCCAAAGTGTCGGTTGTGATATCAGGTTTGCGACATTTCCCTGTCCCCCAGGACGAAGTGAATCGCCTGGCAAAGGTAGCAAGCCGTGAGCGCGCTCTGCAACTGAACAACTCGCTTGACACAGAGTCCGTCGGGGCGAATCCTGAAGAGGCGGCAGAAGCGCTACGTTCTCTGGCTGTCAGAGGCCATGTCAGCAGCAAAATCCCGCCCGAAATCCGACAGTGTGGATATTTTTCCCGTGCGGGATTGACCCCCCATACGGCGCCTGGGGAATCGCTTTATTAACGTGGCATGAAGAGGGCTTCGCGCCGCGCCTGCGCTGGATTGGTGCTGGCCTGGCTTCGGGCCGGGAGACAGGGCACAAAACCGGGAACGGAAAAGGGCGCGATCCCTGCGGATCGCGCCCTCAAATTCCCAGATACGCCGGGACGGTGAACCGAATTCAGGCGGTTGCGCCGGTGGTTTTCACGCGGGCCGAGAGACGCGACATTTTGCGCGCAACGGTGTTCTTGTGCAGAACGCCCTTGGTCACGCCACGTGCCAGCTCGGGCTGAGCGGCTTTCAGAGCGGCGGCTGCAGCAGCCTGGTCGCCCGAAGCGATGGCTTCTTCAACTTTGCGCAGGAAGGTGCGGATGCGCGAGCGGCGGGCTTTATTCACGTCATAGCGTGCTTCGGCCTGGCGGGCGCGTTTTTTCGACTGGGCGGTATTTGCCATGGGCTTTGTCCTTCGGATATCAAACTTTAAATGCACTAAACCCGATGGCCCCGCCCATATGGCCAAAACTGGCCCGGAGGACGGGAATCACAAATGCCTAAGCGGGCCCACGCGCATGTCTGACGGGGCCTATACGCGAAAGGCCCCGGCTTTGCAAACGGGAATCAGCGGTCGCGGAACTGCGGCTGGCGCTTTTCCAGGAAGGCGGCCATGCCCTCTTTCTGGTCTTCGGTCGCGAAGGCGGCATGGAACATGCGGCGCTCGAACAGGAGCCCTTCGGAAAGGCTGGTCTCTTCGGCGCGGTTCACGGTTTCTTTCACGATCATCGCGGTGATCATCGACTTTTCGGAAATCTTTGCCGCAATTTTCAGCGCTTCTTCCAGCAGGGTTTTTGCCGGGAAGATGCGACTAACAAGGCCCGAACGCTCCGCCTCGGCGGCCTCCATGAAGCGTCCGGTCAGATGCATATCCATCGATTTCGACTTGCCCACGAGGCGCGTCAGACGCTGGGTGCCGCCCATACCGGCGCAGATGCCCAGATTGATCTCGGGCTGGCCGAACTTCGCGGTATCCGCGGCGATGATGAAATCGCTCAGCATCGCCAGCTCGCAGCCGCCGCCCAGGCAATAGCCCGACACGGCCGCGATGACAGGGGTGCGGCAGCGCATGATCGCCTCGGCCTCGGGGCCGAAGAGATTGTCGAAGAACACATCGGTAAAGCCTTTGGAGGCCATTTCCTTCACATCGGCGCCGGCCGCGAAGGCCTTTTCGCTGCCGGTGATCACGATGCAGCGCACCTTGTCATTCTTGTCTGCGGCGGTGACCGCCTGCGCCAGTTCTCTCATCAGCTGCGAATTCAGCGCGTTCAGCGCATCGGGGCGGTTGAGACGGATGAGGCAGGTATAATCCTCGATCTCGACGATCAGGGTTTCATAGGCCATCGCGGGGTCTCCGGTTAACAGGTCCGTGACTCCTGCCACCTGAGGGTCAGGAAGGCAAGCTGAGCCCTTATCTCTGGCAGTCCGGACAGAAGAAGGACGATCTGCCTGCCTGCACGATCCGCGCAATGCTGCCTTTGCAGCCTGGCGTGGTGCAGGCGCCGCCCTCGCGGCCATAGACGCGGAAACTGTGCTGGAAATAGCCAAGCTCGCCATCTGCCTGGCGATAATCTTTCAGCGAGGATCCCCCGGCTTCGATCGCCTCTGACAGCACTTCGCGGATCAGCGGCACAAGGCCCTGGGCCTGTTTGCCGGTCAGATCGCCCGCAAGCCGGTCGGGGGCGATACCGGCGCGGAACAACACCTCACAGACATAGATATTGCCCAGACCCGCGACGATCCGCTGATCCAGCAGCGCCGATTTCACCGGCGTCTTCCGCCCCGCAAGCCGTGCCGCCAGGTAAGCGCCGTCAAACGCATTTCCCAAAGGCTCCGGCCCGATCACGGCGAGGAGCGGATGCGCCTCGGCACTCGCCGTATCCAGCAGATCCATCGCGCCAAAGCGGCGGGGGTCGTTGAAGGTCACGCGGGCACCACCCTCCATATCAAATACGACATGGTCATGTTTCGCGGGCGCCGGGTGTTCATGGTGAAAACCGCCAATCTGGGCACCCGAAATCAGCATACGCCCCGACATGCCAAGATGGATCAGCAGAGTCTCGCCGGTTGAAAGATCCGCAAGGATGTATTTTGACCGCCGCCGCAGCGCGTTAATCCGCGCGCCGGTCAGCCGTTCTGCCATGCGCGGCGGAAAGGGCCAGCGCAGATCGGGCCGGTTCACCTGCGCGGCGAGGATCTGCTGCCCGTCCATCACCGGCTCAAGCCCGCGGCGCACAGTTTCCACTTCGGGCAGTTCCGGCATGATCATCTTCCTCTGGATTCGCATGGGAACCTAAGCGCAAGACCGCCCCGGTCCAAGAGGCTGCGCGGTTTGACTGGTTTCCCTTTGCGCTCTTGCGGTATATCCCCGATGCAGAGCCGTTATCCGCGGCACAATCCGGGCGAAAATCATGTCAGATCAGGACAAGACCACTCATTTCGGCTTTCGCGACGTGCGGGAGGAAGAAAAAGCGGGCCTGGTCCATGGCGTGTTTTCCTCGGTCGCCTCGAAATATGATGTCATGAATGACCTGATGTCGGTCGGTATCCATCGGATCTGGAAGGATGCGATGATGGACTGGCTGGCGCCAAGGCCCGGGACGCGGCTGCTGGATGTCGCGGGCGGCACCGGCGATGTGGCGTTTCGCTATCTGAAGCGCGCGCCGGGCGCATCTGCCGTGGTCTGCGACATGACCGAGAACATGCTGATCGCCGGGCGCACCCGTGCCGAGGCCGCGAGCATGGCCGATCAACTCGACTGGGTGGTCGGCGATGCGATGGCGCTGCCTTTTGCGTCGAACAGCTTTGACACCTATACGATCAGTTTCGGCATCCGGAATGTGACGCGGGTCCAGGACGCTTTGTCCGAGGCTTACCGCGTGCTGCGCCCCGGCGGGCGGCTCATGGTGCTGGAATTCAGCCAGATCCCGAATGATCTGATGCAAAAGGTTTACGACCTTTATTCGTTCAACATCATCCCGCCGATGGGCCAGATGGTGACGGGCGACCGCGATTCATATCAATATCTGGTGGAATCGATCCGCAAATTCCCCGAACAAGAGGTCTTTGCCGATATGATCCGCAAGGCCGGGTTCGATCTGGTGAAATATCGCAACCTCTCGCTTGGGATTGCGGCGCTGCATTCCGGCTGGAAGGTCTGAGATGCGCGGCCCGCATAATATCTGGCGGCTGATCCGCACCGGCGCGACTTTTGAGCGTACCGGCGCAATGGTCGTGGCGCTCGAGGCGATGGAGGTCTCGCCGCGGCTGCGTTTTGCCGCGCGTTTGCTGGGGCGGCCGTTCCGCTTTCTCGGGCTGAAAGGCGATCCGGCGCTGCCGCCGGTGACGCGCGCGATCACCGCGCTCGGGCCTGCCTATATCAAGCTGGGCCAGGTGCTCTCAACCCGCCCCGATATTGTTGGCGCCGAGCTGTCCGAGCAGCTGAAATACCTGCAGGACAAGCTGCCGCCCTTCTCGATGGAGGAGGCGCGCCAGATCATTGCCGCAGAATTCGGCGCCCCCGCCGATGCGCTTTTTTCCGAGCTTTCCGAGCCGGTTGCGGCGGCCTCGATTGCCCAGGTTCACCATGCGCGGCTGCGAGACACAGGTGCCGAAGTTGCGGTGAAGGTTCTCCGCCCTGGGATCGAACGCGCCTTCCGCAGGGATATCGACGCCTTTTACTATGCGGCGAAATGGATGGAGCGACTGGCGCCGTTTTCGCGCAGGTTGCGGCCTTCCGATGTGGTCGCGCATTTCGATGGCGTGGTCCAGGGCGAGCTGGATCTGCGGCTGGAATGCGCCGAAGCCGCTGAATTTGCAGAACATACGGCCAAAGATGACCGGCTTGTCGTGCCGCGCCCGCATTGGGGGCTCTCGGGCCGGACGGTGCTGACAATCGACTGGGCCGAGGGGATCGGGCTTAACGAGATTGCCGCAATCGACGCCGCCGGGATCGACCGGGCGGAACTTGGCCGGCGGGTGCTGGTGCTTTTTCTGTCGCATGCGCTGCGGGACGGATTTTTCCATGCCGATATGCATCAGGGCAATCTGAAGGTCGCGCCGAATGGTGATCTGATCGTCTATGATTTCGGGATCATGGGGCGGATCGACGAATATACCCGCCGTGTCTATGCCGAGATCCTGATGGGCTTCATCCAGAAGGATTATCGCCGCGTAGCCGAAGTGCATTTCGAGGCAGGCTATGTGCCGGCAGACCGCAATATCGACGAATTCGCTCGGGCCCTGCGCGCCGTCGGAGAGCCGATTTTCGGTATGGAGGCGAACCGGATCTCGATGGCAAAGCTGCTGGCCTATCTGTTCGAGGTGACCGAGCGCTTTGGCATGGAAACCCGGACCGAGCTGATCCTTTTGCAGCGCACCATGGTTGTGGTGGAAGGTGTTGCACGAAGCCTCGACCCACATCTGAATATGTGGGAGGTCGCACGGCCGGTGGTCGAATCCTATATCCGCACCAGCATCGGGCCCAAAGCGGTGCTGCGTGATCTCTGGCGCACCAGCCGCGTTCTGGCGCGGTTTTTGCCCCGGCTCCCGGCTTTGGCCGAGGCAAGGCTGGTTGCTCTGGACGAACGTAACCAGATGCAGCGCCCGGTTCAGGGGTTTGGCTGGGGGACGGTCCTGTTGCTCGCGGCCGCGATGACTCTGGGCTCGCTCGGGGCGGCGGTGCTGATTGCGAAACTGTTTTGAGAGATCAGTCCCGGGCAAGGCGCAAAGCGGTGACCGAACCGGAGGGGACCTCGATCCCGCCTTCGAAAACCAGAACCGTTCCTTTAGCGCCGCCCCGGGCCTCCACGACGCGGCCATAATATTCGACCGGATCTTCGGCAAGCAGCGATCCCTCCCGCCAGCTTTCAAGCGTCAGGATATAGCGGCCATCCGGTAGCCGATTGCCGGCCGCATCCCCCCCAAGCCATTGATAGGGTTCGGCCGAGACGGGCAATTCCTCGCGCGACACCAGATTGCCATGCGAGTCCTGTACAACCAGCACAACCTGATCCGCCGTCGAGGCCGGATTGGGCGAGAGTGTCACCGGGTTGCCAGAGAACCAGACGACATCTGCCGCGGCCCTCGCCTCCTGGCCGACCCAGCCCGCCAGCTGTGCCATCCCCATCAGCGAAAACTCACCTGACATCGCACTGAGCAGCTGATTGGTGCGCACCTGTTGTTCCACGCCGGAAAAAGTTGCGAGCTGTACCGCGAAATCCGTGGCTTCCATAGGGTTCATCGGGTCCTGGTTTTGCATCTGAACGGTGAGCATTTTCAGAAATGTCGTGAAGTCCGATGAGAGCGCCGAGGTTTGAGAGGACGTCTGAGCGGATCCGTAGGCGGAATTCACCGCATTGACCTGCATGTTTTCTCCTACAATCTGAGATAAAGTGAAGCTTGCGGGCCGGACCTTGTATCCGGCACCGAAATCGGGGTCGCGGCAGAAATTGCCGCCTCGCTCACTTCCCGGACAGGGGGTTCCGGGCCCGGCTGTGCGCCCCCCTGATCACCGGCGGAAAGGTTTCCGAATCCAAGGTTCATCTCGCTGAACCCGGCCGCCCTGAATTCCGCCACCAGGCGATCCGCATGGCGGCGAAGGAGATCCAGCGTTTCCGGACGCTCGGCCAGCAAGGTGACCGTCACCTTTTCGCGCTCGGTTTTCACTTCGATCCGCACTGTCCCGAGCTCTTCCGGTGAAAGCCGCAGCTCTGTCACCGGGCCGTTGGCACTTATGACGGCCTGGCTGATCTGGGCCGGAACCTGTGTTGGCATTTCGGGGCGTGTGGCCGGTGCCACATGATGCGGTGAAATCTCGCGCAGCGTGGGCATATGATGTGCGCTGAGCGGCGCCGTGCCAGGGTCGGACTGGCTGGTGCCAGTGGGAAGCGGAGCCGCATTGGTGAGGGCATCGGTTTCAATTCTGGTCACGGCACATGCCGCCGGTTGTTGCGAAATTATTTCAGTATTCGCGCCGGTTCTGAGGTCTTCGGGAAGAACCGGTTCAGCCACCTCAGCCTTGGGCCCGGGAACCGCAGATCGCTTTGAAAATGCGATGACCGGCATGGCAAGAGGCAGGGGTTCTGTCCGGGAGTTCCACACTGGCGCGAGGTTTTGAGGCTTCGCCTCTGCCTGGGGCTGCGCGGAACGGCCCGGCGGTGGCAAAGGCGCTGCATCTGCAGGCAGGAACTGATCCGTAAGGTCCGACAGGGGTGTGCTGCCGGTTATGGGCCCTGCAATGAGCGACTGTTGTGGGGCTTCGAGATGGGCCGGCTCAGGCGCGACCCGGGCAGGGGGTTCGCCGGTGTTCACATTCGGATCAAGCGAAGACGGTGCCAGCGGACCAGGCTCTGACCCCGGCAGTGGCGGCGGCAGTGGCGGCAGATGTCGCTGCTCGGGACATGCCCGCGTGCTTTCAGCGCGGGGCAAGTGGGCGGACGGAGGCGTCTCGATTTCCTGGGGTCCACTCGATGCGAGCGCCCGCTCGGGCAACCCATGGGCCGGCCTGAATGGTTCGACCTTGAGGGGGGGCGCTGCAGCGGCGTCCGGATCCGGAATTCGGGGCTGCGCACCGCTTTCAGGATTTGTTTCAGAGGTCATTTCCGGAGAAGGATTTGCGGGTTGCAAGCGGCTCTGACCCTGCGGCGCCGATGGAAGGGTGCCGGGGCCGCTAAGCCGATCGTAAGGCAAATCTTGCACTGCGGGCGTGATCGGTTCCGGTAGCTTTCCGGAACTGTTCGTCATCACGGCGAAGGTGGCCCGCGGTCCACGCCCATCCGGCAGGGATATAGGTGCGGGTACTGCAAAATCTTCGACCCGCGCGAGATCACCCACTGCAGCCTGCTCCGTCTCGGTCGGATGAGGCGCCGCCGGAGCCGGTTTGTCGTCAGGCGACAACTTTTCGACTTCAGGATCACTGCCGGAATGGGCCAGGCTAAACTGGGGTGCGAGCGCGAAGGCGAAGCCGTTATTCTGCTTCGTCCGATCCGCCTCATGCCCACCTGTGGCCAGGGGCAGGCCAAGGGTCTCGTCGATATCGGCCAGATCGGGACCCTCAGGCTCTTCTTCCGGAAGCGCGGCGATTGGCGCAGAGACCTGCGGCGGCGCGTCTGTAACATCAGTGGCAAGGTCGAGGGAAAACAGATCCCCCGCTGGCGGATTATCGGCACAGGGGTCGGGTTTCGTCCCCGCCAGGCTTACGCCGGCAGAGATTGGCAGGCGAAGAAGCGGCAGGCTGATCTGAACATTCTGCATATACGGGAATCTCTTCTGAGTTCCGTCTTTTTTGCCAGCATCGGGTTACCGGATGTTTACCGACATCGCGCGAAAGTCGAAAAATTCAACACAAAAGGACTCGATCTGATGACAGAAATCCAGATCCGGCCGGCCCATATACCGGCGATGAATCGGGCGTCCGATCCGCATCTCCTGATGGAGAAAGCGCAGGAGATGGAGGCGGTTTTCCTGACGGAGATGCTTGCGCAAAGCGGGCTTGGCACGACCTCCGAGAGTTTTGGCGGAGGGATCGGCGAAGAGCAATTCGGATCTTTTCTGCGGGCCGAACATGCGAAACTTATGGTGGAGCGCGGGGGAATCGGTCTCGCTGAAACGCTGTTTCGGGCGATGGGAGGAGATGTGAATGAACTCTGAGACCCTGGTTGACCTGCTGGAGCAGACACGCCGCGCTCTGCTGGCGGGCGATTTCGCAGCGCTCGATGATCTGGCCCGGGACACCGGGGCGGCACTGGAGGCCCTGCCGGGCGCGGATCCCGAAGCGCTGGACCGCATCCGCGAGATGGCCGCGGCCAATACGGTGCTTTTCGAGGCCGCAGCGCGGGGGATCGCGGCGGCAAGAGGCCGGCTGAACCGCCCGGCGTCGTTTTCCACCTATGACTCCAACGGTCAGCGCGGCGCGGTGCAGGCTGACGATTCGGGCAAAGCGCGGCGGATTTGAGTTTCACCTGCATAAGCGGGCCAGCGCGAAATCCGGCCACATTGGAGATGATCGGAAGCAATCTTGTAAAATCCGCTCATTTTCACGGCAAAACTGACCTGTCGCATTAACAAATTGGCAGGGATGAACTGCAAAGCTGTACCTGCATCCCGATGTGGGGATGGCGCTGAGGGTCGACCCCCGGCAGCGGCCAGAATGCCGGAATTGCCGCCTGCAAGGGCGGCGTTTTCGCCCCCGTGCAAAGCACCCAGGGCAGCCAGAGGAAAACAAAATGTCGTCCATTCTGACGAATTCAAGCGCAATGGTCGCGCTTCAGACCCTCAAAACCATCAACTCCAATATGAACAAGGTCCAGTCGGAGATTTCCACCGGCAAGGCTGTCGCCACCGCGCGGGATAACGCCGCTGTCTGGTCGATCTCGAAGGTGATGGAATCCGACGTCAAAGGGTTCAAGGGGATCTCCGACAGCCTCGCGCTTGGCTCCTCCTCGCTCTCGGTCGCCCGCGAAGCCTCTGAGAAGATCCAGGGGCTTCTCAACAGTATGAAAGAAAAGATCGTTTCGGCGCAAAGCGAGAATGTGCCGCGCGAAAAACTTCAGACCGATATCGACGCATTGCGCAATCAGATCGCCGGCATTGTCAGCGGCGCGCAGTTCAGCGGATTGAACCTCGTCTCCGGCACCGATGATGTCAAATTTCTTGCCTCACTGGATCGCTCGGATTCGGGTGTCACCACGTCGGACATCACGGTCGCGCGTCAGGATCTCAGCGCAGGAAACGGGACTTTGGGCGTTGCTACTGGCTCGCCCCAGATCCTCGCAGGAGTCGCGGTCATCACCGGAAACATCACGGCGCCGGTCGATCTGGCCGGTGCTGCGGTGACCAGCATCACGAATGGCGCGAATTCGGCGCGCCTGGCCGGGGCTGGCCTGGCTATCGGGGCCTCTGCAACGCTGAAGATCAACGGTCAAACCGTCTCGTTCACAAATGACAGCGGTGTTGCCATGACGGCGGCCGAATCGGCAACCCGCATGATCAGCGAGGTCAACAAGCTTGGCCTTGAGGGGGTGACGGCGGTTCTGAACGGCACTTCTAACGTTGATATCCAGTCGAGCCGGGCTTTCGAACAGGTCACCGTCGAACATGTCGCAGGCTTTGCGGCCCCAACCATTCCTACCGCGGGTCAGGGTACGGTCGCCGGTTCGGTTGCCACGATTGCCCAACGTGCCGAAACCTATGTCTTCGGCGGCAATGCGGTCAAGGATGGCGACGGCTATACGCTCAGTGTCGGAGGTGTGGCATACAGCTATGTCGCCGGCAAAGGCGAAACCACTGAGGATGTGGTGCGCGGGTTGAAAATCGCCATCGACGCCGGGAAAGTGCCCGGTCTGTCCACCAGGGTCACCCAGAGTTCGACCGGGGCATGGCAGCTCAATATCGATAACTCCTCCGATACCGCACGCGCAATTGCGGCCAGCTCCGGCACTGTCAATGGCAAGGCTTCGGGGGGCCTCTTCGGGCTCGGTGCGATCGACGTTACCACAATCGCCGGGGCACGCTCTGCGCTGAGCAACATTGAAACCATGATCAACAAGGCCATTGATGCAGCTGCCGAATTCGGCTCGGCTCAGGGCCGGATCGATACCCAGACCAGTTTTGTTTCGTCTCTGACAGATGCGATGACGGCGGGTATCGGCACGCTTGTCGACGCCGATATGGAGGAAGCTTCGGCCCGCCTGCAGGCGCTTCAGGTCCAGCAACAGCTGGGCATCCAGGCGCTTTCCATAGCCAACCAGCAGCCACAGAATCTGCTGTCCCTGTTCCGTTAAGGCGCGAGGCCGGGGTCGCAGGACCCCGGCCAGCTTTTAAACTATCTCAAGTACGGAACATGTCAGAATGACTCTCAGCTCCAGCCTTGCCTATGCGCAACCGACAGCGCCAATTCGCACCCCGCGCATGGCCGAATACGAGGTTATCGCACGGATCACGCAACGTCTTGTCGCCGCCGATCAGCGGCGCAACGAAGATCGCAGCGGATTTCTCGAGGCAGTATTCCACAACGAAAAACTGTGGTCGACTCTCGCAGCCGATGTAGCGGAGCCCGGAAATGGGCTGCCTGATGCACTTCGTGCGCGGTTATTCTACCTTTATCGCTTTACTGCAGGCCATAGCCAGAAGATTCGCCAGAAAACCGCAGATGCCGGCGTTCTCATCGAAATTAACAAGGCGGTCCTGAAAGGACTGCGTGGCGAAGGAGCGGCCACATGACGGGGCTGTTTCTGAAACTCGGCCCGCATGAAAGGGTCCTGATCAATGGTGCGGTGATTGAAAACGGCGACAAGAGGTCTCGGCTTGCGGTTATGACGCCCAATGCGAATATTTTACGGTTGCGCGATGCGCTGCATCCGGATGAAGCCAATACGCCGGTGCGACGGGTTTGCTATATCGCCCAGCTCGTCCTTTCGGGTGATGCTGCCCCGGGCGAAACCAGGTCGCAACTGCTGCGAGGGATTGAACAACTCAGCCAGGTTCTGACGGATCCCGACAGTCGACGCCTGCTGACGCTTGCCAGCCAGGCTGTGCTCGAGGACCATCATTATCAGGTACTTAAGGCACTTCGCGGCCTGCTTCCCCGCGAGACGCGCCTTATGGCAGCGGGAGGAAACTGAGATGAGTTTTCAGCCGGTCCTCCCTGCTGATGGCTATGGCGGCTGGCTTTTGCTGAAGCGAACAATGTCGGCGCAAGAGAAAGCTTTTCAGCAGTCGCCGGTAAATCAGCGAGACGCGCAGTACTTTCGCGATAAAATCGGGACCGTGACCTCGGCCGAGGACCTTGTATCTGATCGTAGGTTGTTAAAGATCGCATTGAGTGCGTTTGGCCTGGAACAGGACATAAATGCGAAGGGATTCGTCAAAAAGATCCTTTCAGATGGAGTCGATTCCCCAAAAGACCTCTCGAATCGACTTGCGGATAAAAGCTACCGGGCGTTTGCGGCAAGCTTTGGTCTGGATGGAACTCAGCTGCCAAAGACCCTTGGCGAGGGGTTCGCTGATGCTCTGCTTGATCAATATTACGTGCGTCAGTTCGAGGCGGCAGTCGGAGAGCAAAATGACTCTTTCCGACTTGCATTAAACGCGGAAAGAGAAATCGGGAAACTGGCGACCTCCCCGGCGAACGAGGATACGAAATGGTTTACCATCATGGGAAACAAACCATTGCGGCAGGTCTTTGAAAAATCTTTCGGATTGCCGACCGGGTTTAGCAATCTTGACATTGACCAACAGCTTCGTGTGCTGAAATCCAGGGCACAAAGCCAGTTTGGCGCCTCCACGGTGAGCCAGTTCAGCGAAAGTTCAAAGATGGAGAAGCTGGTCAGAAATTACATCGTGCGGGATTCTCTGACAACCATGAGCAGCTCCCCGGCTCAGAATGCCCTTGTGTTGCTGGCAGCACGTCGCGGCACAGCAAAATAGAAACTGGGTTCTGGTCTGCACATGGCAAGTAGCTGATACGCGTGTCGGGATTTGTGGAACAGGATTCAGTTGCCGATCGGCGGGTTGCAAGCTGCATACTCTTAACGCGGCGGCGATGCGTGCATTGCACCTTCGGCGTTCGGATGACCCTTTCCATCATTCCGTTCTGGCGTGCGGGCGATGCAGAGTGAGGATCTCCTGACAGAGGCAGTCGCTTCGGATCAGGGCAGTATAGCGGCGCCTGGTGAGGAGTGAGCCGACGAAGGCGACACTGGTTAAGGCCCGGCTGCGAAAGTCATTTTCGTTCGCGGCAGAAACGCAGGGCAGACGCGTCCCGGGCGCCGAAAAAGCTGACAGCGGCATGGCGAAGGGCGCAGTCGGCGCTTTTCACTGTAGAGGCACGTGACAGGTGCTAGCCACGAATGACGTCTCTGGGGCAGGCCTTGCAGTCATATCGTATGTTTATATTTCAACATTTTTTACAGTAATGATAAAAAATGAAGAAATTTCTGTAGACAAGTCAGGCATGGCACAGCAGGCTGATCGCGAATTCACTGCGAAGGGGCGCTAGTTATGGCTGTCAGGGACCTGCTGTTGCGCGGTGATCTCGGGCTGACGCCCTCCGAGGAAAGGATCGTCCGTCAGATCCTTGCGGAGTTTCCTGCGGCGGCGCTTGGCACTGTTTCTGGGCTGGCCCGCAAAAGTGGGGTCAGCGATCCGACCGTGGTGCGGCTGGTCGCGAAACTGGGCTATGAAAGCTTTGCCGCCTTTCAGGCCGCCGTGCTGGCCGAGATCGAGGCGCGACTGCATTCGCCCTTGCAGATGCTTGAATCGCGGCGCGGCCAGAGCGAGCGGGGCGATGCCTTTTCGGACTATATCTCTTCTGCCGCCTTCGCGCTGAGCCGAAGCGGCGAGGGCACCCCGGCACAAAGTTTCGAGCGCGCCTGCCGCATGCTGGCAGAAACGAAGGGCCGCATCCATGTCATCGGTGGCCGTTTCAGCCGCAATATCGCGCTGATCCTCGCGGGTTACCTTGCGCACCTGCGCCCGGGCGTTGTCGCGCTGCCGCCGCTTTCGGCGCAGGAATTTGATCTTCTTGCCGATATTGGCCGCAATGACGTGATCGTTGCCTTTGATTACCGCCGCTATCAGCTCGACGTGATGTCTTTCGTGCGCGATGGCGTGGCGGCCGGCGCGCGGCTGATTCTCTTTACCGATCAATGGCTTTCGCCACTGGAGGACAGCGCCGATGTCGCCCTTGTCAGCCAGACCGAGGTGAATTCGCCCTTTGACACCCTGGTGCCGGCGCTCGCCCAGGTCGAGGCCATCGTGACCCGTATGCTCGACATCATGGGTGAAGGCGCCGCCAGCCGGATGGAGCGGATCGAAGAGCTTCGCGACCGCCGCCAGATCACCCTCAACCAGAGTTCCGGCGCGGCCGGAACCGGATCACCCCTGCCCGAGGACCGTTCCCTATGACCGCTGACCGCCTGCCCGCCCGCGATGCCCCGTTTCGCAAAGGAGAGACCGCTCTCCTGATCGTCGATATGCAGCGCATCTGGCTGGAGCCGGGGCTTGACCCGCATCACCCCGAGCGCGGGCCGGATCACCATTTCTACAAAACCACCCGCGAAATCGCGATCCCGAACACCGAGCGCCTGCTGAAAGCCGCGCGGGGCAATGGTGCCGAGGTGCTGCATACCATCATCCAGAGCCTGACCGAGGATGGCCGCGACCGCTCGCTTGACCATAAGCTGACGCCGATCCATGTCCCCCCGAGCCTGCCCGAGGGTCTGCCCCCGGCCAATCTGGCGCCGCTGGGCGACGAGATCATGCTGCCGAAAACCTCGTCCGGGGTCTTTAACTCGACCAATATCGACTATGTGCTGAAAAACCTCGGGATCCGGCAGCTGATCGTCTCCGGCTGCCTGACCGATCAATGTGTCGATATGACGGTGCGCGATGCCGCTGATCGCGGCTATCTGGTGACCTGTGTCGCGGATGCCTGCGCCACCATCACGCCTGAACGGCAACAAAATGCGCTGAACGCCTTTGGCGGCTATTGCTGGCTTACCGATACCGCGACCGTCGTGGCCCGCCTCGAAGATATGGGGCGGCAAGCATGAACGACCGCCCGAAAGGCCAGTCGCTGGTCGGCCTTGTCACCACCGATTTCTCTTCGATCACCCGGGGCCGTTTCGTCACCGCCGCGCGGCTGGAAAAGACCAGCCAGACCGGCGTGGGCTGGGTGAACGCCAATATCTCGCTCGGCCCGTTCAACGCGATTGTCGGCGAAAGCCCCTGGGGGTCTTCGGGCGATCTGCGGCTGATCCCGGATATGGCGGCGCGCTACACAACGCATCTGACCGGCCGCGCTACGCCGTTTGATGTAGTGATGTCGGATATCACCACGCTTGAGGGCGAAGCCTGGTCCTGCTGTTCGCGTACGATGCTGCGCGAGGCAATGGCAGATTTCACCCGCGAGACCGGGCTGACCGTCACCGGGGCGTTTGAGCATGAGTTTCACCTTGATGCCCCCGATCTTCCGCCGGCGCATTCCTTCGGGCTCAGCGCGCTGCGCCGGACCGAACCCTTTGCCACCAATCTGATGCAGGCGCTGGAAGAGGCCGGGATCGAGCCCGAGGTGATCATCGCCGAATATGGCGAGGATCAGTTCGAGCTGGCCAATGGCCCCGCCGATGCGCTGACCGCCGCCGACCGCGCTGTGGCGCTGCGTGAGATCACCCGCGAAATGGCCGAGGCCGCAGGCTGGAAGGCGAGCTTCGCGCCCAAGGTTTCACCCGACGGGGTCGGGAACGGGGTGCATATCCATTTCAGCTTCACCGCGCCGGATGGCGGGGCGGCGGCGTTTGATGCCGATGCGCCAGGGCGGCTGTCGCCGGTTGCGGGCGCGTTTTGCGCAGGCATCCTGCGCCATATGCGGGCGCTGGCCGCGCTGACCGCGCCTTCGGTGCCGTCTTATTATCGTCTTCAGCCGCATCACTGGTCGGCGGCCTGGACCTGGCTCGGCGATAAAGACCGCGAGGCCAGCCTCAGGATCTGCCCGACCGTGTCGATCGGCGGCAAAGACCCGGGCCGCCAGTTCAACGTCGAATACCGCGCCGCCGATGCCTGTGCGAACCCCTATCTTGCCTTTGCCGCGATTATCCTCGCCGGGCTGGAGGGCATCCGCGCCGGCCTGCCGACGCCGCCCTTGTTCACTGGTGACCCGGAGCTGCTGACGCCCCGCGAACGAGAGGAGCTGGGCCTGTACCGCCTGCCGCAGACCCTTCCCGAGGCGCTGGAGGCGCTGGAGGAAGACAAGACCGTCTGCGGCTGGTTCGCGCCGGAATTCCTTGCGACCTATCTGGGGCTCAAGCGCGACGAGGTGGCGAAGTTCGCCGCGACCGATCCGAAAGAGATCTGCGAAACTTGGGCGAGGGTGATCTGATGACCGCCGCCCCGGGCTTTCATACCGCCGCTTATGACTGGCCTGTCTCGCAGGACTGGCCAGAGCCGGTCTCGCTGATCAACCCCGACGGCGCGTCGGAGGTGGTCCTGATCTGCGAACATGCCTCGAACCATATGCCGGCGGAATATCAGGGACTTGGCCTCGAAGAGCCGGATCTGACCCGCCATATCGCCTGGGATATCGGCGCCGAGGATGTGGCGCGCCGCCTCTCGGCCCGCCTCGATGCGCCCTTGTTTGTGGCGCATTACTCGCGGCTGCTGATTGACCTCAACCGCCCGCATGCGGCAATGAGCGCGTTCCCGGAGCTTTCGGAAAGCACCGTGATCCCCGGCAATGTTGCGCTGGATATGGCCGAACGAACCCGCCGTATCGCCCGGATCTTCACGCCGTTCCATGCCCGTATCGCGGGGGTTCTGAACCAGCGCCAGGCCACCGGCCGCCCGACGCTGCTGATCTCGATCCACAGCTTCACGCCGGTCTATAAAGGCGTGACGCGGCCCTGGCATATCGGCATTCTCTATGGCGAGGCCGCGCGCGCGGGCGAGACGATGGTCGCACAGCTGGCCGCCGATCCGGCGCTGTGTGTCGGCACCAATGAGCCCTATCAGATCGAGACCGACAGCGATTACGCGATCCCGGTCCATGGCGATCAGCGCGGCATTCCGGCGCTGCTGGTAGAGCTGCGCAATGATCTGATTGCGACCTCTGCCGGGGCCGAGGAATGGGCCGACCGCCTCGCCGCCGTTATCCCGGCGCTGGCAGCGGAGGCACGGTCATGACTGCGAGCCTCAACGCGCGCGACGCAAGGGTGATTGCCGAAATCGGCAGGCTCCGGTTTTCACCGCTCAGCCTGATCGGCGGGCGTGGCAATCGGCTGATCGAAGAGGGCGGGCGCGAGCTGCTTGATCTCTCCGGCTCGGCCGGGGCGGCGATCCTCGGCTACAGCCATCCGGCGGTGGCGGCGGCAGTGGCAAAGGCTGCGGGAGATATGGCGGGGGCGAGCCTGCTGCTTTACCCCAATGAACCCGCGGTATCGCTGGCGGAAAAGCTGCTGGCGATCACGCCCGGATCCGGAGAGCGCCGCGTCTGGTTCGGCCATTCCGGCTCCGACGCCAATGACTGCGCGCTGCGCGTGCTGACAGCGGCGACCGGGCGCAAGCGGTTCATCTCTTTCGTCGGCTCCTATCACGGCAATCTCACCGGCTCGATGGGGATCTCCGGCCATACCGCGATGACCCATACCCTGCCGCGCCCCGGCGTGCTTTTGCTGCCTTACCCCGACCCCTACCGCCCCGAATTCAGCGCCGACGAGGTGCTGAAGCTGATGGATTTCCAATTCGCCACCACCTGCCCCCCGGACCAGGTCGCCGCCGTGTTTCTGGAGCCGATGATGTCCGATGGCGGCATCATCACCCCGCCGCCGGGCTTTCTGAAAGCCGTGCAGGACCGCTGCCGCGCGCATGGGATCCGCGTCGTGGTCGATGAGGTCAAGGTCGGCCTCGCCCGCACCGGGCGGATGCATTGCTTTGAACATGAAGGGCTGGAGCCGGATCTGGTGATCTTCGGCAAGGGTCTGGGCGGCGGTCTGCCGCTTTCGGCGGTGATCGGCCCGGCAGAGATCATGGACCATGCGCCTGCCTTCGCGCTTTTGACCACCGCCGGAAATCCGGTGGTGACGGCGGCGGGGAATGCGGTGCTTGACACCGTCGCCGCTGACGGTCTGGTGGCGCGGTCTGCCGCGATGGGCGCCGAGTTTGCGGGGCGATTCCGCGCGCTGGCGGAAAAGCATGAGATCATCGGCGATGTGCGGGGCCGCGGCCTTGCGATCGGCATCGACCTTGTGAGCGACCGCGAAACCCGCGCGCCGGTTCCGGCGGCGACCACCGCGAAGATCATCTATCGCGGCTGGCAGCTGGGCGCGGCCTTCACCTATGTCGGTCTCAGCGCCAATGTGCTGGAATTCATGCCGCCTCTGACCCTGACCCTGGCCGAGGCCGAAGAAGGCGCGGCTATCGTAGGTCAGGCCATCGGCGATGTGGCGGCGGGCAAGGTCTCCGACGCCGATATCGCCCGTTACATGATGTGGTGAGAGGACAGCAGAAATGAGCACCGGCTGGACGTCTATCCCCGAAAAATTCCAGGCTTTCATCAAGGAACAGCCGATGTTCTTCGTCGCCACGGCGCCGATGGACGGGCGGGTGAATGTCTCGCCCAAAGGGCATGACACTTTGCGGATCCTGGATGCGAAAACGGTGGCCTACCTGGACCTGACCGGCAGCGGCAACGAGACCGCCGCGCATGTCACCGAAAACGGCCGCATGACGATGATGTTCTGCGCCTTTACCGGCGAGGCGGTGACGCTGCGCCTTTATGGCCAGGCCGAGCTGATCCGCCCCGACCATCCCGAATGGGATACTCTGCTGCCCTTGTTCCCGGTGCTGCCGGGGCGGCGTCAGATCTACCGGCTGAATGTGGCGCAGGTGATGACCTCCTGCGGCTGGACGGTGCCGGATATGAGCGGCGCGACTGAACGCGACGAGCTGCTGAAATGGTCTGCCGCCAAATCGGATGACGAGATCGAGGCCTACCGGCTTGCCAATAATGTGGTCAGCATCGACGGGCTGCCGACCGGCTATGTCTCGGATGATTTCTGATGGCGGGGGATGCGATCAGGATCACGTTTGCCGATGGGGAGCCGGTGGAATTCCTGCCGCTGCCGGGCGATTCTGTGTTGGTGGCGGCCGAAAAAGCCGGTGTGAAACTCGCAAGCAATTGCCGCGCCGGCACCTGCGGCACCTGTCACGCGACCGATCCGGGCGGGGCCGAGACCGCACTTTGCGTCACGCCCTGCGCGCCGGGGCAGGAGTTTGCGCTCAGCTATAACCGCGCCGATCTGGTGCCGGCGAGCCTGCGCCGCGCCAAGATCAACAGCTTCTCGCGCATCTCGGCCGGCGTCTGGGAAATCCGATACCGGATGCAGTTCCCGCTGCCGTTCCTGCCCGGTCAATATGTCGATTTCACCTTTCCGGGCATCGATGATCCGCGCCATTTCTCGATGTCGAATCCGGAGGGCCAGGGCGAACAGGTGATCCATGTCCGCGATCTGCCCGGCGGCGCGATGGCCGAATTTCTGGAGACCCGCGCCAGGCCCGAACTTGCCTTCAGCCTGCGCGGCCCTTTCGGGATTTTCTATCTGCGCCGCAACCCGCGCCCCAAACTGTTTGTGACCGGCGGTACCGGTCTGGCGCCGGTTCTTTCTATGCTGTCCTCGCTGACGGCAGAGACGGCGGCGCCGATGATCCTGATCGCGGGCTTTTCGCAAGAGGCCGATGTCTATGGCCGCGCGCAGCTTTCGGATCTCGCCGCCCGGCTGCCTTTGCGGGTGATTTTCGCCTGCAGCCGGGCCGCGCCAGGCTTTGACGGCGTGGCGCAGAATCCGGCTCGTCTGCTGGAGGATCCTGAAATCGCCGGTTTTGCCGCCGGGGCCGAGGCCTATCTCTGCGGTGCCCCCGCCATGGTCACCGCCATCCGCGCGCGGTTGCAGGAGATCGGCACCGATATGCGCGCCGTTTATCATGAAGAGTTCAGCCATGTGGTGCCTGTGTGATGGGCAAAACCTGAGAAATCCGACGCCGGCTTCCGGCTGCTAAAGAAACAATATTGACTTTTTTAAAGTATGTAACGGTTACTGTAATAAAATAGACAAAAGCTTCCTCGCAATCTGACCCACGTAAAGGCCCAGTTCCCGCCATGACAAAGTGCCTGCCATGAACGCGCGGATCCTTCCAGGTTCGTTCCGCACCGCCGCTTTTGACAGCCTCGCGATGATCGCGGTACTTGTCGTGATCGCGGTGCTGGTGGCGGCGTTCGGCTCGAACGGAATGCAGCGGGTGGTGACCGGCGCTGCGATCACCCTGACGGCGGTGATGGGGCTGCAGGTGTTCTGCGGCAATACCGGGATCGTGTCCTTCGGCCATTCCGCCTTTGTCGGCATCGGTGCCTATGTGACCGGCATTCTGACACTGCCGCTGGCGGTGCAGAAGACCGCGCTGGGCCAGCTGCCGGCCTTTCTGGCGGGGTGGGAGCTTTCGCTGCCCGCAGCGCTCATCGCCGTTATCCTCGTGCTGCTGGTCGTGGGGTTTCTGAGCGGGCTGCCCTTGCTGCGGCTGAACGGATCGGGCGCGGCGATCATGACGCTGGCTTTCCTGATCATCGTCTATACCTGCCTTGTCGCCACCCGCGACATTACCCGGGGGGCGCAGCCATTCTACGGGGTGCCGCGCAATGTCGGGCTCTGGGGCGCGGTGGCGCTTGGCGCGGCCTCGATTGCGGTTGCGCGGTTCTGGCGCGACAGCCGCCAGGGCCTCAGCGCCCGCGCCTGCGCCGAGGATGAGCGCGGCGCCAATGCCGCCGGCATCGATCAGCGCGGCCCGAGGATCTCTGCCTGGGTGCTGAGCGCGGTGCTCTGCGGCCTTGCGGGCGGCATGAAGGCGCAGTTTATCGGGGCGTTTTCGCCAGCCGATTTTTATTTCAGCCTCAGCTTTACTCTGCTTGCCATGCTGATCGTTGGCGGTATGGGGTCGGTTCTCGGCGCGTTTTCCGGCGTCATCCTCACC
This sequence comes from Pseudogemmobacter sp. TB195, assembly GCF_058313095.1. Taxonomy (NCBI): domain Bacteria; kingdom Pseudomonadati; phylum Pseudomonadota; class Alphaproteobacteria; order Rhodobacterales; family Paracoccaceae; genus Pseudogemmobacter; species Pseudogemmobacter sp. TB195. The sequence goes on from NZ_JBZEGG010000001.1 coordinate 488,743, forward strand.
ACGCTGATCATCGAGATCGTGCGCCGGTTCGAGGGCGGGTTCGAGGCCTTTGGCCTGAAGATCCCGGCAATGTTCGGCCTGACCGAAGGCGCGCTGGCCATAGCGATGCTTCTTGTGATCCTGCGCAGACCTTCGGGGCTTTTCGGCGCGCGCGAGCTGTTCCTCGGCCGCCCGCAAGACCCGGCTCTGCCCCCGGCCACCCCCGCCCCCGCCGCCCGCCCGCGTGAGGCGGAGGGCGAGATCGTGGTGAAAGATCTGCACCGCCACTATGCCGGGGTCGCGGCCGTTGATGGCATTGATCTGCACTTTGATGCGCGCCAGATCACCGGCATCATCGGCCCGAATGGCGCCGGCAAGACCACGCTTCTCAACCTGATTTCGGGGGACGCGATCCCCAGCCAGGGCAGCGTTTCGCCCGGCGTCCCGATCTCGGCGCATAGCGCCTGTGCCTTTGCCCGCGCCGGTATCGCGCGCACCTTCCAGAATCTGCGCATCTTCCCGTCGATGACGCTGCTGGAAAATGTCATGGTCGCGGCCCTGACCGTCGAGCCGAGCCTTGCCGCCGCAGAAGCGGCCGCTTTGCGCGAACTGGACCGTATGGGCCTGCGCGCCGATGCCAGCCGCATTGCCTCGACGCTCGCTTATGGCCCGCGCCGCCGGCTTGAGATCGCCCGGGCCCTGGCGCTGAAGCCGCGCTTTCTGTTGCTGGATGAACCCGCCGCCGGCATGAATGCGGTCGAGACGGCGGAGCTGGTCGCGATCCTGTCGCAGGTCCGGGCCGAGCGCGGCATCGGCGTTATTCTGATCGAGCATGATATGCGCCTCGTGATGACGCTTTGCGAACGCATCATCGTCGTCGCAAGGGGCCGGGTCATCGCCGATGGCGCCCCCACAGATATTCAATCCGACCCGGCGGTGATCGAGGCCTATCTCGGCAGCCGTCGCAAAAGAAAAACACAAGAAATCCAACAACAGGGAGTTTGAAAATGACCGGAAGAAAGACGCTTCTCGGGATTGGCACCGTGGTCGCCATGATTGGTTTCAACACCGCAGCCCAGGCCGAAGAGATCCTGATCGGGGTCGCAACCGCGCAGACCGGCGGCCTCGCGCCCTTTGACCAGCCCTCACTGAAGGGCTTTGAAATGGCGATTGAAGAGCTGAATGCCAAAGGCGGGCTTGGTGGTAAATATACCGCGAAGCTTCTGATCAAGGACACCCGCACCGATATGGCGCAGACCGCGACCGTCGCGCAGGAACTGGTCGATGCCGGCGTGAAAATCATGATCACGCCCTGCGACGCAGATTCGACGATTGCCGCCAGCCAGATCACCGCACCGCTCTCGATCCCGACGCTGACCTTCTGTGGCACCGCGCCGATCCTGACCGTGGCCGTGCCGGAACATGCCTATGGGACCTATCCCGCCGACAATCTCGCCGCGACCGCCGTGGCGGATTTCGCGTTGTCGGAAGGCAAGAAGACCGCCTATCTGCTGATCTCGCCGGATGCGGCCTATACCGCCAACCTCCCGGAATATTTCGCGAAAGTCTTCGAGGCCAAGGGCGGTAAAATCGTCGGTCGCGGCAGCTTTACCATGGGCCAGCCGGATTTCTCGGCCGAGGTGACGAACATCCGCGGCCTGGCGGAAAAGCCCGATATGATCATGACCGGCGCCTATGAGCCTGACTTCCCCGCCTTCCTGCAGCAGCTGCGCGCGGCGGGTGTCGACACGCCGGTCTATGGCGCAGATGCGCTTGGCACACCGACGATCCGCGATCTGGGCAAGCTGGTGGACGGCGTCGTCTACACCGCTTCGGGCTATGCTGAGCCGGGGTCCAAATTGGCGAGTTTTGACGAGGCCTTCACCAAATATGCCGGTCACGCACCGGAATCGACCTATGAGGTCAATGGCTATGAGATCGGCCTGATCCTGGATGAGGCGGTCCGTGTGGCGGATTCGGATGACAGCGCCGCCATCAGCGCCGCGATCAAAGGCCTTGATCATTTCGAAGGCATCACCGGCGAAATCACCTATGCCGGCACCACCGGCATGCCCGCCCGCGCGCTTGCGCTGATGCGCTACGAGAACGGCGAGGCTAAGCACATCGCCACGCTGACGCCCGACGCTGCCGACGTTCCGGCACCGTAACCCATGCTCAGCGTCAGCTCCCTTTCCGTGGTCTATGGCGAAGTTGAAGCGGTCTCCCGCGTCGATTTCGCGCTGGAAAAAGGCCAGGTCCTGGCCCTTGTCGGTGCGAATGGCGCCGGCAAGAGCTCGACCCTTGGTGCCATTGCGGGCCTCGTGCGGCCGGCGGGTGGCGCCATCCGGCTGGACGGGCGCGATATTGCCGGCCTTCCGGCCGAGCAGATCGCGCGGATGGGGGTGGCGCTGGTCCCTGAGGGGCGGCGTATTTTCCAGAGCCTGACCGTTGCCGAGAACCTGCGTCTCGGCGGCGCTGTCCATCAAAGCGCCGCCGATCTGAAAGAGCGCATGGCCGAGATGCTGGATCTTTTCCCGATCCTGCGGCGCTATTTCCAGAACAAGGGCGGCAATCTTTCGGGTGGCGAGCAGCAGATGCTGGCCATTGCCCGCGCGCTGATGTCACGGCCCCGGCTTTTGCTGCTGGACGAGCCCTCACTCGGGCTGGCGCCGCAGGTGATCGACGCGGTTTTTGACCTGATCGAGCAACTGAAACACAGCGGCCTTACGATCCTGCTGGTCGAACAGAATGTCTCGCTGGCGCTGGATGTGGCCGAACATGCGGTGGTGCTCGCGAATGGGGCGGTGGCGCTGACCGGGCCTGCCGCAGAGCTGGCCAATTCGGACCTGGTGCGCCAGGCCTATCTGGGGGGATGAGGCAGCTATGATTGCGCAACAGATCATCAATGCGATCTCGCTTGGCGGCGTCTATGCGCTGCTGGCCCTCGGCCTTGCCATTGTCTTCTCGATCATAGGTCTGATCAATTTCGCCCATGGCGAGCTGATGACCGCCACCGGCTACGCGCTTCTGGGCAGCCTTCTGATGGGCGTGCCCTTTCCGCTGGCCGTGATCGTGGCGATCTGCTGCGGCGGCCTCGCCGCAATGGCGATGGAACGCGTGGCCTTTCGCCCGATGCGGGGGGCGAGCGTCACCAGTCTGCTCTTGACCAGCTTCGCGGTCTCAAGCCTGTTGAAAGTTCTGTTCCAGAACGGGGTTTCCGCCCGACCGCAAACCATCCTGATGCCCGACTGGATGACCAGCGCCGTGACCATCGGCGACATCACGCTGCGGGTCGGCCCGGCGATCTCCATCGCGATTTCCCTTCTCGCGCTTTTGGGGCTGGAGCTGTTCCTGCGCCGCACCGTGATGGGCACCGCCATGCGCGCCGCCTCGGAGGATTTCGCGGTGGTGCGGCTGATGGGGATCCCGGCCAACCGGGTGATCGCCACCGCCTTCTTCATCTCGGGGATCTTCGCCGCGCTGGCAGCGCTGTTGTGGATCGCGAACCGTGCCTCGGTCGATCCGCTGATGGGCTTCACCCCGGTGCTGAAAGCCTTTATCGCCGCGGTGATCGGCGGCCTCGGGAGCCTGCCGGGCGCTGTGGTCGGGGGCTTCCTTCTCGGCGTGACCGAGGTGCTGTTGCAGGCCGTCTTGCCGCCCGAACTTGCGCCCTACCGGGATGCGATTGTGCTCTCGGCGGTGATCCTTGTCCTTCTGATCCGCCCGCAGGGCCTGATCCCCGCGCGCCGTGTTCAGCGCAGCTGAGCGCAGAAAGGCCTCTCATGTCTGATGCTCCCTTGTCCGTCTCCGCAGAGCCCTCGGCTCTCGCCTGGGTCCCATTCGTTTCGGTCGCGAATATGATGCGGCTGGTGCATCGGATCGGGCTGGAGCGGATGCTGGTCGAAATGACCGACGCCATCGCCGCCGACTTCCTGCGCTGGCCGCAATTCGACAAGATCCCCCGGGTCGCGAACCATGCCAAAGACGGCGTGGTGGAGCTGATGCCGATTGCCGACGGCATGCACTATGCTTTCAAGTATGTGAACGGCCATCCGAAAAACACCCGCGATGGACTGCAGACGGTGACCGCTTTCGGGATGCTTGCCGAGATGTCGAGCGGCTATCCGGTGCTGCTCTCGGAAATGACGCTCCTGACCGCGCTCCGTACCGCGGCGACCTCGGCGCTGGCGACAAAGCACCTGGCGCCGGCAGGGGCAAGCGTCATGGCGATGATCGGCAATGGCGCGCAATCCGAATTTCAGGCCATCGCGCAAAAAGCGGTCAATGGCATCACATCTATGCGGCTTTATGACAGCGACCCGGCGGCGCGGGCGAAATGTGCCGCCAATCTGCGTGGCTTCGGTCTGGACGTCACCGATTGCGCCACGGCGGAAGAGGCGATCCTCGGCGCGCATGTGATCACGACCTGCACCGCCGACAAACAGATGGCGACCATCCTCACCGATAATATGATCGGGGCCGGAGTCCATATCAACGCCATCGGCGGTGACTGCCCGGGCAAGACGGAGCTGCATCCGGATATTCTCCGCCGTTCGGCAATCTTTGTCGAATATCCCGAACAGACCCGGATCGAGGGCGAGATCCAGCAGCTGCCACCTGACCACCCGGTGACCGAGCTGTGGGAGGTGATGGCCGGGCGCGTCAGCGGCCGCACATCCGCCCGCGAGATCACGCTTTTCGACGGCGTCGGCTTTGCGATCGAGGATTTCTCGGCTTTGCGGGTGGTCCGTTCCTGCCTGGCGCATCATCCCGATCTTTGTGAAAAGCTTGATATGATCGCCGACCCCGATGATCCGCGCGACCTTTTCGGGATGCTGATGCGCAACCGCTGAGGCCCGCCCGGCGCCTGTGATCGCAGAGGGCGGGGCCAACCGGGGAATGTCCCGACCGGGCTGCCGGGCACCCGCACAGCGCTGTGCCACAGGCAGCCCGCTACAGCGCCTCATGAGTGATGGCACCAGAGAGGCCTCACCCATCTCCAGCGCCATACCTATGTGACATTCTGGCTGGCCGAAGCGCGGTGGGGCTTTGCCGATTTTGATTTGTAAATCGATGTGCTGACGCGGCCCGATGTTTTGCGGAACCTGACCTCTTGGCTCACCGGATATAATACCGCTTCCTGTTCAGCCTGCGCCCACACCTTTTTCGCCATCCGGGCCGCCCGCAAAAGCGTGTCGCGCCTCTCTTGCGGCCTTTCGCAGACCGCTGAACAACTCTGCTGTGCGGAACGTCTTCCTTTGCGCAAGGCTCTATGCGGCCCGGTGTGCAAGGAGGCAGCCGGATAGCCGCCTTCCGTCTCAGGCGACGAACAGTTTCGGTAGCCCTGCCAGATTGCAGGCCGCCATTCTCAGAGTAAAGCGGGCGCGCTCAATGCCGCGATACATAGTCCGACTGTCCTGTCCTGGCCGAAAGGCTGCCCGATCTTCCTCCTGCACCGCTGTGACCTGTCATAGCCACGGTCTGCCGCGAGTGTCAGGCGCCGGGGCGATCCGGGTAAGTGGCGGTGAAGCATGGTGATGGCGCCGCGCCGTTCAGCGTGGCCATCCGCCGGGGTCAGCTCGGCCCGGACGATCAGGCCGGAGCGGTTCTGCATCTGTGCGGTGCCCCGTGAAGCACAGGATGGCGCCGATGCCGGGTGTCGTCCTGAACAGCCGGACCTCCGGACCAGCGTCGAAGCATGGCGCGTATTGGAGCGTCATTCGCCGCGGATGCCAACTTCGGCGTTTCGGTTGCGGCACGCGGGTCGTGTCATCGGGGCGGGCGCCGCAATGGGCTGGTCAGGGGGAGGATATGGACGGCACGCAGGTCTCTGGCGGATCGCCCGGATCGTCGCCGCCTTCGGAGGTCAACCGTTCCTTCGGCTGGAAACGCTTTATCGATGCCCGGGGCCTTCACCAAGGTGCCATCGACGGGGAAGGGATCGTCCGGACAGCTGCGTTTCAACATCACGATGCGCCAGAATAGCAGCCATGACCCAACGGTACACCTCCGTGATCAGCAGCCGGTCACGGTTCTTCGTGAACACAGTCGGGACCCGGACAGCGTTGTCGACCCCAGGGCCCTGAACAAGCGAAACAGCAGGTTGCAATCCATCTGCCCGATGAGCTGCTGCCCGAACCGGATCGGGCAGCGTATCGTTGAAGACGGCCCGGATCCTGCACAGCGGATGCCGTGCCGGGATGCGCTCCTCGGGGGCGCAGTCGCTGAACTGCAGTTCCGTCGCCGTGTCCGAGCCACGCCTCGCCACCTCCGTCCGTGCCGGGGCGGCGAGAAGCGCATGACTGACCGCCACCGGTGTGGCGGCGCAGCGGTGGCGCCCGGACAGACGCGGCGCAGCGCCATGACCTTTGGCATCAAGTGCAGAAGCAGTCCCTGTCTCTTGCACGCCCTTTGGGGGAAAGGCCGTCCACCCTCTCCCCGGTCCGGCGGATTTCTGGTCTGGCCAGCCGCCAGAGACGCCGCAAAACCTATGCGAGTGGGGGACTGCACGACCAGCCTCCGCAGGTGCAGGCGAGATCCGCTGCAGTGCCTGAGGGAGAGGACGTAACCCTTGTGCCGGTTGGTGCGCCCGTCGATTGCTGCATAGCGCGCCTGTCTCACGCGATATGCGGAGTGACGCAGGCCTGGCGCAGGTCGAGCCATGGTGCAGCCACGGGTTGGAGGCCCATGGTGCAGGACCGATCGTGGCCTGACGCCTTGCGCGACCGGTCGCAGGCGTCAGGCCCGCCGGGACCATCATCGCGCTGCGAATCTTCGGCCTTTGGCCGGAAGCTCTTCACTGACGCCCAGGCCATGACCGACGTGCCATCCGCCGGGAAGTGGTCGTCCGACAGAAGCGGCATCACTTTGCGATGCGCGATAATGGCCGCCATGGCCTTGCGCGATATCTTGGTATTCAACAGATAGCTACGGGTATGGGTGAACACAGTCGGCATCCAGATCGGATCACGGCAGGGGGCGGCCCCCCCTATTGTGGCAACCGCGCACATGTCAGGAGTGGTGGCCGTCTTGTCATCAGGCGCGTTCCGCCGATGGGGGTGGCGCGATGCACCTGGAATTACGCCCGACCGGATCCCGCCGATAAACCTCGCAGGCCGGGGCTGTCCTCGACGGGATCAATCTTAAGAGCGGCCTGGGATAACCACCACCTGAGAAGAGCGGGCGGATTGTAACCAGCCCATCTGTTCATATCCTCAGGTTGATGTCATTGAATATAAATGCAATCGCAAAGTGATTTCCGGGTGACGAGCCGGACCAACGATATGAGGCAGATCCATGAAATATCTGGCGGTATGGTTCCTTGCTTTAGCCATGCTCGCGGGCTGCGGCGGGGGCGGTGGCGGTACGGATTTGCCACCAGGCAAAGGCGTCGATGTCGCAGCATTTGAAACCTACCAGACAAAGCATAACCAGCGAAACCGCGTGCGATCGCGCATCACTGTGACCGAGGCCGAGCAGAAGGCTCTCGACGCGTTCGATTCTCCCGCCGGCGGCCCCGCAGGCTATCTCAGCCTGATCGATCTTACTGGCACCCCCTATGCGCAGCATATGACGATAGAGGTGATTGCCAGCGTAGGACCCGACACCGGGAAAGCGACCCGTCTTTTGCGGCTCACCGCTGACCAGTCGCAATTCATCAATGAACGTAATGGCAGGCTGATCGAGGCCAAGGGGAAATACTACTTCCGGGGGGAGAGTTTTGCCTGGGTCACCATCGATGACGGCCCGCTTTTGTCGGGCCATCATGCCCAGGGGCTGGAAAATCTCGTGCTTGACTTCGATGCGCAGACAGCGTCGATCAGCCTGCGCACCGGCACCGATAACGGGTCCGAGACATGGATCGAACTGAGGGGGGAAAACCTGCCCTTCAATATCCGCAGCGGGGCCTATGGCGGGGATGTCAGCATCGCGGTGCGTCACCCGGCGCTGGAGGGGATGATTGCGGGTTCCCTGCGCGGCAATGTCGGCGGCATGCCGGGCTATAGCAACGACCAGCATGGCATGACGACGTCAGGGCTTTATACCGGCAGCGGAACCCTGACCAGTGACCAAGGCAGCCATGAGGTTTCGGTGGACGGTGTCTTCTTCGGCCGCGATCCGAATGCCAAGCCGTAAATCGCTGCGGTGCTGGTTCCGCGCGGCGCTTGTCGGGGTCTGTCTTGCGGGGGCCGCATCCGGGCAGTCGGCGGGGCAGGCGGCAGCCGATCCTGCCGATCTGATGCGCAACGCTTTTCTGAGCGGCTCCGAACGTCTTCGCCTGCGGGCCTTCGGCACCGCACTTGAGGCCGGGTACCTGGGGCCAGCGGAAACCCGGTTCATGCGCCGCGAGCTTCTGGCGCAGGGCTATGGGGTTGAGCCGGGGCAGCTGTCCCTGACGGCGCGGCGACTGAGCTTTGCGCCGGTGCTGGGCTGGGACGGCAATATCAATGGCGGCGTTTTGCAGGACCGGCTGACCATTGGCGGCCTGGTGCTTGAGGCGGACCCGGCGTTTCGCGCGAAGGCCGGGCTGGTCTTTGGCGGCGCGGGCGGGGCGATGGCACGCTTTGCCTGGGGGCCGGGGCGGGTGGTCGAGCTTACTGCCGGCGGGGAACTGGCCTGGTCGCCCCGTCATGAGATCGGCCGCGCGGATGCTGCACTCAGCCTCTGTTCGCGTAATCATGTGCAGGACTGGGTGTTTCTCGACCTCTGCGCGTTGGGCGCCCGCAGCTGGCGCGAGCTTGATACCAGCAACGCCCATCGTCTTTCAGCAGAGCTGTCAAAGGTCTTTGCCACAGGCAGGAGCGTCCAGGAGGCCGGGTTGAGATATGAAGCTGTCTCGACCTCCGGCGGAATGCAGGACCGGCTCCGCCTGTCGCTGGAGCGGATCGGATCCGCGGGTGTCAGCGATATCGCGCTGACCCTGGGGGCCAGAATGGATGAAACAACCGTCCTGCGCCAGCGGATCGAGGCGGGCTATTCCTGGGCCCGGGCGGGGCGCGACTGGCGTGTTGATCTCTGGTATCAGCGGGCGGAGGGCGGCGCCTTCCTTGGTCAGCCGCGCGAAGATCGCAGCCAAGGCTTTGGTGTTTCGGCCTCGCTGCGCCCCGGGGTAACGCTGCGGCTCGGGGTGATGTCCAGCCGCTCTACCGCGGCGATTGCGGATTATGACCAGATCACCTTTGACATCCGCTTCAGCAATCTGCTGCGCTAAACGGCGTCACTCTGCCACGACACAGCGGTTACGGCCTGACGTTTTGGCCGCGTAAAGTGCGTGATCCGCGCGCGCCAGCCAGGCGTCACGGCTCTCTCCTGCGCGGTGGTCGGCGATCCCGATGCTGAGCGTCACATTTGCCCCGGCGATCTCATCGAGCTTGCGGGTGGCGATCTCGTTGCGCAGCCGGTCGGCAAAGGCCAGCGCGCCCGTGGCATCGGCGCCAGGCAGCAACACCGCGAATTCCTCGCCCCCAAGCCGCCCGAGCGCATCACTTTTGCGCAGGCTGGACTGGATCGTGGTCGCCACGCTCTTCAGGACAATGTCACCCACCGGGTGACCGAATGTGTCATTGACCAGCTTGAAGCGATCAAGGTCGATCATCAGCAGGGAAACCGGGTCTTCGCGACCGGACAGGCGGTCCATGCGTTCCACAAAGGCGCGGCGGGTGAGGCTGCCGGTCAGACTGTCCTGACGGGCAATCAGCCGCAGCTCGAATTGCGACATCACCACTTTGGCGAAATTCTCCAGCACCGTCTTATCGGCATCGCTGAATTTGCGCAGCCCGGTGTCAAAAACACAGATCGCGCCGATATTGTATCCGTCGGGGCTGGTCAGCGGTACGCCGAGGTAAGATCGGATACTGGCCTCACCGGTCACGAAAGGATTGTTGGAAAACCGGCTGTCTGCAGTGGCATCTTCGACCGCCAGCGCGCTGGTGCCGCGAATCGTATGATCGCAAAAGGCATCGCCCCGGCCACATTCCAGCGGCTCCAGCCCGGCGGCGGCTTTCATCCATTGCCGCTCGCTGTCGATCAGATTGATCGCGGCATATTTCGTGTTGAAGATGGATTTCACGAGGGCGACGATATCGGAAAACTCCGTCTCGGGCGCGCTGTCGAGGATCTCATAACGCCGCAGCGCGGCAAGGCGCCCGGCCTCGTCATTCAGCCTGAACAATGGCTTAATCGTCATTTTTGGTCTCCAGGGCCGCAATGAGATCCGCGCCATAGCTGCGCAAAAGCTCTGCTACAAGCTCACGGATATCGTTGGTCTCCCGGCCTGCTGCACGCAAAGAAGCAGCGAGGCCGACAAGATTTGCACAGTGGCGTTCAAGCGCCGGGCGAAGGGCGTCGGGCAGATCCTTCCACTGCGGCAGGCCACGATCCAGCTCCTGGGCCACCATCTCGCTTGCTTCCATGGATAATCTCCTGTGCTGCGCATTATTGTTGATTAATTTATTGAATAGCTCAATCCTGTGACGCCATCGGTAAAGACTTCCCGTCCCGACCGTCGGCCATGTGCCACACCTCCCGGCAAAAATTAACCAGTGCGTTGCCTTTTTGGCTGGAATCAGATCATCCTGGGGTTGTGGGTCGTGGGGGCGATCCCGAAAACGATAATAATGTCCTGATCCGGCCCGGAAGCATGACGAATAGAGCAGACTATCCCCGCATCGGCAGAATGATCGCCGGAGCATTCCTCTGCGCCCTGTTGACGGGCTGCGGATATGAAATCGATACCTTCGGTCTGACACAAAAACAGATCGAGGACCGTGAGTTGTTTCATCCGGTTCCGGCCGCGAAGGCATGGGCCAACCCGCAGGGGATGACCTTTGTGATGCAGCGCGGCTTGCTCGGCGGGTCTGAGCAGCGGATCGGGCTGCCAAACAACGTGGCGGTGCCCGGCGATAACCTTCTGATTCTGCGCACGCGGTTGGGCCATCTGGCGGCGGCGCGCTTCAGGTTTGAGGAATTCGTCACCCGGATCGGTGGCGCGCCTGCGCCGTTCACTTCGGTGAAACCGGGTGCTCTGATGACCGGCGAGGATAGTCTCGGGCTCTACTTCTGGACCGAAGAGGCGATGGGCCCCAATGTGACCTGCGTTCTCGCGCTCAGGCGGCTGACCCAGGCCGAGCGTGGCCTGCCGCAGGGCGCGCGGGTGATGGATGTGATGTTGCGCAATTGCATCGCCGGGACGGCCGCCGAGGCGCTGGTGCCGGTGCTGGATGCGAGCATCGGCTATGGCGCGGTGGCGGGCAATACCGGCGGCGGGAGCACAAGGATGCTTTCCCCGCTTGCGGCGCCAGGCGCCGATCTGGAATGGAAATGAGAAGATGCGCAAGGTGACCCCCCAGCACAAGGCCGAGGGCGCATATGAGCTCTGATCGTATCCGCAATGGCGTCCTGCTTCTCCTTTGGCTGATCGGTATGACGCCGGTTCTGGTGCTGGCCTCGATCCCGGTCTCGAATGCGGCCCAGGCCATGCTGGGGGTTGCCGCGTTGCTGCTGGTGATTTTGCTCAAGCCCTTTGCCGGGAATATCATCTGCCGCGTCGCGATGATGAGCGTCGCCAGCGTCCTGGTGCTGCGCTACTGGATCTGGCGGCTGACCTCGACGCTGCCCGATCCGGGGCTGACGGTCTCTTTCGTGCTGGCCATCGCGCTGCTGGTGGTCGAAACCTATTCTATCCTCGTCTTCTTCCTGAACGCCTTTATCACCGCCGATCCGGTCGAGCGCGCCTTGCCGCCGCGCGTCGAGCCCGAGAACCTGCCCAGCGTCGATATCCTCGTGCCGTCTTACAATGAGCCGACCGAGATGCTGGCGGTGACCCTGTCGGCGGCGCGCAACATGATCTACCCGGCGCGGTTGCGCACGGTGGTGCTGTGCGATGACGGCGGCACCGATCAGCGCTGCAATTCGCCCGACCCGGAGCTTGCCGCAAGGTCAAAGGCGCGGCGCGCCGAATTGCAGGCGCTCTGCGCCGAACTCGGTGTGGTCTATTCGACCCGCGCGAAGAACGAACATGCGAAAGCCGGCAATATGAGCGCGGCGCTGGCAAAGCTGAATGGCGATCTGGTGGTGGTGTTTGACGCCGACCACGTGCCATCGCGCGATTTTCTCGCCCGCACGGTCGGCTATTTCGTCGAGGATCCAAAGCTTTTCCTCGTTCAGACCCCGCATTTTTTCATCAATAAAGACCCGATCGAGCGCAATCTTGATCTGAAATGCCCGCCCGAGAATGAGATGTTCTATGGCCGCATCCATCCCGGGCTTGATCGCTGGGGCGGGGCTTTCTTTTGCGGCTCGGCCGCCGTTCTGCGCCGCAAGGCGCTTGATTCGGTGGGCGGCTTTGCCGGTGAGACCATCACCGAGGATGCCGAAACCGCGCTGGAGATCCATTCCAAAGGCTGGCGCAGTCTTTATCTGGACCGCGCGATGATCGCCGGGCTGCAGCCCGAGACTTTTGCGTCTTTCATCCAGCAACGTGGTCGCTGGGCTTCGGGCATGATGCAGATGTTCATGCTGAAGAACCCGCTTTTCCGCCCGGGGCTGCGGCCGTTCCAGCGGCTGTGCTATCTGAATTCTATGGCCTTCTGGCTGTTCCCGCTGGTCAGGATGACCTATCTTCTGGCGCCGCTCGCCTATCTGTTTTTCGGCGTCGAAATCTTCGTCACCACCTTCCGCGAGGCCATGGCCTATACGCTGAGCTATATGGCGGTGAGCCTTCTGGTGCAGAACGCCATCTTCTCGCGCTACCGATGGCCGCTGATTTCCGAGGTCTATGAGGTCGCCCAGGCCCCTTATCTCGCCAAGGCGATCATCAGTACCATCCTCAGGCCGCGCGGCGCGAAATTCAACGTGACCGCAAAGGATGAGACCCTCGTCGAGGATTACATCTCGCCCATCGCGGGGCCGCTTGTGGGATTGTTCTTCCTGATGCTGGCGGGGCTTGTCGCGCTTGTCATTCGCTGGATCGCTTTTCCGGGGGATCATTCGGTCCTTTCCGTGGTCGGCGTCTGGGCGGTGATCAACTTCCTGCTGGTTGGCCTCTCGCTGCGCGCCGTGTCCGAGAAACAGCAGCGCCGCAGCTCGCCGCGTGTCGAGATCCGCGAAGAAGGCACGGTCCGCTGGGAAGGCTCGGGCGAGAAAGCGCTGCCGGCCGAGGTGTTTGACGTTTCGACCAGCGGGTTGAAGATGCGGCTGACCGGCCTGCCGCAGGGCGCCGGCAGCCGTATGGTGGTCAAGGGCGACGAGGTCGTGTTCCGCCCGCGCTTCCCCCATGCGCCGCATCTGGAACGCGAGGTCCGGGCCGTGGTCCGCGCTGTGTTCAACGAGGCCGGACATGGCATTGCCGTCGGGGTGCAGTTCCTGCCCGATCAGCCGATGATCGTGCGCGAGGCGGTGGCGCAGCTTTTGTTCGGCTCGTCGGAAAACTGGCTGGCGATCCGTCAGAACAGCCGCCGGGGCAAAGGCCTGCTGATGGGGCTGGGCTATGTGTTCTGGCTCTCGCTCAGCTCTTTGCCAAAAACCCTGGGCGATTTCCTGCGCGAACCAGGCCGCCGTCGCCGCGCCGCCCTCTTTGCAAAGCAAAGCCCGAAACCCGCGCATCTTGTGACCTTCGGCGCCGATTTCGATGCCGAGGAATACCGGCTGGATCAGACAAAGCTCGCTCCCGAGGCCTTTATCGGTGTGGAGAAAGCACAATGACCGCACCGCTGATCACAGAAATCTTCAGTGGGGGCAGGCTGATCCTGGCCTCGCTGGTGCTTGCCGTCTTTGGGGCGGGCGGTCCGGTCAGGGCCGAAACCCCGCAGATCGCATTGCCTTCCCCCCTTTCGGAAAGCCCCGCCGAAACCCTTGCGGAAACCCCCGCCGAAACCCTGCCCGCAAATCAGACGGAAGCGCCGGATGACGGGATCATCCGCCTGCCAGCGCCAGTGCAAACCGAAGCAGAGGCTGTGGTTCCGGAAGACGCGCCCGACAAAGAGGCCGCGATCGCGCAGATACCGGTTGACCGTGACCGCAGCGCGGGCAGCGCCACTGCCAGCACGGGCTGGCTGATCCGGCCCAGGCCTGCGACCCTCCTGCCCGATGGGGTGCAGGTGGGGGCGAGCCTCGTGGCGCCCGGCATCATCCGGCTGACCGGCGAAACCGCCGGGGTCGATCTGCGCCTCGACCTGCCTGCGGGGACTGTTCTGCCCGAAACACTGCAGCTTACCCTGCATTCCAGCGTCAATGTCCTGCCTGATCAGGCCATGATGCAGATCGTGGTGAATGATGCAGATCCGGTTGGGATCAGGCTTGATCAGTTGGGGGATTTCACCGGGGTTATGGTCGAGACTGCGGCGATGATCCCTGGCAGCAACCGCATCACACTGTCTTTGCAGCAGCCGCACCGGATTTTCTGCGGCCCGGAGGCCACATTCGGCGTCTGGACCGAGATCGACCTGACCAATAGCGGTGTCTTGATTGATGACAGCGCCTTGCCTGCGGATGCAGCGGGCTTCGCGCTGGCGGCGCAAAGCGAGACCGCCGGCGGACGCAACCTTCTCTTGCTGGCTGATGAGGCGACGGACCCCGCGCTGATCCGAAGCCTGTCTGAACAGCTGGAACGGGCGCTCGGGCCGGGGGGAGGCGTTGCTCAGTCCTCTTTCTACAGCCTGGAGCCACGGGAAATCGCCTCAGTCGCGCTGATCCCCTCGGATCGGCCGAATGCGCTGGTGCGGCGCGGCGCCGCGCGCGGGCTGGTGCTTCAGGTGGAGTATCAGGACGGCACCCTGCCAGACCTGACCCCCTTTCTGGCCGCCTTCCCGCCGGCACTGCCCGAAAGCGCGCCCGCGATCCGGCCTGGGGAAAAGACCCTGCTTTCCGATCTGGGAATCGCAGATGTGGTTGGAAATACCCATTATTTCCGCCGCGATCTTCCCTTTTCGCTGCCCGCAGACTGGTTGCTGATGGCCAATCAAAAGGCCCGCCTCGACCTGCATTACGGCTTTGCCCGCAATCTGCCGCATGGCGCGATTCTGCTTGTGAAGGTCAATGACGAGACCATCCGGCTCTTGCCGCTTGACCAGAATGGCGGCGAAGTACTGCCGGTGCTGCCGGTAAGCTTCAACGCCAATCTTCTGCATCCGGGCCGCAACACGCTGGCCTTTGAAATGATGGTGCCCGGCAATCCCCCGGACGGCGCCTGCCCGGTCCGCCGCGCGGATCTGCTGGCGGTGTTAAACGACAGCAGTCTGACCATCCCGCCGTCTCCTTCTATGGTGCTGCCGGGGCTTGCCGCCGTATTGTTGCGGCTGGACCCGTCGGGCGTGATCGCGCCCGAAGGCGCCATCGAGTATAAAAAGCTCGCGCAGGATGCGATGCGGATCGCGGCCGAACTCGCCCCTGCGACCGAAATCTCGGCCACGGTCAGGCTGCAGGTCGTCGGGTTAAGCGATTTCGGCCTGGTGCCATTCGAGAAAACCGATCTCAGCCTTAACACCGTGCAGCGCGTGCTTTTTCCGCTGAACGATCCGCCGCAGATGGCCGCAGAGCCGGCCCCTGGCGGCACGCCCGCAACCAGTGGTCGCGCGACCAGTACCGCTGCCTTCACCCTGGTCGAAGACGCGGATCCCGAGGCGCCCGGGCAGGCGGAGGATCCCGCCGCAGTCGGGGGCTTTGTCCGGGACCTCTGGCAGAGTTTTTCGCCCTATGCCCTGCTTGCGCACGAATACAGGCTGTTGCGTGAAAGCTCTTTCGTCGGCACCTCGCAGAGCCTGCCGGACTGGCTGGAGGGGCGCCGGGGCCAGGCCCTGCTGCTGCGCCCCGACTACACTGAACGCGGCGAGCTCTGGCTGATGCTGGGGCCGGGCGTGGCCCCAGAGGCGATCGGTGAGGCGCTGAACCGTCTGCGTGTGGCGTCGATGGCCCAGGGAGAGGCCGCATTGCTCCAGGCGGATGGCAGCTGGCAGGTCTGGACCCCGATCCGCCCGCCGCGCATGCTGACCGTGCCGGATGCAGGCGGGATGCGGACGGCTCTGGGGAATTACGCCTCCTGGTCGCCGCTTTTGTTTACACTTGCGATGCTGGGGCTGACGCTGCTCTCGGCGATTCCGGCCCTGCTTTATGTGTTGTTGAGCCGACGGGGGCGGGAAGAGCGATGAACCGCAGATCCTTTCTTGGCGCAGGATTGGGGGCAGCGCTTGTAATGCCGCTTTTACCGCATACCGCCATGGCCAGCGTCAGCCCCTTTGCACCGGATCATCCGTTACAGGAAAGCTGGCGGGCCTGGAAAGCCCTCTGCCTTGCGCCGGACGGTCGGGTGGTCGACGGTTTTCAGGGCGATGCCAGCCATTCCGAAGGTCAGGGCTATGGTCTGACCCTCGCCGCGCTGTTCGGCGATGATGCGGCGGTGACGCAGATCATCCGCTGGACCGAAACCAATCTCGCCATCCGCGAGGATGCGCTGCTGGCCTGGCGCTGGCGGCCCGATGCCACCCCGCATGTCACGGATCGCAACAATGCAAGTGACGGCGATCTTTTCTACGCCTGGGGACTGAGCCTTGCAGCACCGCTGAGCGACAGCAAGGCCCGGCTTGCGCGCGCGGTGGCCATTGCCGGCGATCTGGCGCGGCGCTGCATCGCGCCCTGTCCGGACGGGTCCGGCAGGCTGATCCTTCTGCCCGGCACAAGTGGTTTCCGGCGCGATGAAGGGATTGTCGTAAACCCCTCCTATTACATGGCACGGGCATTGCACGACCTCGCGGCGCTCGCCTCGCTGCCCGACCTTGCCCGGCTGGCTACGGATGGCGACACGCTGATCGCGGCGCTGGCCGCGCGCGGCCCGGTGCCGGATTGGGTCATGGTAACGGCTCAGGGCGTGGCCCCGGCTCCGCAACCCTTTTCCGGGGTTTCGGGCTACGAGGCGGTGCGGGTTCCGCTTTTCGCACTCTGGTCAGATCAGCCGCAAAGCCCGGCGGTGCGCGCCTATGCGTCGCGGATGGTGGCGGCGGGGGATGCTGGCGGCGTTGCCACGGTTTTCGATACCGCCGGCACTGGCGTTTTTGAACGCAGCGCCCATCCCGGCTATGCAGCCCTTGGTGCGCTGGCCGATTGCGTGACCAGCAATGCGGTCGGCTCGGTGATGCCCGGCTTTACCGACGATCAGCCCTATTATCCGGCCACGCTGCATCTGATGGCGCTGGTCGTCCAGGCCTCCAGCTTTCAAAGATGTGTGCCGATATGATGCGTTCCCTTCTGCTTTGCGCCCTTTTTCTGACGGCAGCCGGCCCGGCTGCGGCCCAGGAGGTTTCTGCGCCCGCCCCGGATGAGCTGCTGGCGCTCAGCTTCTACGTGCAGCAAAAGGATCAGGCTTCGGTTGAGGCCGAACTGCGCCGGTTGCAGTTGAAATACCCGGCCTGGAAACCGCCTGCGGATATGAGCAGGCTGACGGTGACCGGCCCCTCGACCGAGATTGATGACATCTTTCGCCTGATCGCGGCGGGGCAGATCGACCAGGCCCGCGCGCTGATTGCCGCGACACGCGCGGAATTTCCGTCCTGGGAGCCACCTTCCGCGATGACGGATCTGCTGGCGATTGCGGACGGCCAGATGCGGTTTGACGCGGCGCTGGCGGCGGGAAATCTCAGCCAGGCGGTCTCGGTGGCCTCGTCGGTGCCGGGGTTGTTGCGCTGTGACCGGATCAACAACGCCTGGCGTATTGCCGAGGCCCAGGCGGCGGCAGGGTGGGCGGCGGATGCGCTTGGCACCTATCGTGCGGTGGCAGGAACCTGTGTCGTGGCGGCGGATCTGATCGCAACGCTGGAAAAGGCCAATGCGGTTGCAAGCGAGGCAGAGATCCTCGCCCTCCTGTCGCAGGTGGGCCAGCGCCTGCCCGCCATGGATCCGGAATTGCAGGCGCTGCGCAGCCGTTTGCTTGCCGGGCGTGGCCATGATGTGACCGCGCCTGCGGCTGTGGTGACCGCGCCTGCGGAGCCGCCGAAAACCGGGAAGACGCCGAAAGCAACACCGGCCCCGGCATCTTCTGGCGAAACGGTACCCGCGCGACCGGAGGCCAAAGCGCCGGCCGCTCAGGGCGGGTCGGGCGGCAGCGGCTTTCAGGCTGCCGCTGCGGCAGGGGACTGGCCGCGCTGTCTTGCGCTCTCCTCCGGCTCGCGCGTGGCTTCGGTGATCTATCAGCGCGGCTGGTGCGCCTATAATCTCGACCAGCCGATGGAGGCGGTGCAGAGCTTTAAAGCGGCGCTGAAGGCCGGGCTGAAAGCGGATCAGCGCCGGGATGCTGCTTATGGTCTGGCACTGGCCCATCTGAAAATGCAAATGCCCGAGGAAGCCTCACGCATCGCGGCCTCGACCGATTTCACCCGGAAACAACGGCTTGATATCGAGCGCCAGATCCTCGATCAGCGGGGTGTGAATGCCTATAAAAACAAGCGTTACAAACAGGCGATCGCCTATTTTGACGCGCTTGAACAGCTGGGCGGCGGTCTGCGCCGCGACCTTGCCATCCTGCGGGCCTATGCCTGGCTGAGCCTCGGGGACCGCGCCGAGGCGCGGCGGCAATTCCAGAAACTCAACAGTGAGCTGTCGACCGACGAAACCCGCCGGGGCCTGCGTGCGACCAGCGGCGGTTAGGCGGGCGATCCGGGGCTTCGGGTAGCAAAGGCCACGCGAAGCTCGTCTCTTCGACGACCAGGACGGGAGAGAGACGGTCTGATTGCAAGCGCTGGTCAGAGTGCGTGACCTCACGCTTGCGATGATCGACTTCGCCATTTCCACGCTCCACTTCTATGAACGAAAGGGGCTGATCACCTCCGAGAGACCTTTAGCCAATCATCGGGTCTTTCGGCGTGAAATCCTGATGGGGGCCAGCGCGTGGACGAACAGTCCGCGTCTGTCCTTCATCCATGCCGCCAACCGCCGCGAGGAATAACAGCTACGTCGTCAGGGTCGCCAAGACGAACCGCCGCGTCCACCGAAGCCCCCGGGCAACCCGCCCACCAAATCCGGAGACCACTGGCTGACCGGCGAACAGATGCGCCGGAAGATCGCCGAGGAAGCCGACTTATGCGACCCGGCCTTCGTGGGACGAGATGGAGAGCGCCCTGACCCCCACCACGGTCATTGGGCGGTCGCGCGGCCCCAA
The DNA here is from genome assembly GCF_058313095.1 of Pseudogemmobacter sp. TB195. NCBI lineage: Bacteria > Pseudomonadati > Pseudomonadota > Alphaproteobacteria > Rhodobacterales > Paracoccaceae > Pseudogemmobacter > Pseudogemmobacter sp. TB195. Next base: position 507,863 of record NZ_JBZEGG010000001.1, read on the forward strand.
GAGCCAGCAGGAACAACCCTTTGTGATCGGGATCGGAGGTAGAGTTCGCGCCGTATCCGCCACCGGCACATGGCTGCTGTCCCCGACATGCAGTGGTCTGCCATCAGGGACAAGGCCAACCCGGAAAGCTGGTGGACCAAGCATTCCGGCGGGAATCTGGAAAAGGAAACCCTGTCTGCTATGTCCTGCGGCTGGATGACATGCGCAGTCTCGCCACTCAGGACAAAAACGGCAGGCGCTGGTGGCTCGAACCGAAGGCCTATGATCGCGACGAGTTTCGGGAAGCGCGGCACCGGCTAGAATCGCGTGAAGCCCGACCGGCCAGTATGCCGCTATGATGGCTTTTGCACGAGCGAGTCGTATTAGACTACATGGCACTAAGTGCTTGCAATTATTCGGGAAATTGGTCGGAGCGAGAGGATTCGAACCTCCGACCCCCTGCTCCCGAAGCAGGTGCGCTACCAGGCTGCGCTACGCTCCGACCATTGAGGCGGGATAGCGCCAGAGCAGGGGTTTTGCAAGGGGCATTCCCGGCTCTTTGCAGGAAATCAACGCGAGGCGGCCGGCCGGCGGTGTTTGGGGGGCATCGAGGAGGAGAGCCGGGGCGGGTCGGCCTGCGGCCTGGTGCTGGCCGGCCCCCCGCCTATTGCAGGACAGAGGTGCTGCAGCTGTAGTCGTCGAGGATAAGATCTGCCTGGGCCACGCTGATCCCCAGGAGATCCAGCAAAGCCTGCACGATGGCATCCACTCCCAGCGAGGCGAGGAGTGAGGAAATGCTGCTGATCAGGCCGCTGAGCACCGAAAGCAGCGCGGAGACCGTCGCATTCACCACCGTAAACAGCGGGCAGGAAAGCAGGGACAGCAACCCTCCCTCGCAGGCCCTGGCATTGACCTGGGCCTGCAGATCATTTCGGGCCGAATCGAGGAAAGTGCTGACATCGGCGACCAGGCGGGAAAGGGTCAGCGGGTTGCGCACCGGCACCGGCTTGCGGAACTGGTCGAGGCGAATCGGCACATCCTTAACCCCGCGCGCCAGCTTGACACGGTTCATATCTGCGGGTGCGACATTGGCACGGGAATCGAGCAGCCCGACCCTGAGTGCCAGCTCGACCGGCGCGGTCTCGGCCCGAAAGACTGCGAGCTGATCCGAGGGCTGGCTCGCCCCGCAATTGAGGCTGAGCGCGACGGCATCTGCTGTCCCCAGGCCCACATTCAGAGCGACCCGCAAGAGTGCGGTATTCCCTGCGTTGATCGTATCTGCGCCAAGCGCCACATCGACCTGCGACACCGAGGCACGTGGCGGCGGGGTGTCTCCGATCCGGCCAATGCCAATCACCGGCGGGCGCACCAGGCCGATCTTCAGCCCGACATTGGCCAGCGGCCCGAGATTGAGCCCGGTGCCAATATCCAGCCGCTGTTTGGGATCGGCGGCAAGACCGAGGAAGGCCATCACCAGATCAAAGGCATTCACCGTTACATCCGGCAGCACATCCCCGATCCTGGCGTTCAACAGGCCGGGCGAGATGTTCATCACCTCGGCGAGGGTCACCGGCTGACCGCCATGCGCCGCCGCTGGCAGGGCGCCCGCCGGCAGACCTCCGGCCTGGACGAGTCCGGTAAAAAGCCGCGGCCCTGTCAGGGGCAAATGCAGCACATCGTTAAAGGTGAAGACCTCGGTTGCAAGACCAAGCGAGACCAGTGACAGGAGATCCTCGACTTTGACCCTGGTATTCGCCAGCCCTTCATAGCTGAGAACCGACACGTTCAGCCCGATCCCAAGGCCTGAGACCACCGGATCGAGGACCGCTTTGCGGGTGTTCACCCCGAGCAGGCGGTTGCGCAGCGTGAAGACCACCACAGCCTGTTGCCCCGCCACGGCCGAGCGCCTGATCACCACATTCTCATCGCGCATGACCGGGCCAAGAAGCAGCGGATGGTAACGCGAGGGCACCTTTACCATCACCGCGCTGGCGCCGGTCGGACTGGCCTGGTTCGGATGTGGCACAAACTGGCCTTCCGCGCTGTAGCTGCCGAGCAGGATATCCGAATTCTGCAATTCGATCTCGCCATAGAGCCTGTTCACCGCCACCACCTTGCGGGCGATGGCGCGCACCTTCACCGGATCGGGCAGGAACCGCGCCGCGCTTTGGGCGGCCAGGTCAGCCTGAGACTGGGTATAGCGTTTCTGCGCATTGAGCCGCACGGCATCTGTTGCCAGGCCACCGATCAGCATCAGGATCGGAAAGATCACCACGAAAAAGATCGTCACGCTGCCGGTGGTATCGGCAAGCCAGCGGCGCAGGGCGCCAATATGTGTAAAACGGATCATATCGGGTGGCATTGTCCGGAAGAGCTGCGGCCATCAGTGCACTGTGGCTCACTGTGGCCGCAGCTCTTCCTTCCACCAAGAAGATTAAGCCTCTGTTTCTATTAAACTCTTACTGACATGCTCACGCCGCTTCAGACCGGCGGACGCGGACCTTGTCTATGGCGCGGCCATTCATCGCGACGATCTCGAATTCCAGCCCGTCGAATTCCAGCTTTTCTCCTTCGACCGGCATATTGCCATGCCGCCAGAGGATATAGCCGGCAAGGGTCGAATAGCGCTCGGTTTCATCCTCGAGATCGGCCTCGAACAGCGCGCTCGCGCGGCGGATATCCATCCAGCCATCGACCAGCCAGGACCCATCCTCGGCGCGTTCCTCGGTCAGGGGCTCTTCATCCTCGTCGGGGAAGTCGCCGGCAATCGCCTCCAGCACATCGGTGGGGGTGACAATCCCTTCGAGAGATCCGAATTCGTCAACGATCACGGCAAGCTGCACCGGGGCCCGGCGCAGCTGCTCCATCAGGCGCAGCACCGAGACGCTTTCATGCAGCACCAGCGGTTCTCGCACCGAACGCTCGACACTGATATGACCATCCGTCAGCAGATCGCGCATCAGATCACGCGCCAGCGCCACGCCTGAAAACTCATCGAGGCTGCCGCGTGCGATCAGGAAACGGGAATGCTTCTGATCGAGGATCTGTTCGCGGATCTTCGCCTCGTCGGAGTCGAGATCGATCCAGTCGATCTCGTTCCTTGGTGTCATCACCGAGGTCGCAGGCCGGTCGGTGAGACCCAGAACACCCTGGATCATCTCTTTCTCTTCCTGCGCGAACAGGGCCTGCTCGGCCGAGCGGTCGGCGATCACATCCGCAGTGCCGCCCAGATCCTCGCCCTTGCGCCCGCCCAGAAGCCGCAACACCGCCTCGGCCGTGCGGTCACGCAGATCGCCCGAGGTGATGTAGCGTTCGCGATTGGCGCGGCCGATCTGGTTCAGCGCCTCGATCCCCACCGAGAAGCCGATGGCGGCATAGAGATAGCCCTTCGGGATGTGGAAGCCGAAACCCTCAACGATCAGCGAGAAGCCGATCATCATCAGGAAGCCAAGGCAGAGGATGACCACGGTCGGGTGTTTTGAGACGAAATTCATCAGTGTCTTCGACATCAGCAGCATGACCGCCATCGCGACCAGCACGGCGATATACATGATGGAAAGATGCTGAACCATGCCGACGGCGGTGATCACCGAATCCAGCGAAAACACCGCATCCAGCACCACGATCTGCAACAGGACCTGCCAGAAGGCGACCTGGACGACAGACCCCTCTTTTTGACCGGAATGCCCCTCCAGCCGCTCATGCAGCTCCATTGTGCCTTTGAACAGCAGGAACAGACCGCCGAAGATCAGGATGAGATCGCGCCCCGAGAAACCGTGTCCGAATATGGTGAACAGGTTAGATTGCAGCGTCACGATCCAGGCGATCGAGGCCAGCAGTACAAAACGCATGATCAAAGCCAGCGACAGGCCGATGATCCGGGCGCGGTCGCGCTGATGCGCGGGCAGCTTGTCGGCGAGGACGGCAATGAAGACGAGGTTGTCGATCCCCAGGACGATCTCAAGAACGATCAGTGTCGCGAGGCCGGCCCAGGCGGCCGGGTCAGACATCCATTCAAATAACACGAGGCTTGGCTCCGAAGTGAGAAAGCCGCGCCGGGATCATCCCGGCGCGGTTGGCGTAATGGTTGGCGTGACTGCCCGCAAAAGGGCAGGGCAGGGGTATCAGGGGTAAGAGGGGCCTTCTTACGAAGGTTTCCCTTCGTCGGGGCGCGGGGGGCTGGGCGTCGAGACTTCGCCCTATACTGCCTGAGCCCTCATCCGAGGCGCCCGGCGCGGCGGCCGGTTCGGCAGAAGAGGTGCCACGGCCTGCGCCTGTGACACCCGTGTTGCAGGTGCCCCGCGATCTGGCGGGGGCGCGGCATGATATGCCGACTGACCTGCGCGTCTGCCGCGCTGTGACGTGACCGAGTTTCACCCGTGTTCCCATAATTGCCGGTCCGGAGCTGCGAGCGGGCGATTATCCCGCCGTCGCGCACGCCCCGGTGCAGCGTAAGTTTTCTTCATGTCGGCGTCAGCCGCAAGCACTTCTGCCAGAATCAGCCAGATTTGCCGGCGGAATGGCGCCAGGGCCATGATCCTGGCGGCGAGCTTCCATGAAAAATGTGAAGGTTTTATAGCCATCGGGCGGTGAAACCGCGCCACCGGCATGGGAGCGCGCAAAGAAAAAGGAGGGCCGGAGCCCTCCTTTCCGGTGTGTTTTGCCGGCTCAATGTGCCGGGCTGGACCCGAATTGCTGCTCCACCTGCCGTTTGTGCAAGGCGTAAGCGGCGTCTGAGCGCGAGATCAGCGTGTAGAACATCGGCACCACGAAGAGGGTGAAGAGCGTCCCGATCAACAGGCCGGTGAAGATCACCAGACCCATCGCCTGCCGCGCCGCGGCCCCCGCGCCTTCCGCGATGATCAGCGGCACCACGGCCAGAGCCATGGCCGCAGTGGTCATCAGGATCGGGCGCAGACGGGTTTTCGCCGCCGCGACAATTGCTGCGCGCCGCGACAGCCCGTGATCCTCGCGCTGCTGGTTGGCGAATTCCACCATCAGGATCCCGTGTTTCGTGATCAGACCTATCAGTGTGATCAGACCCACCTGAGTGTAGATGTTGAGCGTGCTCGCCCCCATATACAGCGGCAAAAGCGCACCGAAAATCGACAGCGGCACCGACATCATGATGATGAAGGGATCGCGGAAGCTTTCGAACTGTGCGGCCAGAACCAGGTAGATCACGATGATTGCCGCCCCGAAGGCCAGCATGATCGTATTGCCTTCGGTCTTTTCCAGCCGCGACTGGCCGGAATAGTCGATGAAGAAGCCATCCGGCAGCACTTCTGCGGCAATCTCTTCAAGCTTTGCCAGTGCGGTGCCGCTGGACACGCCGGGCATCGCCATAGCCGACAGCGTGGCCGAGTTGAGCTGGTTGAACTGCTCGATCGACGAGGCTGCGACGCCCGGGGCAAGGTTGATCACCGCAGACAAAGGCAGCATCGCACCCGAAGAGGACCGCACGAAGAAGTCGTTCAGCCGCTCGGGGTTGTCGCGCCATTCAGACGGGACCTGGGTCACGATATCATAGCTGTTCGAGTCGCGGTCAAACTGCGCCACTGCGCCGCCACCGACCAGGAGGCCCAGCGTGGTGCCGATATCCGAGACCGAAACGCCAAGATTGGCGGCGCGGTCGCGGTCAATCGTCACCCGCACCTGGGGTGCGTCAAACGACATCGAGTTCTGCACGACGATGAAGAGGCCGCTGGCCATCGCCTTCTGGTAGATCTCATCCGCGACTTCGACCACGCGTTCGGGGGCGTGGATCGACTGGATCACCATCGAGATCGGCAGCCCACCGCCTGCGCCGGGCAGCGAGGGCGGGGCGAAGACGAAGCTCTGCATCCCCGGCGCATTGTCGAGAACGCCCTGGATCTGCTGTTTGATCTCTTCCTGGCTGCGGCTGCGATTGGCCCAGTCCTTCAGCGCCCAGATATAGAAACCGGTATTCGGCGTCCCCATGCCCGCGACCGAGAAATAGGTCTCGACCTCTTCGATGTCTTTGGTGCGGTTGGTGATTTCCGTGGCAAAGGCCTGGGTGTAATCCAGCGTCGCATAGCGCGGGGCATTCATCAGCGCGAACAGCGCGCCCTGATCTTCTTCGGGTGCCAGTTCTGACGAGGTGTTCATCAGCATGAAGCCCGTCGCGCCCAGCAACGAGACCACCATCAGAAGGGTCACGGGCCGGTAATCCAGCGACGAAGAGATGCGCCGCTCATACCAGTTCGCAAGCCCGTTCAGCGTCTTGTCGACGATCCTCTGAAAGCGCCCCGGCTCGCCATGGGTCAGCAGACGTGCCGACATCGCGGGGGTGATGGTCAGCGCGATGACCCCCGAAATGATCACCGACCCGGCGAGTGTCAGTGCGAATTCGGTGAACAGCGACCCGGTCAGGCCGCCGGTAAAGGCCAGCGGCGCCAGCACGGCGGCAAGCGTGATCGTCATCGCGATCACCGGGCCGGTGATCTCTTTCATCCCCAGAATTGCGGCTTTGGGTGGCGAGAGACCCTCGTCGATATGACGGTGGATGTTTTCCACCACGACGATGGCATCATCCACCACAAGGCCGATCGCCAGCACCATCGCCAGAAGCGTCAGCAGGTTGATCGAATAGCCAAGCGCCAGCATGATCGCGCAGACCCCGATCAGCGACAGGGGAATGGTGACGATCGGCATCAGCACCGAGCGGAACGACCCGAGGAACAGCAAAATAACCACCACCACGATGGCGACCGCCTCGGCGATGGTCTTGAACACTTCGGAAATCGAGGCGGCGATGGTCTCGGTGCTGTCATAGACCATGGTGATTTCCATGCCCCGGGGCAGCGTGGCCTGCAGCTCTGGCAGCGCCTCGAGCACGTTCGAGGCCACATCGAGCTGGTTCTCGCCCGGTGCCGGAATGATGCCGATGAAGGTGCCGGGCTGGCCCTTGAAGGTCACGATCCCTTCCGGCTCGCCCGAGGCCAGTTCGATCCGCGCGACATCGCGCAGCTTCACAACGCCATTCTCACCCGATACCAGCGGCAGCTCGCCAAAAGCTTCGGCATCCTGCAGCGTCGAGGCAAGTGTCAGCGAATAAACGAAATATTCGTTCTCGGTCTTGCCCGGTGCCGAGAGAAAGTTCGACGAGCGGATCGCCCCCAGCACTTCGGCCGCCGTCACGCCGCGCGACGAGAGTTTCAGCGGATCAAGCCAGACCCGCATGGTGAATTCCTGGCCGCCCAGAATATCCATCTGAGCCACGCCCTGGATATTGGTCACCCTGGGGCTGATCACGCGTTCCAGATATTCATTCAGCTGCTCGGGCGACATATTCGGGTTCTGCGCCGCAAGATACATCAGCGCGAAGGTCTGGCCGGTGCCTTTCAGGATCACCGGATCATCGGCGTCGGAAGGAAGATTGCCGCGGACCTGGTTGACCTTGGACATGACCTCGGTCAGCGCGATATCCGGGTCGGCGCCCAGTTTCATCTGCACTGTGACGGTGGAGACCGACTGCCGCGAGGCGCTGGTGATGTAATCCACATTCTCGGTGGTCGAGACCGCCGAGGCGATGGGCGAAGTGATAAAGCCCTGGATCAGTTCGGCATCGGCACCGGCATAGACGGTGCTGATGGTGATGACCGATTCCTCGACCTCGGGATATTGGCGCACCGGCAGGTTCACCACCGAAGCGAGGCCGATAAACAGGATCAGGGCGCCAAGGACCGTCGAAAGGACCGGGCGTCGGATGAAGATCTCAGAAAAATGCATCCGTTTCCCCTTATTCAGCCTGGGTTTCGGCTTTGGGCATCAGATCGACCGAATTGTCGACCCTGACCCGCGCGCCCGAGGTCAGACGGTTCTGACCCGAGGTCACGATCAGGTCTCCCGCCTTGATCCCTTCGGTGACCTCGATCCGGCCGCCGGCGCGGCGACCAAGCTTCACGAAGACCTGCTCGACTTTCTGTTCTTCTGCCGTCTCGCCGCCCTGGATCACATAGATCGTATCGCCATAAAGCGAAGAGCTGACCGCCGTTTGCGGCACCGCGATCACGCCTTCCTCTTTCGGAAGCGTGATGCGTACGCGCAGGAACTGTCCCGGAACCAGCCCGCCCGAGAGGTTTTCGACCTCGGCCCGGACCGAAACCATGCGGGTATTCGGGTCAACGCGCGGCTCGATGCCGGTGATGGTGCCAGTGGCGGAAAAATCGCCGACCTCTGAAGTGACAGTCACCGCACCGCCCATCTTCAGAACGGCAAGCTGTTGTTCAGGAACCGAGAAATCGACCCGCATCCGGCTGAGATCCTGCAGCGTCGCATAGATTTCGCCGGCCGAGACATACTGCCCGACCTCGACCCGCGGGATGCCGATCACCCCGGCAAAGGGCGCTTTCAGGGTTTTGCGGTCAAGCGCAGTCTGCGCAATCGCCACCTGCGCCGCAGCGCTTTCGACCTGGGCCTCGGCGCTTTCCAGCGTGGTCGCGGCACCGACACCGCGATCCGACAGGGTGCGGGCGCGGCTTTCCTCGGCGCGGGCGACCTTGAGCGCCGCCTCGGCAGATCCGAGCTGCGCCTTCTCGCTGTCATCGTCGATCAGGATCATCATCTGACCTTCGGTGACCTTGTCATTGGCGGCAAATTGCACCGCGCGGATCAGACCACCGCTCTCAATTGCCAGATCGACCCCCTGGCGCGACAGCGAAGTGCCGATGGCGTCGATGCCCGGCTCCCATGTCACCGGCTGCACCGGTTCGGCATTGACCGCGACCGGCGGCGGCACCATCCCCCCGAGGAACTGCGCAATCATCTCGTCACGAAAGAACTTGAACCAGACGATTCCGCCGACGACTATTCCCAAAAGAATGACTGCAATTATGAGCCGCTTGATCATCGGTTACTCCTGCTGGCGCGGTTCTGTCGGATGCCGGCACTATTCCGGTCTTGAACCGTGTTTAACTGAACTTTCCGGTCCGAGTGGTCAATCTGACATAGCTGTATCGGACCGACCGCTTTCCCGGGTCTTCGGCGGCAATGCTTATTTGTTCTTGTGAGGATCACAAGAGCGGCAATGCGCGGCCGGGCCTTGATTTCATATTTTCTCTCATGTTAGCCCTTAGGAGTTCTCAGGGCGGGGTGAGATTCCCCACCGGCGGTTATAGCCCGCGAGCGCTTCTCCCGGTGGGAGAGGGTCAGCAGATCCGGTGAAATTCCGGGGCCGACGGTATAGTCCGGATGAAAGAGAACCTGTCTGATGGGAAACCCGGCTTCGCCGGTCTGTCAGGCGGGCAATGCTCTGGGGCCGAAGACGTTAACTCAACGGATAGGTTCCGAAATGACTGATAACTCCTCCTCCAAATCTCCGCGCATCGCGTTCATCCGTGCCCGTTGGCATTCTGAAATCGTCGATCAGGCGCTGAAAGGCTTTACCGAGCGCGCGGAGAAAGTGCTGCCCGGCACCGGGATCGACGTCTTTGACGTGCCCGGCGCGCTCGAGGCGCCGCTGGTGGCGAAAAAGCTCGCGAAAACCGGCAAATATGAAGGAATCGTCGTTGCGGCCCTGGTTGTCGATGGCGGCATCTACCGCCATGACTTCGTCGCCGGTGCGGTGGTGGACGGCCTGGTGCAAGTCGGGCTTGAGACCGAAGTGCCGGTCTATTCCGTCTCGCTGACGCCGCATAACTTCCAGCCGGTCGAAGTGCTGGAAGGCTTTTACCACGCGCATTTCGTCAAGAAAGGCGCCGAGGCCGCAGAAGCCGTCAAGGCGATGCGCGACCTCGAGGCCAAAATCAACGGCTGATCATTTCAGCCGCAGGCGGTTGCGGGATTTAAGATCCTCCCGCGCCCGCTCAGCTTCCATGGCCCGCCGCGCCTCATCCCAGTTGAGCGCGGCGGCAGCCACGCCCGCCGCCTGTTCAAGACTGGCATCGGTCAGCACACCGGTCACCGACAGCGCCGTGCGGCGTTTGACCAGGTCATCCAGATGCACGACCTGTTCGTTGCGGATGATCCAGCCCAGTTCCTGCAGGGAATAATCCGGCGCATCCGAAAGCGTGATCGGGCGCGGCCCTTCGGCCTTTGCCACCGCGCGCGCCGTTGTGCCATATCGCGCGAAAAGCGCCTTCACCCTGCCCTGGCCGGCACCGGTCTCGCTTGCGACCTGCGCCACCCAGGCCGGTTGATCCGCCGGATAGTCGCGCCCGCCACCAATGGCGAGATCCTGCGTTGACACTTTCCGCGGCTGCCCGAGCCGTTTCAGCACCACATCGGCCACTTCTTCCGAAAAGCCCCGGAAAGTGGTCCATTTGCCGCCCACCAGCGAAATCACCGGCCAGGTCCGCGCGCCTTCGGCTTCGATCACCGGCGCCGAATGGTCGCGGCTGATCAACCCGGGATTTGCCGCATCCGAGGCCGGCAGTGGCCGGATCCCGGCATAGGCATAGACGATCTGATCCTTCGAGAAACTCAGCCCAGGCAGCAGCGAGGCAATCGCCTGCATGAAATAGTCGATCTCGTCCTCTTCGCAGCGCACATCATCCGGATCCGCCGCGCGGATATCGGTCGACCCCACCAGCGCCCGGCCAAGATAGTCGAAGACAAGGCAGATCCGCCCGTCATCGGCCTCGAAATAGATCATCCGGCCCTTCAGCGCGGCAATCACTCCGGGGTGATCCAGCAGGATATGCGAGCCCTTGGTGCCGCCGATCAGTTTTGTGGTCAGCCCCAGCTGCGCATTGACCCGGTCAATCCAGGGGCCGCCTGCGTTCAATACGATCCTCGGGCGGAAGGCGCGCGCGGTGCCGTCCGCTGCGGTCAGGCGGATTACATCACCTTCGACCACAAGACCGGTCGTGTAGTTCAGCACCTCGGCATTCGGATTGGCGCGTTTGCCATCCATCAGCAGTTCCAGCACCAGGCGTTCCGGCATCCGCACGGTCGCGTCATAATAGGTGCCTGCCGCGACGATCTTCGGCGTCAGCGGCGGGATTTCTCTCAGCGCGCGCGTTTTCGACCAGAGGCTGTGCTTCGGCATCACCCGGCGTTTTGCACCGTAAAAATCATAGAGGCTGAGGCCGATTTTCATCAGCACCGCCCCCCGTGACCGGGGCGCGGTCGTCGACCCGAACAGCGTCCGTATCGCCGCCGGAATGCCTTTGAACCATGAAAAGATCGGGATCACCGTATGCAGCGGATGCACCGCATGTGGCGCGTTTCTGAGCAGCAGGTTGCGCTCCAGCGTCGATTGCGCAACCAGGCCGAATTCACCCGTCTCAAGGTATTTGATCCCGCCATGGATCAGCCGCGACGGCGCCGCCGAGGTGCCCGAGCTGAAATCACCCTTATCCGCGATCACCACGCTCACGCCCTGTTCCGCGAGGTCGCGGAAGGTGCCGGCGCCATTGACCCCGGCACCGAGGATCAGCACGTCAATATCTTGTATGTCAGTCATTCTCATCCACCAGGATCAGGGGAACACCCGCCGCACGTAAATCGCGTTCCGTGTCGGGGGCAAGGCCGCGATCCACATAGACCGCGTCGAATTCGGTGAGATCGGCAAAGCGGTGCAGCGCCAGTTTGCCGAATTTGGTATGGTCCAGCAGCAGGACGCGCCGCGCCGCCGCTTTCAGCATCGCCTGTTTGACCCGCACCGCCCGCGCGTCCTGGATCAGGGCGACCGCCCCTGAAACGCCCGAGGCCGAACAGATCACGAGATTTGCCCGCAGCCCGGCCAGCGCGGTCTCGCACAGATGGCCGATAAAGGCGTTATAGGTCGGGTGATAATCGCCGCCCAAAGCGATCAGCTGCGGCCCCTCGGGGGCAGAAAGGCGCTGCATCATGCCAAGGCTGTTGGTGATCACCGTCAGCGGGTCGATCTGGCCCAGATGGGGCCCAAGCGCGGCGACCGTGGTGCTGTCGTCAAGGATCACCGCCTGGCCCGGCTGGATTTCCGCCAGCGCGGCGCGGGCCAGCGCGGCTTTCGCGCCGGCGGCATGGGTCTCGCGCCAGGCGATCAGGCTTTCATAGACGCCCGAAGGCTGGGCCGAGACCGCGCCATGCAGCTTGCGCAAAACCCCCTGCCGCGCGAGATCCTCGATATGGCGGTGGATCGTCATGCGCGAGACGCCGAAAGCCTGGACCAGATCGTCGATCCGGACCTCGCCTTTCTCGATCACCAGCGCGGCGATTTCGTCGCGGCGACCCGGTTTTCCTGCCGCGCTGCTCATGCCAGCGCTTCCAGCTGCGGCCAGAGCGGCGCGAGCGAGGCCGCCAGATCGCAATGCAGCCGGTAGCGCGCGTCCATCTCAGCGCGGCGAACCGGGTCGGGCGCCCAGGTCTTGCCAAGCGCGGCGAGGTCACGCGGATCGGCGGTCGGGCTGTCAAAAAGCCCCACGCCCGAGCCCGCGCAAAGCGCTGCCGCCCAGGCAGCGGGTTCCTCGGTTGCCGTCACCGTGACCGGCAGGCCCAGAACATCCGCGAAGACCTGTGCGAAAAGCGGATTGCGCGAAATTCCCCCGGTCAGCAGCGCGGTTTGCGGCTGAAACCCATCGCGCAAGGCATCGACATGGATCCGGTGGTTGAAAGCGATCCCCTCGATCACCGCGCGCAGCATATCGCCGCGGTCATGCCAGCCGCGCAGGCCGAGAAAACTCGCCGAAGCCCCCGCCCCATGCGGCGAGCCAAAGAGATAGGGGTGGAACATCAGGGTCGAGGGGCGCGTGATAGCGGCTTCAATCTCGGGCGTGATCAGCGCATGAAAGCTCACGCCTGCTGCCTCGGCCTTTGCCCGGTCATCGCCGCAGAGCGTATCAAGGAACCAGTCGTAATTCGCCGCCGAGGCCGGCGAGATCGACATATTATTCCATTCGCCTTTCCGCAGCCCGTTGCGGCAGAACCAGCGCGCATCGGTTCTGGCCGTGTTCGAGACGGTTTCATTGATCGAATAGGTGCCGGCGACAATCGCCACGCGCCCCGCACCATGCCCGCCAATCCCAAGCGCCGAGGCGGTCACATCATGCAGCCCCGCCACAACCGGCGTGCCTTCGCGCAGGCCCGTCAGCTGTGCTGCGGCAGCGGTAACCTGGCCCACGATCTGATCGGGCAGCGAGACCGGCGGCAGCGCATGTGACAATGCCTCCAGCCCGAAAAGTCTCAGGATTTCGGGGTCATAATCCTGGCTGTGAACATTGGTGAAACAGGTGCTTGCCTCGGTCAGATCGGTGCCGATCACGCCCGAAAGGCAATAGCGCAGCCAGTCCTTGCAGGCGAGGATATGACCGATCTTCGCGAACCGTTCCGGCTCATGCGCCCGGATCCAGGCCAGAAGCGCAGTTGGCGCCGAGGCATGCGGCATCTGGCCCGACAGATCCAGCGCGCGGGCCGAGATGCCATTCGCCTCCCATTCCGCCACCTGATCCGCCGCGCGGCTGTCGAGCGAAAGGACCCCGGGCCCGAGCGCCGCGCCGTCGCGATCGAGCAGGTACAGCCCGTCCCCATGCGCCGTTGCTGCCACTGCCGCGATATCACTGGCCCGGCCCGAAAGCGCCAGCGCCTCGGAAATCGCCTCGGCCGTCGCGGCCCAGAGCCGGTTCATATCGCGTTCGACATGGCGGGGGCGGGGCATAAGCTGCGGCAGGCGGCGGCGCGCCACGGCAAGCGGGCGGCCCATCGCGTCGAACACGACCGCTTTGGTCACTGTCAGTCCATTGTCGATGCCAAGAAGGCAGGGACCTTGATCAGCCATGAAACAGACCTCCCGACCGCGCGACATGGGCGGTTCCACAGAAGGCACCATTTCATGATGTTAATATAACATCAAGTGATGTTACATTTCCGGATCATCCCCTGCGAGCGGCGCGAGTTTCAACCGCACCCCTTCGCGCAGGAGATGGCTGGCAAGCGTCGGGTCCAGTCCGTCATCCACAATCACCAGGTCGAAGTCCCGCAAACCCGCCATGGAATGCAGCGCCCGGCGGGTGAATTTGGAATGATCGGCCAGCAGGATGCGGCGATCGGCGCAATCGAGCATGGCGCGCTTGATCTCGGTCATCTCGGGGCTTTGGTGAAAGGCCTGGCCATCGGTGATCGCGGCGGTGGACATGAAGGCGAGATCGGCGCGGAGCGCGCGGATGCTGGTCGCGGTCACCGGCCCGAGAAAGGCATTGCACCAGTTGTGCAACTGCCCGCCCAGGCCGAGCAGGGTGATATGCGGCGTAGAGCGCAGCGCATTCATCAGCGTCAGTGAATTGGTGATCGCGGTCAGCGGCACGCGGGTGGTCAGATGCGGCACCATTTCGAACACGGTGGTGCTGTCATCGAAAAACGCGGCCTGACCCGGCTCCAGCTCTGCTGCGGCCATGGCGGCGATGGCGCGTTTCTCGGCGCCCTGACGGGAAGTGCGCCACAGATCCGAGGCCTCGATCAGGCTGGTTGGTGCAGCAGAAACCACACCACGCATCTTGCGCAAAAGCCCGCGACCGGCGAGGTCATCGAGATCGCGATGCGCCGTCATCAGGCTGATCCCGAAACGCGAGGTCAGATCCTCGATCCGCATCGAGCCCTCGGCGATCACCGTCTCTGCAATCAGCTGGCGCCGCGCGATCTGGCGGGCATGGCGGCTGTCAGACGGAATCGCATCGCTGCCCAGAAGATCGGGGCGCGGATCCTGAATCGGATCTGACAAGTATTTATGCTCGGACATTTGGGCCTCCCGCCAGCCGGTTACTGCATTTCACCCGAAAGGCAAACGACGGCGATGTTCAGCGGAGGGAAAGCCGGGCCGGAACAATCCGGCACCGGCAAAAGGCAGAAGCGGCGGGCCGGAGGGCCGGCCCGCACCAGGTCTTACTCAGACAGAACGAAGGGAGCGGTGTATTTGTCGACATTGTCTGCGGTGATCAGCAGGCAGTCAAAGAGCTGCTTTTCCGATGCCGCGCCGGTTTCGCCGGTTTTGATGAACTTGTCGGCCTGCACCACAGCTTCGCGCGAGAAGATCGCGACCGGCTGGAGAACGGTGTATTGCAGCTCACCGGCCTTAATTGCCTCGACCGCGTCGGGCGAGCCGTCGAAGCCACCAACCTTGACCTGAGCCAGCTTGCCGGCCTCTTTCAGCGCGGCAATCGCGCCCAGAGCCATTTCGTCATTGCCGGCGATCAGGCCGATGACATCCGGGTTCGCCTGCAAAAGCGACTGGGTCTTCTGGTAGCCCTGGGTGCGGTCCCAGTTCGCCACTTCCTGACCGGCTTTCACCAGATCCGGATATTGGGTGATGACGGTTTCATAGCCGTTCGAACGGGTCGCGGCATTGTTGTCTGCCGGGTTGCCGAACAGTTCAACGAACTTGCCCGCATCGCCAACGGCCTCGACCCATTGCTGGGCACCCAGAGCTGCGCCCTGAGCGTTGTTCGAGACGAGCTGACCCTTGGCCAGGCCTTCCTGGTTGATCTCGGCATTCACGAGGAAAACCGGGATGCCCGCATCAACAGCCTTCTGCACTGCGCCAATCGAGCCATCGGCATTGGCCGGATCGAGGATGATCGCGACCGACTTATTGGTGATCGCGGTATCGACGAGGGTGCTCTCGGTATTGGTGTCGCCTTTATGCGAGGAGACATTGGCGGTGTAGCCAAGCTCTTCTGCGGTCGCTTTGGCGACTTCGCCCTCGGTGAACCAATAGGGGTTCGCCGGGTCATTGACGATGATGGTGATCAGGCCTTCGGCCGATGCGGCGAAAGCCATCATCGGCAGAGCGGCGGCAGCACCCATCAGCGCGCGGCGGGTCAGTTTAAGCATGTGTAATCCTCCCAGGGGTTGCATGCAGTCTTGCGGTCTTTGCCAATGGCGCGCGGGGTATGGCCCAGGCGCCCCGGCGAAGGGGTGTGGCTCAGGCTTTCCTCCCGCCTTTGCCGGTCTGGATCGAGTTCATCAGCACGGCGAGCACGATCACGCCGCCGGTGAAAACGGTCTGCCAGTAGGACGAGACGCCGGTGATCACGAGGCCCGCCGACAGGAAGCCGATCACGAAAGCGCCGAGCATGGTGCCAAGCACGGTGCCGCGCCCGCCGGTCAGGGCGGCGCCCCCGATCACCACCGCGGCAATCGCGGTCAGCTCGTAAGTCGTGCCTGCGGTCGGGCCAGCCGAGGTCAGCTGCGACGACAGGACCAGACCCGCCACCGCCGAAAGCATCCCCGACAGCGTATAGACGGTGACCTTGACGAATTTCACCGGTACGCCCGACAGCTCTGCCGCGCGCTCATTGCCGCCCGAGGCATAAAGCCAGCGGCCAAAGGCCGTGCGGCTGAGGACAAGCCAGGCGACGATTGCGCAGAAGGCCAGCACCAGAACCGAGATTGGCACGCCTGCAATCCGCTCGGATCCCAGCCATTTGAAGCCGGTATTGCCCAGATCGGGCGAGCCTGCGAGGCGGTTATAGGTCAGGCCATTGGTCATCAGGAGCGCAACGCCGCGCGCCACATACATCACGCCAAGCGTGGCGACAAAGGCGGGAACCTTCAGATAGGCGACCAGCACGCCATTGACCGCACCGACCAGCGCGCCCACGACCAGGGTGATCACCACAACCGCCCAGACCGGCGGATAAAGGATCACGCCGAGCGCGTCGATCTCGACGCCCTGCATCAGCGCGCCGCCGATCACGCCGCACAGCGCGAGGATCGAGCCGACCGACAGATCGATGCCGCCGTTCAGGATCACCAGCAGCATGCCGATGGCCAGCAGTCCGAAAATCGCGACTTGGCTGGCCATGATCAGGAAGTTCGAAGTCGTGAAGTAATTCGGTGAGAGATATGAAAAGACCGCGACAATCACGATCAGAGCGAAGAAAGCCCGGCCTTCAAGCAGAAGCTTCAGCAGGCTGAAACCTTCGCTCCTGGTGGCGGGGGCGGGTTTGGTGGTGTCGGACATTGTTCTGTTTTCCCCGAACTTCGCTCTTAAGCCGCGTGCTGTTCGCCAGAGGCGGCCATGATCATTTCTTTGGTGGCGTCTGCGCCGAATTCAGCCGTGATACGGCCCTTGTGCATGACGATGATGCGATGCGCGATCGACAGGCACTCGCTGACTTCCGATGTGGTATAGACCACGGCGAGGCCCCGTTTCGCGCCATCGGCGAGCAGGCGGAACACCTCGGCCTTGGCGCCGATATCGATCCCGCGCGACGGCTCGTCCAGCAAGATCACCTGCGGATTGGTCGCCATCATCTTGCCGATGACCACCTTTTGCTGGTTGCCGCCCGAAAGCGAGCCAATCGCCGCATCCGGGCCAGAGGTCTTGACGGTCACGCGCTTGATCGAATCCGCGATCAGTGCCTTTTCCGCCCTGCGCGAGGTGAAGAGCCCGCGGGTAAAGGCGGTGATCGAGGCGAGGGACAGGTTCTGCCCCACCGACATCGTCTGCACCAGCCCGTCGCGCTGCCGGTCTTCCGGCACCAGCGCAAGCCCGCGCGCGATCCGCTGCGCGATGGAAAGATGCGAGATCTCTTCGCCTTTCAGCTCGATCCGGCCCGAGGCCGCGTGCAGCCGCCCTGCCAGGGTCTCCATCAGCTCTGACCGCCCGGCGCCCATCAGCCCATAGATACAGACGACTTCGCCGGCCTTCACCTCAAGCGAGAGGTTGTCGACCACGTTATAGGCATTGCCGCCCGGATCGGGGACGACCATGTTTTTCACCGAAAGGGCGGTCTGGCCGAACTCATACCCGTCCGGCGGCGCGCCGAGATTGTAATTCTCGCCCACCATATTGCGCACGATCCAGTTCAGATCGATGTCAGCGCGCGGCGCCCAGGCGGTCATCGCGCCATCGCGCAAAACCACAGCGTGATCGGTGATCAGCAGCGCCTCTTCCAGGTGGTGCGAGATATAGACGATCGACACGCCCTTAGTGGTCAGGTCATTGATGACCTTGAACAAAACCTCGACCTCGGTCGCGGAAAGCGCCGAAGTCGGCTCGTCCATGATCAGGATGCGGCTGTCGACGGAAAGCGCACGGGCGATTTCCACGATCTGTTGCTGACCAAGGCGCAGATCCTCGACCGGGGTCAGCGGATCGATATCCTGCTCCAGATCCTGCATCAGCTTGCGGGCCTGGCGCTCTTCCTCGGCGAAATCGACGCCCATCGGGCCTTTGATCTCGCGGCCCATGAAGATGTTATCGCGCACGGAAAGATTGGGTGCGAGGCTCAGCTCCTGGTGGATGATCGAGATGCCCAGATCGCGGGCATGGGTTGAATTCTGGAAATGGACCGGCTGCCCATCCTGGATGATCTCGCCCGAGGTGGGCTGGATGACCCCGGAAAGGATCTTCATCAACGTTGATTTGCCGGCACCGTTTTCGCCGAAAAGCGTGGTGACCTGGCCGCGATGGATGTCGAAATTCACGCCTTTCAGCGCATGAACCGCGCCGTAAGACTTCGCCACATTGCGCGCGGCGAGCACCACTTCGGCAGTGTCGAATTTGGCTGTATCCGTGCTCATCACTGCACCGTCAGGCTGACGGGGGTGATGCGCCACATTTTGGCATTGATCAGGGTGAAGGCACCGGTGACCTCCAGCGTCTTGCCGGTCAGGTTCGCGGTGTCGATCCCGTCCAGAACGGCGGTCTTCATCGCGCGGTTGATTGCCGAACCGGCATCCTGATATTCGATCTGGTTCTTGAAGGCGCCGAATTCGATATCGCCGGGCGCGTCACGCAGGTCGGTGCCATTGATCGCCGGCCCGGTCTGAAGCCGGACGCTGATCCCTTCCGGCATCCCGTCAATCGCCATTTCATAGACGCCCGATTTCGCCTCGCCCGCAACGCCGGTGAATTTCACCATCATCACGGTGCCGGTGGTCGCCGGGGTGCCATATTCCTTCGCGGCCGCCGCCTTGTCGGCCTGGACGGCCTGGGCGAGCGTTACCACATCCACCGCTTTCGCGATCACGGCGTCTTTGATGCGGGGAAACTCGGCCTGGCCATAAGTGTCGGGCGAGAAAGCCTGCTGGCGGGTATCAGAGTCGGATCCGACCCGTACCACCTTAGTGTCGAGCGCGATTGCCGCGATCACGGCCAGAACAATCGCGCCGGCGATCCAGATCCTGCGACGGCTTTCGCTGCGCGGCGCGGCTGCGGTTTCCAGGCTTTGGCTCATGATTTGGTTCCCGGGAAAGTGATGTCTGAGAGAAGCGGCAGGCGCGGCATCAGGGGTCCAGTGCCAAAGCGGGCATGGCCGCCGGCGGCGAAGGCCAGAACGTCCGTTTGCATACCTTTAACTCCTCACCTTGCGACGGTCCCGGGTGTCACGCTCCTCAACGCGCTGGCTTTGGGCCAGGGGACTTTCGCCTTCGTTTGCAGCCTTTGTGATATTATAGTGATATTTAATCCGTCAAGTAAGATATGAAATGAGGCGGATGCAGGCTTTGAAATTTCCGGGAAGGCCGGGCGCTCCCGCTGATTCCGTCTGGTAGGGTCGTGGATATTGGCCCTCGCGGCGAACATGCTGCTGTTGCAGCCGGGCGTGCTGCGGGAGCAGCGGAATTTAATCTTAATTTATTGATTTAATGTGATTTGATGGCGGGAACTGGTACAGATCCACCTCTGGCGTCGCCATGACAATCCGGCGCCGGTTATCAGCCTTCCGGGGATGGCAGGCGGGGAAAGCCCTGGCCGGATGCTGGCTCCTTTCCCCAAGAATATCTGAAATAAATTACTTTGTCCGTAAAAAAATTCATTCACTATGGTATGATTGTGGGATATACCTCGCGCGGGTCTGCATGACAGAATGAGGGCCTGGATTTTTCAGCCGAAACGGGGGGAGGTCGCGGATGCGGCCGGATCGGCGGGAGGGATGGATTGCATATCGGCTTTCATATCGGGTCACAGAGAGGTCTTGTCCCCGCATCCCTGCGGCACCGCACTGGCGTGACCGCCGCGAGGGATGTTGTGGCGGCTGGGGGAGGGTCCGGACATGGCCGGCACTGAGATTCTGATCGGAATTGACGCGGGCACTTCGGTGATCAAGGCGGTGGCCTTTGATCTTGCGGGGCGGCAACTGGCCTCGGCTGCGGTGCCGAATCGCTACGCGACTGCCGCTGACGGATCGGCGACGCAGCCCCTGGGTCAGACCTGGGATGATTGCGCACGCGCCTTGCGTGAGCTGGGCGAGCTGGTCGAAGGGCTGGCGGGTCGCACCGCCGCGCTGGCGGTGACGGGGCAGGGCGACGGCACCTGGCTTGCCGGGGCAGGGAACCGCCCGGTCGGCGATGCCTGGCTCTGGCTGGATGCCCGCGCGGCGCCGACGGTCGAAAGGCTCGCCCATTGTGCTGAAAACCGCGCACGGTTCGAGGCCACCGGCACCGGGCTCAACACCTGCCAGATGGGCAGCCAGATCGCTCATATGCAAAGCTTCCGGCCTGAATTGCTGGAGGCGGCTGAGGTCGCGCTGCATTGCAAGGACTGGCTTTACCTCAACCTCACTGGCGTTCGGGCGACCGACCCATCGGAGGCGAGTTTCACCTTCGGGAATTACCGCAACCGTCAATATGATGACACGGTGATCGCAGCCCTCGGGCTTGAGGCGCAGCGCCATCTGCTGCCGCCGATCGTCGAGGGCACCGAAGTCACGCATCCGCTGAGTCCTGCGGCTGCGGCTGCGACCGGGCTCAGGGCCGGAACGCCGGTCAGCCTCGGCTATGTCGATATGGTGATGACCGCGCTTGGCGCCGGGGTCTATGGCGGCGGCGGCGAGGATGTCGCCTGTTCGACCGTGGGATCGACCGGGGTGCATATGCGGGCGGTCAGATGGCAGGATGTGCATCTGAATGCCGAGGGCACCGGCTATGTGATCTGCCTGCCGGTCCCCGGCGTGGTGACCCAGGTGCAGACCAATATGGCGGCCACGCTGAATGTCGACTGGGCGCTTGGCCTCGCGGGCGATGCGCTCAAGGCCTTTGGTCATGATGTCAGCCATAAAGAGCTGGTCGCGCGCATCGACGCCTGGCTTTCCGAAAGCCAGCCCGGCCAGATCGTCTACCACCCCTATATTTCTGAGGCCGGCGAGCGCGGGCCTTTCGTCAATGCTCAGGCCCGTGCGGGCTTTACCGGGTTTTCGCAATATCACGGCTTCCCCGATCTCTTGCGCGCAGTGACCGAGGGCCTCGGGCACGCCATGCGCGATTGCTACGCGGCGATGGGAAAACTGCCCGGAGAGTTGCGGCTGACCGGGGGCGCGGCGCGGTCGGGCGCTTTGCGTAAGATCTTTTCGGCTTCGGTTGATGCGCCTGTCCGGGTATCGGCCCGCGATGAGGCCGGGGCTGCAGGGGCCGCTATGATGGCCGCCGTTGCCATCGGCGCCTATAAATCCATGGATGATTGCGTCAATGAATGGGTGATCCCGCTTCTGGGCGCGCCCGAAGCCCCGGATGCGGGCCTTGTTGACGCCTATCACCGCATCTTTCCCGCCTATCAATCGGCGCGGCAGGTTCTGGTTCCGGTCTGGGATCAGCTGTCCCGCGCCCGCCGCCCGTCAGGAGAATGACATGACCGATATGATCGACCTCTTTGTGATCGGAGGCGGCATCAACGGTGCCGGTATGGCGCGCGATGCAGCCGGGCGCGGGCTTTCCGTGGTGATGGCGGAGAAAGACGACCTGGCGCAGGGGACATCCTCGCGCTCGGGCAAGCTGGTGCATGGCGGGCTGCGCTATCTGGAATATTACGAATTCCGCCTGGTGCGCGAGGCGCTGATCGAGCGCGAGGTTCTGCTGAACGCAGCACCCCATATCATCTGGCCGATGCGCTTCGTGCTGCCGCATTCGCCGGCGGACCGGCCCGCCTGGCTCGTGCGCCTTGGGCTGTTCCTTTATGATCATCTGGGGGGCCGCAAGAAACTCCCCGGCACGCGGACGCTGAACCTGCATCGTGACCCGGAAGGGGCGGCGATCCTCGATCAGTACAAAAAGGGCTTTGAATATTCCGATTGCTGGGTCGATGACGCCAGGCTGGTGGCGCTGAACGCGCTTGGCGCGGCGGAGAAGGGGGCGACGATCCTGACCCGCTCGCCGGTGACTTCTGCTGTGCGCGAGAATGGGGGCTGGACGGTGACCGTTCGCAATCACAAGGGTGAGGAGCAGACCTACCGCGCCAAATGTATCGTGAACTGTGCGGGTCCCTGGGTCTCGGACGTGATCCAGAATGTCGCCCATACCAAATCGACGCGCGGCGTGCGGCTGGTCAAGGGCAGCCATATCATCGTACCGAAATGGTGGGCCGGGCAGAATGCTTATCTGGTGCAGAACCACGACAAGCGCGTGATCTTCATCAACCCCTATGAGGGGAATATGGCGCTGATCGGCACCACCGATATCCCCTGGGAAGACCGCGCCGAAGACGTCGAGATCAACGAGAGTGAGATCGACTATCTGCTGAAATGCGTGAACCGCTATTTCAAGGAAAAGCTGCGGCGTGAGGATGTGGTCCATGCCTATTCCGGCGTGCGGCCATTGTTTGACGATGGCAAAGGCAACCCTTCGGCTGTCACCCGTGACTATGTGTTTGACCTCGACGAGACCGGCGGCACGCCGATGCTGAATGTCTTTGGTGGCAAGATCACCACCTTCCGCGAGCTGGCCGAGCGCGGGATGCATAAGCTGAAACATATCTTCCCGCAGATGGGGCCGGACTGGACCGCGACAGCGAAACTCCCCGGTGGCGAGATGCCGAACGCGGATTATGAGAGCTTTATTGAGACCCAGCGGGAGGCCTTCCCCTGGATGCCGCGCGCGCTCATCCTTTACTATGCCCGCCGCTATGGCAGCCGGATGAAGGATCTGATCGCGGGCGCGACCTCGGTCGACGGTCTTGGCCGGCATTTCGGCGGCGATCTTTATGAGGCCGAGGTGAAATACCTGGTTGCGAAAGAATGGGCGATGGAGGCGGAAGACATTCTCTGGCGCCGCACCAAACATAAGCTGCACCTGACCGAAGATCAGATTGCGGAATTCACCACCTGGTTTGACGGCTGGAAAGCGGGGGCGCGCGCATGAAACTGACGCTTTCGCTGAACACCAACCCGCTGGTGAACCGTTTCGCGGAACCCTCGGACCTGATCGAGACCGTGGCGCGCGATCTGAAGATCCGCGACCTGCAGCTGACGCATGAATTCATCAACCCGTCCTGGCCCGCCCCGGTGATCCGCCGTCTGACGCGCGAAATGCAGGCGGCCCAGGCCCGCACCGGGGTGCGGGTGACCTCCGGCATGACCGGGCCCTACGGGCGGCTGAACCATTTTGGCCACCCGGACCGGGATGTGCGCCGCTACTATACCGACTGGTTCAAGACCTTTGCCGATATCACCGCCGATCTGGGCGGGGTCTCGGTGGGCACCCAGTTCGCGATCTTCACCTATAAGGATTTCGACGATCAGGCCCGGCGCGAAGAGCTGACGCAAATCGCCATCGACCACTGGGCCGAAGTGGCGGAACATGCGAAAGCGGCCGGCCTGAAATATGTCTACTGGGAGCCGATGTCGGTGGGCCGCGAATTCGGCGAGACGATCCGCGAGGCCATCGCGCTGCAAGACCGGCTGACGGCGGCGAATATGGCAGTACCGATGTGGATGATGGCCGATATCGACCATGGCGATGTCACCAGCCCGAACCCCGATGACACCGACCCCTATGCCTGGGCGCGGGCGGTCCCGAAGCTTTCGCCGATCATCCATATCAAGCAGTCGATGATGGACAAATCCGGCCACAAGCCTTTCACCGCCGATTTCAACGCCAAAGGCCGCATTCAGCCCGAGCTGCTGCTCGCCGCCTTCCGCGAAGGCGGTGCGGTGGATAACGAGATCTGCCTTGAGCTGAGCTTCAAAGAGCGGGAGCCGAATGACCGCCAGGTGATTGCGCAGATCGCGGAAAGCGTTGCCTTCTGGGCGCCGCATATCGACACCGGTGTGCAGGACCTGCATATCTGACGCCGCGTTAACCCAGGGCAACAGCCTTAACCCCAGGACGACAATGGCACCGCGCCGCGACATTGACCCCGAAGAAAGCCTCGCGATCCGCGCGGCCTGGCTGCATTACGCAGGCGGGCTGACCCAGGCCGCGGTGGCGAAACGGCTGGGGCTTGCATCCGTCAAGACCCATCGGCTGATCGCCCGGGCGGTGCTTGAGGGCGCGGTCAAGGTCACGATTGACGGCGACATCGTCGAATGTGTGGAATTCGAAGACCGGCTGTCGCGCCGTTACGGGCTGGATTACTGCGAAGTGGCGCCGGATCTGGGCGAAGAGGGGATGCCTCTGCGCGCCCTCGGCATGGCGGGCGCCGGGTTTTTGCGGCGCGAGATCGAACGGGGCGAGACGCCGGTGATCGGTCTGGGCCATGGCCGCACCATGCAGGCGACCGTGCGCCAATTGCCCAGGATCAATGCGGCTGGCGTCAGCTTTGTCTCGCTTTTGGGCGGGTTGACGCGGAACTACGCCGCCAATCCGCATGATGTGATGCACAGCCTGGCGGAAAAAACCGGCGCAATGGCCTTTGTGCTGCCGGTGCCGTTCTTTGCCCGCTCGGTCACGGATCGTGAGGTTCTGCTGTCGCAGCCCGGCGTGCGCGAGATCTTTGATCTTTCCGCCGGGGCCGGGCTGAAGCTCGTGGGGATTGGCACGGCGGATGCCGGGGCGGGGCTGGTGGCCTCGGGCATGATCGAGCCGCGCGAGATCGAAGAGATCACCGCCACCGGCGGCGCGGGCGAGATGCTTGGCCATTTCTTTGACGCGCTCGGGCGCGAGGTGGAAACCGGCCTGACCGCCCGCACGCTTTCGGTCGGGTTCCGGCCCGGGGGGGACCGCATCGTCGCCATCGCGGGCGGTGCCGACAAACACCACGCCATCCGGGCCGTGCTGGCCAGCGGCCGGCTGAGCGGGCTGATCACAGATGAGCCAACAGCGCGCGCGCTGCTGGACTGAAGAGGAAAGAGAATGGCACAAGAGACCTGGACCGGGAAAACCTGGATCGGCACCAACTGGAAGATGCATAAGGACTGGGCCGCAGCAAAGCGCTTTGCCGAGGGCCTGATCGCATCAGACAAAGATCGCGACCCGCGCATCCAGCGTTTCATCATCCCGCCTTATCTTTATGTGCGTGAAATCAAAGCGATGCTGAAGGACACTTCGGTCAGGGTCGGCGCGCAGAATATGCATTGGGAAAGCGAGGGTGCTTTCACCGGCGAGATTTCCCCGATGATGCTGAAAGATGCCGGTCTCGATATGGTCGAACTCGGCCATTCCGAGCGCCGCGAGATGTTTGGCGAGACCGATGAAGGCGTCGGGCTGAAGACCGAATCCGCGATCCGCCACGGCCTCGTGCCGCTCATCTGCATCGGCGAGACGCTGGAGGACCGCAATTCGGGCCGCGCCGCTGAGGTGCTGGCGAAACAGACCCGTTTTGCGCTGGAGCGCCTTTCTCCTGAACAGAAACAGGCCGAAATCCTGCTGGCTTACGAGCCGGTCTGGGCCATTGGCGTCAATGGCATCCCGGCCAAAGCCGATTACGCCGATGCGCGTCAGGCTGAAATCATCGCGGTCGCCACCGAGGTTCTGGGCCGCCGCGTGGCCTGCCTCTATGGCGGTTCGGTCAATCCCGGCAATTGCGAGGAACTGATCCAGTGCCCGCATATTGACGGTCTTTTCGTCGGTCGCTCGGCCTGGGAGGTCGAGGGCTATCTGGGTATCATGGCGCAAGTCAGCGCCAAACTGTGAGGGAAGACAGATGAAACTTGCAATCGCAGGCGACAGCGCCGGTGAAGGTCTCGCCAAAATCCTGGCCGATCACCTGAAAGGCAAATTCGAGGTCTCGGAAATCTCGCGCACCGATGCGGGCCCGGATGCGTTTTACGCCAACCTCTCGGACCGCGTCGGCTCCGAGGTGATGGCGGGCCAATATGACCGCGCGATCCTCGTCTGCGGCACCGGCATCGGTGTCTGCATCGCGGCGAATAAAGTGCCGGGCATCCGTGCAGCACTGACCCATGACACCTATTCCGCCACCCGCGCGGCCCTGTCGAACAACGCCCAGATCATCACCATGGGCGCGCGCGTCATCGGGCCGGAACTGGCGAAAGCCATTGCCGATGCCTGGCTCTCGGAAACCGAAAACTTCGACGCCGCCGGCAAATCCGCCAGCAATGTCGATGCCATCGACGCGGTCGGCGCGAAATATAACGCGAAGCTTTCGGGCGGCTGAGCCCCATTGAACAACAAGCCCCCGGGGTCTATCCCCGACGGGGCTTGTCGGGGCGCGAACTCCTCCTCCTCCTCTCGCGCCCCACCTATTTGCGGAGTTGCCGATGCTGACCCTCCCCGCTGATCACGCGCCTGACGGGATGCGTCTTGAAGATCACCTGACCGGCAAATCCGGCCCGGTTTCCGTGATCCGGGCCTTTGCAGAGGCGCTTCCCGGGATTGCGGCGCGGCTTGCGGCGGGGCGGCTTTACTCTGACCCGGCCGCGGTGATCGGCATCAATGAAAGCGGCGACAAACAGAAAGCGATGGATGACGCGGCGCATCACTATGTGCTGCCTTACTTGCGCGATGCGGGCGTCCGGCTTGTGCTTTCGGAAGAGGCCGAGGATATCGTCACCCTGAACCCGGACGGGCTCTGGGATGTGGCGATGGACCCGATTGACGGATCAAACTCCATCGGGATCGGGGCGCCTCTTGGCATGTTCTTCGCGGCCTTCCCGGCCAAAGGCGCGGATTTCCTGCGCCCGGGCAGCGAAATCGTGGCGGCGGGCTATGCGTCGATCGGCCATTCGCTGGATTACGGCTTTACGCTGGGTGAGGGCGTTCAGATTTTTGGCTACGACCCGCAGGGGCGCGACTTCCGCCAGACCCATGCCAATGTGCAACTGAAGCCGAAGGCCTCGACCATTGCCTATAACGCCTCGAACCAGCGGCATTGGGCGCAAGGGTTGCAGGACTGGGTCTGCGATATGGAGCTTGGCCGCGATGGCCCGCGCGGGCGCGATTTCAATATGCGCTGGCTCGCGGCAGCGGCGGGGGAACTCCACCGCATCCTGATCGAGGGCGGCGCGTTTCTGTATCCCGCCGACAGCCGTAAAGGCTATGAGAACGGGCGCTTGCGCACGCTTTATGAGGCGTTCCCGATTGCTTTCCTGATCGAACAGGCGGGCGGCAAGGCGACCGATGGCGTCAACACGATCCTGGCCCGACTGCCCCTGGCGCATCACGAACACACGCCGCTTGTGTTCGGCGCGGCGGATGAGGTCGATATCATCCGAGATTACCTGACGCGCTGATCAGACCAAGGCCTCAGAACACGGACCATCCCATCCGCTGCGACAACATCTCAAGCGCCTCGGCGCCCAGGAGCGAATTGCCATTCGCGTTCAGCCCCGGCGACCAGACGGCAATCGAGGCCACCCCTGGCACAACCGCGAGGATCCCGCCTCCGACCCCGCTTTTCCCGGGCAGGCCAACGCGGTAGGCAAAATCGCCCGAGCCGTCATAATGGCCGCAGGTCAGCATCAGCGCGTTGATCCGCCGCGCCCTGACGCCCGAGATCACCGAGCGCCCGGTCACCGGATTCTTGCCGCCATTGGCCAGATACCCCCCGGCGCGGGCCAGTTGCGCGCAGCTCATGGTGACCGCGCAATGGTGGAAATAGACGCCCAGCACATGGTCGGGCGGGTTGGTCAGATTATCCCAGGAATGCAGGTAATTCGCGAGCGCCGCATTGCGAAAACCGGTCGCCTTTTCGGCGCGCGCCACCGCCGGATCGGCGCTGATCGTGTCATCATCCGAGATGAAGCGCAAAAACCGCAGGATCTCGCCAATCGTCTCACGCGGTGCCCGGGCATGCGCCAGCAGCGCATCCGCCACCACCAGCGCGCCCGGATTGATGAACGGGTTGCGGGGGATGCCCTTTTCCTGTTCCAGCAGCACGATGGAGTTGAAGGCGCTTCCCGAAGGTTCGCGCCCGACGCGGCGCCAGAGCGCATCGCCATACATCCCAAGCGCCAGTGTCAGGGTGAAAACCTTGGAGATCGACTGGATGGAGAAAGGCAGATCCGCCTCGCCTGCCGTGAAAAGCCCGCCCTCATTCAGCGCGACTGCGATGCCGAAATGCTTCGGGCTGACATGGGCCAGCGGCGGGATGTAATCGGCGGGATGGCCGCGCTCTTCGCGGCTCGCGAGCGTGGCAGTGATCTCGTTCAGGATATCTTGCAGCTTGTCCATCATGGCAGCCTGCCCGTCACGCCCCTGCGCTGGCAAGTCCCTTTCAGACTGACCGCATTCAGGCTTCCCTGTCAGCGCCGCACCAGCACGCGCCGCCGTTTGGCGCCCGGATCTGCGGCCAGATCTGCGGGCAATCCGGTGCGGAACTCCATCACGGGCGGGATGCAGCCAAGGCCGGCGGCGAGGCGGGTAAGCGAATGCTCCATCGCCGGGATGGCGATTTCCCCGACCGTGGTGTCGAGCCAGACCGTCAGCCGCCTCGCCTCTTCAATCACCCGGTAATCCCGCACCGGCACCGGCAGGGTCGCCACCGCCTGGCGGATCGCGTCCGAGGGCACCATGCGCGGCCTGCCATCCGCGCCGGCCCACCAGAGGATATCATCGGCGCGCCCTTCAATCCGTTTCAGCCGCTGGCTCGCACAGCCGCAGGGGCAGGGCTCCGGGTCGGGGATCAGCACATCATCCAGCCGGTAGCGCAGGATCGGCAGGCTCTGCCGGGTAAAATCGGTGATCACCGGGCAAAAGGCGCCGGTCGCTTCGTCGATCACATCGCGGTCGAAATGGATATAGCGCTCGTTCAGATGCAGCGATCCATGGCGACAGGGATAGCCCAGAACACCTTCGGTGCATTGATAGGCCTGATCCGGACGCTGGTCGAAAACAGTCTCTATTACCGCGCAATCTTCGGGAGAGAGCACCTCGGCGACCGAGATGATCCGCTTTGGGCGAATGCGGATCTGCCCCGCCGCCTGCGCCTTTGCGATCAGGCCGAGGATCTGCGCCGGGGCGATCAGCACGGTCGGGTTCTGCTGGTTCAGCAAAGGCAGATGCGCCTCGAACTCAGACAGAAGATCGTAGAAACGAAACTGCATCAGCGGGTTCGAAAGGCTTTCATAGAGCGCGTTATTCGCGCGCAGGAAAAACGCGATCCGCTGGCGCGACAAAAGCGGCGCGGGCCAGAACCGGCCGCACATCACCGCCGCCCAGAGCGCGCGTTCGCGTTTGTCGCTGAGAAACAGCCCGCGCTGCCCCGATGTGCCGGTGGAAAGCCCCACCGCCACCTCGCCGATCATTGGGGAAAAATCGCGGCTCTCTTCGGATTTCAGCGCTATATCCAGGGCCTGGTCGCGATGAATGCCACAGGTGTTGATGCCAGTAAAATGCTCCATCAGCCGGGCCTTGTTCATCATCGGCCATTCCGCAATGCGCCTTGCAGCATAGGGCGCGTGAAAGGGCGAGCGCGGCATGATCTGCTCGCGCAGGTGGCGCAGCCCGGCGGCCTGCCAGGCGATGATTTCCGCGCGCGAGCGAAAGCCGCGTCCGTAACGTGCGGCCAGAAAGGCGGTGAGGGGCGAGGGGGTCACGCAAAGGCCTCCGGGCAATGGGACGGCCAGAAGGTGATGTCGGGCCGGTTCCGGGCGAGATCGGCCAGCGCCGAGAAGGTGGCGAGATAGGCCGCCGCATCGCCAAGGCGGCGCAGGGTGTAATCGGGCGGCGGGCAGCCATCGCGCAGCGCCTGGCGGCTCCAGGCCGCATCGGCGATCAGAAAGGCCGGGCCGCTGGTGGTCTGGGGCAGGTATAGGCCGAACTGGCCATGACCATGCCCGGGCAAGGCCACTGCAAGCAGGCTGCCAGTGCCGGAAATGTCGTGAAACGATCCCAGGCCGCTGCTGCCATCCGGGGGCGCGGCCTGCGGGAAATCTTCGAAAAACTGCGGTGACAGAGCCTGAAGCCGCCGTCGGAGCCCTTCGGGGCACCCCGCTTTCAGCGTGGCGAGGCGGCTGCCCTGATGCAGATGAGCCCAGGCTTTGCGCGAGGTGAGGACGGGCGGGATCGGATCCATCCCGAACAGCCCCGCGACATGATCGGCATGGAGATGCGAGAGCACCACCTGCCGGATCTGCGCGCCGTGGCGGCCGAGCTGCGCGGGCAGGCGCTGGTCCCAATCCAGATGCGCCGGCGTGAGCCAACGGTAGAGCCGTTCCGGGAAGGGGCGGGTTGCCTCGAAAAAGGCAGGTCCGTAGCCGGTATCGAACAGGATATCGCCGAGGCCCGGATGGCGGATCAGCACGACACCGGCGGGAAAGCGGATGGGCCGCCAGCCCGCATCGCGGCGCGACAGCCTGGCGGGGGCGCAGCAATATCCGACGCGAAACGGGATGAGTTCAGGCAGCATAGTCGCGGATCCCTTCTGAAAGGGTCACTTGCGGGCGATATCCCAGATCGGCCCGTGCGGCAGAGATGTCGAGCGTCAGGCTGCGGCCCAGCGAGACCACGGCCTGGCGGGTCAGCACCGGCTCGATATCGGGGCGAAACAGGTGATGCAGGGCCTCGAACCCGGTGGCGATTGTCATGGCGACCCCATAGGGCAGGTGCCTGCGGCGCGGCGTGAGGCCAAAGAGATCCGCCGCCGCATCGGCAAGCTGCGCGAACCGCCAACTCTCGCCCGAGGTGATGTTGAACACCCGCCCTCCGACCTTTTGGGCGTGAGCTGCGGCCAGAACCATCGCGCGCGCGGCATCCGAGACATGGGTGACATCAATCAGCGCCGCGCCGCCCGAGATCAGGGGCAGCGTCCCGCGCCGCATCGCCGTCAGAAGACGCGGCATCAGCGCCCGGTCGCCGCGCCCATAGATCGAACGGGGGCGCAGGGCCACCACCCGCATCGCGCCGGGCTGGTCATAAGACAGCGCCAGTGCCTCGGATTCCGCCTTGGTCCGGGCGTAATGGGTGGCAAAGTGTGCGGGCAGGGGCGCGTCTTCGGTCAGATCCAGCCGGTCGGTGCCATTGGCATAAATGCTGGGGGAAGAGGCGAAAATGAACCGCTTCACCCCGCTGTCGCGCGCCGCGTCCAGTAATCTGCGGGTTGCATCCACATTCAGCGCCTGGAAATCGCGGGCGCGCCCCCAGGCCGAAGACAGGGCGGCACAGTGGAAAACAGTCTCTGTGCCGGCTAAAACCGGCTCGAGCGGCAGCGGATCGCAGAGATCGAGCGGCAGAAATTCCGCGCCCTGTTGCTCCAGGCCTGCCCCGGCCCGCAGGTCGCGACCCTGCGCGGTGACCCTGGTGCCTGCAGCCAGCAATTGCCGCGCGATGCCGCCGCCAAGGCACCCGGTCGCCCCTGTGATCAGAACCGCCATCAGCAGCGCACCACCATGCCACCGAGCGACAGCCCCGCCGAGGTGCCGATCAGCATGGCAAGCCCGCCGCGTTGCAGGCGCCCCGAGGTGATCGCGTGATGCAGGGCACTCGGGATCGAGGCCGCGATCTGATTGCCCAGCTGCCCGAAGGTCCGGATCACCTTTTCGGGCGGTATCCCCAGCCGCGCCAGCCCATGATCCAGTGCCGGGCCAGAGGCCTGATGCGGCACGATACAGGCCAGATCGTTGTAGCCGACACCCGCCTCGTCCATGAGCGCCCGGAGGAAACGCGGCAGATAGCGCGCCGCGATGCGGAAGGCGGTCTGCCCGTCCATATGAAACACATTGGTGCGGTCGAGCAGCTCCGGATCGCGGGCGCCGCCGTAACGGGTGCCGCCGCCTTCAAGCACACAGGCGGCCTGGCCTTCGGAATAGGTTTCAAACCGGCTTGCCAGCACGCCCTCGCCCGCATCTGCGCCCAGAACCACCGCCGCCGCGCCGTCGCCGAAGATCGCCGCCGTATCGGGGTCGGACCAGTCCAGCCCGACCGAGGCGATGTCAGCGGAAAACACCAGCACCCGGCGCGCCCGCCCGGTGGCAATCCGCATCGCGGCCAGATCCAGCGCCTGCACGAAACTCAGACAGGTCGCATTCACGTCGTAAGAAGGAATACCCGATTTCCCCAGCCCAAGCC
Source organism: Pseudogemmobacter sp. TB195 (assembly GCF_058313095.1). Taxonomy (NCBI): domain Bacteria; kingdom Pseudomonadati; phylum Pseudomonadota; class Alphaproteobacteria; order Rhodobacterales; family Paracoccaceae; genus Pseudogemmobacter; species Pseudogemmobacter sp. TB195. The sequence continues at coordinate 539,900 of NZ_JBZEGG010000001.1, forward strand.
GGGCCTGCACCAGCGTCGCGGTCGAAGGGATCGCCTGTTCCATCACCCCGCAGGCGCCAAGGATCAGATCGAGATCGCCCGCGCGGATCCCGGCCACCTCAAGCGCCTGGCGCGCCGCTTCGGTCGCCATCATCGATGTGCTTTCCTCGGGTCCGGCAATATGGCGGGCGGCAAGCCCATAGCGGCGTTCGGTGGTGCCCGCAGCCCAGCCGAACCGCTGGTCAATCGCGGATGAGGCAAGGCGCTGTTGCGGCAGATACATACCCGTTCCGAGAATCCGCATCGCAGGTGGGCTGTTCCGATGGGATGTACTCTGCATGACGCACCTTATTGAACATTGTTCACTAACCCTTGACCTGGGCCGGGCTTTGCGTCAAGAAGTTTTTGAACAACGTTCAGTATGCAAAACCTTACGGAGGCGACTATGAGCCGACCCCAGCGTGTGCCGCGGGCAGAGCTGCGCCAGGCCATCCTTGAGTCTGCACGCGGGATCCTGGATCGCGAAGGCGTCCCGGGTCTCTCGGCCCGCGCGATCGCGCGTGAGGTCGGATATACTGCGGCCTCGATCTACAATGTCTTCGGCTCGATGTCGGATATTCTGATGGAGGTGAATCGCGAGACCTTTGCCCGGCTTGAACAGCTCTTTGACACGCTCCCCGAGGCAGGCACCCCTGCGGCGCGGCTGCATCTGATCTGCCAGAGCTATATTTCTTTCATGCGTCGCAACCCGGCTTTGTGGAGCGCGCTTTTCGGCGGTATGCGCCAGCGCGAGACTTTCCCCGCCTGGTATGGCGAGGCGGTCCGGGGCCTGATGGGGCGGTTGACAGAGCTGCTCCGCGAACATGCGCCCGATCTGGATGACAATCGTGCCATGCGGCTGACCGAGCAGCTTTATGTCGCGGTGCATGGCGCGGTGGCGCTGGAGGTGGACCGCCGGCTCGACATCCTGACCACACAAAGCGCCGGCGAAATCGCGGCTTCGGTGCTGGATGCGATGCTCAGCCGGCTGAAGCCGAAAGGCTGAAAGATGGCGGGGGCGTTCATTCTAGGATCGGCGCGCTGCGGGTCGACGCTGGTTTCGGATCTGATCCGCCTGCATCCCGAACTGCTCAGCCTCTCTGAGGTGTTTTCCACGGCCGGCGCGCGGGCCTTCCCGCCCGGTCAGCTTTCGGCGCGGGACTTCTGGCGTGGCCTCGCGGAGCCGACCCGGATCGGCGCGCTGGCCGGCAATCCGCTGCGGGCGCCGCGCGAGTTTCTCTATGGGCGCCAGCAGGGCAACCGCCATGACCCGTTTCGCTGCCCGCCGCTCCTCCAGGTCGCGCTGCCGCATCTGACTGACGCGCCCGATGACCTTTTCGACCAGTTGGCGGCGGAGGTTGCTGCATTTCCCCGGCAAAGCGTTGCGGATCACTACCGCCAGCTGTTTGGCGCGATGGCCATGGCCCGCAATCGCCGGCTCTGGGTTGAACGCTCGGGTGGCTCGCTGGTGGCGACGCGGACGCTGGCGCGCCTGTTTCCCGAAGCGCGCCTTGTCCTGCTGACGCGGAGCGGCCCGGAAACCGTGCTCTCGATGAGCGATTACCCCGCCACCAGGCTGGCCGCGCGGATGTGGCAGCGGATGCGGGGCTTTGGCATCGACCTTCTTGACCCCGACAGCCATTACGGGCGCGGGCGGATCTGGCGGGTCCTGCAGGCGCTGAGCATTGCGATGCCGGTCACGCCGATGCTGGATCGGCCCGCCGATCCGCTGCTGCTGGCGCGGTTCTGGTCGGCCATGATGATCCGGGGGGCGCAGGCGCTTGCGACCCTGCCACGGGCGCGCTGGCATCACCTTTCCTATGAGGCGCTGATCGCGACACCAGAGCCCGAACTGGCGGCGCTGGCCTTGTATCTGGGCGTATCGGCCCCGGCGGGCTGGCTGCGTGAGGCCGGGGCCCGGCCGGAGCACCGCCCGTCTCGCGCGGACCGGCTTGCCCCCGCTGAGAGGGCGCGTCTTATCGCGGCCTGCGCCCCGGGCGAGGCTGCGCTTGCCGCCCTGATCCGAAGCTGACCCGGGCCTGATCCGGGTCCGTAGGCCGCGCGGAATATGGCAGGTCCAGGGCATTAAGGACCGATTTTAATGACTCGAATGCCCCCTGCCTCTGCTGTGAAAACCTCGTCTTAAGCACGCCTCTGCTTTGCTCATCTTCGCGACGGGTGAGGGTCGGACACTCTGATGACCCCGCCGCAAAGGTGGAAAGGGGTTCGTCATGAAACATGTCTCGACCCGGGTGCGGGCGGGCTTTGCAGTACTTTGCTTTTCGATAGCCAGCGGTGCAATGCCACCATTCAGTCTGGGAAAGGCCCTGGCGCAGATGCGGCCGACCCATATCGGCACGATCTGGGTGGTGCGGGCCGACCCGGGCGGTCTGATCGCGACCAGGGAACGCGAGGTTCAGCGCTTGCGGGCCAGCGGCGACCGCGTCGAGCTGCGCGGCACCTGCAATTCGGCCTGCACGATGTATCTCGGGCTCGACAATATCTGCGTCCACCGCCGCGCGAGCTTTGGCTTTCATGGCCCAAGCTCTTACGGCAAGCCGCTGCCAAAGCCGGAATTTGACCACTGGTCGCAGATCATGGCGCAGAATTACCGCGAACCGCTTCGCAGCTGGTTCATGGAAACGGCGCGTTACAGGCTCGACAACCCTCTCCGGGTGAGCGGGGCAGAGCTGATCCGCCTCGGCTATCCGGAATGCTGATCGGGGGGACCCGGCAGATCAGCTGATATCCACCGCCCGGCGATAGGCACGCTGGCCATAAAGCAGGGTTGCCGGATCTTCCGACAGGGTCACACCGGTGACATGGCCGACAAAGATATGATGGGTTTCCCAGTAAAGCGCGGTGGCAAGGCGGCATTCAAACACCGCCGTCGCCCCCGCGATTTTGGGCTGGCCAAGGCTGCCCGGTTGCCAGGGCACCTGGGCAAAGCGCGCGTCATGATCTGCCATGCCGCTGCGGCCGGCAAAGATATTGGCGATCTCGTGCTGGCCCTCATGCAGCAGATTGGCGCAAAAGGCGCGGTTCTTCAGGATCGCTGTCGCGGTCGAGCTGCGGTGATGGATACAGGCCAGCAGCGAGGGATGGTCGCCATCCGCCGAAACCGAGGTCAGCGAGGAAATCGTCACGCCAAAGCGCCCGCCTTCTCCATCCGTGGTGGCGACGGCGACAAAGGTCGCAGCCCGGCTCATGCCTTCGACAAAACACCTGCGCAGTTCCGGGTCCATAGATGGGCCTCCTGTACGTTAGTACAAATTTATTGCATTGGGCGGGCAGGAAATGCCAGCGAAAATCGTGCCTCAGCCGCGGTCTTTGGCAATGCGGTCCTGCCAGAACGGGCGCTCCAGTCGGAACACATCGCGCGTGCGCACATAATCCGCGCCAAAAGACCGCCCGACGAGGTCAAGCCCGGGCGTGTCGACATGGCCGCGCGCTTCATCCAGCACGAAACGATCCTCGATATGGATCGACAGCACCTCGCCGACAATCAGCGTCTGCCGGGGCCCGGTCGCTACCCGCTGCAGGAGGCAGCATTCCAGCGCCACGGGGCTCGCGCTTATCCGGGGCGGCGCGATTTTGACCGAAGGCGTCAGCTCCAGCCCGGCCAGCTCTGCCTCGCTCACGCCTTCGGGCGCGTCGATCGAGGTCAGGTTCATCGCCCCGGCCAGCGCGAAAGGCACCAGGTTCACCACGAACTCGCCGCTGTCGAGGATGTTCTGCGCCGAATGTTTCAGCCCGCCGTCGCGGCCCGGGCTGATCCCCAGCACCACGGTGGGCGGCTCATCCCCCATCACGTTGAAAAAGCTGAACGGCGCGGTGTTCACCACCCCGGCGGCAGATTTCGTCACTACCCAGGCGATGGGGCGTGGCATGACCGTGGCGACGAGCAGCTTATAGGCGATCCCTGCCGCGGTACTTTCCAGATCGAAATGCAAATCTCAGCCCTCTTCCTTGCGCTGATGTGCCAGCGCGGCGATCAGATCAGTGCGGGTGACGATGCCCAGAATACGCGTGCCTTCAAGCACCGGCACCGCATCATTCGGCCCCTCGGCCAGCAGCGGCAGCAGGTCATGGACAGGCGTGCCGGGGCTGCGGGTCGGCACATGGGGATCCATCACCTCCCGCGCCCGAACGGTACGCCCGCCCGCAGCGCCCAGCAATCGCGCAAGGTTTGCGGTGAAGCGGGTGCCGCTCAGTCGTGCATCTTCGGCGCCGCGCCGGATCAGGTGGATCTGGAAGATCACGCCCAGATAGCTGCCATCCGCCGCCGCCACCGGCAGCGAGGTAAAGCCCCGGTCGCGAAAGATCGCGCCAACCTCGGTCAGGGGCGTCTCGGGGCCAACGGTCACAAGGTTGCGCGACATGATCTCGCCGCAGGTGATGCCTTCGGTCTGGTGCCGCGCGGCCAGCAGCTCGGCGGCCGAGATCAGCCGGGCGAGGTCTTCAACGCCGATATTGGCGCTTTGGTGAAATTCCTGCAGCAGCCCGGCCAGTTCCGCGCGCGAAACGCCGAGCCGGTCAAGCGGGCGCGGATCGGGCTGGCCGGGGGCGGCGGTGGCAGGCTGACGGAACGGATAGCGCCGCCCGGTCAGTGCCGCCGCCAGCGCCGCCACCGGCACCAGTGCCAGTGTGCCAAGCGCGACCGGCACCAGCACATAGAAAAAGCCGAGCTCCGCCGCCGCATGGGGCGCAAGCACCGTCGCCAGCGCAACCGCGCCGCCGGGCGGGTGCAGGGCGCGGCTGAGATGCATCGCCAGCACGGCCAGCGCCGGGGCCAGCACGATCCGCAGCTCGGGCGCCTCGATGGTCAGAACCAGCGCCACGCCGACAAGGGCCGAGACCGCATTCCCCACCACCGCCGACCAGGGCTGCGCCAGCGGGCTGTTCGGCAGGGCGAATAGAAGCACCGCGCTGGCGCCAAAAGGCGCGATGACGAAGAGCCCCCAGGCCGAGGCGCCAGGGGCGGGGCTGAGGAACAGGATCAGCGCCACCATGCCGACAAACATGCCTGCCGTGGCGCGCAGGGTTTCGGTCCAGCCGCTAAAGCCCATCGCGGGGCCGGCATGGCGCAGCGTCCGGCGCAGATATTGTCCCATGGCGGCCTCCTGTTGCGGCGTGTCACTCTGCCCGATCAGCGGGCGAGCGCAAGCAGCCCGTCACAATCGAGATGGGTTTCCATATGATCGGCAAGGCGGTCAAGGATGCGCTCCACTTCGGCGCCGTATCGGGTTGCGCCGGCGGTGATGCCGAAATCCTTCAGCCAGGCGGCGCGGAAGGCGTCACTGGTGAATAGCCCGTGGAGATAGCTGCCCTCGACCCTGCCATTGGGCGAACGCGCGCCTTCCGGCTGGTCGCCGAGATACGCAAAGGGACGGGCGCGGTCAGGGCCTTCGGTCCGTCCGATATGGATCTCATAGCCGGTCACATCGAGGCCGGTGGCGGCATGGCGGGCCGTGACCCGTGCCAGCCGCTTGTCGCCCGACATCACCGTTTCCACATCGAGAAGGCCAAGCCCCGGCGTCACCCCCGGCGCGCCTTCGATCCCATCGGGATCGGCGACCGAGTGGCCCAGCATCTGATAGCCGCCGCAGAGCCCGAGGATCCGCCCGCCGCGCCGGTGATGCGCGAGAATGTCTATATCCCAGCCCTGTTCGCGCAGAAACGCCAGATCTCCGCGTGTCGATTTCGACCCGGGGATCACCACAAGATCACTATCGCCGGGGATCGCCTGACCGGGAAGGATCATCGAAACCGTCAGATCCGGCTCCAGTTTCAGCGGGTCGAGATCGTCGAAATTCGCGATGCGGCTGAGAGCCAGGCAGGCGACCTTTACCCGCCCCTTGCCCGATGGCGCCAGGTCGAGCGCATCTTCCGCCGGCAAAAGCCGGGCATCGCGAAACCAGGGCAAAACGCCAAAACCGCGCCAGCCGGTACGGTCCCCGATCAGCCGGTAGCCATCATCGAACAATGAGGGATCACCGCGAAAGCGATTGATCAGAAAGCCCGCGATCTGCGCGTTATCGCCTGCGTCCAGCACGGCCTGGGTGCCGACGATCTGCGCGATCACGCCGCCGCGGTCGATATCACCCGCCAGCACCACCGGCACGTCGGCCGCCAAGGCAAAGCCCATATTGGCGATGTCATTTCGCCTCAGATTGACCTCGGCCGGGCTGCCGGCGCCTTCGACAATCACCAGATCCGCCTGAGCCCTGAGGCGGCGGAAGCTCTCCTGCACTGCCTCGGCGATCTTCGGCTTCAGGCCAGCATAATCCTTTGCGCGCACCGAGGTCAGGCGACGCCCCTGCACCACCACTTGCGCGCCGGTATCGGTTTCAGGCTTCAGCAGGACCGGGTTCATATCGCTATGCGGCTCCACCCCGCAGGCCAGCGCCTGCAGTGCCTGGGCCCGCCCGATCTCGCCCCCGTCCACTGTGACCGCGGCATTGTTCGACATGTTTTGCGGCTTGAACGGCAGGACCGTCTGCCCCCGCCGCCGCGCCACCCGGCAAAGCCCCGCGACCAGCAGCGACTTGCCGACATTCGAGCCTGTGCCCTGGATCATCAGCGCGCGGCCAGGCGTCTGGCCAGACATCAGAACTCTACCCCGGCCTGGGCTTTAACCCCGGCGCGGAACGGGTGTTTCACCATCGCCATTTCCGTCACCAGATCGGCCAGTTCCATCAGTTCCGGCTTTGCATTGCGCCCGGTCAGCACGACATGGGTCATCGGGGGTTTCTCATCGCGCAGAAACGCCAGCACCTCGACCAGAACAAGGTAGTCATAGCGCAGCGCGATATTGATCTCGTCCAGCAGCACCATGCGGTTCCGCTCGTCCCGGATCAGCTCTTTCGCCTTTTCCCAGGCGCGCGCGGCGGCGGCGCGGTCCCGCTCCAGATCCTGGGTCTCCCAGGTAAAGCCCTCGCCCATCGTGTGGAACTGGCAGAGACCTCCGAAATTCTTCAGGATCAGATCGCGCTCACCGGTCGACATCGCGCCCTTGATGAACTGCACCACGCCGCAGGGCATTTCATGCGCGATGCAGCGCAGGATCATCCCGAAGGCGGAGGAGCTTTTGCCCTTGCCCGGCCCGGTATGGACGATGATCAGCCCCTTCTCGCCGGTCTTTTCCGCCATCATCCGGTCGCGCGCGGCTTTGATCTTCGCCTTTTTTGCGGCGTGGCGGGCAGCATCTTCCGCAGGAGTTGCGGCGGGATCGGGAGCATCGGTCATTCCTGGCCTCGCTTGACATTCGGTGGGTCTGATGGCTTGGCTGTGGCCATCGCTGGTTCCTGCCATACAGCAGGCGAAGAGGGAATGCGACAGGCCGAAAGCCCAGACGCAGCCGCCCCCGCGACCGTGACCGGAAAGGTCGCCCAACCGCCACTGGCCATCCGGCCGGGAAGGCAGGGCGCCCGCAGGGGGATCCCCCGAAATCCGCAAGCCGGGAGACCTGCCAGCGCCGGTGCGGCCCTTCGGGGCGCGCATCATTCGTAACGGGCGGCCGGGGTGAGCCGCGGGTCTGGTGGTGCTTTTGCCCGCCACCTGTTCCCCGCGCAGCCACAGCCATGCCGGAGGGGCAAATGGCCGGAGAAACCGAGCTTGTGGTCTGTACCACATGCAGATTGCCGGGCAGCAGCCCCGAGGCCATACGCGATGGCGCGCGGCTCTCTGAGGCGCTGACCGCCAAAGGCGTGGGGCATCGCCGCCAGGAATGCCTGTCTGCCTGTTCCAATGGCTGCGCCGTGGTGTTTCGCGGCCCGGGCCGCTGGACCTATGTCCAGGGCCATCTCGACCCCGATCTGCATCTGAACGACCTCGTCACCATGTATCACGCCTTTGCGGCGACGCCCGATGGCATCGTCCCCTGGCGTGCGCGGCCCGAGGTCATCCGCAAGAACACAATCGCCCGTATCCCTCCGATGGAGCTTTGACATGTCCGCAGACAAATCCCTGGAAAAAACCCCCGTCACCGTGATCACCGGCTTTCTTGGCGCCGGGAAAACCACGCTGATCCGCCACCTGCTGCAAAACCCGGGCGGGCGGCGGCTCGCTGTGCTGGTGAATGAATTTGGCGATGTCGGCGTTGATGGCGACCTGATCCGCGACTGCGCCGATGCGAATTGCCCGGAAAGCTCGATTGTCGAGCTCACCAATGGCTGCATCTGCTGCACCGTTGCCGACGAGTTCATCCCCTCGATCGAAAAGCTGATGGCGATGGAGCCGCGCCCCGATCATATCGTGATCGAAACCTCGGGCCTTGCGCTGCCGAAACCGCTGCTGAAGGCCTTCGACTGGCCGGCTTTGCGCTCTAAAATCACCATCGACGGTGTGGTCGCGGTCGCCGATGCCGAAGCGGTCGCCGCCGGCCTTTTCGCGCCGAATCCGGCACAGCCCGGCGCGGCTGAAGCCGATCACGAGACCCCGCTTTCCGAGGTCTTCGAAGATCAGATCGCCTGCGCCGATATCGTTCTTTTGTCCAAGGCCGATCTCGCAGGAGATGCCGGTATCGCAAAGGCGAAAGCCGTGATCGAGGCCGAGGCGCCGCGCCCTCTGCCGATGCTGCCTTTGACCGAAGGCGTGATCGATGCGCGTGTCGTGCTGGGGATCGGCGCGGCTGCCGAAGACAGCCTGAATGAGCGCCCCTCGCATCACGATGGCCATGATGATCACGATCATGACGATTTCGACACGATCGTGGTCGATCTGCCCGAGATCACCGACCCGGAGGCACTTGCGGCGAAAGTCTCGGCCCTGGCAGCCGCGCAGAACATTCTGCGCGTCAAAGGCCATGTGGCGGTCGAGGGCAAGCCGATGCGCCTTCTGATCCAGGCCGTCGGCCCGCGTGTGCGTCATCAGTTCGACCGGCCATGGGGCAACCAGCCCCGTCGCTCGCAGCTTGTCGTGATCGCGGAACATGGCAATATCGACGCAGCCGCCGTTCGGGCCGCTCTGGGGGCATAAGGGGCCTGATGCACGTCCTCTTTCGCGAAAGCCACGGTCTGGAAGAGACCGACATGCCGCAGGATCTCGGGCAGACGCCCGGGGATCTTGTGGTGCTGTCGTTTTCCGACAGCGACCTCGGGGCTTTTGCGGCAGGGTGGAAGCGGGGGCGCGAGACGCTGCCCTCCCTCAGGCTGGCAAACCTGTCGCGGCTGACGCATCCGCTCTCGGTCGATACCTGGATCGGGCAGACGCTGACCGGGGCGAAAGGCGTGCTGATCCGGCTGATCGGCGGGGTGAATTACTGGGCTTACGGCGTCGAACAGGTCTCTAACATGGCCAGATCACGCGGGATCGCGCTGGCGCTCCTGCCGGCGGATGGTCGCCCCGACCCTGCACTGGATGCCGCCTCGACTTTGCCGGTCGCCACGCTGCGGCGCCTGTCCACGCTGTGCGATACCGGCGGGGCGATCGCAGCCCAGGGCGCGCTGGCGCAGCTCGCGCTTGCGGCGGGTCTCTATGCCGGGCCGGTGCCCGGGGCAAAATCGCTGCCGGGCTTTGGCTTTTGGCACCCGTCAGGCGGCGTGATCCGTGACTTGCCACATGGCGAGGCGCCGCTTGTCCTGATCCCCTTCTACCGTGCCTGGGCCGCCGCCGGCGACACCGCCGCCATCGACGCCCTGATCCTGGCGTTCGAAGCCGAAGGCTTTCGGGCATATGGCGCGTTCCTTCCCAGCCTCAAGGACGAGGCCGCTGCCCGCTGGCTGCGCGAGACCCTCCCGGCGCCTGGACTGAAAGCGGTGGTCAATGCCACCGCCTTTTCCGCCCGCGACGCCAGTGGCTCGCCGCTGGAGGCCGCCGGTGTGCCGGTCTTCCAGGTGATCCACGCCACCTCTACCCGCGCCGCCTGGGAAGGGGCCGGGCGCGGCCTCTCCCCCGCCGATCTGGCGATGCATGTGGCGCTTCCCGAAGTCGATGGCCGCATCACTGCCGGCGTGATTTCATTCAAGGACGAGGCGCCGCGCGACCCGGATCTGCAATTTTCCCGCACCAGCCACGCGCCGGACCCCGAACGTATCGGGGCCGTGGTCGCGAAGGTCAGAGCCTGGATCCGCCTCGCGTCAGAGCCCCCGGCCAGCCGCCGCATCGCGATGGTTCTCTCGACCTATCCGGGCAAATCCTGGCGCATGGCTCATGCCGTGGGCCTTGACGTTCTGGCCTCGGCCGAGGCGATGGCCGAGGACCTCTGCGCCGCCGGTTTCAGCATTCAACCCGGTGCTCCGCTTGATCAGGCGCTGCAGTCCGAGACCATCGCCTGGCCGCTTTCGGCCTATCGCGAGGCGCTCGCCCGACTGCCGGAACCCCTGAAAACCGCCATAACAGAGACGCATGGCCGCCCAGAAGACGATCCGGCGATCCAGGCCGGCGCCTTCCATTTCCAGGCGACGCGGCGCGGCAATCTTCTGATCGCCCTGCAGCCCGAACGCAGCCGCAGCCCGGATCGTGACGGCGAATATCACGATACCGGTCGCATCCCCGGCCACGCCTATACCGCTTTCTATCTCTGGCTGCGGCAGGGCACAGATGCGCTTCTCCATATCGGCGCCCATGGCACGCTCGAATGGCTGCCCGGGAAGGCGGTCGCCCTCTCCGCCGCCTGCTGGCCCGAGGCGCTGGTCGCGCCGCTTCCCGTGATCTACCCGTTCATCGTCAATGACCCGGGCGAGGCCGCTCAGGCCCGCCGCCGCATTGGAGCCGTCACGCTCGGTCATCTGACCCCGCCGCTGGCGGATGCCGCAATGCCCCCGGCGCTGGCCCGGCTTGAACGCCTGCTTGATGAATATTCCACCGCCGATGGCCTCGACCCGGCCCGCCGTGACCGGCTGATCGCCGCTATCCGTCAGGAAGCGCAAAGCGCGCATGTCGAACAGGATCTTGACATCCCGGAAACCGCCTCCCCCGCCGAGGCGATCCCCAGGATCGACCGTTTCGTCTGCGACCTGAAAGAAAGCCAGTTCGGCGAAGGCCTCCACATCTGGGCCCGCGGCACACCTTTTCATCTGTCCGAAAATATCCTCGGGGGCCACCCTTCCGGGCCCGGGGGGGCAGACAGCCCCCGGGGCCAGCCATCCGGCGATCCCGACTCGCTGACCTCCGAACGCGACAACCTCATCGCCGCGCTCAACGGCCAGCCAGTTCCGCCCGGACCCTCCGGCTCGCCCTGGCGGGGCCGCGCCGATGTGCTGCCCACGGGACGTAACCTCTATGGCACCGACCCGCGCGCTGTGCCGTCACGCGCCGCCCATGCCCAGGGCATCAGACTGGCCGAAGAACTGGTGCGCCGCCACCTCCAGGATCATGGCGATTACCCGCGCGGCCTTGTCCTCAACCTCTGGGGGTCGGCCACGATGCGCACGGCGGGCGAGGAATTCGCCATGGCGCTGCATCTCGCCGGGCTGGAGCCGATCTGGGACGAAGGCTCTGACCGCGTCACCGGTTTTGGCATCCTGCCGCTGACCCTGATGGACCGCCCCCGGATCGAGGTCTCGATCCGCGCTTCCGGCCTGTTCAGAGACGTCTTTCCCGATCTCGCCCGGCTTTTTGATGCAGGCTGCGAGGCGCTGGCCGAGCGTGACGAAGCTGCCGATATGAACCCCTACACGACCGCGCCGCGCGGGGCCCGGGTCTTCGCGCCTGCCCCCGGCAGCTATGGTCTCGGGATCCGCGAGGGCGATTATTCCGAAAGCGCCCGCAAGGCGGCGGGCGAGGCCTGGCTTGCGGCTTCGGACCATACGGCCCAGGGCGCCCCTGCACGCGATCTGCTTGAAACGCGGCTTCGGGCGGCGGACGCCTTCCTTCATACCCAGGATATAACGGAAACCGATCTTTTGCTCGCGATGGATTACGCCAGCCATGAAGGCGGTTTCGCCGCCGCGATGGAGCGGCTTGGGGCGGCAAAACCGGCGCTTTACCACCTTGACGCCACCCGCCCCGACCAGCCCCGCGCCCGGGCGCTGACCGAGGAAATCGCCCGTGTCACCCGCGCCCGCGCTGCCAATCCGGTCTGGCTGACCTCGATGACCCGGCATGGGTTCCGGGGGGCCGCCGAGATCGCCGCGACGCTGGAACATCTCGCGGCTTTTGCCCATCTCGCCCGCGTGGTGCCGTCGCATCTCTTCGATCTTTACCGCGAGGCGACGCTGGACGACCCGGCGATCCGGGCTTTTCTCGAGACCGCCAACCCCGATGCCCTTGCTGCGATGGAGGATTGCTTCCGCGCGCTGGAAGCGGCGGGTCTGTGGCAAAGCCGCTCCAATTCCCGCGCAGCCAGGATGTCGTCAGAGGGGGTGGCATGAGCGGGCAGGTGCAGGGCTGGTGTCCGGGTGCGCTGCGGCCGATGATGTCCGGCGACGGCCTGGTGCTGCGCATCCGCCCCCATGCCGGGCGGCTGATGCCGGAACAGGTGCTGGCGCTGGCGGATCTCGCGGAAACCCATGGCAATGGGCTGATCGACCTCGGCTCGCGCGCGCATCTGCAATTGCGCGGCGTCACCGAGGCCGCGCTGCCAGCGCTGCATCAGGCGCTGATCTCGCTTGATCTCCTCGATTCCAGCGCCGAGGCCGAGGCGCGGCGCAATATCCTCACGACACCCTTGCACCGCGCGGGCGATGAGACGCTGACGCTGGTCGAAGGCCTGGAAGAGGCTTTTCGGGACGCGCCGGTCCTTCCCGCAAAATTCGGCTTTGCCGTGGATACCGGGGCGGCGGCGATCCTTGGGGGCACTTCGGCGGATCTGAGGATCGAACGTGCGGCTCAGGGCCTGATCCTGCGCGCCGAGGGGATGGAACGAGGCGAGCCAGTGACCACTGACAGCGCCATTCCGCGTCTGATCGAGGTGCTGCACTGGTTCCTCGCGCAAGGATCTGCGACCCGGATGGCACGGCTTGCGGCCCGCCCGCCGCTGAACGCGACCGAACTGCCGATGACCGGGCCGGCGCTGGTCCCGGGCAGGACTGCGGCGGGGCTCTGCCTCGCGCTGCCCTTTGGTCAGATCGGGGCGGCGATGCTCAGGGCGCTGGCGGTTGCACCGCTGCGGCTGACGCCCTGGCGGTCGGTGATCCTGGAAGACATCACCCGCGCGCCGGTCACCGGCCTGATCGAAGACCCTCATGATCCGCTTTTGCGCGTGGCGGCCTGCACCGGAGCGCCCGGTTGCCTGTCTGCCGAGGCGCCGGTGCGGGGCCTCGCCCGCAGCCTGGCGCCTTTGGTGCCGGCGGGCGCCTTGCTGCATGTTTCGGGCTGTGGCAAGGGCTGCGCTCATCCAGGCCCCGCCCGCCTGACCCTTACTGCAAGACAAGGCCGCTTCGATCTGATTGAAGACGGCGCCGCCAGTGCCAGTCCCGCCTTGTGCGGGCTTTCCCCCGATGACCTTCCTGCGATTTTGCGAGGCCGCCTTGACCCATCTTTATGAAACCGACGGCGCGAAGATCTATCTCGCAAGCTTTGCCACCATCCGCGCCGAGGCCGATCTGGCGCGCTTTACCCCCGAGGAAGAGGTGGTCGCGGTCCGCATGATCCATGCCAGCGGCATGGTCGAACTGGCCCCCCATATCCGCTTTGCGCCGGGCTTTGCAATCGAGGCCCGCGCGGCGCTGGAGGCGGGGGCACCGATCCTGTGCGATGCAAAAATGGTCAGCGAGGGCATCACCCGCGCCCGTCTGCCGGCGGGGAATGAGGTGATCTGCACGCTGCAGGACCCGTCCGTGCCGGAGCTGGCGGCGCGGATCGGCAATACGCGTTCGGCGGCGGCGGTGGAACTGTGGCGCCCCTATCTTGCGGGCGCGGTGGTGGCGATCGGCAATGCGCCGACTGCGTTGTTCCATCTGCTGAACCTGCTGCAGGATCCGGATTTCCCGCGCCCGGCGGCGATCATCGGCTGCCCGGTCGGCTTTATCGGCGCGGCGGAATCGAAAGCGGCGCTGGCAGAAGACAACCCTTTGCCCTGGTGTGTGGTAGATGGCCGCCTCGGCGGTTCGGCGATCACGGTGGCGGCGGTCAACGCGCTTGCCAGCCGTAAGGAGTGAGCATGGCCAAAGTCACCTGTATCGGCCTCGGGCCGGGCGATCCGGATCTGATGAGCGTCAGAGCGCATCGGCTGCTGACCTCGGCGCGGATCGTCGCCTATTTCCGCAAGCCCGGTCGCGAAGGCCAGGCGCGGCGGATGGTCGAGGGGCTGATCCCGGCAGGGGCCGAGGAATGGCCGATGGAATATCCGGTCACGACCGAGATTCCGGTGCAGGATCCAGGCTATAATGCGGCTTTGGCGCCGTTTTACGACCATTGGGCCGCGCGGCTTCAGTCGGCAGAAGCGGATGTTGTGGTGCTGTGTGAAGGGGATCCCTTTCTCTACGGCTCGTTCATGCATCTGCAATCGCGGCTGCCTGCCGGGATGGTCGGGGTAGTGCCGGGAATTCCGGGCATGGTCGGCTGCTGGCATGCGACGGGCCAGCCGGTGACCTGGGGGGATGATGTGCTGACGGTGCTGCCCGCGACCTTGCCCGAGGCGGAACTTGCACGGCGGGTGGCGGATACCGATGCTCTGGTGGTGATGAAGATCGGGCGCAATCTGGCCAAGCTCCGGCGCGTACTGGCAGCGGCGGGGCGCCTGCCGGAGGCCTGGCTCGTGGAACATGGCACCATGCCCGCCGAGCGGGTGCGGCTATTGGAGGATGCAGGCGAAGAAGCGCCCTATTTCTCGATTGCCATAATCCATGGAAAAGGGCGGCGGCCATGACGGATGCAGAGGCCGGGGCGCTGCCCCCGCATCCCCAGCGTGGTACTGCCAGCAGGACGGGCTGGGTCGTTGTTGCAGGGCTCGGGCCCGGCGCGGAGGCGATGGTGACGCCGGAAGTGGCGGCGGCTCTGGCCGAGGCCACGGATGTGATCGGCTATATCCCCTATGTCGCCCGGGTTGCGGATCGCGATGGGCTGGTGAAGCATCCCAGTGACAACCGGGTGGAACTGGACCGCGCGCGCCATGCCTTTGAGCTGGCGGCGGCGGGACGGCAGGTTGTGGTGGTCTCTTCGGGCGATCCCGGGGTCTTTGCCATGGCGTCGGCTCTGTTCGAGGCGATGGAGACGGGGCCGGAGGCCTGGCGGGAGCTGGATTTGCGGGTTCTGCCGGGGATCACCGCCATGCTGGCGGCAGCGGCGGCGGCGGGCGCGCCTTTGGGGCATGATTTCTGCGCGATCAATCTTTCGGATAACCTTAAGCCCTTTGAACTGGTCGAGAAACGGCTGCGTCTGGCGGTGGAAGGTGATTTCGCGATGGGCTTCTACAATCCGCGCTCGAAATCCCGGCCGGGGCGGTTCGAGCGGGTGATCGAAGTGCTGCGCGAGGGCTGCGAGCCGTCGCGGCTGGTGGTGCTGGCCCGCGCGGTCTCGACCCCGGAACAGGAGCTGCGGGTGGTCGAGCTGCGCGATCTGCAGCCGGAGATGGTCGATATGCGGACCATGGTTCTGGTCGGCTCTTCGCTGACGCGCCGGGTCGGACGGTTTGTTTACACGCCGAGGTCGGCATGAAGCCGGGCGAGGACTTCCGCAGGATCAGAGACGGTTTCCGCTGGCGGCAAAGCGGGGCGGTCGATCAGCCAGACCGGCAGGCCGAGCGTGCGTGCGGCCTCGAGTTTCGCGTCCGCGCCCTGGCCGCCGGAGTTTTTGGCGATGATCAGATCGCTGCCATGCCGCCGCAAGAGCGCGAGGTCGCTGGCGAGATCAAAGGGGCCGCGCGCGATTTCAACCGTGACGCGCGGCAAGGGCAGCGGTGCCTCGGGCGGATCGACAAGGCGCAGGAGATAGTCATGCTGCGGCTGGCCGGCAAAGGCCGCCAGATGCAGCCGTCCAATGGCGAGAAACACCCGGCGCGGCGCCGCCCCGAGCCGCATAGCGGCGGCTTCGAGATCGGGGAGGCGCGTCCAGTCGTCACCGGGCGCGGGCGTCCAGGCGGGGCGCATCAGCCGGATCAGAGGCGTGCCGGTCAGGGCCGCCGCCGCATGGGCGTTCTGGCTCATCTGCGCGGCAAAAGGATGCGTGGCGTCGATCAGATGCGTGACCTGATGCTGGCGCATCCAGACGGCAAGCCCTTCGGCACCGCCGAAACCGCCGGTTCTGACCGCGACGGGCTGGGTGCGCGGCGTCTCTGTCCGACCGGCATAGGACAGCGTGGCCCTGATCCCGTGTTCCGCGACCAGGCGGGCGAGCTGGCTCGCCTCGGTCGTGCCGCCAAGAATGAGAAGGTTCGGGGTCATGGCTGAATGGCTTTCCATCATCGGTATTGGCGAAGATGGCGCGTCTGGCCTGCCGGATGCAAGCCGTCAGGCGCTGGCGGCGGCGGATGTCGTGTTCGGGGGGCCGCGTCATCTGGCGATGATCGGGCACCCTGACAAGCGGCCCTGGCCGGTGCCTTTCGCGCTGGCGCCGGTTCTGGCTTTGCGCGGGCAGCGGGTCGCGGTTCTGGCCTCGGGCGATCCGTTCTGGTTCGGTGCCGGTGGCAGTCTGGCGCGAGACCTGGCGCCGGGCGAATGGCGCGCCTTTCCAGGGCCTTCGGTCTTTTCGCTGGTTGCCGCCCGCAAGGGCTGGCGGCTGGAAGAGGTCAGCTGCCACGGGCTTCACGCAGCGCCGCTGTCGCGGCTGCGCCCAGGCCTCGCGCCTGGCGCGCGGCTGATCGTGACGCTTCGCGATGGCAAGGCCCCGGCGGCGCTGGCGGCTTTCCTCGTGGAAACCGGGTTTTCTGCAAGCCTGGTGACGTTTTTTACCCATCTCGGCGGCCCGGAAGAGCGTGTGATCGCCACCACCGCTGGTGAGTTCGACGGGGCGGTGACGGAGGATCTTGTCGTTGCCGCAGTGGAGATCCGGGGCGCGGGCCGGGCGGCAACGCTTGCCACCGGGCGCGCGGACGCGCTTTTTGAACATGATGGCCAGATCACCAAACGCCCGGTCCGGGCGCTGGCTTTGTCGGCGCTCGCGCCGCGCGCGGGCGAGCTGCTCTGGGATATCGGCACCGGGTCGGGGTCAATCGCGATCGAATGGCTGCTGTCGCATCCCGCCATGCGGGCGATCGGCGTCGAGGCGGATGCCACCCGCGCAGGCCGGGCGCGCGGCAATGCCATGCGGCTTGGTGTCGACCGGCTTGAGATCCGCGAGGGGCGGGCGCTGGATGTGCTGCCCGCGCTGCCCCGCCCGGATGCGGTGTTCATCGGCGGTGGTGCCGATGACAACCTCCTGAACGCGCTCTGGGCCTGCCTGCCGCAGGGCGTGCGGGTTGTGGTGCATGGTGTGACGCTTGAAACCGAGGCGTTGCTCGCGGCCTGGCATGGCGCTAAAGGCGGCCAGCTTTTGCGCATCGAGCTGGCCGAGGCGGTGCCATTAGGGCGCAAGCGGGGGTGGAAATCCAGTTTTCCGGTGGTGCAATGGAGTGTGACGCGATGATACCGCCCCATATCAATCCGTCGCGCATCGCCGGCATCGGCTTTCGCGAAACCGCCCAGGTTGAATCGATCCTTGATGCGCTGGCGCGCGCCGGCGCCGCTGACCTGCGCCATATCGCGCTGCCGGCAGTCAAGGCGCGCCATCATGCCGCGCAGCAGCTGGCGCGGCTGGGCTATCACCTGCATCCGGTCACTGCCGCCGCGCTGACGGCACCGGCAACCCTGACCGACAGCGCCGCCTCGCGCGCGGCGCATGGAACGGGGTCGGTGTCAGAGGCCTGCGCGCTGGCTGCCCTTGGCCCCGGCGCCCGCCTCACCGCGCCACGTGTGATTTCCGCCGATGGCAAGGCCACCGCTGCCATCGCCATCGCCCAAAAAGACCTGCCGCAAGGAGCCGCCCCATGACCGTTCATTTCATCGGCGCCGGCCCCGGTGCGGCCGACCTGCTGACGCTGCGCGGGCGCGACCTGATCGCGGCCTCGCCTGTCTGCCTTTATGCCGGGTCGCTGATCCCCGAGGCGGTGCTGGCCCATTGCCCGCCCGGCGCAAAGATCGTCAACACGGCCCCCCTGGATCTGGACGCGATCATCGCCGAGATCCGTGCGGCGCATGAGGCGGGCCTTGATGTCGCGCGGCTCCATTCCGGCGATTTGTCGGTCTGGTCGGCGATGGGCGAACAGATCCGCCGGTTGAAGGCCGAGGGCATCCCCTATGATGTGACGCCGGGTGTGCCCTCTTTCGCCGCTGCCGCCGCGACCTTGGGGATGGAGCTGACGCTGCCGGGCCTTGCACAGAGCCTTGTCCTGACCCGCACCCCTGGCCGCGCCTCGGCGATGCCGGAACGCGAAAAGCTGGAGGCCTTTGCGGCCACGGGGGCGACTTTGGCCATCCATCTCTCGATCCACCGGCTGCACGAGACGGCCGCCGAACTCACCCCGCATTACGGGGCCGATTGCCCGGTGGCGGTGGTCTGGCGCGCCTCCTGGCCGGATGAGCGGGTGGTGCGCGGCACACTTGCGACCATCGCCGGGCTGATCGGCGACACGATGGAGCGCACCGCGCTGATCCTGGTCGGCCCGTCCCTGGGGCAGCACTCGGAGGGGCAGGAAGGGTTCATCGAATCGAGCCTTTATTCCACCGATTATGACCGCCGTTTCCGTGCGGGCCGGGCCGATGCGGTGAAGCTGTGACCAAAGGGCTGATCATATCCGCCCCGCGCTCCGGCGCAGGCAAGACCACTGTGATGCTCGGGCTGTTGCGCGCATTGCGCGATGACGGCGTGGCGGTGCAGCCCTATAAATGCGGCCCCGATTACATCGACCCGGCCTTTCACTTTGCGGCTTCGGGGCGGTCGAGTTTCAACCTTGACAGCTGGGCAATGGCGCCCGGGCTGATCGGGGCGCAGCTGGCGCGGGGCGGCGAGATGGCGCTGGCCGAGGGGTCGATGGGGCTGTTCGACGGCGTGGCATTCCCGGGTGAAACCGGAACCGGCGCCAGCGCCGATATCGCGGCGCTGACCGGCTGGCCGGTCGTGGTGGTGCTGGATGTCTCGGGCGCGGCGCAGACGGTGGCGGCTATGGCTGCCGGGATGGCGGCCTATCGCAAGGACGTGAAAATCGCGGGCGTGATCCTGAACCGCGTCGCCTCGCCCCGCCATGAGAGGCTCTGCCGGCTGGGGATGGAGGCGGTCGGGCTGCCGGTTTTCGGAGCCTTGCCCCGGCGCGGCGACCTGACCCTGCCAGAGCGGCATCTGGGTCTGGTTCAGGCTGTCGAACATCCGGATCTTGAACGCGCCATCAGTGACTATGCCGGTTTTCTGCGCGACCATACCGATCTTGCTTCCCTGCGCGCGGCAGCAGCGGGCGCAGTGAGCACCCCGGCGGGAGAGCTGCCGAAACCGCCCGGCCAGCGCATTGCGCTGGCGCGGGACGAGGCGTTCTCCTTCACCTATCCGCATCTGCTGGATGCCTGGCACGCGCAGGGCGCCGAGATCCTGCCCTTTTCGCCCCTGGCCGATGAAGCGCCGCCCGAGGCCGATCTTTGCTGGTTGCCGGGCGGCTACCCCGAGCTTCATGCAGGCCGGATCGCGGCGGCATCAGGTTTTCTTGCGGGCATCAGAAATTTCGCGGCGGTAAAGCCGGTTCATGGCGAATGCGGCGGCTATATGGTGCTGGGCGAGGCGCTGGTCGATGCGGCTGGCACCCGGCATCAGATGGCCGGGCTGCTGGGCCTCGTGACCACATATGAGAAACGCAGGATGCATCTGGGCTACCGCCTGGCCGCGCTTTCCGCGCCGATCCCGGGCCATGCTGCGGGCGCGAGGCTGCGCGGGCATGAGTTCCATTATTCGACCATCCTCGCCCAACCCGATGCGCCCCTTGCCACCGTGCTTGATGCCGAAAGCGCGCCGGTCCCCGAAACCGGATCGCGCCAGGGCCTCGTCACCGGCACATTCTTCCACCTGATCGGAGCCGCCACATGAGCGAGATCGTCAGCTTTGTCTCCTCTGGCCCGGGCGATCCCGATCTGCTGACCCTGCGGGCCATTAAACGGCTGCAGGCGGCGGAGGTGGTGCTGTATGACGACCTTTCCTCCGGGCCGATCCTCGATCTGGCGGCGCCGGAGGCCGATCTGATCTCGGTCGGCAAGCGGGCGGGGCGCGCCTCGCCGCGCCAGGATCATGTCAGCCGGCTGCTGGTCGATCATGCGCGTTCGGGCCTGAAAGTGGTGCGGCTGAAATCCGGCGATTCCGGCATGTTCGGCAGGCTTGAAGAGGAAATCACCGCGCTTAATGAGGCCGGGATCGGCTATGAGATCGTGCCCGGCGTCACCGCGCCCTCGGCTGCTGCGGCGGCGGCGGGGATCCCGCTGACGCGGCGGCTCAATGCGCGAAGGGTGCAGTTCGTGACCGGCCATGATGTGACCGGCGCGCTGCCCGAAAGCCTCAACTGGGCGGCTCTGGCCGATACCCAGGCGGTGACCTCGGTCTTTATGGCGCGGGCGACATTCCCGCAGCTGGCGGCAAAGCTGATCGCCGCCGGATTGGCGCCCGACACGCCCGCTTTGATGGCGCAGGGCGTCTCGACCCCGGCGCAATCCTTCCGCCGTGATACGGTTGCGGGCCTGGCCGCGTATCTTGAGGGCGCCGCCCCCGACCCGGCGCCGACCCTTATCCTCTACGGCGCGCTGGCGCCCTGACCAGAGCGGCTTGACCGGGCGTCACGCGCCTGTCACTCTCGATATCGTGAAGGTGCCGGGCGACCGGCATGGGAACAGGGCGGGGGAGACCCCGACCCGACCGCCCCCGCGACTGTGCGCAGCGAGCCGACCCCGTTAACCACTGTGGAGCAATCCATGGGAAGGAGGGCAGAGGCTGTGACCTGCAAGTCAGGAGACCGACCTTCGCATTTGATGGAACCGCCGTCGGGGATGACGGCAAGGAGTGATTCATATGTCCACCATTGCCCGCTCTGGTGAGAAGGCCGATGTCAAACTGGCGAATATCTTTGTCGTGGCGCTTTTGGGTGCTGCGCTGATCTTCGTCGCTGGCCTCGCCCAGTCGGAAACCCTGCATGACGCCGCCCATGATGTGCGTCACGCGGTCGGATTCCCCTGCCACTGATATGTTGCAAAGACTGCTGACCAGCGCGTTGATCGCTGGCGCTGCTGCGGGGCTGATTGCCGCCCTGCTGCAGCTTGTTTTCGTGCAGCCCGTGCTGCTTCATGCCGAGCTTTATGAGGGCGGCGAGCGCACCCATTTCGCGGCGGCCTCCGACCATCATCACGGTGAAGAACCGGCGCCGGAAGCCACAGAGCCGCAGACAGAACCTGCCGCCGAACCGGGCCATGCCCATGGCGCGGATGAAGCGCATGACCATGGCGAGGCGGCGGAGATCCCCGGTATCGGCTTTGACGCAGGCCGCGACGGGCTGTCGATCCTGTTCTCGATCATGGTCTATGCCGGCTATGGGCTGCTGCTGGTCGCGGCGATGGCCCTGTCCGAGAATAATGGCAACCGGGTCACCGCACGCCAGGGTCTTCTCTGGGGGATCGCGGGCTTTGTCGCGGTGCAGATGGCGCCGGCTTTCGGCCTCTCGCCCGAGCTTCCGGGCATGGCCGCGGCCGATGTCAACGCCCGCGCGATCTGGTGGGTGGCGACAGTGATTGCGACCGCCATCGGTCTCTGGCTGATCGCATTCGGCAAAAACTGGGTGGTCTGGGCGGCGGCGATCCTGCTGATCCTCGCGCCCCATATCGTCGGCGCGCCGCATCCGCATGAGTTCACCGGCCCGACGCCGCCCGAACTGGCCGCGCAATTCGCCGGCCGCGCCATCGGGGTCGGTCTTGCGGTCTGGACGCTGCTCGGCCTTTTCGCAGCCTGGCTCTGGAGCCGTGGCCGCGAGGCATAAACCAGCTTCCCGGCGGCTTATGCCGCCGGGGATGTCCGGTCCAGAATATAGATATCCATGAGCCAGCCGTGCTCGGCCCGTGCCGCTTCGCGCCGGGCGAGGATACGCGGCCCCGCCTCGGCCAGCGGTCCGGCTTCGGTGATCTCATTCGCCATGCCGACAAAGGCGCCCCACCAGATCGAGATGCCTTCGGGCGCCAGATCCTGAAAGGCACAGCTGCCGTCCAGCATCACCACCAGCCGGTCGACGCCTTCGGGCCAGCCCTCTTCGCGCAGCCGCCGCCCTGTCGTCACCAGAAACGGCGCGCCAAGCCCGTTGAGCGGAATGCGATGCGCGGCGGCCAGCACCTGCGGCGACATGATCCCCGGCACCACCGAGACCGAGACCTCGCGCAGCCTGCCCAGCCGCGCGGCAATCCGCAGGGTACTGTCGTAAAGCGCGGGATCGCCCCAGACCATGAGCGCCACCCGCTGCACGCCGGGATGCGCGTCAATCGCTGCCGCCCAGGCCCCGGCAATCGCATCATGCCAGTCATTCACCCGCGCGAGGTAAGAGGGGTTGGCCGGATCCCGCACCGGCATGGCAAAGCCCGCCACGATCACCCCGGGCCGCGTCACGAGATCCTCGCAGATCTGGCGGCGCAGATCGGCAAGATCGGCTTTGTCTTCGCCTTTCTCCGGGATCAGGATCAGATCGGCCGCATTCAGCGCCTTCACCGCCTGCAAGGTGAGATGGTCCGGATTGCCGGTGCCAATACCGACCAGACTAAGTTCCAAAGCACCACCCCCCTGCATCCATTCCCGCGCCAGAAACCAGCTTCGGCCGGGAATGAAAAGCCTGCCTGCCAGTTTCCGCCTGACCTGAATACCCGCCCCGGAGGCAGGTGCCGCCTGCCGGAGCCACCGGCCTCAGCCCTTCAGCTCTGCCGTCACCCGGACCGGCCCCACCGTCCCGCGCAGTTTCGCGCGGTAGATCACGACGCCTTCAACCACCCGCATCACATAGGTTCGGGTCTCGCCGATCGGAATCATCTCGACCCAGTCGACCACATCCACCTCCGGCAGGCGCGGGTCGCCAAGCTCGCCGATCCAGCGGCGCGGCCGCCCGGGCCCGGCATTATAGCCCGAGGCGATCAGCGCAATCGAGGGCCCGAATTCCTCGACCATCTTCGCCAGATAGGCCGAACCGACCTGGGTGTTGAACCCCGGGTCATAAAGCCGCGACAGCGAATATTCCAGGCCCAGCCCCTTGGCCATCCGCGCTGCGGTCTCGGGCAGAACCTGCATCAGCCCGCGCGCATCCGCGCCCGAACGCGCCATCGGCTCGAATTCGCTTTCACGCCGCGCAATGGCAAGCGCCAGCGCGCGGCTGACATGCAACCCGTCCGGCACGAGGTCCGGCACCGGGTAATAGGTGCGGGGCAGGATCGCGCCCCGCTCTGCCGCCTGTTTCGCCAGCACCAGCGCGATATGCGGCTGACCCATCTCCAGCGCCATCTCGGCAAGCTGCGCTATGCCCCTTGC
This sequence comes from Pseudogemmobacter sp. TB195, assembly GCF_058313095.1. NCBI lineage: Bacteria > Pseudomonadati > Pseudomonadota > Alphaproteobacteria > Rhodobacterales > Paracoccaceae > Pseudogemmobacter > Pseudogemmobacter sp. TB195. The sequence goes on from NZ_JBZEGG010000001.1 coordinate 563,294, forward strand.
GTCCTGCCCCTCGGCCAGATGCAGGAGGAACCGCTTGCCCTCGACCCGGTTTCCGGCCGAGAGCATAAGCCGCCCCATCGCCAGAACCGAAGACCCGGCGAAAGACGATTGCCGCCAGCCCGAGGCCGGAGCATCGTTCAAAAGCTGAGGATCCAGCGACAGCCCGAGTTTTTCTGCCGATAAAAGCCCGTAATAGGCGGTCTGATGTTGCGCCGCGCGCTGGAAATGCGCCTTTGCGCTCTCGGCCCGGCCGGCGGCCTCATCGGCGCGGCCCTGCCAGTAATCGGCACGCGAGACCGAGATCGCGGTGGAAACCCCGGCCCGCAGATGCGCGAAATGTTTCAGCGCGGTTTCGGGGTCGTTCAGCTTCCTCAGCGCGATAAAGCCCGCCAGAAATTCCAGATCGGCGTAAGCGCCGCCCGCTGTCATCCCGTGCCGCGCCGCCACCCGGTAAGCATCCTGCGCACGCCCCTGGCGCATCAGCCAGCGCGCCAGCAGCGCGCGCCGCGGCGCCCATTCCTCGGGGCGGCCAAGGTTTTCCGGCGCGACCGACAGGATCAGCTCTGCCGATTCCGCATAGAGATCCCGCTTCATCCGCCACAAGAACCGCTCATAGCTGAGGCCCGGATCGGATTTCAGTGCCTCGGGGACCGCCGCGACCAGCCCGTCGACCCCGGGCTGACCGGCGCGCAAGGCAAGCCGCGCCTCGGCGAGTTTGCGCTTTGCCTCCGGCACCCGGGGCAGCATCCGGAGCGCCTCGGCACGCCGCCCCTCCCAGAGCAGGTTTTCCAGCCGCAGATCATTCACCATCGCCACCGCATCGGGCATCAGGACCTGCAGCTCGGCCTCCTGATCGGCGGTGAGCGAAAGCTCGGCCCAGGCCCGCATCGCTTCGGTCTCGGCCATGCCGATCTGGCCAAGCGCCTTATAGGCCCGCACCAGGGCAACGGCGCCGGTGCCGCTGCGCGGTGGCGAGGCGCGGAAATAGCCGGCCACCCGCGACGGCGTCTCAGACCTGGCCACCGCCTCCTCGCCCTTTTGCCGCAAGAGGGCAAGACCCGGCCAGTCGCCCCGCCGCGCAAGGAAGGCCTCGTAATCGCCCAGCCGGCCATCGCCGTCCCGCAGCTGGCTCCAAAGGACAAAATCCCGCACCAGGCCGTCCTGAGAGGCCGCAAGCGCCCCCGGCCAGTCTTTCTTACGCACCAGTTCAAGGGCGCTGCGCATCTCCTGCACCTGATCGGCGTGCGCCGCTGTCGGAAGGAACAGGGACGTGATGATCAGGGCCGGGATGATCAGAACCCGAGAAAGCAGAGCCGGGAGAACCAGGGTCAGGAGGCGGAGGCGGTGGATGAGTAAGGTCATGGGGCGGAGTCTGCCAAAGAGGCCGGATCGCCACAAGGCACGTTCCTGTCAGCAGCGGCCCGGCACCAGGGGCGCATGTCGGAAGACGCCTGCCAGAAAGGGCAGCGTCCCGGCCCCGAATCTGTCACTGCGCCTGTCCTGCCCGGGCCCTCATGCAGTGCTTGGCAAGGCGCAATTGCAAGGGTAAGGAAAGTCCGTTGCAGCCAGGGGCGAAAAGGGCCCCCAGATGAGGAGACGCGTGCCATGATCCAGGGGTCGATTCCCGCTTTGGTTACGCCGTTCAAGGACGGCGCCGTGGATATGGACATGCTCAAGAAACTTGTCGACTGGCAGATCGCCGAGGGCTCGACCGGGCTGGTTCCCGTCGGCACCACCGGCGAGAGCCCGACGCTGAGCCATGAAGAGCACGAGGCCGTGGTCGAGGCCGTGGTGACATTCGCGGCAGGCCGGGTGCCGGTGATCGCGGGCGCGGGCTCGAACAGCACGGTCGAGGGCATCCGGCTGATCCGCCATGCCGAGCGCGTCGGTGCCGATGCCGCCCTGGTCGTGACGCCTTATTACAACAAGCCGAACCAGGCCGGTCTGATCGCGCATTACAAAGCCCTGCATGAGGCCAGCAATCTGCCGATCATCATCTATAATATTCCGGGCCGTTCGGTGATCGACATGTCGCCCGCGACGATGGGCGAGCTGGCAAAGCTGCCGCGAATCGTCGGCGTGAAAGACGCGACCGGCAATATCGGCAAGGTCAGCCAGCAGCGCGAGACCTGCGGCGCAGATTTCATCCAGCTGTCCGGCAATGACGATACCGCGCTGGCCTTCAACGCCCATGGCGGCTGCGGCGCGATTTCGGTCACGGCCAATGTGGCGCCGAAGCTCTGTGCCGAATTCCAGGCGGCCACGCTGCGAGGTGACTTCCGCACGGCGCTTGACTACCAGGACCGGCTTTTCCCGCTGCATGAGGCGCTGTTCATCGAGCCAGGTCTTGTCGGCGCGAAATATGCGCTCTCCCTGCTGGGGCGCTGCAGCGAAGAGGTCCGGTTGCCGCTGGTCGGTCTGAGCGATGATACGAAAGCAAAGATCCGCGCGGCCATGACCCATGCCGGTCTGCTCAACTAGCGCCCGGTTCCTGCACAGGAACCGGCCCGGAGTTTTCATAAAACTCCGGGGTCGCGCGGGATGACCGAGGGCATCACGCCAAATCTGCGGGGCGCGGCCCTGATGACGCTGGCCATGGCAGGCTTTGCGGTCGAGGATCTCTTTATCCGCAAGGCCTCCGCCCATGTGCCGGTCGGCCAGGTCATGGCGATCATGGGCTTTGGCGGTGCCATGGTTTTCGCGCTCATGGCGCGCGCCGCGCGCGAAGCCGTCTTTCCGCGGGTTTTTCTGTCTTCCGCTATGCTTGTGCGGTCAGGGTTCGAGATCGCGGGGCGGCTTTTCTACAGTCTCGCCATTGCGCTGACCTCGATGCCCACCACGGTTGCCATTCTTCAGGCGACGCCGCTGGTGGTTCTTGCCGGAGCGGCGCTTATCTTTGGCGAAAAGGTTGGCTGGCGGCGCTGGTCGGCGGTTGCGGTTGGGTTTCTTGGCGTGATGATCGTGCTCAGACCCGGGCTCGACGGCTTCTCGCCGATGTCGCTCCTCGCGGTGGCGGGCATGGCGGGCTTTGCCGGGCGCGATCTCGCCACCCGCGCCGCGCCGAAGACCATGTCGAACCGGCAGCTCGGAATCCTTGGCTTCTCGATGCTCGGGATCGCTGGGCTGATCGTCCTGTTTTACACCGGCGGCGCCCATTGGCCCGACCCGACCGGAGCCGGCCTGATCTTTGGCGCCACGCTGTTCGGCCTTCTGGGCTATAATGCGCTGACCGCCGCCATGCGCACCGGCGAGGTGTCGGCCGTAACCCCTTTCCGCTATACCCGCCTCGTCTTTGCGATGATCCTTGCGGTGGTCTTCCTTGCCGAGCGGCCCGATCACCTGACCCTGCTTGGCAGTGCCATTATCGTCGCGAGCGGGCTATATACCCTGATCCGCGCACGCAAAGCCGCCACAGCGGTGTGAAAAGCGCGCGCCGGAGAGGGGCGCGCTTCTTTACTCAGCGCCCGCCATCCCCTATCTCTGCCCGATCATGCAGAAGAAACACGATCCCAATTCCAAACTCATCGCTGACAACCGCCGGGCGCGGTTCGAATATCATATCGAAAGCGACCTCGAGGCCGGGATCATCCTCCAGGGGTCCGAGGTCAAGAGCCTGCGGATCGGCGGATCGAACATTGCCGACAGCTATGCCTCGGTCGAAGGCGGCGAGCTCTGGCTGATCAACGGCTATATTGCGCCTTACAAACAGTCGAATGCCTGGGACAGCCATGACGAGCGCCGCCGCCGCAAGCTGCTGGTGTCAAAGAAAGAACTGTCGCGGCTCTGGAATGCGACCAGGCGCGAGGGGATGACCATCGTACCCTTGCGGATGTATTTCAACGAGCGTGGCATGGTGAAGATCGCGCTTGGTGTGGCCAAGGGCAAGAACAATGCCGACAAGCGCGATACCAGCGCCAAACGCGACTGGGATCGCCAGAAGGCGCGGATCATGAAACAGGGTCACCAGCTCTGATCCTGCAGAAGGGCCGATCTTGTAGCCAGCGGCCGCTTTCACACAACATTTGCCAGGATGGGAAGGTTCAGGCAGTATTCCCCCTGCCCGGTGAGCAATTTTACGCCATTTTCCGGGTGTGAGGCCGGATCACACCGGCCCTTTGCAGGGATAGTCATCATGGATATGTCACTTATCATCCAGCTCGTTGCCGGTCTTATCGGCGGCAACGCGGCCGGATCTGCGTTGAAGAACCTCAACATGGGCCCGATCCTTAATTCGGTGGTAGGCCTTCTCGGCGGCGTCGGCGGCGGGCAGATCCTGTCCATGCTGGGCCTCGGCGGTGCAGGTGAGGCTGCGGCGGCTGCGACGTCTTCCGGTCTCGACATCTCGACCATCCTCCAGAGCATTGTCGGTGGTGGTGCCGGCGGCGGCATCCTCGTGGCCATTGTGGGTGCGATCAAAAAAGCGCTGGTGAAGTAAGCCGAAGGCAGATTTTGCCTGACCGCCAGCCTTTCTGGAGTCGTGATCCTGAAACCATCCCGCCCGGATCGCCTCCGGGCGGGATTTCTTGTTCCCGGGAAATGTCCGGCGCAAAACCTGGGTGCAAAATCTGCCGGGCAAGGTCCGCCGGTCCAGGTCTGTAGCCAGAAATTCCCGGCAAAGATCACCTGCTCTGCCCTGTGCCAGGCAGAGCGGGGTTGCACGCGCATACAGGCGGGCTATAGGAAACTGACCGCTTTTGGTCCGCCTGTTGATCCGCCCCCTTTGACCTGAGGCCGCCATGTCGCTGACCCCCGCCCCGAAGGATGACCCACATACCCTGGTCTCAACAGACTGGCTTGCCAGCCATCTGAAAGACCCGGATTTGCGGCTGCTTGATGCAAGCTGGTTCCTGCCCCCGTCAGAGCGCAATGCGCGCGCGGAATATGAGGCGGCCCATATCCCGGGCGCACGGTTCTTCGACCTGGACGAAATCTCGGATCACCGCTCGAACCTGCCGCATATGGTGCCACCGGTCGAGAAATTCATGTCCCGGATGCGGGCGATGGGGGTCGGCGACGGGCATCAGGTTGTGGTCTACGATTCGACCGGTATCTTTTCTGCGCCGCGGATCTGGTGGACCTTTCGCCTGATGGGCAAGACCGATGTCGCGGTGCTGGATGGTGGCCTGCCGAAATGGCAGGCGGAAGGGCGCGAGACTGAAGACCTGCCTCCGGTGATCCGCGACCGCCATATGACCACGCAGCGTCAGAACCACCTGGTGAAAGACGTGACCCAGGTCGCCCATGCCGCGAAACTGAAACAGGCTGTGGTGGTCGATGCCCGCGCGCCCGCGCGTTTTGCCGGTGAGGCGCCGGAGCCGCGTCCCGGTCTGCGCGCAGGTCACATTCCCGGGTCGCGCAACCTGCCCTGGGGCAATCTGCTGAACCAGGATGGCACCATGAAAGACCCCGCCGTCCTGCGGATGATTTTCCAGGAGGCGGGGATCGACCTTGCGCAGCCGGTGATCACCAGCTGCGGCTCGGGCGTGTCGGCGGCGATCCTCGCGATTGCGCTGGAGCGGATCGGGCATCGCAACTGGTCGCTCTATGACGGCTCCTGGGCCGAATGGGGCATGTATGAGGATTTGCCGGTCGAGACGGGCCCAGCTGCATAAGGCAAGGCCGCCGGAACGGGTGCAATGGGGCCGGGGACCGGCCCACTGATGTGAGGAAGACATGCTTGAGGCTTTGACCCAGCAGCCGCAGGACAAGATCCTGCAACTGATCGCGATGTTTCGCGAGGACAAGCGGGACGGCAAGATTGATCTTGGCGTTGGTGTTTACAAGGACGCGACCGGGCTCACCCCGGTGATGCGCGCGGTCAAGGCCGCCGAAAAGAAGATCTGGGAAGCCGAGACCACCAAGACCTATACCGCGCTCGCGGGCGAGCCCGCCTATAATGGGGCAATCACCGCGCTGATCCTTGGCGATGGGTTTGGGGATCGTGCCGCCTCGATCTCGACCCCCGGCGGCACCGGCGCGCTGCGTCAGGCGTTCGAGCTGGTAAAGCTTGCGCGGCCCGGGGCGAAGGTCTGGCTTTCGGCACCGACCTGGCCGAACCATCCATCTATGGTGAAATTCCTTGGCCTGCCGATGGCGGAATATCGCTATTTTGACGTGAAGACCTCGGGGCTGGATTTCGCCGGTCTGATCGAGGATCTCGGCCGGGTCGCCGAGGGCGATGTGGTGCTGCTGCATGGCTGCTGCCACAACCCGACCGGGGCGAACCTGTCGCAGGCTGAGTGGGATGAGGTGATTGCGGTTCTGAAGAACCGCAAGGCGCTGCCGCTGGTCGATCTGGCCTATCAGGGCTTTGGCGACGGGCTGGATGCGGATGCCGAGGCTACCCGCAAAGTCGCAGCGGCCTTTGATGAAGTTCTGATCGCGGCCTCGTGCTCGAAGAATTTCGGCATCTACCGCGAGCGGACCGGCGTGCTGATCGCGCTGACATCAGCGGATCGCAAAGCGGTGGTGCAGGGCAATCTGAACTTCCTCAACCGCCAGAACTTCAGCTTCCCGCCCGATCATGGCGCGCGGATCGTGACCACGATCCTGGAAGATGCGGCCCTGACTGCCGACTGGAAGGCCGAGCTGGAGGAAGTGCGGCTGAACATGCTGGGCCTGCGCGAGCAGCTGGCATCCGAGCTGCGCAAGGCCACCAATTCCGACCGGTTTGACTTTGTCGCGGATCATCGGGGCATGTTCTCGCGTCTCGGGCTGTCCGAGGCGCAGGTGGTGAAGCTGCGCGAAGAGTTCGGCGTCTATATGGTCGGCGATTCGCGGATCAATATCGCCGGGCTGAACAAGGGGACCGTGCCGGTGCTGGCAAAGGCGATTGCCTCGGTTCTCTGAGCGGTCTGACAGATGTGGAAAGGGCGGGACATTGTCCCGCCCTTTTGCATTTGGCCTTGGCCGCGGTGGGGGGCTCCCCCCCACACCGTGGAGTATTTCCGTCAGGGGGGAGACCGGGGCTCAGTTCAGTCCCATTGCGTCGCGAACGGCGCGGTCAATATCGTCCTGGTTTTGCGAGGCGGGAGCGCCCTGCTGGTTCGAGCCGCCCTGGTAGACGGGCGCGTTAGAGCCGTCGAAATAGGGCACTTCTTCGGGCAGGACCGGGCGGTCGACCCCACCGATATCCGGGGAGGGGCCGAAGGATCCGCCCGCCGCGACGGTGTTTGGCGGGATCTCTTTCGGAAGCGGCATCGGGGGGACGCCTTCGTTGATCCGGATCATGACCTCACGCCAGACATCTGCGGGCAGGCCGCCGCCGGTCACGCCGGTCAGCGGGCGGTTGTCGTCATAGCCGAGCCAGACGCCAACCACGTAATCCGAAGTAAAGCCCACGAACCAGGCATCGCGCGCCGAATTGGTGGTTCCGGTTTTGCCGGCAGCCTCGCGGCCGGGGAGGCGGGCGCGGGCGCCGGTTCCGGAATTGATCACCTCGGTCATCATATAGATCAGCGCATGGGCGGCCGTTTCCGAGATTACCCTTTCGCCGATGCCGCCGCCGCTGCCAAAGAGCTCGTCATTTTCGCCCCGGAGCTTCAGCGCGCGCAGACCATAAGGCGTTACCGAAGAGCCGCCGTTCAGGATGCCGGCATAGGCGCCGGTCATCTCGATCAGCGTCGATTCCGAGGCGCCGAGCGCCAGCGCCGGACCATCGGCCATCTTGGAGGCAACGCCGAATTCGGTCGCGACCTTTTTCACGAGGTCACGCCCGACCATTTCCGAAATTTTGACCGCCGGGATATTGCGGCTTTCCTTCAGCGCCTGGACCAGTGTGATCATCCCCTTGAATTTATTGTCGTAATTCTTGGGGCTATAGGGGCCGGAGCCGGGCACATTGATCGTATAGGGGCTGTCATCGACATAATCGAGCGGGCTGTAGCCCAGATCGAGCGCCACCGCATAGACGAAGGGTTTGAACGCCGACCCGGTCTGCCGCAGCGCCTGGGTCGCGCGGTTGAAATCACCCGCACGCGGGATCGAGCGCCCGCCAACCATCGCGCGCACCGCACCGTCCGAGCTCATCACCACAATCGCGGCCTGGGCGGTCGAGCCGTCTTTGACTTTCGTATCAAAGACATATTTCAGCGCCTCTTCGGATTTCCGCTGCAGATCCTGATCCAGCGTTGTCTCGATCACCACATCTTCGGTCGTGTCGCGGGCGAGGTAATCCGGCGTGGTCTCCATCACCCAATCGGCGAAATAGCCGCCCGAGCGCTGCCGCGCGGCCTCGGTCGGGGTGGCGGGATGGGCGCGGGCCTCATCGGCCTCGGCTTTGGTCAGGTAACCCTGTTCCTGCATCAGCCCGATCACCACATTGGCGCGGTTTTGCGAGCGTTCGAGGTTGGAAGTGGGCGCCAGCGCCGAAGGGGCCTGCAGCAGGCCCGCAAGCATCGCGGCCTCGGCCGGCGTCACGGTGGCGGCGGATTTGCCGAAATAGCGCTGTGCGGCGGCTTCGAACCCGCGCGCGCCGGCCCCCAGATAGGCGCGGTTCATATAGATGCCGAGGATGTCCTTCTTAGAGTATTTCAGCTCCATCGCGATGGCATAGGGCACTTCCTTGACTTTGCGCTTGATGCCGCCACCCCGGCAATCCGCTTCATATTCGGCCTCGGATTTCCATTCCGCCGGGTTGAAGGGCACGCCCAGACACAGAAGCTTGGCCACCTGTTGCGTGATGGTCGAGCCGCCATTGCCCTGGAACGCACTGCGCCCTTCGGCAAGGTTGATCCGGATCGCGCTGGCGATACCGCGGGGCGAGACGCCAAGGTGCCAGTAGAAGCGCTTATCCTCGGTTGCGACGATGGCATTGAGGAGATGCGGCGAGACCGTATCAGCGGTGATCTGGCCGCCATAGGTCTCACCGCGCCAGGCGAATGTTTTGCCGTCACGGTCAAGCATGGTGACCGAGCCGCGTGCCCGCCCGTCCAGCAGCGCCTCAAGCGGCGGCAGCTGGCTGTAGAAATACGCGACCACCGCGCCGACAACCAATGCGCCGACGGCGGTGACACGCCAAAGCACCCCCCAGATCATCCGCCAGAAGAACAGGATGGTCCCGAGGATGAATCCATGTTTGCGCCGGGCGCGGGCCGCTTTGCGGGGTTGTTTTGGTGCCTGTTTGCGCGGGGCCGGTTTTTGTGGCGGTCTGCCTCCGCCGCCGCCCCCCCCGCCGCCACGCCCCGGGCTTCCGCCCTGGCCTCTGCCGGAATTGCCACCGGACCCGCCGGAGCCGCCCGCAGAAGAGCGGGAGGGATATCGTCTGTCTGCCACCAGAGGGCTTTTGCCCCCACCACTCGTCGCCATATGCCTGCTGCCCGCCTCGAAGCGTGTTCTTTCAGAATCCGGCAGAGAATAGCGGGTTCGCCCGGCTTTGCGAAGGGCAGGAGGAAACGATTCGAATCTATCCGCTGATGAAAAAATAATCACATGCCCCGATTAGTGCAAAAATTTTGCAACTGCACCGCAAAGCACCGGTTCAGAACACGCCGTTTTCTTGTGCTGCAACTGCAAAACCCCGCCTTCTTTTGCTCAGACGCCCGCTCGCCCCGGGCTCGCTCTCAGGAAGGGGACAGATGTGAAACTCATCATTGCGGCACTGAAACCGTTCAAACTTGACGAAGTTCGCGAAGCGCTGACCACGATCGGCGTGCGCGGAATGATGGTGACAGAAATCAAGGGCTTCGGCCTGCAATCCGGTCATACCGAAATCTATCGCGGCGCCGAATATGCAGTGAATTTCGTGCCGAAGGTCCGGCTGGAAATCGTCGTGGCCGATGCGCTGGCCGAACAGGTGGTCGAGACCATCGCGAAGACCGCCAAGACCGACAAGATCGGCGACGGCAAAATCTTTGTGCTCGATGTCGAACAGGCCGTGCGGGTGCGCACCGGCGAAACCGGCGACGACGCGATCTGAACATCGACCCGAGGGAACAGGGGAAAACAGCCAAAATGAACAAACTTGTCAAATATTCCGGTCTCGCGGCGGCGATGTCGCTTCTCGCCGGACTGCCCGCCCTGGCGCAGGACGCCACTCAAGCGGCGGGAGAGGCGGTGATCGAAGTGGCCGAGGCCGCACCGGCGCTGGATACCGGCGATACCGCATGGATGATGATTTCGACCGTCATCGTGCTCTTCATGATCTTCCCGGGCATCGCGCTGTTCTATGGCGGGCTGGTGCGCAGCAAGAACATGCTTTCCGTGCTGATGCAGACCACCACCATCGCCGCGCTGATGATGGTCGCCTATGTGGTTTACGGCTACTCCTTCGCCTTTGGTGGCGCCGAGGGCCCGTATTTCGGTGGTTTCGGCAAGCTCTTCCTGGCAGGTGTGGGGCCGGAGAGCCTTTCGGGCACCATTCCGGAATATGTCTTCATCGCCTTCCAGATGACCTTCGCTTCGATCACGCCGGTGCTGATCATCGGAGCCTTCGCCGAGCGGATCAAATTCTCGGCGGCGCTCCTCTTCTCGTTGCTGTGGGTCACCGTGGTCTATTACCCGGTCGCACATATGGCATGGGACGCGAATGGCCTCTTCTTCGGCTGGGAAGTGTTTGACTTTGCAGGCGGCACGGTTGTGCACATCAATGCCGGTATTGCGGCTCTGGTTGGCGCCATCTGCGTCGGCAAGCGCCTCGGCTATGGCAAAGAGAACATGCAGCCGCATTCGCTGACCCTGACCATGGTCGGTGCCTCGATCCTCTTCGTGGGCTGGTTCGGCTTCAACGTCGGCTCCGCACTGGGAGCTGGCACGCTGGCAGGCCTTGCGATGATCAACACTTTCACCGCAACCGCCGGCGGCATCCTCGGCTGGGTCCTGGTTGAGGCGCTGCTGCGCGGCAAGGCTTCGATGCTGGGCGGTGTCTCGGGCATGATCGCTGGCCTCGTGGCCATCACGCCGGCAGCGGGCGCAGTCGGCCCGATCGGCGCGATCTTCCTCGGCGCCATCGCTTCGGCAGCGGCCTATTACTTCGTCGCCGTGGTGAAGGTGAAACTGGGCTATGATGACAGCCTCGACGTCTTCGGCATCCACGGGATTGGCGGCATCGTCGGCGCTGTTGGCGCGGGCATCTTCGCAGCACCGTCACTGGGCGGCCAGGGTTACCCGGAAGGCCGCGGCATGGGTGAGCAGGTCTATTATCAGGTCGCAGCTGTCGGCATCACCATCCTCTACTGCGCGGTGCTGTCTTTCATCCTCTACAAGGTGGTCGGCGTTCTGACCGGCGGCCTGCGGGTCAAGGAAGAAGCCGAGCGCGAAGGCCTCGACCTCACCTCGCATGGCGAGCGCGCCTATCACTCCTGATCGGCCAGGGCGTGGGGCCGCGCGGCCCCGCCTCTGACAAAAGTCAAAGCCCGCCGGTGGTTCCGGCGGGCTTTTCCCATGTTCAGCGCGCATCTTCAGCGTGGTGATCGCCGCAGCCCCTGGACGCTCCGGCGGTCGGGAGGCGCGGCCTCAGGCCCTTTGCAGATCCTGGATCAGCGCATCAATATCGCCCCTGCGTTTGTCGAGCATCGCGCCGATTTCGGTGCGCTCCGAGGCGAGCATGTTCACGCCTTCGATGATGATGTTGAAAAAGAGATCCCGCCCGCTTTTGTTCGAGACTTGCCAGCGCACCTCGAAAGGGCTTGAGCCCTTGAGATAGGCGGTTGAGATCACCTCGAAATAGCTTTTCACCGGGCGCGCGCCGGTGACTTCAATGCGGCCTCCGATGAACTCGCGGAAGCGGCGGCCGTATTTGCGGCTGATATAGCCCTGGAAGGCCTGGGTGAAGGCCTGCATCTGGGCCTTTGACGCCGATTTCGCGGCCGGTCCAAGGGCCGACCGTGCGATCTGGGGCACATCGGCGTAATTCACGAAGAGCTTTTCAAAGGCCGGATACATCTGGGCTTCGGAGCGGCCCGAGTTGATGATCGCATTGATATCCGCGACCGCCTTGTCGATCAGCGCCTTGGCCTCGGCATCCGAGAAGGCGAGGGCGGGCATGGCCCCAAGCGCGGCCGCTGCCGCAAGGCCGGTGCCGAGGAAGTGTCGGCGCGAAAGGCCGGAAACCAGATGAACAGACATGTCAGTCCTCGCAACGTCAATCCGCATAGGGATCAATGAAATCGTCTTCATAGGGGTCGATGAAATCGCCATCATCCCCATCCGCTGCGCCCTTTGCCTTCGCAATCTCGTGGCGCCGGTTCTGCAGATACAGAAGCCGGAGCTGGGCATAGCTGTCAGCGCTGTCATATAGGATCGAATCCACCGTATCGGAATAGCGGTAGCGATCATTTAGGCGTGAAAGCCCTTCAATGGCGAGCGTCGCATCGGCATCATTGCCGTCGAACACATTGTTCAGCGGGTTCATCGCGAAATCGACCACGATCCCGACCGTATCGCGTGCAGTGGAGGGCCCTTCGATGGGCAATTCGACATAGGGCCCTTCGCCGACACCCCAGACTGCGAGCGTCTGGCCGAAATCGGCATCGGTTTTCGGCATTCCCAGCACCGAGGCCACGTCGAACAGCCCGCCGATCCCGGCGGTCGCGTTGACCGCAAAGCGCAGCGTATTTGTTGTCGCCTCGCCGATTCGGGCCTGCAGCACCTGGTTCACCACCACGCCCGGCAGATCCAGCGTATCGGCAACATTCGAGACCCCCTGGCGCAGCGGATTCGGCACCACGGTGCCATAGGCCTTTGACACCGGCCGCACGATTGCCGTGTCCAGCCCTTTATTCACCGCATGGACGCCGCGATTCATCGGCTCGATCGGGTCATAGATGCCATCCGTGCGCGGCGTCTGGGCACAGGCCGCAAGCGCGCTCAGCCCGAGGACCAGCAGGAAGGGGCGGAGAGAGAGGATTTCGGTCTGGCTGGTCACGGTCATTAACGGAATCTCAGGCGTCACGAGACACTAAACAAGGAGAAGGGTGCAGAGATATTGCGTGAGAGGCTTACGGTGTGGCAATCCTCAAGACAACGGACATTTCTGCAGCGACCCCCAGGGTGGCAGGCTTCGGCCAAAATCAGACCCTTTACTGAGAGATTTATGTGACATCTGGAGAAATGCATTGGTCAAAGACACCTCGCAATCCGGGCTGAGCGAGCTTTCCTCGGTCCGGTCCCTCTCAAAGGGGGCGTTGTCGGCGGCATTTCTCTTCTCGGTCTTCGCCAATCTTCTGATGCTGACCTCGCCGCTTTACATGTTGCAGATCTATGACCGCGTGCTGCTGTCGAGATCCGAGCCGACGCTGATCGCGCTGACGGTGCTGATGGTCTTCCTCTTCGCGGTGATGGGGCTTCTGGACCATGCCCGCGCGCGCATCCTGGCCAGGATAGGGGCGCGGTTCCAGGAGGCCCTGGACAAGCGGGTGCTGGCAGCCTCGTTTCGCAGGCTCTCGGTTGCGCCGATGGATACCGAGGCTCGCGCTGCCCAGTCGGATCTGGAGGCGATTGCGCGCTTCTGGGCCTCGCCGCTTCTGCAGGGCCTGCTGGATCTGCCCTGGACCCCGATCTTTATCGCCGCCCTGTTCATTTTTCATCCAGTGCTGGGCTGGTTTGCGGTTGGCGCGGCGATCCTGTTGCTCTTGCTGGCCTGGGCCAATCAGCGCGCCACCGATACCATCACCCAACAGGCCACGCTGGCCAGTTTCGCCGCCGACCGCCAGGCCGAGAACCTTAAATCCGAATCCGAACTGGTGCGGTCCCTCGGGATGAGCGGCAATGCCTTTACCCGCTGGTATCACCTGCGCAGCCGCGCGCTGATCCGGGGGATGGAGCTGGCGGATCGCTCGGGCGGCTATTCGGTTCTGACCAAAACGCTGCGGCTGTTCCTGCAATCGGCGATCCTTGGCCTTGGCGCCTGGCTCGTGCTGAAAAACGCGCTGTCGCCCGGGGCGATGATTGCGGCTTCGATCCTTTTGGGGCGGGCTTTGCAGCCGATCGAACATACCATCGGGCAATGGCCGATGCTGGCCAGAACGCGGGCGGCGCGCGACCGGCTGGGCAAGCTTTTATCCGAAGTGCCGCGCGAGGGGAGCCGCACCGCCTTGCCGCGTCCGACAGGGCGGATCGAGGTTTCGGGTCTTGCGGTTCTGCCGCCTGGTGATCCGCGTCCGGTTCTGCGGGGCGTGTCTTTCCGGGTCGATCCCGGTCAGGCCATCGGGGTGATTGGCCTTTCGGGCTCGGGGAAATCCTCACTGGCGAGGGCACTTTGCGGGGTCTGGCCGCCTGCAGCGGGGTCGCTCAGGCTCGATGGCGCGACGCTGGATCAGTATGATCCCGATGTGCTGGGGAGCTATATCGGCTATCTGCCGCAGCGGGTGACGCTGTTTGACGGCACCATTGCCGAGAATATCTCGCGGCTCGATGAGAATGCCGATCCCGCTGAGATCGTGGAAGCAGCGAAGAAAGCGGCGGTGCATGATCTGATCCTGCATCTGCCCAGGGGCTATGACACCCCGGTGACCAGCATGGGCGGCCAGTTGTCAGGTGGCCAGATCCAGCGCATTGGCCTCGCGCGGGCGTTTTACGGCAATCCGGTGATGCTGGTGCTGGATGAGCCGAATTCCAACCTCGACAATGACGGCTCGCTGGCGCTGAACCGGGCGATCCGGCAGGCGAAAACCGATGGCTGCGCGGTATTCATCATGGCGCACCGTCCGGCGGCGATCCAGGAATGTGACCTGCTGATGCTGATGAAAGACGGGATGGTGCAGAATTTCGGTCCGCGCGATCAGGTGCTGCGTGAGGCGGTGAAAAATGCCGGCGATATCACCCGTCCTGCGCAGGGGGCCCAGACCCCCGCCAGCCAGGGAGGCGTGCAATGAGCCGCTCTGCCCCCGGCAGCTTCCCCGGCCTGCGGCAATGGCCCATGCACCGCCCGCTGACCATCGGCTTCGCAGCCCTTATCGCGCTGATCGGCGGTTTCGGCGTCTGGGGCGCTATGGCAAGCCTTTCCGGCGCTATCGTCGCCAGGGGCCAGATCGAGGTCGAGCAGAACCGTCAGGTGATCCAGCACCCTGATGGCGGGGTTGTGGCCGCGATTGAGGTCACTGAGGGCAAGCGGGTCGAGGCCGGCGATATACTGATCCGGCTGGACGGAACGCTTTTGCACAGTGAATTGGCGATTGTTGAAGGCCAGCTTTCCGAGGTGATCTCACAACGGGTGCGGCTGGAGGCGGAGCGTGACAATATTGCGGTGCTGGACTTCCCCGAGTCGCTGCGGGAAGAGGCGAAGACCCGCCCTGAGATCCAGGGTCAGATCGACGGCCAGATCAGCCTCTTTGAGGCGCGCCTTGCGACTTCGGCGAAAGAGGCAGAGCAGCTGGGGCGGCAGATCGGCCAGATCGAGGCGCGGATCACCGGCATCGATGCACAATCCGAGGCGATCCGGATCCAGCTTGACCTGATCCGCCAGGAGCTGACCAGCCAGAAGAGCCTGCTGGATCGCGGGCTGACCCAGATGGCCTCGGTGCTTGCACTGCAGCGCGAAGAAGCACGGCTTCTGGGCCAGACCGGGGATCTGATTTCGACCCGCGCCCAGGCCGAAGAGCGTATCACCGAAATCAATGTGGTGATCGGCAGTATCGACATCCGCCGTCGTGAAGAGGCGACCGACCGGCTGCGCGAGATCGCTCCGATGGAGCTGGAACTGGCCGAACGGCGGCGTGCGCTGCGCGAACAGGTGGCCCGGCTTGATATCCGCACGCCGGTTTCCGGGATCGTGCTGGGGCTTGGCGTGACCACGCCGCGGGCGGTCATCAGGGCGGCAGATCCCCTGCTCTATATCGTGCCGCAGGATCGCCCGCTGGTGATCGCGGCTCAGGTCTCGCCGATTGATATTGACCAGATTCATGTCGGCCAGCCGGTGGAGCTGGTGTTCTCGGCCTTTTCTTCGCGCACCACGCCGCATCTGTTGGGCAAGGTGACGGTGGTATCGGCCGATGCTTTCAGCGACCAGACGACCCATGCCAGTTTCTACCGGGTCGAAATCGTGCCTGATGTCGGGGAAATGGACAAACTGGAAGATCTGCAGCTGATGCCCGGCATGCCGGTCGAAGCTTTTATCCAGACCGATCCTCGCACCCCGATCGGCTATCTGGTCAAACCCTTCATGGACTATTTCAATCGCGCATTCCGTGAGAGCTGAGCCGGAGTTTTACCAAAACTCCGGACCGGAGCCTGCACAGGCTCCGGCACGATTTCTTGTAAGAAATCGTTTCCGACGCGCCCGGCTTGTCGCCCGGGCGGCCTGCGGATAGGCTCGGCCGCGACATTGATCAGCGGAGAATCCCATGTCCATCGAAGCCCGCCTGAAAGAGCTTGGCGTCACCCTTCCTGACGCGCCTGCCCCGGTCGCGAATTACGTGGGCTTCGTCCAGACCGGAAATCTCGTCCATATTTCGGGCCAGATCAGCGCCGATGAAAACGGCCCGATCAAAGGCAAACTGGGCAGTGACCTCTCGGTCGAACAAGGTGCGGCTGCCGCGCGTCGCTGCGCGATTTCGCTCCTGTCGCAGGCAAAAGCGGCCTGTGGTGGCGATCTGAGCCGTATCACCCGGCTGGTGAAACTGACCGGTTTCGTCAATTCCACCGCCGATTTCACCGATCAGCCAAAGGTGATCAACGGTGCCTCGGATTTCATGGTTGATGTGCTGGGTGACAAAGGGCGCCATGCCCGGGCTGCGGTCTCTGCAAACTCGCTGCCGCTTGGCGTGGCGGTCGAGATCGACGCAATTTTCGAGATCGCCTGATCATGACACGGGTCCCTCTGCCGCCGTCATTGCTTTGCCTGCCGGTCGCGCATCGCGCCTTGCATGATCGCAGCAGGGGGATCATCGAAAACTCTCCCGCCGCCATAAGGGCGGCCATCCGCGCCGGCTATGCGATCGAGATCGACCTGCAGCTGTCACAGGACGGCGTGGCGATGGTGTTCCATGATGAGGACCTCGACCGTCTGACGCATGAGACCGGGCCGCTGAATGCACGCAACGCGGCTGATCTGGCCCGGATCACGTTGAAAGACAGCGAGGACAGGATCCCGACCCTTACTGAAGTGCTTGATCTTGTTGCGGGACAGGTGCCGCTCCTGATCGAGATCAAAGATCAGACCCTGACCATGTCTGCCACCGACGGGCGGCTTGAGGCCGAGACGGCGCGGTCGCTGGCTGATTACCGGGGCGATGTGGCGGTGATGTCCTTCAACCCGCATTCCATCGCCCATATGGCGCGGCTCGCGCCGGGGATCGCGCGGGGGATCACCACCTCGGCCTATGACACTGAGGACTGGGCGCCGCTGGACCCTGTCATTTGCGACCATCTGCGCGAGATCCCGGATTTCACCCGCACCGGTGCGTCCTTTATCAGCCATGAGGCCGCAGATCTGTCGCGCCCGCGCGTGGCAGAGCTGAAGGCGCAGGGCGCGGCGATCCTGTGCTGGACCATCCGGTCACCCGAGGCCGAGGCAAAGGCCCGTGAAATCGCGCAGAATATCACCTTCGAAGGGTATTCCGCGCCGCTTCCGGCTTGATCTGCCCCCTGGGTGACCCATCTAAACCAGACACCTGCTCCCCGCGCCGCAAACAGGATCGCGATGGCCGATATTACCCTCGCCGAAAGCCTGACCGAAATCCCTGCTGCCACCTGGGATGCGATTGCTGCGCCGGAACAGGCGGATGGCCGCCCCATCGACCCTTTCACCACGCATCGCTTTCTGATGGCGCTGGAGGCTTCGGGCTCGACCGGGGGGAAGACCGGCTGGCTGCCAAAGCCCTTGATTCTGTCTGATGCCGGGCGCCCGGCTGCACTTATGCCGCTCTGGCTCAAGACCCACAGCCAGGGGGAATACATCTTCGATCATGGCTGGGCCGAGGCCTATGAGCGCGCGGGCGGCCGCTATTACCCGAAGCTCCAGGCGGCGGTGCCCTTCACCCCGGTCAGCGGCCGACGGTTTCTTGGCCCCGACCAACACCGCGAGGCGCTGGCCGAAGCCGCCATTTCGATCACCGCCGGCAATCAGATTTCTTCGCTGCATGTCACCTTCTGCACGCCTGAAGAGGCGCAGGCGCTGAGCGGATTTCAGGGCCTTATTCCCCGCAAGAGCCAGCAATTCCATTGGTTTAATCGAGGCTATGCCACATTTGAAGACTTCCTGGCCGATCTGTCCTCGCGCAAGCGCAAGATGATCCGCAAGGAACGCGAGGCGGCGCGCGCCCATGGCCTTACCATTCGGGCGCTCAGCGGCGATCAGATCCTGCCCGAACACTGGAGCGCGTTCTGGGCCTTTTACCAGGATACCGGCGCGCGCAAATGGGGCCGCCCCTATCTGACCCGCGCCGCCTTTACCGCCTTTCACGACACGATGCGCGACGACATGTTGCTGGTCCTTGCCTTCGATGGCGCGACACCGGTGGCCGGCGCGCTGAATTTCATCGGGCGCGACGCGCTGTTCGGGCGCTATTGGGGCGCGCTCGCAGAGTATCCGGCGCTGCATTTCGAGCTCTGTTACTATCAGGCCATCGATTATGCCATTGCGCAGGGGCTGCAACGGGTCGAGGCCGGTGCTCAGGGCGAACACAAGCTTGCGCGGGGGTATCTGCCCCAGGAAACCTGGTCACTGCACTGGATCACCGATCCCGGGTTTCGTCGGGCGGTCGCCGATTTCACCAGCCGCGAATCGCTTGCGCTGGATGAAGAGATCGGGATCCTTACGGAATACGGCCCCTTCCGTCGCAGCACCGGGGACGAATAGCCTGCCATTGATCTTCAGTTTCAGGAGGGGCCCGTTGCCATGACCGCATTGCTTACGCAGCAAGAACGCCAGACGCTGCTTCCCGATCTGGATGCGACGGGCTGGAAGGCGGCGCCGGACAAGGATGCGATCCGCAAGATCTGGAAATTCCGCAGTTTTTCAGAGGCCTGGGGCTTCGTGACCCGCGTGGCGCTAGCGGCGGAACGTGCGAACCACCATCCCGACTGGTCGAACCGCTACAATATCGTCGATGTCACCCTGACGACCCATGACGTCAATGGCCTGAGCGCGCTGGATATCGACCTGGCGAAGCGGCTCGACCGGCTCGCCCCCGGCGCCACGATCATGGAAGACCATGGTACGCCGATTCTCTGCCTGTGTGAGGTGAGGGCGCAGGGCCGCTGAAGCCCGGGCCTTTCGATTTCCGCCCGATCTTCGCGAGGGCGGGCGGGTGCCCCTGAAAGGCACCCGCGTAAGGGATCAGACCTCTGCCAGCAGCGCTTCGCCGCCCGAGATCTCGCATTGGCCCGGCGAGGCCTCAAGATGCAGCACCTTCACCACGCCATCTTCGGCCAGCAGCGCGTAGCGTTTGGAACGCCCCAGCAGACCGGCGGGCGGCGCGTCGAATTCCAGACCGATCGCTTTGGTGAATGCCCCATCCGCATCACCAAGGAAGATCAGCCCCGCCTTGTCGGCTCCGGTCGATTTCGCCCAGGCATCCATCACGAAAGGATCATTGACCGAGACGCAGATGATCTCTGCCACGCCTTTGGCGGCGAATTTTTCGGCGGTGCGGATAAAGCTCGGCACATGCGCGGTGGTGCAGGTGCCGGTAAAGGCGCCGGGCAGACCGAAAATCACCACTTTGCGACCTTTGAGCTTCTCGCCCAGATCCACCGCTTCCGGCCCGTTCGCACCCAGTTTCAAGAGCTTCGCTTCGGGCAGTTTCGCCCCGACAGTGATTTGCGACATTACGTGTCTCCTCGCGCGTTGCGCCTGTTGCCCGGGAAGTTATAGGCTGTGTCGCGTAACATTCCAGAGGGGGCGGAATATGCGGGTGGTGATAGTTGGCGCGGGCCAGGCGGGTGCGGCGCTGGCGGCGAAATTGCGCAGCCTTGGCGCTGATGGTCCGATCACGATGATCGGCGACGAATCCGCGCCGCCCTATCAGCGCCCGCCGCTGTCGAAAGCCTATCTGATGGGCGAGATGGAGCAGGAGCGCCTCTGGCTGCGCGGCCCGGAATTCTGGCAGGAAAACAACATCAGGCTGCATCTCGGCGCGCCCGTGACCGCCATCGACCGCGCAGCGAAAACCGTGACGGTCGGGGCCGAAACTATCCCATATGACCAGCTGGCGCTGACCACCGGATCCAGCCCGCGCCGCCTGCCCGCTGCCATCGGCGGGGATCTGGACGGCGTCTTCACCGTGCGCAATCTGCGCGATGTCGACCGGATGCGCGCCGAATTCACCGCCGGCCGCAGCCTCGTCGTGATCGGCGGCGGCTATATCGGGCTCGAAGCGGCGGCGGTTGCCAAAAAACTGGGCCTCACCGTCACCCTGATTGAGGCAGCACCCCGCATTCTTGGCCGCGTCGCCGCCGCCGAGACCGCTGATTTTGTCCGCAAGACCCATAGCGGGCAGGGCGTTACGATCCTTGAGGAAACCGCACTTGACCGCATTCTTGGGGACAGGGCGGTCACCGGCGTCCTGTTGAAAGACGGGCGCGAGATCGCAGCCGATTTCGTTGTGGTGGGGGTGGGCGTCTCGCCCGGGGCCGAGCTGGCCGAGGCCAGCGGCATCGCGCTGGACAACGGTATCGCAACCGATGAATTCGGTCGCACTTCGGACCCGGCGATCTGGGCTGCGGGTGATTGTGCCTCCTTTCCCTGGAGAGGCGGCAGGATCCGGCTGGAATCGGTCGGGAATGCCATTGATCAGGGCGAAATCGTCGCGGAAAACATGCTCGGCGCCGCAAAGGCCTATCAGGCAAAACCCTGGTTCTGGTCGGACCAATATGATCTGAAACTGCAGATTGCCGGGCTGAACATCGGCTATGACCGGGTGATCACCCGCGAGATCGGCGGCATCTCGCATTGGTATTACCGCGGCGATGACCTGCTCGCGGTCGATGCCATGAGCGATGCGCGCGCCTATATGGTCGGCAAGCGGCTGATCGAATCGGGCAAATCGCCGGCGCCGGAGGTGATCACCACCGCACCCGATCTGAAGGCCTTGCTGAAATAATGCGCATCATCGGAGGCGCGCGGCGCGGGTTGCAACTTACGGATATCGGGCAGGGGGATGTTGAGGCGCATCTGCGCCCCACCTCCGACCGTGTCCGCGAGGCGATTTTCAACCTGCTGCTGAATGGCGGCTACGGCAATCCGGTCCAGGGCGCGCGGGTTCTTGACCTTTTCGCGGGCACTGGCGCGCTCGGGCTTGAGGCATTGTCACGCGGCGCGGCGCAGGTCGCCTTTGTCGATGACGGCGCGGCGTCCCGCGCGCTTTTGCGCAAGAATATCGAAAAGATGCAGGCGATGGGCGTCACCGATGTCTGGCGCCGCGATGCGACAAAGCTCGGCGCCAATCGCGGCCCCGGCTATGGTCTTGTCTTCCTCGATCCGCCCTATGGCAAAGCGCTTGGCGAGGCCGCGCTCGCCTCGGCGCTGGAGGGCGCGTGGCTGACCCCGGGCGCGATCATCGTCTGGGAGGAAGGCACCGCCCCCGCCCCGCCCGGGGCATTCGGGCTGCTCGACCAGCGCCGCTATGGCGATACCTGGATTACACTGCTGCGTGCCCCCGGAGTGGCCTGAGCGTTACCGCTATCACACAATCCCGATCTGATCTCGCGCGGGCGCTGTTCGCACGGGGTCATGGGTGATAGCGCCGGGCAGAGATTGCCGCCCCCGCCAGAACCGGAGCACGACATGACCCCTCCCGCTGCTGTACTCTTCGATTGTGACGGCGTGATCGTTGACAGCGAAGGCCCGACTTTCGAGCTGATGCTGGCCGAGTTTGCCAGCTGCGGCTTTCATCTGACACTGGAAGAGCTCGAGCGCGATTATATCGGCGGTACCGTCGAGGATGTCGCAAGCCGCGCCCGTGCCAATGGCGCCGTTCTGCCCGACAGCTGGGTCGCCGATCTCTATGCCAATATGTATGCCATGCTCGAAGCAGGGGTGCCGCTGATCCCGGATATTATCCAGGTTTTCGACCGGCTGGATGCGGCGGGCATACCCTATGCGGTCGGCTCTAATGGATCACCCGAAAAGATGCAGATCACCCTGGGCGCGCGAGGTCTTATCCCGCGCTTTCGCACCGTGCTGTCGGGCCAGGCCATCGGCAAACCAAAACCGCTGCCCGATCTCTACCTCGCCTGTGCAAAAGCCTGCGGCGTGGCGCCAGAGGCCTGTGTTGTGATCGAAGACAGCCCGGCCGGCGCCCGCGCCGCCATCGCCGCAGGCATCCCCTGTCTCGGCTTTGCCGCCCATGGCGAAGACACGCCCCCCGCCAGAGGGCTCAAAGCCCTGAACGTGCCGCTCTTCCACTCCATGAAAGACCTGCCCGGCCTTCTCGGGCTTTAACCCCCGGCTTCCCCCTGTCCGAAATGGTCCGGCAGTGTGGGGGCTGCGCCCCGACCCGTTACTGCGCCCGCAAATCGCGCAGCACATCCGGGCTGGCATAGCCATCCGCGACCATCCCGCCTGCCTTTTGCCAGGCCTTGACCGCGGCCACGGTCTTTGGCCCGATCCGTCCGTCAACACCGCCCGCGTCATAGCCGGCAGCAGTCAAAAGCTGCTGGACCTCTTTGCGCTCGTCCAGTGTCAGCGCCTTCCAGTGACGTGGCCAGGTGGTCGCAATGGGCGGGCCGCCCGCGATCCGGTCCGCCAGATGGCCAATCGCGATCACATAGGCATCGGCCGGGTTGTAGCTTTCGATCGCCTGGAAATTCGGCCAGATCGCGAAAGCCGCGCCCCTGGCTCCGGCAGGCACCAGGATTGACACCCGCGCGCCCTCTGGCCAGGGCCCCGCCACCGGCTTCACCCCAAGCGCCGCCCAGTCCGCTGCCGGCTTCACCACCCGCTCTGAGGTCAGGTCGTAATCGAACCCCTCGGGCAGCTGCACCTCCATCCCCCAGGGGACGCCCGTCGCCCAGCCATGCCGGCTGAGGTAATACGCCGCCGAGGCCAGGGCGTCGGCGGGATCATCCGACCACAGGTTCCGGCGCCCGTCGCCATCGAAATCCACCGCATAATCGCGCCAGGAGGTCGGCATGAACTGGGTATGCCCCATCGCGCCCGCCCAGCTGCCCTGCATATCGGGGCGGGAGACCTCGCCCGCCTCAAGGATCTTCAGCGCCTCAATCAGCTGCGCGCCGAAAAACGCCTCGCGCCGCCCGTCATAGGTCAGCGTCGCCAGCGCCGAGATGGTGTCGGTCTTGCCGCGAAAGGTGCCGTAAGAGGTCTCAAGCCCCCAGACCGCCAGCACAATCTCTTTGCGCACGCCGTATTTCGCTTCGATCCGGGCCAGCAGTTCCGCATGTTTCTCAGCCGCCGCCCGGCCCATCGCCACCCGCTCGTCGGAAACGGCGATGTCGAGATAATCCCAGATCGTGCGGGTGAATTCATTCTGGTTGCGGTCGCGGCGCAGGACATCGGGCAGGAACTCCGCCTCGCGCATTTCGCGGTCCCAGACCGCCGCCGGAACACCGGCCTCCAGCGCCTTGCCGCGATAGGCGCCAATCCAGGCGCGGAACCCCGCGGCACTTTCGCTTTCGCGCCCCACGGTTATGCTGCCCTCCGTGTCTTCGATGGTCTGGGCGTGAACCGCCGGCCCCATGGCGGGAGGCGCCAGCATCAGCGCCGACGCAAGGGCGAGCCGTTTCATTTCCGCCGCCTTACCACCCGACGCTTTGCCGCCTCGGCCGCCCGCGCCTTGCCAAGCGCGCGTTTCGGCGCGCGGCCCCGGCCCTTCGCGGCACGCCCCGAAGGCAAAGCGCGGTCTTCCAGTTCGACAAGTTCAAGGATCAGCCCGCCGGTCACCGGCACGGCCTCGGCCAGGCGCACTTTGACCTTCTGGCCGATGCCGATGGTCAGGCCGGTATCGGCCCCCATCAGGGTCTGGCTTTCGGGGTCGAAATGGAAGAATTCGCGCCCGACTTCGCGGATCGGAACCAGCCCGTCGGCACCGGTCTCGTCAAGCTTCACGAAAAGCCCGAAACGCTGCACCCCGGCGACGCGGCCGGTAAAGACTGCGCCGACCCGGTCCGACAGATAGGCGGCCAGATAGCGGTCGACCGTGTCTCGCTCGGCCGCCATCGAGCGGCGCTCGGCATCCGAGATCAGCTTGCCGGTCTCGCCGAGGTTCTCCATGTCGAAATCCGACAGGCCATCGGGTCCGAGGCCCAGCCCCCGGATCAGCGCGCGATGCACGATCAGGTCGGCATAGCGGCGGATGGGCGAGGTGAAATGCGCATAATTCTTCAGCGCCAGCCCGAAATGGCCGAAATTCTCGGGCGCGTAATAGGCCTGGGTCATCGAGCGCAGGGTCGAGATATTGATCAGCTCGTCAAACTCCGAGCCTTCGGCCTGTTTCAACAGCTGGTTCAGATGCGAGGTTTTCAGCACCTGGCCCTTGGCCAGCGTAAAGCCGGAGCTTTCCGCCACTTCGCGAAGGCTTTCCAGCTTGTCGGGCGAGGGTTCCTCATGAACGCGGTATAGCAAAGGCTGCTTCACCCGCTGCAATTCCTCGGCGGCGGCGACATTCGCCATCACCATGCATTCTTCTATCAGCTTATGCGCGTCGAGCCGGTCCTTGAAATCGACCGACAGAACCTTGCCCTCGTCTGACAGAACGATCTGGCGTTCGGGCAGATCCAGATCCAGCGGCTGGCGCAAGGCCCGCCCGCGTTTCAGCGCGTCATAGCAGGCGTAAAGCACTTTGAGCTGCGGCAAAAGCGCCCCGGTCGCGGCATCGGGCTGGCCGTCGATTGCGCGCTGAACCTGGCCATATTCCAGGCTGCCCTTTGACCGCATCACGCCCCGCGTAAAGCGATGCGCGATCTTTTGCCCCGAGGAATTGACCCGCATTCTGACCGCCATACAGGGGCGGTCGACATGTTCGTGCAACGAACACAGATCGCCCGACAACGTATCGGGCAGCATCGGCACCACGCGGTCGGGGAAATAGGTCGAATTGCCCCTGCGCCGCGCCTCACGGTCGAGGGCTGAGCCCGGGCGGACATAATTCGCCACATCGGCAATCGCGACCCAAAGGACAAAGCCGTCCGGATTGCCCGGCTCGTCATCAACCAGCGCCAGCACCGCATCATCACGGTCGCGCGCGTCCTGGGGGTCGATGGTGACAAGGTCAAGATCCCGCAGATCTTCGCGATGCGCCATGGTAAAGGGCGGCGCGTTATCGGCCTCTTCCACTGCCTTGTCGGGGAACTGATCAGGAATGCCGTGCTGATGGATCGCGATCAGCGACACCGCGCGCGGCCCCGCCGGATCGCCCAGCCGCGCCAGGATCTTCGCCTGCGGCAGACCCATGCGGCGTGGGCCTGTGGCCTCGCCCTCGACCAGTTCGCCATCTTTCGCGCCCATATCGCCATCGGGCAGGACCCGCCATTCCTTGTCCTGGCCCTTGTCGATTGGCACGATCCGCCCGCCTTCGGATCCTTTGCGGAACACGCCCAGCACCTTCAGCGGGTTCGACCCGATCCGCCGGATCAGCCGCGCCTCCCAGACGTAATCGTCCAGATCGACCTTCGCGAGCCGGGCCAAAATCCGGTCGCCGGCGCCCAGAGTGGGATCGCCCTTTTTCGCGATGATCAGGATACGGCCGGTATCGGGATCGATGCCTTCCTCCATCGCTTCGGCGAAAAGATCGCCTGCCGCATCGGGGGGCAGCACTTTCAGCAGCGCGACCGGCGGCAGCTCGCCTTTCGGCAGGAAGCGGCGCGCGCGTTTCGCGAGATCCCCCTCGGCCTCCATCTCGCGCAACAGGCGTTTCAGCTCGTTGCGCTCATCGGCCTTCACGCCGAAAGCTTTCGCGATGTCGCGTTTCGACGACAGGCCGGGATTATCGGTGATCCATTGACGGATCTGCTCTTTGGACGGGATCTGGCTCATGTCTCAGACCTAGCACGCGCCTTGCCAGCCGGGAAGCGGATGCTTGACAGGCTGCGCCTTCCTGCGCTTATGCGGGCCAGTCCGCAGCCCCCCCGCTGCTGCGGCCCCCGCCGCAGGAGGTCGATATGGCGCCGAAAAAGCCTCAGGAAAAGACACCGGAAGAGCTGTTTCTGCAGCCGCTGGCGCGTCTTGCGGGTGAGGATCCGGAGATAGAGGCGCTGGTCTTCTGGGGCGATGCCGATGGCTGGCCGGCGCTGCCCTCCGAGGCGCTGGAAAGCGAAGAGATCACCTTCTGGGCCGAAGGGCTGATCCCCGAGGGCTTTCACCTAGAATGGCGGGTGATTGCCGGGCCGGATGGCACCAGCCCGGATCACATCCGCCTTTACGCCTGGGAAACAGGCGAGGCACCGCCCGAAGGCGACGCACCGGTCCTTGCCCGGGCCAGCTGGCCCGCATAGGGCTCAACTGCGGCGCGGATGTCCGCCGACAAAGACGTAATAGGTCTTGCCGCGCGCCACCGTGATCTCAAGCCCCATCTCAGTGATATTGGGGTTGAGCAGATTGACCAGATGCGACGGCGAATTCAGCCAGAGCCGTGCAGGCGTCGCCGAATTGGGCGCGGAACTGCTGGTCGCGAGGTTCTCGGTCGCGGTCTTCAGCCCGTAGCCCGCCCGTTTCAGCCGCGTCTTCAGCGACGAGCCGTTCGAGCCGCTATGGCTCATGAAGGCATTCACCGCCATGTCACAGGCGTGCCCCCTGGCGGCACGGTCAAGGGTTCCGTTGAGGCGCAGCGGCCCAAGCCCCCGTTCCGCGCGCAGCCCATTGACCCAATGCGCGAATTCCTGGCGGATTTGCTGCCGCTCTGACGCGGCCGTGCAGGCGAGCACGGGAAAGGACAGCGCAAGAAAGGCGGCCGTCAGAGACGGCAACAAAGAAAGGTTCATAGCAGCAGCATCCACGTTCCAGAGAAACATCAGACTGGATCAGCCCCCGCTGATCCGCTTTTGTCATCTATGGCAAAGATCGCTGAACTAAGGCGATACAAAGAAAAAAACCGGGCGCGGGGCCCGGTTTTTCGCTCGATTCAAGCCAATTGCTGCGCGGATTGCGGCTCAGCGACGGCCTGGCTCGTCATCTTCGTCCTCATCCTTGTCGCCCGAGGGCAGCGAGAAGAAGCTGTCGGCATCCGAGAAGTCCTTCTCTTCCGCCTCGTCCTCTTCGACGGGCTGCTCCTCGCCAAAGACCTCGAGCCCGGTAAGGGCGGTCTCGACCCGCGCCACCGGCTCCATGCCGAGGCTCTGCTCGGTCGAAACCAGTTTGCGACGCTCGTCATCCGACATCACGCCGCCCTCGGCTGCCTTGCGGCGGACGGCCTGCTGCACCGCGGCGTCCAACTCGGACTGGCGGCACAGACCAAGCGCGACCGGGTCAACCGGGGTGATATGCTGGATGTTCCAATGGGTGCGTTCGCGGATCGACTGGATCGTCGGCTTGGTGGTGCCAACGAGCTTGCCAATGGCGCCATCCGAGAGTTCCGGGTGGAACTTGACCAGCCAGAGGATCGCCGCCGGACGGTCCTGGCGTTTCGAGAGCGGGGTATAGCGCGGGCCACGGCGCTTTTCCTCGCCCAGAGCGGCGGCGTTGAACTTGAGCTTGAGCTTGTAAAGCGGATCTTTCTCGCCACGGTCGATCTCGACCTGTTCAAGCTGGTTATTGGCGATCGGGTCAAACCCTTTGACGCCACCACCGACATCACCATCGGCAATGCCCTGGACCTCAAGCTCATGCATGCCGCAGAAATCGGCGATCTGTCTGAAGGTCAGGGTCGTGTTGTCCACCAGCCAGACGGCGGTCGCGCGGGCCATAATCGGCTTCGACATAGGACTTCCTTTCAGCTGCTGCCCTGTTTGCAGGGCTGGCCTTTACAAATCTCTCCCGCGCCGGGAAAACGGCTGTGAACCTTTGGTTCACGTTCTCCGATGTCGGGGAATTACCCTGCCATATAGTGCGATTCCTGCGAGAGGGAAAGTAAAATTGCTGCGGATCCTGTCGCTCGTTGCCTTGTGCCTGCTGGCTGTCTCTCCGGCGAAAGCCGAGGGCGAGAGGGCGGGCGATTTCGACTATTACGTCATGGCGCTGTCCTGGTCCTCTGGCTGGTGTGAGGCCGAAGGCGATGCGCGCCGCGATCCGCAATGCGATATCGGGCGTGGATTGACCTTTGTGCTGCATGGGCTCTGGCCGCAAAAGGAAAAGGGCTGGCCATCTTATTGCCGCACGGTGGAGCGTGATCCGACCCGGGCGGAATCTGCGTCTATGGCGGATGTGATGGGCGGTGCGGGCTATGCCTTCTACCAGTGGAAAAAGCACGGACGCTGTTCGGGACTCGCGCCGCGCGATTACTATGCAAAGGCGCGGGCGGCTTATGAAAAAGTCAAAATCCCGCCGGTCTTTGCGCGCATGTCAAAGACACTGAAAGTGCCGGCCGAGGTGATCGAGGGCGCCTTTCTTGAGTCAAATCCGGGGCTGAAACCCGATCAGGTCACCGTCATCTGCCAGGGCGGTGCCATCCGCGAGGTTCGGATCTGCCTGACCAAAGACCTCGCGCCGCGCCGCTGCGGCGAGGACGCGATCCGTGACTGCCGGCTGAAAGACGCGGTGCTCGACGCGGTGCGCTGAAAGGCGTGATCCGGACGCCCCCGGCGAGAGTGTTTAAGTCAGGAGGAAGCCGCATTCTCCTGATCGAAATAGTCCCGCCGAAGGCGCAGGGTTCAGCCCGCGCCCGGATCAGGAATTCTCGACCTTCATCACGATCTTCCCGATATGGCCGGGGGATTCGATCCGCTCATGCGCCTTTGCGGCGTCGCTAAGCGTGAATTCGCTGTCGAGCACCACTTTCAGCGCCCCCCGGGCGATCATCGGCCAGACCTCGCGTTCCAGATCGCGCGCGATCCGGGCCTTGGCGATGTCGCTTTGCGGGCGAAGGGTCGAGCCGGTGATGGTCAGGCGGCGCATCATCACCTCGGCGAAGTTCACCTCGGCTTTGGCGCCTTGCAGGAAGGCGATCTGCACGATGCGGCCATCATCGGCGAGGGCTTTGATATTCCTTGGGATATAGCTGCCGCCGATCATGTCGAGGATCACATCGGCCCCGCCGATCTTGCGCATTTCCGTCACGAAATCGCGGGTGCGGTAGTTGAAGGCAGCCTCGGCGCCGAGATCGAGACAGACCTGGGCTTTCTCATCACTGCCCGCGGTTGCGAATACCCTCGCTCCAAGCGCGCTGGCAATCTGGATCGCGGTGGTGCCAATCCCCGAAGTGCCGCCATGGACAAGGAATTTCTCGCCCGGCCTGAGCCCGCCGCGCATGACGATATTCGACCAGACGGTGAAGCAGGTCTCGGGCAGGCAGGCGGCCATTTTCATCGACATGCCGGCTGGCACCGGCAGGGCATGGGTCTCGTG
The DNA here is from genome assembly GCF_058313095.1 of Pseudogemmobacter sp. TB195. Classification (NCBI taxonomy): domain Bacteria; kingdom Pseudomonadati; phylum Pseudomonadota; class Alphaproteobacteria; order Rhodobacterales; family Paracoccaceae; genus Pseudogemmobacter; species Pseudogemmobacter sp. TB195. The sequence continues at coordinate 592,623 of NZ_JBZEGG010000001.1, forward strand.
GCACAGCGCATATTCTGCGTAGCCACCGCCCGGGAGCAGCGCGCAGACCGTCTCGCCGATCTTCCAGCGCGAGACGCCGGGGCCGGTTTCAACCACCGTGCCCGAACATTCCAGCCCGGGCAGCGGCGAGGCATTCGCGGGCGGCGCATAGGCGCCGGCGCGTTGCAGCGCATCGGGGCGGTTTACCCCGGCATAGGCCACCCGGATCACGATCTGGCCATGGCCCGGCACCGGCACCGGCAGAGTACAGGGTTGCAGCACATCCGGGCCGCCGGGGGCGACGATCTCGATGGCCTGCATGGAATCAGAGAGTTTGTCGGAAAGGGGCATGGGCTTGCTTTGTCTTTGCGGGCAGGGATGCTGGGGGCGGATCAGAACGGGCGGGGACCTTTGCCGCCCTTTGCCTCCTGGCCCGGCAGATCATCGGGCAGGACGGGAGGGCGGATCCGGCCGAGGAATTTCAGCGGTCCCCCCATCAGTGCCTTGCCGATCGGGTTGCTGGCAAGGGCTGCTTTCGCTTTCTCGAACTGCATCACATTTTCGATGCGGCGGTCGAGGAAGTCGCGCGTTGCCTGAAGGCCGGTGCTGTCATCGCCCAGCCAGAACAGAACCGTCGCCGCATAGACCGCCGAGAGGCTGAGGCGTTTCGTGTACCAGTTCAGATCATCCGATGTATCGCCAAGCGCGGTCCAGATCGCATCCGCCGTGCCCCAGATCGCGCGGCTTCCCTCCGCACTGTATTGGGGCAGCGCGAAAAGGGTGGTGCCCCGCCGGACCGCCTCGCGATCCGCGATCTCCAGCCGCAGGAGCACCGCCCGCGCCACCCGGTCGCGAAACCTCAGCGCGGCCAGATCCTCTTCGGCAAGGATCCGCGCCATCTCGCGGTCGCCCCGCATATGCCAGGCCAGTGCCAGATCGACCCCGCCGCGCGGGAAGAGCGCGGCCGCAAGGCCCGGCGCCACGCCCGAATCAGCCGCCGCCGCCTTCAGCGTGGTCTCGGACCAGCCATCGAACGCCACATGCGCCAGGGCCGCATCCAGCAGTTTTTCCCTTGCAATCGCCGCTTCCATCATCGTCTCCGCAGGTCGAAAGGTGGACAGGAGCCCCTGCATCTGTTATGCGCGCCGGGCCTGCACAAATATGTGCAACTCTAGCTTAGGAAGGTGGTGACAACCACATGCAGGTCAGCGTCCGCGACAATAACGTCGAACAGGCACTCCGTGCTCTGAAAAAGAAGCTGCAGCGCGAAGGCGTTTTCCGTGAAATGAAGCTTAAGCAACATTTCGAGAAACCGTCGGTTAAGAAAGCTCGCGAGCAAGCCGAAGCGATCCGCCGTGCGCGTAAACTCGCGCGCAAGAAAGCGCAACGCGAAGGCGCACTCTGAGTTTTACCGCGAGGTAGCTTTGAGGCGTTTCCCGATCTGGTCCTTCCGGTTTTCCAGAGGATCAGACAGGGACGTGAACACTGGGGCCGTTCGGTCCTTACAAGGTCAACCCCCGCCCTCGTGGTTGGGGGTTTTCCTTTTTCGGGTCTCTGAAAGGCCAGGTCCCAGAGCTGTTGTCCTCCAGGGGATCACGAAACCCGCCGCCGAAATACAGAAGAGACCGTTGTTTCCGGCGACGTTCAGCAAATCCATGATCGTGTCGCCGCCCGCGTCGGGCAGGACAGAAGCTTTTTCGCCGGGCTGACGTGCAAAAGCCACGGGTCACAACCGCCCCGCGCCATCGAAAACGGCCCGCGAGAGGCGGGCCGTTCTGTCAGATCAGGCTTTCGATTTCAGCTCGACCAGGATCGCCTGAAGCAGCTCTGCCTCGGTGGGCGCGGCCGGCGCATCCGGGGCCGCTTCTTCTTTCTTCTTGCCAAGTTGCGAGACGCGGTTGATGCCTTTGACCAGCAGGAAGACCACCCAGGCGATGATCAGGAACTTGATCACGGCATTGATGAAGCTGCCGATTTTGAACTGCGCTTCGCCGAGCCCGAAGCTGACATTCGAAAAGTCGATGCCGCCGACGATCAGACCGATCAGCGGATTGACGAGGTCATCGACCAGCGAGGTGACGATGGCGGTGAAGGCTGCGCCGATGATGATACCGACGGCCATGTCGATGACATTGCCGCGCGAGATAAAGGCCTTGAACTCATTGAGCATCTGACTGTCCCTTGTTTCCTCCGGCTCTTGCGCCGGTCCGCTTCTCTGCGCTTCACGCACAGTTACCGCAGGAATATCGCACATAAATTGGGGCTTACCCACTGGGAAAAATTGCCTATCTCTTAGCAAAACAGCCGCAGGAGGCCACATTGTCCACACTTTCAGCTTTTCCGGTGACGGCGCGCTGGCCCGCCCTCAATCCCGAGGTGATCCAGCTTTATTCGCTGCCCACGCCCAACGGGATCAAGGTGTCCCTGATGCTTGAGGAGACCGGCCTGCCCTATGAGGCGCATCTGGTCGATTTCGGGAAAAATGACCAGCTCAGCCCGGAATTCCTGTCGCTGAACCCGAATAACAAGATCCCGGCGATGATTGACCCGCATGGGCCGGGGGATAAGCCGCTGCCCTTGTTCGAGAGCGGGGCGATCCTGCTCTATCTTGCCGAGAAAAGCGGGAAATTCCTGCCCGAGGCCAAACGCTGGCAGGTGATCCAGTGGCTGATGTTTCAGATGGGTGGGCTTGGTCCGATGTTCGGCCAGCTGGGCTTTTTTCATCATTTCGCGGGCAAGGAGATCGAAGATCCGCGCCCGAAGGAACGTTACCGTGCCGAGGCAGAGCGGCTTTTGAAGGTGCTCGACCAGGCGCTTGAGGGGCAGGACTGGCTGGTTGGCGACTATACCATCGCCGATATGGCAATCGGGCCCTGGCTCAATACGCTGAAAGGCTTTTACAAAGCCGCCGAAATCGCAGGCTGGGCGGATCTGAAAAACGTGCCGGCCTATCTGGACCGGATCCTTGCGCGTCCGGCCATGCAGCGTGCCATGAATATCCCCGCCCGCGGGTAAGGGCAGCGGGTGGGGTTGCCCCCGCCCGTGCATTCAGCAGGGCTTTTTCCAGCCGTCGATCACCAAAATCGCCTCTTCTGCGGTCTCGACCATGCGGAAGAGGTCGAGATCTTCCGGAGAGATCACCCCCGCATCCGCCAGTTGGCTCCAGTTGACCACACTTTCCCACCAGCTCTTGCCAAAGAGCAGGAAGGGCACGGGCTTCATCCGATGAGTCTGGATCAGGGTCAGCGCCTCGAACATTTCGTCGAGCGTGCCAAAGCCGCCGGGGAAAACCACGATGGCCTCGGCCCGCATCAGGAAATGCATCTTGCGGATCGCGAAATAGTGGAAGTTGAAGCACAGATCCGGTGAGACATAAGCGTTCGGCGCCTGTTCATGCGGCAGCACGATATTGAGGCCGATGGAATGGCCCCCGGCATCTGCCGCGCCGCGATTTCCCGCCTCCATCACACCCGGCCCGCCGCCGGTCACGATCACGCCTTTGCGCCCGTAAGACCCCAGGCTGCGTTCGGTCATGATCTTCGCGAAACGGCGCGCCTCATCGTAATAGGGCGAGAGATCGGCCAGCGCTTTGGTCTTTGCCTGATCGCGATGTTCCGGTGCGGGAATGCGGGCCCCGCCGAACAGGACGATGGTGGTCTCGATCCCGCGTTCATCCATGATCAGCTGCGGCTTCAGCAGTTCCAGCTGCAGCCTTACCGGACGCAGATCTTCGCGCGTCAGAAAATCCTGGTCGGCAAAGGCCAGCCGGTACGCCGGGGCGCGGGTCTGCAGCGTATCGGGGCATTTATCTGCCGCGACCAGATCCTGGCCACTGTCCCGGAACGGATGATTGCGCGACTCGTCGTTCATGATACCTCCCACCAGTCACCGGGCCGATTGCGTGACCCGGATACAAGCCTTATAGCCCCATGGACCTGAACAAAACCCTGTCACGAACGAAGCCTGCCAGAACAAAACTGTCCGAATAAATCTGCCCGAGGAGATCCACATGTCGAACGCCGCGCTGGAAACCGCAATCGAGGCCGCCTGGGAGGCGCGCGATACCATCACCCCGGCCACGAAAGGCGAGGCGCGTGATGCGATCGAGGCGACACTGGAATCGCTCGACAAAGGCCAGCTGCGGGTGGCCGAGCGCCAGGCGGATGGGGTCTGGCATGTGAACCAATGGGCGAAAAAGGCGGTCCTGCTGGGGTTCCGTCTGAAAGATATGGAGATCCATGAGGGCGGCTCGCAGGGCGGCACCTGGTGGGACAAGGTCGACAGCAAGTTCAACGGCTGGGGTGAGGCGGAATGGAAAACCGCTGGCTTCCGCGCGGTGCCGAACTGCATCGTTCGCCGTTCGGCCTATATCGCGAAAGGCGTGGTGCTGATGCCGTCTTTCGTCAATCTCGGCGCGCATGTTGACGAGGGCACCATGGTCGACACCTGGGCGACCGTTGGCTCCTGCGCGCAGATCGGCAAGAATGTGCACCTGTCCGGCGGCGTTGGCATCGGCGGCGTGCTGGAGCCGATGCAGGCCGGCCCGACCATCATCGAGGATAACTGCTTTATCGGCGCGCGGTCCGAGGTTGTCGAGGGCTGCATCGTGCGCGAGGGCTCGGTCCTCGGCATGGGCGTCTTCATCGGGAAATCGACCAAGATCGTCGACCGTGAGACCGGTGAAGTGATGTATGGCGAAGTGCCGGCAGGATCGGTCGTGGTCGCGGGCTCGCTGCCCTCGAAGAACGGGGTGAACCTTTACTGCGCGGTGATTGTGAAACGGGTGGATGCGCAGACACGGTCCAAGACCTCGATCAACGAGCTTCTGCGCGACTGAGCCGCAGGTGAACAGGGGCGCGGGTCGGTTTCTGATCAGAAACCGGCCCAAATCCTTTGAAGGATTTGGGGGCGCGACATGGAAGATGTTGAGAAGCCGGTAAAAGAAAAGCGTCCGCAGCAGGTCTATTCGCTGGTGGTCGAGGTTGGTCGCAAGGCCGGCGATGGTCTCCCGGAGAAAGCGACCGGTGCGGCATTGCTGTGCTATGCCTCGGGTGTGGATGAGGCAGAGGCGGTGCGCGAGACGGTGGCGATCCTGAAGGAAGCCGATCTCTCACCGCTGGAAGTCCAGGGGCTTGGCACGCTTGAAGAGCGCCGGGCCGCCGGGGATGAGATCGGCGAGGACGAGGTTGTGCTGATGGAGCGCGCTCTGGCCGAGAATTCGGTGATCGTGGCGCAGATGACGCCGTTCTTCGACTGACCTTATTCGCCCGGTTGAAAACACAATTGCGGGGGCAGAAGAGGCGCCTTCCGGGCGGGGCTGTGGAAGGGGAAATGTCGCGGCCCGCGACCCGCTGACCTGGCTTGCCGCGCGCTGGATCCAGGGTCGGGGCAGGTCAGTGCCGTCTCGCCTTGCTGAGCACAGCATCGCTTTCCCCCTCTCTGAAGATCAGCAAGGGTCAGATCGCAGTGCCCGTCTCTGTTCTGTCTCCGGGGAGGCTCTAGACGTCGCTGGCGGGAATATTACGCCAGAAGGAAAAGGCTCAGCGCAAGGCCCGGCCTTTGATGATGGCATCCTTGCCGAAACGGGCGCGGATCGCGTCGGCCGCATGTTCCGCCTTTGCGCGCTGGGCGGCAGTCGGGTCGAGAAGGTCGGGGCTGCGGTCGGCCTCAGTTCCGGGGCAGAGATCTGCAAGGCCGGTGCCGATCAGGCGGAACGGGCCCCTGACGCCCGCGCGGTCGAGCAGATCGCGCGCGGTGCGGTAGATGCGGTCGGCAAGCTGGGTCGCGTCTGACAGCGCCTGGCGGCGGGTGACAATCTGGAAGTCACCCTTTCTCAGCTTGAGCGTGACGGTGCGGCCGGCGAGGTCCTTGGCTTTCGCGCGGTCCGAGACCTGTTCGGCAAGCCGCCAGAGATGGCCGTCGAGCAGATCTGCATCGGTGGTGTCCTCAAAAAATGTGGTTTCCTTTGAGATGGATTTCAGACCGGTATCGCGGCTGACGCGGCGATGGTCTTCGCCCCGCGCCAGGTGCCAGAGGCGTTCGCCCATCTGGCCAAATCGCAATGCCAGATCGCGGCGGTCCCAGCGGAGGAGATCGGCAATGGTTCTGACCCCGGCGGCCTCAAGCGCGGTCCGGCTCGCGGCGCCGACACCCCAGATGATGCCAACCGGCTTTGGCGTCAGGAAAGCCTGGGTCTCGGCCCGCCCGATCACCGAAAAGCCGCGCGGCTTATCGAGATCCGAGGCAATCTTGGCCAGAAATTTGTTATGCGACAGGCCGATCGAGCCGGAAACGCCGATCTCGTCCTCCATCCGCTTTGTCAGCCGCGCGAGCAGCACGGCAGGCGGCGCGCCATGCAGCCGCGCGGTGCCAGAGAGATCGAGAAAGGCCTCATCCAGCGACAGGGGTTCAATGTCGGGGGTCAGCTCTTCCATCATGGCGCGGATCTGCCGCGACGCTTCGGCGTAATGCGCGATGCGGGGGGGTACCACCACGGCCTCGGGGCAGAGCTTCAGCGCCTGGAACATCGGCATGGCCGAGCGCACGCCTTTGATCCGGGCAAGATAGCAACAGGTCGAGACCACGCCACGCCTGCCGCCGCCGACGATCAGCGGCTGGTCTCGCAGCGCCGGATTGTCGCGTTTTTCAACGCTGGCGTAAAAGGCGTCGCAATCCATATGGGCGATGGAAAGGTGGTCGAGCTCGGCATGGGCGATGACCCGGGGCGAGCGGCAGGAGGGGCAGCGGCGGCCACGCCCCACCAGGCCCGGTTGGTCGATACCTGGCTGTCCTGGTTCGAATCGGGTCAGGCAATCGCGGCAGAGGGCTGGCATAATAGCGGGGATCATACCCGGAACGTCGGCCTTGGAACAGAGGTGGCGGTCCCGGTTCGGCCTTGGCGGGCAGGGGATTTGCTGTCTGGGGCCTGATGGGCGGTGATTTATGGACAGTGGCGGGAAAACCCTGTATGGCGCCCCCAGGCCTGTCTGCTCCGGGCCGCGACCGGGAGGGTTGCGGCGGTGCTCTGGGCCTTCTTTCTGGCTCATATGCGGGGGCGGCTGGCCCCCTGACAGGACAAATAATGACGATTGATTCTATCGCAGGCCCGCTTAAAGCGGCGCTGGCAGCCAAGGGCTATTCCGCGCTGACCCCGGTGCAGGAGGCTGTGCTGGCCCCCGAACTGATCGGGCGCGATCTGCTGGTTTCTGCACAGACCGGGTCGGGCAAGACAGTGGCCTTCGGCCTGGCCATCGCGCCCGAGGTTCTGGGCGGCATCGACCGGCTTCTGCCGCCGGAAAAGCCGCTGGCTCTGGTCATCGCGCCGACCCGCGAACTGGCGCTTCAGGTGCAGCGCGAACTGGTCTGGCTGTATGAGGGCGCGGTCGTGGCCTCTTGCGTGGGCGGGATGGATTACCGCACCGAACGCCGTGCACTTTCCCAGGGCGCCCATATCGTGGTCGGCACTCCGGGCCGGTTGCGCGACCATGTCGAGCGCAAGTCGCTTGATCTGTCGGAACTGGCGGCGGTCGTCCTCGATGAGGCCGATGAGATGCTGGATATGGGCTTTGCCGAGGATCTGGAATTCCTGCTGGGCGGTGCCCCGGAAGAAAAGCGCGTGCTGATGTTCTCGGCCACGGTGCCGAAAGAGATCGCCTCGCTTGCCGCGACCTATCAGCGCGAGGCGCGCCGGGTCGAGGTGAAATCTTCGGCCAGCCAGCATGCCGATATCGAATATCGCGCGATCTCGGTGTCGAACCGCGACAAGGAACCGGCGATCTTCAATCTTCTGCGCTGGTATGATGCGCAGGTGGCGATTGTCTTCGCCAAAACCCGGGCCAATGTGAACCACCTGCATGCGCGGATGGTGAACCGGGGCTTCCCGGTGGTGGCGCTTTCGGGCGAGCTGTCGCAAAGCGAGCGGCTGCATGCGCTCCAGGCGCTGCGCGACGGGCGCGCCCGCGTCTGCATCGCGACCGATGTGGCGGCACGCGGCATCGATCTGCCGGGGCTGGATCTGGTGATCCATGCCGATCTGCCGACCAATCCGGAAACATTGTTGCACCGTTCGGGCCGGACGGGCCGCGCCGGGCGCAAGGGGACCTCGGTCCTTGTGGTGCCGCAGGCCGAATTCCGCAAAGCGAACCGTATCCTGCAAGGCGCCAAGCTGGTCGCCGAATGGGGCAAGGCGCCGGGCGCTGATGAGGTGCAGTCGCGCGAGGATGAGCGTCTGATCTCGGACCCGGCTCTGACCGAGGCGCCGGGCGAAGAGGCCGGGATCGCGGCTGATCTGCTTGAGGCACATGGCGGCGAGGCAATCGCTGCAGCTTTTGTGCGGCTGTGGCGCGCCAAGCGTTCGGCTCCGGAAGAGCTGGTCGAAGACCTGCCGCCCCCCGCCGCTTTGCCGCCGCGTGAGCGGGGCGAGTTCGGGCCATCGGTCTGGTACAAGCTTTCGGTCGGGCATGAGGGCCGGGCCGAAGCGCGCTGGCTCCTGCCGAAAATCTGCGATGCCGGCGGTATTTCGAAAGACGGGATCGGCGCGATCCGGGTGCAGCAGGATGTGACCTATGTGCAGATCGCCGAGCAGCTGGCCGGGCGGTTCAAAGAGACGACCGAGATCGAGCCGGGTCTTACGATGGAGCGTGTCGCTGAGGCGCCGGAATTCGGGCCGAAGGGCCGGGTGACCGGTGGCCGGCCCGAACGCGCCCCGCGTGAAGGCAAACCGGCCTGGTCGCCGCGCCCGTCGCGTGGCGAGGGCGAAGAAGAGGCGCCGCGCCGTCCGCGCGCCCCGCGTGAGGCAGCTGAAAGCGGCGAAGCACGCAAGCCTTGGGCAAAGCGTGAGGATGGCGATGCGCCCCGTAAGCCCTATGCGCGCCGTGAGGACAGCGATGCGCCGCGGAAACCCTATACGCGCCGTGAAGACGGTGATGCGTCGGCCAAACCGCGCTGGACGCCGACCGAGGGCGAGCGCCCGATGCGCGATGACCGGCCGTCAAAGCCCGCACCGCGCTCAACCGGGTTCAAATCGCATGGTGGCAGCCCGGATCGCCCGGCGCGCTCTACCGGCTTCAAGAGCCATGCCGGCGCGCCGAAGGGCCGCGACTCTTATGCGGGCCGCGATGAGGCGCCGCGCAAACCGCGCGCCGAAGGGGGCGCCGAGGGCCGGCCTTTTGAGAAACGGGACGGCAGCAAGCCTTACGCCGGGAAATCCGCAGCGGCAAAATCGGGTGATGCGAAACCGGCCTATAGCAAAGGCGCACCGCGCGCGGCCGGCAGCAAGCCCTTTGGCGCGAAACCTGACGCAGGCAAGGGCTTTGCGCCGCGCAAGCCTGCGGCGCGTCCGGCAGATGCCACCGATACCTCAAAGCGTTTCACCCCTCCGAAACGCCCGCGCAGCTGAGCGCAGCGCTGACCGATGCCCCGCTAGGGCAACATGATATGACGGCCCCTCGCTTTCTCAGCCAGGGGCCGTTTGTTTTGCCCCCCGCAAACCGGCTGCTGGTGACGCTGGGCTGATTGGCGTTCGCCCGGACCTGCGACACAGAATTTACGTCACCCGCTCATCCGGGTGCCGGGGTATGCGTTTTCGGCAGGAAACCACTCTGCTGCCAGGCCGAGCAGCTGGGAGTAGCTCAGAGGTTTTTCCAGCGCGAGGGTGACACCTGCGGCTTCGAGGTCCCGACATTCGGACCCCAGCGTCGAGGCGGTGATGCCGATGATCTGAACATTTTTGTCAGTCTTGCGGATTTCTCTCACGATTTCGCAACCGGTACTGCCCGGCAGCAGCTGGTCGACGAGGATCAGATCGTAATTCCCGCGCGCCCACATATCCAGACCGGCTGGTCCGGTCTCGGCCCTGTCGACCAGGTGAAACAGCCGTCGCAGCCTCGTGCGGGTGATCTCGCCGACAAGGCGGTTGTCCTCGATCAGCAGAACCTTCCGGGCAAACCAGCGCGGTGCGCCGGCAGAATTGGCCGGGTCTTCTTCGCAAAGTGTCCCTGGCATCTGGGTCGGGGTGGGGGCAGTGACACTGCGCACCGGGTGGCTCAGCACGAAATGGGCGCCCCTGGGTGTTTCAAGCAGGTTCAGCTCGCCACCGAACAGAGTGATGGCCTTGCGTGCGGTATAAAGGCCAAGCCCGGCGCCGCCACGCCCCGGGCGGTGTTCGGGCGGCGTGCTGAAGGGCTCGAACATCCGCGCGCGTTCTGCAGCTGCGATGCCGATGCCATTATCGGCGACCTGCCAGGTGAGCATGACCTCGGCACCAGCCCCGCGACCTGCAATCACGCTGAGGCGGATTGCCGAGCCTTTCGAATGCAGGATCGCGTTGTGAAGTAATTTTGAAAGCGCAATGAAAACCCGCGCGAAATCGCCGCGAAACTGCAGATCGGCGCTCTCCGTCCGGCTGGCCTCAATTGTAATGCCATGGGTGCTGGCGACCGGCGAGAAAATCTCAAGCAGTTGGGATATCAGGTCGATGGGCGTAAAGCTCTGCCCGACGGGAAGGGCTGAGGCGCCAGAATCTGCCCTGAGATCTTCGATGATCGAGCTGATCCGGTCCATCGTTTGTTCAAACCCTTCTCGAACATCTTCCCAGAGCGCGCCGTTGCGCAGCTCTTCGGCGAGCATCGAGAGGATGGCGATGGGGGTGCGCAATTCATGTGCGGCAAAGGAGAGCAGCCTTTCCTCGCGCAGGACGGCATCTGCCAGCAGCCTTTCTGCACGTTCGGCCAGTTCTTTTTCATGCGAAAGGCTGAAAAGCGCGAGCCAGGCGGTTGGAAGGGTCTTCTCCAGCACCCGCGCTTCGAAAAGCTGCGACCCGCTGACCTCGCGGCGCGTTTCACCAGCGGGTTTCATCTGCAGGCGAATTCTGACCGGCGCGGACTGTGCTCCCTCTGGCTTTTGCAGCTCGCGCAGCAAATCGAGCAGCCCGCTCGAGGCGCTTTCATGGAAGATTCGATTGAAGCTGACCGGTGGCCCGCGCTCTGCCGAAAAGGCGGATCCGAAGGGGAAATGCACTATCTGCTTTTCCAGGTCGAGCAGAACGAGCCAGCTGGTCGAATCGCGGTTGAAGGCTGAGATCACCGCGGGCGGAGGGTCGCCGGCCCGGCGCACGAGAGTGCCGCCGCTGCGTCGGCTGGTGCGCATGATGCTGAAAGGAAGCGCCAGCAGAAGCGCAATGAGACCCGGGTCGCCTGTCGGATCGCTGAGCAACCAGCCGCAAAACAGCGGTGTCGAGAGGCAGAGCAGCATTCCCATAAGGGTCAGCGCTGTGAAACGCCGCATCAGAAAAACTGTGAGCAGCGCGGGCACCAGCAACAGGGTGAGGAAGCCGGAGGACGTTTCAGCAGCGACACGGTTGCCGGTAATGATCCCGTAGCCCAGCATGGCGGCTATGGCGAGAAAAACCGGGGTCAGTTCAGATGGCGCCATTTCCTTGCGGTCACTGGCGATGGTTACGGCAAGCCCGAAGAGGAGTGTAATGCCGGTTGTGAGGGCGGCGAGCGCTGCGGCCAGCAGGGCGCGTTCGGCCGAGAACGGGGAGCTGAGGCCCGGCAGCACCATGGTTGCGATAAGCCAGAACCCGGTCGTATAGACCGAACAGGCGAAAATCAGATGAATAGGGTGGATCAGTACTTTTGAAGTGGCGACGGCCTGCCAGCTGAGCACCTGCCGCGAGGCGCGGGCCAGCAAGGCGAGCAGGGCGCCGCCCCCCCAGCAGAGTGACGTCATGACAACGGGCTCGCCGGTACCGGTGCCAGCGGGCAGAAAGAGACTGCTGAATCCGAATGCAGGCTGCAAGAGCAACGCAGCTATGAGGACGAGCACCAGGGTGATCCGGCCGCCAAACCTGTCCATCGGCAAGAGTGCCGTGAGGATACCTGTCAGGACAGCGCCAAAAACTGCGGTTGCGAGTGGCTGCACGGTCGGTTGTTTGGCGAGCGGGGTCAGGATCTGACCCGCCGCCGGTATGAGGGTCAGGCAAAAGACCGTGGCCGGGCGCCAGCTCCCTTCTCCCTCACTATGTTTCCGTTTCTGGTCCATTGCGGGGGTCCTCGCCGTCAGCCGGTGGTGATCAGACGGTAGATCGCGGGCGCAAGCAGCAGGATCAGCAGCGGGGGCACAGTGAAGATCATTGTCCCGAGCCTCATCTTGGTTGGCAGCACATTTGCTCGCTCTTCGATCTGACGCACCCGGCGGTCGCGCAGATCGGCGCTGAACACCCGCAATGTATGGGCGACCGGCGTGCCCATCGTGCCGGATTGCACGATGATGGTGGCGAGCTGACGCAGATCATCATTGCCGGTCTCGAGGGCGAGCCGGCTCCAGGCATCCTGTCTCTCGGCTCCAGCGGTCAGCGCCTCGGTCAGCGCCTGGAGACGGGCGGAAAGATCGGGGTGTACCGGTTCCAGTTCTTCGGCGACGCGCAGCAATGCGAGATCGGTGGTCTGCCCGGCCTCGACGCAGACGAGCATGAAATCCAGCGCATCCGGCAGCGCGATGGCGATCCGCTTTTTCCAGGCCTTGCGCCTTCTGTCAACGATGAGGGTGGGCAGAAAATAGCCCGCGAGAAAGGCGCCCACCAAAGCGATCGCCTTTTTCACCGGGGTGAGTTCGCCGAGGGGCCCGATAAGGACCAGAGACGTCGCAACCAGGGCGACCAGCAGGACCGTCAGCCCGATTTTAACCAGAGTGAAATAGCGCGCGGCCTCGGGATGGCTGAAGCCGGCCTGGAAGAGCTGACGCCGCAGCTCGGCCGCATTGCCGGAGAGTGGCGCGGGGGCGGCCGGATCGCTCAGCTCCCTGGCGCGGAAGGCGCTTTCCGGCAGGCGGCTGACCACCAGCATGGCCAGTGAGAAAAGCGATCCGCCGAGTGTGAAGGCACCGAGGAAAAACAGGGATGAGGTCATTTCCGGTATCCGCCTGCCAGATTTCTGAACTGCCGTGTGATTCCACTTGGACCAGCCAGCGCATGAAGAGAATGTTGAGAAAGAGCAAAGTCCCCACCAGGCCCAGCATTGGCAAAAAGAAAGGTTTGTCAGATATTTCCGAGAAATAATCGGGATTCACCATAAGAAGCATCCCGGTTGCGCCCAGCGGGAAAAAAGACAGGAACCGCCCGGACCATTTCGCTTCCGAGGTGATGGAACGCACCTTGCGGTGCAATTGCTGTCGCCCGCGCGCGATGGCGGCGAGCCGGTCCAGCACTTCGGCGAGATTACCGCCGGTGTTGGACTGGATCGCAACTGCCGCCGCGAAAAAGCGCAGGCCCTGACAGTCCGTTCTGTTTGCCATGTCGCGCAATGCGCTCACCGGTTCCTGGCCATAGCTGATCCGCGCCGAGGTTTCAGAGAACTCTTCCGCAATCGGGCCGCTGAGCTCTTTCCCGGCGGTCTGAACAGCCGGACCCACCGGCTGGCCCACCCTGAGCGAACGCACGATCAGATCCATAGCTTCGGGAAGGGCTTCCTCGATGGCCAGGGCGCGACGGTGGATCAGACGCCGGACCTGCAGGATCCAGATGGTCACGGCGAGGATCAGGCCGCAGGCAACCCCGATCGCGAGCCCGAGTCCAAGGATGACATGCGCCAGCAATGTCACAACCGTGGTAACCGTGAGGACGAGGATCAGGGCGAGATCGCGGGGCAGCACATCTGCTCGCCCGCCGGCGGCCGCACCAGACAGGCCCAGCCAGTTTTTGTGCAACCCGTCCCGGCGGAGTGCGATGGCATCGGCCGCTTCCAGCAGCGGGTCCTCGCTGCGGACCTGCCCCGAGAAACGCCGGATCGCCATAAGCCGCCTGCGCCGTGGGCCAAGCTCCGAAATCTGCCACAGAGCCAGCAGGAGGAGGCCGCAGCCGAGGGTCAGGATCAGGCCGAAGGTCAGGGAAAGGGACATGGTCATACCCCGTAGAGATCAGGGGGAAGGGAAATCCCCCAGCGTCGGAAGCGGTCGGACCAGGCCGAGCGCACCCCCGACGAGCCGTAACCGCCCTCGACCCTGCCATCCGGGGTGACGCCGGTATGCTCAAAGAAGAAAAGCTCCTGCATGGTCATAACCTCGCCTTCGCAGCCGGTGACTTCTGTGATGGAGGTCACTTTGCGGCTGCCGTCTTGCAGCCGGTTGACCTGCACGATCAGATTGACCGCGCTTGCGACCTGGCGCCGCAACGCGCCGAGCGGGATCTCAACGCCCGACATCGCGACCATGTTTTCCAGCCGGCTGGTGGCGTCACGGGCGGAGTTGGCGTGGATCGTGGTCATCGAGCCATCATGACCGGTATTCATCGCCTGTAGCATGTCGATCACCTCATCGCCGCGGGTTTCGCCCACGATGATCCGGTCGGGGCGCATCCGCAGGGCATTTCTCAGGCAGTCGCGCTGGGTAATGGCGCCTTTGCCTTCGATATTCGCGGGCCGGCTTTCCATCCGGCCGATATGCGCCTGCTGCAATTGCAGCTCTGCGGTGTCTTCGACGGTGATGATCCGCTCTCGCTTGCCAATAAAGGCCGAAAGCGCGTTCATCAGCGTGGTTTTCCCCGATCCCGTGCCGCCCGAGATCACGATATTCAGCCGGCAGGCGACGGCGGCCCGCAGGTATATGGCCATCTTATCGCTCATGGCGCCAAGAAAGGTCAGCTGTTCGAGGCTCAGCTTGTCTTTGCGGAACTTGCGGATCGAAACCAGCGTGCCGTCCAGCGCAATCGGCGCGATGACCGCATTGAGCCGCGACCCGTCAGGCAGACGGGAATCGACATAGGGCGTTGATTCGTCGAGCCGCCGCCCCGCCATGCCGACAATCTTTTGCAGGATGCGCCGCAGATGCGCCTCATCCTGGAATTGCACATCGGTGATCTCGAGCAGACCACCTTGTTCTACGAACACCTGTTCCGGCCCATTGATCAGAATGTCGGAAACCGTCTCGTCATTGATCAGGATTTCAAGCGGGCCAAGGCCCATCACCTCATAATAGAGGTCTTCGACCAGTCCATCCCGTTCCGACCGGCTGACAGCGACGCTTTGTGACGGGATCAGTGCTTTGAGGACCGCGGCGATTTCGGCCTTAATGTCGTCCTCAGAGGCCTGCACCAGCGCGGAAAGGTTCAGGATTTCCAACAGTTGCTGATGTGCCTGCTGCCGGATTTCGGCAAGCTTCCGGCGCCGTTGCCTGGCTGTAGTAACGTCAGGCGAGGGGATGGGCTCGGCTTCGGCTATCCCTGACAGGGGAAGATTCTGTGCGGCGACCGGCGTGGTCTCGCCGAATTTGCTCTGGCGGAATTTGTCGAACATCAGGCGGGTCCCGTTTCATTCAGATGACGGCGCCCGATCTTTGGCGCCAGGAGTTCACCGAGGCCGAGGATCCCCTTGCGCAGCGGATTGTCCGGAGCCGCCCGCCACAGGGGAGTGCCGGAATTGCAGGCCGCCCCGACCTCAGGACCGCCATCGGGCAGAAGGCGGAAGAAGCCTGCGCCGAGACCGGTTTCAAACCCGTTTCGCGAGGCGGTCCAGCCCGCATCGGGCCGGGCCGGCACCATGTTCAGCAGATGAAAGAGCCGGCCATCGGCGAGTCTTTCGGACCGCAGCAGGGCGAGCAGCCGCGCCATATTCTGGGCCGAGCGCACATCGGCCCGGCTGGTGGTGAAAATGGCGTCAGCCTCGGCCCAGGCGGTTCCGCTCCAGTCGGTGATCAGATGTGGCAGATCGAGAAGGATCAGATCGGCACTGTCGCGGGCAAGCGCGAGAATGCGGCGCAGATCCCGTTCTGAAATCCCATCGACCGGCAGGATTTCCGCAGGGGCTGTGAAGACCCGCAGATGGTCAGAATGACGCAGCAGACAGGACTGAAAGGAGTCGTAGTCCAGCGCCGAAAGCTGCCGATAGGCGTCGGTCACCCGCGAATTTGCCGGCAGATCAAGATAGGTGCCGACGTTTCCGAATTGCGGATTGAGGTCAATCAGACAAATTTCCGAAGGCGGAGACAGGCGAGAGAGCTCGATCGCAAGGTTGACCACTATCGTAGTGGCGCCGACGCCGCCGGCAACCGGCTGAAAGGCCAGAATTCGGCAAGGGTGCTGCGGCAGCTCGGGCGCGGTGAATGCCTTGATCTGCGGCGCGGCATTCACCGACTGCCGGCGCAACAGGCGGCTCACCAGGGTTCTGCCGGTCTGGGGCGCAACCTCATCCGGGCGTCGGGCCGAATCTGGCGAGGGTAAGGTTTCATCGCGCGCGATGCCTGGAAGGTCAGCTTCGTGTTCAGCGCGACGATCTGGCGGGGCGAAGGGGGGGCCGTAATGGATTTGCATCTCGGGGATTTGTGGCAGGGTCAGCCTCGCGCCGGGTGGCAGCAGCAACGCAAGTTCACAATTGAGGCTGGCCGCAGCCTGCAAAACACCGGTCACCAGTTTTGGCGCGGCCGATTTGCCGGTATCCGGGGCGAGGATGATCTGGTCGAAATCCTGCGCTTCTGGCTGATGCAGCATTTCCAGCGCCTCGGTCAGGCTCAGATCGGAACGGATGGCATTCGCCGGCAGATGCACAAGCCAGGCCGACATCCGTAAAAGCGCATCGAACCCGTCGCAGATCGCACAGATCCTGAGCGGCGCGTCGTCTTCAGCTGTTGGGGCAGGATCCTCTGTCAGCATGGCACATCCATCACCGACCGTGCTCCGCCACGCACGATGGCGGTCTGGCACCTTGCGCGGGCCGAGACCTGCGCGATCCCGTCGGTCTGTCCCTCGCGTACCACCAGTGGCAAAGTTGCCAGATCGGCCGGGCCAACCACAAATTCTTCGTGCTCAAGGCTCAGCTTGCGCGCTGCGGGCAGGATGCTGAACACGCCTGAAGACGATGCCTCCACCACACGCATCGCGTCCTGCGAGGCGCCTTCGAGCATCATTTTATCGGCCAGCGGCCCCTCGCCGCTGTTGCCCGGAAGCGCGAGGATCCGCAGGGCCGAGCCGATCATCCGCGTCTCGGTGGTGCCGCCACCGATATTGCGGGTCCATAACAGGTCGACGGGATCACCCGGTTTCAGCCGATCAATAAAATCCAGCAGATTTTGTGCCTTGATGGCGATGGCCCTGGCATCGCCGGAGAGAATAAACCCGTAATCAGGGCCCCCGGCAGATGTGGCAATATCGCCATTCAGGACGAGCGCCCCCTGACGCATTGCGGCCAGCGCGATAAGGCCGCCCTCACTCGGGGGAGGGAGCTTTTGCAACACATTGGCCGGAAGGAAGCTGCCCGGCATCCTGACCGGCAGGAAATCTTCCTGGCTGAGGATACTGCCCGGGGCGAGGTCGCGGGCCGGTACCGGCACCTGCACGGTGTCACCAAAGGCGCGCAGGCTGACCCTGGCGGTGGCGAGTTCCGTTTCCAGCGCGCGTGAATACTGAAACGTCCCGAAACCCGCGGCCACAGAGAGCAGGATGCCAAACAGGATAAGCATCAGAATCCTGACTTTCACGGTATGTCCTCCCCTCCTGGCGGCAGGTCGGGCACTGGCCCTTCCTCGCGGCCGATTTCATACACCGCATCCGAGATGATGCCGCGCAGACCGAGCGTGACCTGATCCGCGCCGCCCGAACTCAGCCAGATGCCTATAAAGGTTGTAAGCGCCGCCGCTGCCACGCTGAGGAGCAGCCAGTCGTCACGCCCGGTGCCGGTTTCGAGCCGGAGGAAGAGATGGAGCGGATACATGCCTGCCGGCCCTTGCTGAAAATCAGGGGCATTGTGCAAGCCAGAGCGTTTAGAATGGGTTTATGCGGGATCTGTTCTTTCAGCGCAGAGAAGGATCGCGCCAGACCTCCTGTCCCCGGAACAGGGTCAGAAGGACGCGGGTGGCAGAAATCCGCGCGGGCGCACAGCTGAAAATATCCTGATCCGTCACGATCAGATCGGCAGAAAAACCCGGAGAGAGCCGGCCGCTATAGTCGTCACGCCAGGAGGCGCGGGCGGCGTTAATCGTATAGCCCGCTACACATTCGGTCACACTGAGCGCCTGAGCAGGAAGGAAGGGCGGGCCGGGATGATCCTGGGCGCGTGGCTGGCGGGTAATGGCGGTTTCGATGATCTCGAACGGGTTCAGGGTCGAGACCGGCCAGTCCGACGACATGGCGAAACTGGCTCCCAGATTCACCATGTCGCGAAACGCATAAGTCTGCGACAGGCGCGCGGGCCCGATCATGTCGAGCGCGATATCGGGGATCTTCGGGTCGAATCGCGCCCAGAGCGGCTGAATATTCGCCATTGCGAGCCGCGCGAGGCGGGGGAAATCGGCGGGGGCCACCAGTTGCAGATGAGTGATCTGGTGGCAGGCGGGCCAGGGTCCATTGGCGGCCAGCGCCGCTTCCAGCCCGTCCAGCGCGCGGGCGCAGGCGGCATCGCCAATCACATGGACATGGATCTGAAAGCGCGCGGCATCCAGTGCTGTCATCAGCGCCAGCGTCTGATCATGGCGGAACATGCAGGGCGCAGTGCCGCCCTCTGCATCGGCATAGGGGACGAGGCAGGCGGCGGTTCGGTTCTCGAACACGCCGTCCATGAAGAACTTCGCGGCATTGATGTGGAAATCGGGGCCTGGATGGGCGGTGCGCAATGCGCTCAGCCGTGCCAGTGCGGTTTCCGGCGTATCGGCCTCGGAGACATGGGCCGCCCCGGCGACGCGCAGGGTGAGGAGGTTTTCGCGCGCGGCACGGGCATAGATCCGCGCCTCGATCGCGGTGATTTTGGCGTCGATCACGCCGGTGATGCCATGGCGATTGGCATGGGCCTGGCCTGCCATCAGCCCGGCGAACAGCTGGTCATCGGTGAAACCGGGCAGGCGTTCCAGCGCCCAGGGGATCGCTTCTTCATGCAACATGCCGGTGGCCTGGCCGGTCGCATCCCGCAGGATATGGCCATTGGGCGGATCGTTTGTGTCATCGGTGATCCCGGCGATCACCAGCGCGGCAGAGTTGAAACAGGCGGAGTGGAAGCTGGAATCATAGATCAGCGCCGGGCGGGAACCGGTCAGCGGATCAAGCCAGGTAGTGGTCAGGTTGTGATCGCCGAAAAGCCCGGGCTGCCAGCCTGCACCGACCAGCAAAGGCAGGTCGGGATGAACTGCGGCATGGCTGCGGATCAGCTGTGCCAGCATGTCGAGGTCTTCGGCCTCGTAAAGCTGTGCGGCGGTGGCGAGATCGGTGCCGCCGGAGAGAAGATGGGTATGGGCATCCTGAAACCCCGGCAGGACGAGCCGCCCGCCAAGATCGGTGATCCGTGCTCGGGGGTGGGCGAGGGCGGCGATGTCATCGCCTCCGACGGCTGCGATAATGCCGTCGCGGATCAGGATCGCGCGCGCCTGCGGCAAAGCCGGGTCCATCGTATGGATGCGGCCATTGATCAGGAGGTGGTCACTCATAAAGGCTCCAGTCGCTGGCCGGCAGCACATGGGCGGGCTGGTCGACATCGCGGGTCCAGGCGAAGAGGCTGAGGAAGGGCAGGGCCCCGGTCAGGGTCGCATGCGGCTTTAACGCCGGGTTCCAGACCGGCTGCAGCGCGGGAAGCGTGCGGAAGACTCCGTCAGGGGTGAAACGCCAGCGATGCGGGCCGGTGAGCGGCAGGTAAAGCTCGGGCGCGGGATGGGCATGATCGCGGTAGAGAATGCCGGGCGCGACAATGAAAAGGCCAAGGTCGAAATCGCTGGCTGTCCAGGGCGCGGCCGCGCCGATCAGCGAGCAAAAGGCATGCGAGCGCGCAAAATGTGGCCCGATCTGATCGGGCGGATAGGCGTCATAGGTGATCCAGGTCAGATCCCCGGTCGCGGCGGCGATGGCGGCGGCCAGTGTCGGGTCGATGGTTTTTGCGGCCTCCAATGCGGTATCCATATGGGTTTCGACCACCAGGTTTGCGCGCCCGGGGCGTGGGTCTGGCTTTTGCAGCAGGGCGGGGGCGAGAAGCGTTCGGGTCTCGGCAATCCCCGGGCCGGAAAGGGCGGCAAGGCAGCGGTCTGTCTCGGCCATGAGATGCGCGAGGCGGGCGGCGGCATCGGGCGCGGGCGGGGCGGGTGGCGCGAGCCCGCGATCCGCCATGACGCGGAACGGCTCGACGGCATCGGCGGTGGCCGCCTCGCGGTAAGCCTCGAGCTGGGCGGTGCTCAGCGCGCCGGTTGCGTGGAGCGCCATCGCCGCGCCGTAGCGGCGGCGCCCGGAGCCGGGCGGGCCGGCGGGCTCAGTCAGCGCAAGCCAGAGCACGCTGGTTCTGAGATCCATCATCCGTTGGCCCTGTACGCGAGCCGCTCCTCAGCGAGGCGGCGCCTTTCGGCCCGGCTCATCAGCCAGCCGGCAATGGCGACACAGATCCCCACAATCACCACGATCAGCGTGGCGAGCGCGTTGATATCGGGCGTGACGCCCAGCTTGACCTTGGACCAGATCAGCAAAGGCAGCGTGGTCGATCCCGGCCCCATCACGAAGGTGGTGATCACCACATCATCAAGCGAGATGGTGAAGGCCAGCAGCCAGCCCGACAGCAGCGCGGGCGAGATCACCGGCAGGGTCACGTCCTTCAACACCTGCCAGGGGCGCGAGCCGAGATCCATCGCGGCCTCTTCGATCGAGCGGTCCATCTGAATCATCCGCGAATGGACCACGGTGGTGACGAACACCATCGAGAAGGTGATATGCGCCAGCGTGATCGTGGTGAACCCGCGCTGCCCCGGCCAGCCGATCCAATTCGCAAGCAGCGTGAAAAAGATCAGGAGCGAGATGCCGGTGATCACCTCGGGCATGATCAGGGGGGCGGTGACCATGCCGGAAAACGCGGTGCGGCCCCGGAATTTGCGAAACCGCGCCAGCGTGATCCCGGCCATGGCACCAAGCACCGTCGCGACCGAGGCCGAGATCAGCGCGATCTGCAACGAAAGCCAGAGCGCGGCGCCGATCTGGCGATTGGAAAACAGCGAGACATACCATTTGGTTGAGAACCCGCCCCAGACCGTCACCAGCCGGCTTTCGTTGAAGGAATAGATGATCATCGAGAGGATCGGGATGTAGAAAAAGGCGAACCCAAAGCACATCACGGTGATCAGAAAGACGGGGCGGCGGGTCATGGGCGCTCCTCCGCCCGGCCCTCGGCTTTTTGCTGATAGCGCGAATAAAGCATGGTCGGCCCGACCATCAGGATCAGAAGCGCCACGGCGACGGTCGAGGCCATGGGCCAGTCCCTGACCTGCGCGAATTCATCCGAGATGATGCGGCCGATCATCGGCGAAGAGGGGTTGCCGACGAGGGCGGGGATCACCAGCTCTCCCGCTGCCGGGATGAAAACGAGCATGGCGCCCGCGATGATGCCCGGTATCGATTGCGGCAGGGTGACATCGCGGAAGACCTGGAAAGGCCTTGAGCCGAGATCCATCGCGGCCTCGTCCAGCACCGGATCGAGCCGTTCGAGATTGGCGTAAAGCGGCAGGATCATGAAGGGCAGGTAGCAATAGACCATGACGAGAACCACCGCGAAATTGCTGTTCATCATCGGGATCGAGGTCAGCGCGTAAGATTGCGGGGTGAGGAGATTCCAGATGTCGGTCAGGAGCCCGTTGAACCAGGAATTCCGCCCCATCATCCCCATCCAGGCGTAGACGCGCAGCAGGAACGAGGTCCAGAAGGGCAGGATCACCAGCATCAGAAGAATATTGCGCCAGGATTTCGAAACCCGCGTAAGGCCGAGCGCCATCGGATAGCCGATCAGCAGGCAGATCACCGTGGCGACGGCGGCATTCAGCAGCGAGGTGATAAAGGCGCGGATATAGAGGGTTTCGGTGAAAAGCCGCGTATAGCCTTCAAAATTAAGGATCGGGTTCTCGCCGCCATAGCCAAAAGGCGGCGCGGTGGGGGTGCGGGTCGCGAGGCTCATCGCCACAACAATCAGGAAGGGGATCAGGAAGAAGACGATCAGCCAGAGATAGGGGATGCCGATGATCAGATCGCGCCAGCCGCGGCGGTGGAACCAGGAGGCGAGGGATTTCATGGCAGGCCTCGTGTTCTGGGGCTCGCGGGGGGGGGCTGCCTGCCCCCCGCACCCCCCGGGAGTATTTGTGTCAGGAGGAAGGGGGCGGCTTTTCGCATAGCGTCAATCCGTCAGGAGGATGGCTGAGGCAGGCTCGAAGGACAGCCAGACGCGGTCGTCCCAGTCGGCGGGGCGTCCGGATTCCGAGGCGCGCCGCGCATTGACCGTATGGACCGAGATCAGATCGCCCCCCGGCAGGATCACCCGGTAGAGGCTGTCCTTGCCGAAATAGGCGAGGTCTTTCACCTGACCTTCGACCACATTGACGGCATCGGGGCATGTTTTCGAGATGGAGACTTTCTCGGGGCGCAGGGCTACGGTGACGTTCTGGCCCTCGGTCAGGCCGGGGAGGGATCGGGCCGCAAAGGTGCCGCCCATGGCGGGGATGTCGATCTCGGTGAGATCGCCGGTCAGGCGGATGACGCGGGCCGGATAGGTCGAGATCGCGCCGATAAAGCCGGCAACAAAGCGGGAATTGGGGTATTCGTAAATCTGGTTCGCCGGACCGACCTGTTTGACCTCGCCCTTATCCATCACCGCGATACGGTCGGCGAGGGTCATCGCCTCTTCCTGATCATGGGTGACCACGACAAAAGTGACGCCGGTATTCTGCTGGATCGACATCAGTTCGAACTGGGTATGTTCGCGCAGTTTTTTGTCGAGCGCCGCGAGCGGCTCGTCGAGCAAAAGCACCTTGGGCTGCCGCGCCAGCGCGCGGGCCAGGGCCACGCGCTGGCGTTGTCCGCCGGAAATCTGATGCGGTTTCCTTTTGGCGAAAGGCGTCAGCTGTACCAGCGCCAGCATCTCTTCGACCCGGGCGGCACGCCGGGCGGCGGTCATTTTTTCGTGCTTCAGCCCATAGGCGATGTTTCTTTCGACGCTCATATGCGGAAAGATCGCATAGCTCTGGAACATCATATGGACCGGGCGATCCCAGGGCGGCGTATTGGCCATATCCTGGCCATCGATAAAGATACGCCCCGATGTCGGGGTTTCGAAGCCCGCCAGCATCCGCAAAAGCGTGGTCTTGCCGCAGCCGGAGCCGCCGAGCAGGGCGAAGATCTCGCCCTTGCCAATGGTCAGACTGACGTCACGCACCGCCTCGAACTGGCCAAAGCGTTTGGAGACGCCCTCGATACGGATGAAAGGGGCGTTTTCCGACAGGACAGGCTCTGACATGACGGGCCTCGCCTCAACTGCCACTCTTGATCGTCTGCCAGGCGCGGTTCAGGTCGCGCTCCTGGTCTTCGGTCATCGGGCGTGTGGTGAAGAGGCGCGAGAGGGTCTCGTCATCGGGATAGATCGCCGGGTCGCTGGCGATTGCGGGATCGACCAGCGGCGTCGCCGCCTTATTGGCATTGGCATAGCCGGTGAAATTGGTGCAGGCCGCCGCCACTTCGGGCCGCAACAGATAATCGAGCAATATGTAGGCATTTTCCACATTCGGCGCATCGGCCGGAATGCCCCAGAGATCGAACCAGGCCGGCGCGCCGGTTTCGGGAACGAAATAGGCCAGCTCCATTTCGATCCCGGCTTCGGCGGCGCGAGCCTTGGCGACAGCGTAATCACCGGACCAGGAATTGATCACGCAAAGCTCGCCATTGGGGATCGCGTTGAGGTAATTCGCATTGTCAAATGTGGTAATATATTTCCGGATCGGCGCAAAAGCCTCGGTCATTTTCGCATATTCGGCGGGGCCGGCAGTATTGGGGTCGAGGCCCAGATATTTCAGCATCATATAGCCGGCATCGCTTGGGCTATCGAGAACCGAGATGCCGCAATCGGCCAGTTTCGACGCATTCCCGGGCTTGAACAGAACATCAAGGCTGTTCAGATCAGCATCCGGCAGCCGCGCGCGTACCATCTGCATATTGTAGGCCATACCGACCGATCCCCACATATAGGGGACGCCATGGACCTGCCCGGGATCGTAATCTTCGATGATCCTCAGGATGTCGGGGTCGAGATTGCTCCATCCCGGCAATTTGGAGCGGTCGAGTTTCTGATAGACACCGGCCGCCACCATCCGCGGATAGGACATGCCCGATTGCAGCACGAGGTCATAACCGGTGCCGCTGACCAGCATTTTGGCATCCACCTCTTCGGCGCTGGCATAAAGGTCATAGGTGACCGAGATTCCGGTTTCGGCCTCGAAATCGGCAATTGTGGTTTCGCCGATATAATCCGACCAGTTATAGACATTGACTGAGCCGGCGCTCGCGCGGGCCGGGCGGATGAAGGGCGCAGACAGCGGCCCGGCAAGAACGGCACCGGAAAGGGCGGTAAGTGCGTGGCGACGGGTCAGCTTCATCTTAGTCTCCCTGGCGTTTTATTGTCTGATTTTTAAGAAAGCCTATGCCCGGCTTGCCTTTGCACAAAGCAAATCCTTGTTGAGGGCGCGCATTTCACCCTCTGCGGGTGCGGCGCTGCGGGTCATCACCGGAAGCAGGCGGCGCAGCTGATCATGATGGCGGCGCAACCCGTATTCGAGGTCCGAGAGGTGGAAGCCTTCGAAATTTTCAGACCGCATTGATTCGTTCGACCAGATCGACAGCTGCTGATCTTCGGCCGAGGTGTCGCGGTCGATCCGCTGCGCGAGATAGCGGGCGACGCGGGTCTGGCGGTCTTCATCGGCCAGGCGATACTGGCGGCCGGTCAGGAGCGTTTTGCCCGGTGACAGCGGCAGGTCATGGTAGAATTGCGCGCTTTCCGGCGTGAAGGCGATCACCGTATTGGGAAAGAGGCCGTAATAGGCCCAGTTCCGTCGCAGATGCGGCGGCAGATCTGCACGCTGCGGCGAATGCCTGACATAGTTCTTCACCGACCAGCTCCGGCCCGGGCGGTCGCCGTAAAAGCCGTAACTGATATGCAGGCCGCCGGGCAGGTAAAGGTCGCGGTAATCGCGGCCATAAAGATCCTGCAAAGACGGATGGGCGAGGGCGACGTGATAGCCCTCATTGTCCACATCGCGCACCGATTTCCAGTTCACTGCAAGCTCCGCCGACCAGCCGGAGATATCGAGCGGCATCAGTCTCTCGGCCCCCCAGTCGGCGAAATCGGACGCATAGGGCGCAAGGAGGTCACGCACCGCCGGCTGAGGTCCGGGGCGAAAGCGCAGGAACAGGAAGCCTGCGAAAATCTCCAGCTCCAGCGGTTTCAGCCCGAAGGCGGATTTGTCCAGGCCATCGCCGAAGGTTTCGGGGCGCGAGACGCCACGAAGCGTGCCGTCAAGGTTATAGACCCAGCCATGGAAGGGGCAGACCAGCGCGCCCCGGCACTTGCCCTGCGCGCCATCCACCACCCGCGCGCCGCGATGGCGGCAGAGGTTCATGAAGGCGCGGACCTCGCCCTCCTGGCCCCGGATGATCACTGCACGCTCGCCCAGAAGGTCAAAGGAGAGCCAGTCGCCCGGTGCCGGGATGTCGGAGATATGGCCCGCGACCTGCCAGTGGGTCAGAAAAATCTCTTCACGTTCCAGATCGAACAGGGCCTGGGAATGATAGGTCCAGGCGGGCAATCCGCGCCGGTCCCAGCCTGTCGGGATCGGGTCAGAGCGCAGCGGAGTATCGGGAAATATGGTCATGCAGCCCCCCTCTTGCCGCCGGTCGCCATGGCCGCCAGCACCCATTGGTGGAAACGGTGGATCTCATATTCTTCGGGCATCAGCGTGCCGCGCGTGAAGGCGGGCGAGGCGATGCCGCGCTGGTTCATTTCGGAGGCGGCGCCGTCCTGCTCCATCACCAGTTTCGCGAAAGCCGCGATGGCAGCGGCGTCAAAACCGGGCTGTGCCAGTGTTTCGGGTGGGAAATACCACTCCGCCACCAGCCTTGTGCGGGTGGGCGAGACCGGCTCCAGCCGCACGGCGCGGACATAATCGACATGCGCGACGATATAGGTCGAGGGCCAGAGTGTGACGAAGGTATAGCCGCGCGCGCGTTCCTCAGGTGTCAGCCCGGGAAAGACCGGCCCGCAGGGCGCGCCCGAAGGTGTCCAGCTTTCTGCCCCTGCTTTGAGGTTCGGGCTGACGGGCCGATCCGGCGTCCAGTCCCGCGCCTCATTCGCGCCCATGATGCCCTGGCGGTAGACCGGCACCATGTCGCAGAGTTCGGGATGGATGCCGGGGCAGTGGAGGCATTCCGAGTAATTCTCCCAGAATGCCTTCCAGTTGCAGTCGAGGTCCGAGACCCAGCGATGCCCGGTGACAAGCCCCGCCATTGGCCAGTTGTCATAGGTTTCCAGCGGCATATCGGCAGTCAGCGGGCCGGGATCGGAGGCGAGGTTCAGGAAGATGAAGCCGTTCCAGATCTGCACGGCGACCGGCTTGAGCGCGTGGTCTTCCTTGCGGAAATCCGAGGTTGGCACGGCATGGGCGGTCGAGACAAGTCGCCCGTCTTTGGCGGCATAGGCCCAGGCGTGATAGGGGCACGTGATCAGCTTGCTGAAGGACCGCTCTTCCCCCTCGCGACACAGTTCAGACCCGCGATGGCGACAGCTGTTGTGAAAGGCCGAGACGCTGCCGTCAGGCGCCCGCGCCAGCAGAACCGGGGCTTCTCCCACTCTGGTTCCGCGCATGGTGCCGGCGGGCAGATCGGCCAGTCGCCCGATCATCACCCATTCGTGCGCGAAAATCGTCTCCATTTCCCGGGCGAACCACTCGGGAGCGATCCAGGCGGCGCGGGGGAGCGTTTCGGGGCAATGGCTGAGGCGGGGGCTGTCGGGATGGGGGCTTTGGGCGATGTCATGCGGCATCAGAACCTCCCCGGTGGGGTGGCACGGCGGCGTTCGGGGGCGAAAAACGGTCGGGTGGTTTTGGTAACGGGCAGCATAAGCTTTTGATATTGCAGCTCGCGCAGCGCGTAGATTTCGACCCAGAGATACTCGCAACTGGCATGACGCGCCTCGACCTGGGCGATGGCGATGTTGCGTTTTAATGTCGGAGACCAGCAGGCGGCGGTGATGAACCCCGCCTCGCGGCGCTTGTCGAAGTAGAGGATCGCGCCCTCGGCACTGATATTACCGGGGATGTCGAGCCCGACCAGAGCCCATCGCGATGATCTTCCGTCGCGCTCGGCCATCAGGGCGCGGCGCCCGGTGAAATGCCCTTTATCCCAGGCGATCATCCAGTCGAGGCCGATTTCGAACGGCGAGCGCGCCCGGTCTTCGCGCACCGCATGCTGGACAGGGACGAAATCCATGCCGGTGGTGATGAACCCGGCCTCGAGCCGCGCCAGCATCACCGCCTCGGACCCGACCGGTATCAGCCCGTAAAGCCCGCCCGCCTGCATCAGGTGATCCCAGAGCGGCAAAGCGAGATCGGGGCTGATCCAGAGCTCATAGCCCAGATCGCCGGTAAATCCGGTGCGCGAAATCATCACCTCGCCGGACCGGAACGGGAAAGTCGCCAGCCGGAAGGGTTTCAGCGCCTGGATGTCAAACCCGGCCTGAGCCAGCACGGTCGCCGAAACCGGCCCCTGCAGCGCCAGCGCGGCGAGATCTTCGGTCTCGTCCCGGAGCCGCACCTCCAGACCCCAGGCGCTGTCGAGCAGCCAGGGCAGGTGGCGTTCCTGGCAGCACAGCCGGAAATCATCAGGCCCAAGGCGAAAGACGGTGCCATCATCCATCACCTTGCCCAGATCGTCACACCAGGCGGTATAATGCACCTGACCCACCGCCAGCCGCCCCACATCGCGCAGCGTCAGGCGGTTGAGATAGACCACCGCATCCGGCCCGGTGATGCGGTATTTCACCATGGGCGAGATATCATACAGCGTCGCCGCATTGCGGATCGCGGTATGTTCCATGGTGCTGTCGCCGAAACAGGTGGCGGTCATGTAACCGGCCCAGGGCGCCCAGCCCTGTAAGCGGTTCGCGGCTTCGGTGCGCGGATGGAACGGGGTCTGCGCCAGCGGGGTGGTGAAATGAGTCAATGCGCTCATGCTTTCGCCTCCAGCACGGCGTCGGCGGCGTTCCGGCCGGAGGCGCCCGACATGCCGCCCGGATGGGTTCCTGCGCCGGTGAGCCAGAGCCCTTTCAGCGGTGTTGCATAGCGCGACAGCGGCGCGATCGGGCGGTTGAACAGCATCTGTTCAACCGCCAGCTCGCCATGATGCCAGTTGCCACCCGCCATGCCGAACTGTCGTTCGATATCATAGGGCATCAGGATCCCGGCGCGGGTGATCAGCGCGCTGATCCCTGGCGCCGCCTCCTCCAGCCGCGCGATGCAGGCCTTGAGCATCGCCTCACGCGCCGCGTCTTCGCCCGCCCTTAGCGCATGGGGGGCGAATTGCACATTGGCCGACAGAAGATGCGGGCCAGTGCCGCCGGAAAACGCCGTGGGGATCACGACTTCCATCACCGGGCGGTCAGGCACCTCGCCATATTTGACCGGGTTGAAGGCGGTTTCAACCTCATGCTCATCTGCGGACAGCAGCAGGCGGGAGCGCAGGTCGGCGCCCTGAAAATCCGGGCGGGCGGAAAGCGCGAGATGCAGTTTTGCGGTGCCGCCCCGCGATTTCTGATGGCGCAAAGCGGTGACAAGGCCGGTGTCGAAATGCTCTGTGCCAGCGAGGGACAGGATCGTCGCCTTTGGCCCGATCGCCGAGACCACCACCGGCGCGCCAAGGGTTTCGCCGCTGTGAAGGATCACGCCGGTGACGCGATCATCGGCGATGCTGATCCGGCTGACGCGGGAATTGCTGCGCAGCGAAACACCTGCTGCGGTCGCTGCATTTGTCATGGCCATCGCCAGCGCGGGCATCCCGCCTTTGGGTAGCCCGAGTGCCCCCTTACGTCCCGCGATTTCTCCGGCCAGCCGATCCAGAAGCAAAATCAGTGTATTGGGAGAGCGCGGTCCCGCCCAGGTGCCCAGCACGGCATCGAAACACAGGGCGGCGCGCAACCGGGGATCTGTCAGTTCATCCTGAGCCACATCATGGGCGTTGATCAGGATCACCCGCAGCAATTCGCGAAAATCCTTCGTGCCGAGCGCGCGGATACCGATCAGGTTCTTTGCAAGCCTGGCCCAGGAATTGCCGCCGGCCTGCAGGCGCGGCGGCGCCATCCGGCGGAAAGGCTCCAGCGCGGCAGCAAAGGAGAGGAGGCGCTGGTAAAGCGCCTTCCAGATCGCCGCGTCAGGGCCCTCGGTCAGTGGCCCCCGGATCACCAGGTTGCCGTCGCGCCCGATCACTGTGGTCGCAATATCTGTGGCCTCCCATGTGAGGCCGTGGCGCGACAGATCCATCGCGGCCTCGACCCTCGGGTCGATCTGCCAGACGAGATGCGCCAGCGAAGGCGTCAGGCCGGGCGCCAGATCCGGAAGCGCACGGATGCCGCCACCGGGCGTGGCCTCGGCCTCGATCAGCGTCACCTTGCGGCCTTTCGATGCCAGTCGATGGGCGCAGGCCAGACCATTCGGCCCTGCCCCGATGACGATCACATCACGATCAAAGGACGGGCCAGGCATCGCTCATATCCTTTGGAGAGAGTTTCGCATCGCGCAGGATTTCCGACGCCGCATTGCGCCCCGGCGCGCCCATCACGCCACCGCCGGGATGGGTCGAAGACCCACAGATCCAGAGATCACGAACGGGGGTTCGGTAATTGGCATATCCCGGCACCGGCCGGTTGAAGAGCAGCTGGTCAAAGGTCAGCTCGCCCTGGAAGATATTGCCCTCGGTCAGCCCGACTTCGGCCTCCAGCTCACGCGGGGTGCGGATCTCGACATGTCGGACGAGGTTTCTGAAACCGGGTGCATAACGCTCGATCTGGTTCAGACAGGCTTCGCCGAAAGCATCGCGATCGGCATCGGTCCAGTCGCGGCCCCCCTCTGCCAGGCCTCCGATCTTTGGCGGCGCATATTGCACGAAGCACGACATGAAATGCTTGCCCGGCGGCGTCATGGTCGGGTCGATCATGGTGGGGATCATCACATCCTGGAACGGGTCGCGCGAGAAATGCCCGGCCTTCCAGTCGTCATAGGCGCGTTCCATCTTTTCGATGGAATCGGTGAAATGCAGATCACCTTTGATCGCGGGTGACCCCTCGGGAAGCGCGGTGAATTTCGGGGCGGCGTCCAGCGCGATGTTCAGCTTGCCCGAGGAGCCGCGCGTTTTGAACTTCTTCACCGAGGCGAGATAATCGCCGGGAAGCTCGCGCTCCTCGACATGTTTCAGCATGGTGCGTTTGACATCCATGTTCGAGATCACGCGCTTTGCCCGGATCTCATCGCCGTTCTCCAGCATAACGCCGATGGAACGCCCGTTCTTCACCAGCACCCGGGCGACCGGTGCGCCGGTGCGGATCTCGCCGCCCGAGGCCTGCAAGGACGACGACAGCGCTTTGGTGATCGACCCCATGCCGCCGCGCGCGAATCCCCAGGCGCCAATATTGCCATCCACATCGCCCATATAGTGATGCAAGAGCACATAGGCCGAGCCGGGCGACATCGGACCGAGCGCGGTGCCGATGATTGCGGAAACCGCGAGATAGGCTTTGATCACAGGGCTTTCAAAATAGTGGTCGAGGTAATCCGAGATCGACATGGTCCAGAAGCGGACCATGTCAGCAATCTGGCGTTCCGACAGGCCCGAGACCTGTTTGCCGATGAACAGCAGCTCTCCGATGTCGCGCGGGCGGAACCGCGCCGGGTCCGGCGGGGTGCGCAGAAGCATCGGGCGGATGAAACGGCAATAGCGCAGCACGTCGCGGGAATAGGCATCATAGGCCTCGGCATCGCGGGCCGAGTGGCGGGCGAATTCGCGGCGGTTCGCATCATGGTCGCGATACATGCCGAGGTAGCCGCCGCCCTCCTGGAACACCGCGCC
The DNA here is from genome assembly GCF_058313095.1 of Pseudogemmobacter sp. TB195. Taxonomy (NCBI): domain Bacteria; kingdom Pseudomonadati; phylum Pseudomonadota; class Alphaproteobacteria; order Rhodobacterales; family Paracoccaceae; genus Pseudogemmobacter; species Pseudogemmobacter sp. TB195. The sequence goes on from NZ_JBZEGG010000001.1 coordinate 623,467, forward strand.
ACCCTCATAGGGCAGGATCTGCAACCCGTGGCGCGGCAGTTCAAGGTCGCGCATGATCTCGGGGCGGAAGAGGGATGCGACATAGGAGCAGTTGGAATAGGTGAAGCCGGGGGTCAGTTCGCGCGAGACGGCGGCCCCGCCAACCCAGTCGTTTTTCTCGATGACGAGCACCTTCATCCCGGCGCGGGCGAGGTAGCAGGCGGTGACCAGCCCGTTATGCCCGGCACCAAGGATCAGGGCGTCATATGTCATTCGGCGGCGTCCAGCTTGCCTTCCGCCTGGTCGCGCAGCGTCAGGTCAACGGCTGTTTCCACCGCGCGGATGGTGTCGGTGTAGCAGGTCTCGTCCAGGCCATGCGCCTCACACATGAACCAGGGCTCGCGCGAGTCGGGCTCCACGATGATGTTCAGATCATGCAGGTACCAGGCCATGCGGTCGTAGAAGGAGTAATCCGAGGTCTTCCAGGCGCGGTAATTGTCCGGTGGTTCGGGCGCGAAGAAGATGCCGAACATCGAGGGATGGCCCGAGAAACTATGCGTGATGCCGCGTGACGAGAGGATTTCGGAAATGCCGGCCTTCAGCCGGGTGCCGTAATTTGCCAGCGTTTCAAGCGCCGGGGTTTCATCAAGGATGCGCAGCGTTTCCTCGGCGGCGGCGAGGCTGACGGAATGGGCGGTATAGGTGCCGCCATGCGACGCGCCGCCATAGCGGAAGGTGCGCATGATATCCTCGCGCCCCGCGACCAGCGAGATCGGATAGCCATTGGCGACCGCTTTCGCGAAGGTGGTGATATCGGGCGTGACGCCCAGGATGCCCTGGATACCGCCCTTGCCGACGCGAAAGCCGGTTTTCACCTCATCAATGATCAGCAACACGCCATATTGGTCGCAGAGCTTGCGGGCGAGCTGCACATAGTCTTTTCGGGCCGAGATGCCGCAGCAATTGCCCTGGATCGGCTCGATCAGCATCGCGGCCAGATCATCGCCATGGCGGCGGAAGGTGTCTTCCAGCCGCTGCATATCGTTCATCGGCACCAGATGGGCGAGTTGTTTGACGGTATTCGGGATGCCCTGGCCATAGGGCACGATCTCGGGATCGCTGTTCGATTTCGCGTCCCATTCATCCATATTCGCCATCCACATGGCAGCATCGAACAACCCGTGATAGCCGCCCTCGACCAGCAGATAGCTCTCGCGCCCCGTATAGGCGCGGGCGAGACGCAGCGCGGACATCACGGCTTCGGTGCCGGAATTGGAGAACCGCACCAGTTCGGCCGCCGGAACCATTTTCGAGATGCGTTCGGCCACGGCCAGCTCGCGCTCGGTCGAGAGCGCAAAGACGCCGCCTACCTCCATCCCCCGCTTTGCGGCGGCATCGACCCGGTCGTCTGCATAGCCGAGGATCGCCGGGCCGTAGCCCAGCCGGTAATCAACGTAATTATTGCCGTCGATATCCCAGGTCCGGCCGCCTTTGCCGTGATCGACATAGATCGTTCGCTCGTCACCCCAGTATCGGAAGGTCGAGGCCACCCCCAGCGGCAGCTTGTTCAGCGCCTTTTGGAAATGGGCGTTGGACTTTTCCAGCTTGCGGTGCGGCGCGGTGGTCATGGCGTAAACCTGTTCCTGTTGCGGCTCTCCAAACTGTCGAATTATTTTGACTGAACTGTCAATCAGAATCTGAAATCGCTTTTACCGGGCAGGTTTTTCAGGCAAGACTGGCCGCGAACGGAGACGCAGATGGCCGCAATCGAGCAGACCGATACCCCAGAATCCGGGACCCCTGATTCCCAGCCCCGCAAGATGCCGCGCGATGCCCGGCGCGTGCAGCTGATCGAGGCGACGATCGAGACCATCGCACGTTTTGGCTATTCCAGGACGACGATGTCCGAGGTGGCACGGATGGCCGGCCTTTCGCATGGGCTCGTGAATTTCCACTTCCAGACCAAGGAAAACCTGCTCTCGGAAACGCTGCTCTATCTGTCCGCGGAATACCGGCAGAACTGGAGCGGGGCGGTCGAGGCGGCGGGGCCAGGGGCGGCGGAACAGCTTTATGCCATGCTGGCGGCTGATTTCCGGCCCGAGATCTGCACGCCGGGGCGGCTGGCGGCCTGGTGTTCGTTCTGGGGCGAGACCTCGGGGAGGCCGCTTTACCAGGAGAAATGCGGCTCAAACGACGAGCAGTATAACCAGTATCTGGAAGAGCTCTGCCGTCGGATGAATGAGGATCATGGCTATATGGTCGATCCGACCCGCACGGCGCGGGTTCTCCGGGTCACGACCGAGGGTGTCTGGCTCGATATGATGACGATGCAGTCACCTTATGATGCAAGCGAAGCGCTGGCGACACTGATGGTCTGTGTCACCGCATTTTTCCCGCGCCATTTCAGCGTGGAAGGTCTGGTCGCGGAAGGTCTGGTCAGGGCAGTTCCGCAATAATCGCACGGGCCGCGGCTGCCGGATCGGCACTGGCCCAGATCGGGCGGCCCACCACGATATGATCGGCGCCGTCGCGGATCGCGGCCCCGGGCGTGGCGATGCGCTTCTGATCACCGGTTGCAGCCCCTGCCGGACGCACGCCGGGGGTGACGATCAGCTTGCCAACGGCCTCGGGAAGCGCGCGGATCCGCGCCGCCTCCTGCGGGCTCGCGATGACGCCATCGGCGCCGGCGGCGAGCGCCCGCGCCGCACGTTCGACGGTGATGTCATGGATGTCGCCGGGCAGGATCATATTCGCATCCAGATCGCCCCGGTCGAGCGAGGTCAGCACCGTCACCGCGAGGATCTTCAGATCGGTTCCTGACTTGCCTTCTGCGGCCGCCCGCACCACCTGCGGGTCGCCATGGACGGTGAGGAAATCGAGGCCAAGCCCGGCAATCCCCTTCACCGCATTCTCGATGGTCTGGCCGATGTCAAAAAGCTTGAGGTCGAGGAACACCCGCTTTTCGCGCTCATTCTTCAGTTCCAGTGCAAGTGCCAGGCCACCGCCGGTCAGCATTCCAAGCCCGATCTTGTAGAAATCGACCGCATCGCCCAGCCGGTCGGCCAGGGCGAGGCCCGCCACCACATTCGGCACATCCATCGCGACGATCAGGCGGTCATCCATCGGGCTTCTCCGGAGCTGTAAAGCGGGGGGCTGCAAAGGGGTTTCGGCCCCTCTCTCACGCGCGCGCGCATTTGACAAGGGAAGCACCGCGCGAATGGGCAGCACCGTTAAGCCGCTGTTCACCGAAGGCGGGGCTTGATTGACAGACAGGGTTAATGACGCGACTTTGGCGGAAATATCCGAAGGCAGGCATATGGACATCACGATTACCGTCGAGCGCCCCGAGGACGGGCCGGGCTCGGGCCCGATCCAGGTGGGCTGGTTCCTGACCAAAGACAAGAATGCGGTGCTTTACGATCCGCCGGAGCGGGTGATGTTTCGCCAGCAAAACCGCAGCCATGCCAAAAGTGCCGCGCGTTGCCCAGGGGTGATCCAGCTGGAAAGCCGGTATTTCATGGTGAAATGCCCGTTTGACCTGCAGATCGGCTTTGGCCGCGACAAGGATGGCCGCGCGGTGCTGATCAACCGGCTTGGGAGCGCGAGCCCGGTCCGGGGGAACAAGCTTAATGAGATGCTGACCCTCGTGAATGAGGCAGAATGGCGCTATCCGGACCGCCCGACGATCCAGCTTTCGCTGCCCTACTGTTTCATCGCGGATGAGCTGGTCTATCTGACGCAGCTGTCGCCTTTCATGCATTACCGCCCCGATCCGCTGCCGGGCACCATTTTTGGCGGGCGGTTCCCGATCTCGGTCTGGCCGCGCCCGCTGATGTGGGCGTTCGAATGGCATGAGCCGCAGAAAGACCTCGTGCTGCGCCGGGGCGAGCCCTTGTTCTATGTGCAATTCGAGGGGATGGATCCGTCCCGCGCGGTGCAGGTCATCGCAGCCGAACGCACGGCCGAGCTTGACACTTATATCGACCAGATCGGCGGCGCGGTGAATTACGTCAACCAGACCTTTGGCCTCTTTAAGGCGGCTGAGGCGCTGAGGCCGAAGAAGCTTCTGACGCCAAAGGTGCGCGAGTGATCTCGGTCCTCGAAACCATCACCCCCGACGGGCAGGTGACGGAAGTGCTGCGCCATCAGGGGTGTGAAGGGCAGGAGCGGCTGGAAGCGCCGAACTGGTCGCTCGATGGATCATCTGGCGCCACCTGGTTTCTGGTCAATGCCGGGGGGCGCCTCTGGCATGTGCCTGCGCAGTCGCCCCGGCTGGAACCGATCGGCACCGGGATCGCGGGGCGCTGCAACAATGATCATGGTTTCACCCGTGATGGCCGGATCCTGTTTGGCAGCCATTACGAGGCCGAGGGCGCGCAGATCTATGCGGTGCCCGTGGCCGGGATCGGGGCCGGTCAGGCGCCGGAGAAAGTGTCCTCTGCGACTCCGAGTTGGTGGCACGGGCTTTCTCCCGATGGTCTGACCATGACCTATCCGGCGGCGCGGGGCGAAAAGCGTCAGATCGATATATACCGCCGCGCCCTGGCGGGCGGGCCTGAGACCCGGCTGACCGAAGCCGCAGGCCATAATGACGGGCCGGATTTCAGTCATGACGGGGCGCGGATTTACTGGAACAGCGACCGCTCAGGCCATGCGCAGATCTGGGTGATGGCGGCGGATGGCGGCAATCAGCGCCAGCTTTTCCACGATGACCGGGTGAACTGGTTCCCGCATCCCTCGCCCTGTGGGCGCTGGCTGTGCTGGCTGTCCTATCCGCCCGGGACCGAAGGGCATCCCGCCGATCTGCCGGTGCGTCTGATGATTTCTGATGCAGATGGCGGGGATCGTCGGGTCCTGCGTGAAATAACCGGGGGCCAGGGGACGATCAATGTGCCGTCCTGGGCGCCGGATGGCAGCGCTTTTGCCTATATCCGCTACGAACCCTGAGCGGTTGATCTGTGCTGCTACTACGTTCGCGCGCCGGGCCTCAGGCCGGGCTCAGCGCGTCCTCATCCCGGTCAGAGTCGCGCGGGGGCTCGGGAATGATCAGCGCATCATCGCTCAGGCAGGGGGCAAGCCGGTAGGGATCGGCCCAGACCGAGACATGGATCTCGGGCGGCCCGGATGTGGCGAGATGTTCGGGCGTCAGCACCACGATCCTCAGCCGCAACATCAGCCCCTCGATCAGTGCCGGGGCCAGAATACGTTCGGCCACCGGCCCGAGATGACCGAGATAGCTCATCCGCCTGACCGGAATGATCCCCATGAGCCGACGCCTGACCATCGCATAAATCCCGACCCGCCCATCGGGCAAAAGCCGCGCTTCGGCCATATCGCCCATGCAGATCCCGGCGCGGCCGATATGAACGGCGATGCCTTCGACGGGCACCTGCGGCAGAATGGCTTCGAGTCTCTCGGTCATGCTCTTATCCTCTTTTGCTGTAACAGTGCCTGTGCCAGGCGCATGGGGACAAGGTCTGGCGTCGCTCTCGCAGAAGCGCGCGACGAAAGCCGCCGAAATCTCCGCCGCGCTTCGGCGGAAAATGGCCCCGCCAGAGCGTGGGATTTTTTCGCCGGGGTGCCCCCGGACGGCTTGAACCCAGCACCGCGCCGCCCCAGATTGAGAGGCGAAGGCCGGGGGTGGATGTGCCTTTTCAGGGCATCCGCAAAGATCGGCGCTTATGAAAAGGAGAGACCGATGAACATTGAAAAGTTCACGGAACGGTCGCGCGGTTTTATCCAGGCGGCCCAGACCATTGCGATGCGGGAAAGCCACCAGCGTGTGCTGCCCGATCACCTGCTGAAAGCCCTGATGGATGATGACCAGGGCCTGGCCTCCAACCTCATCCGCCGGGCCGGTGGCGCGCCTGAGCGCGTCAATGAGGCGGTGAATGCCGCCATCCAGAAACTGCCGAAAGTGACCGGCGGTGACGGTCAGACCTATATCGATCCGCAACTTGTCCGCGTGCTGGATGAGGCGGAAGAGGTTGCCAAAAAGGCGGGCGACAGTTTCGTGCCGGTCGAGCGGATGCTGACCGCGCTCGCGCTGGTGAACACCCGTGCGAAAGATGCGCTGACGGCAGGTGCCGTGACGGCCCAGGGTCTGAACGCCGCGATCAATGATATTCGCAAGGGTCGGACGGCTGATTCTGCCTCGTCGGAAGACACGATGGAGGCGCTGAAGAAATACGCCCGCGACCTGACCGAGGCGGCCTCCCAGGGCAAGATCGACCCGATCATCGGCCGCGATGACGAGATCCGCCGCGCCATGCAGGTTTTGTCACGTCGCACCAAGAACAACCCGGTGCTGATCGGGGAGCCCGGTGTCGGTAAGACGGCCATCGCCGAGGGCCTCGCTTTGCGCATCATCGACGGCGATGTGCCGGAGAGCCTGCGCAATAAAAAGCTGATGGCGCTGGATATGGGCGCGCTGATCGCCGGGGCGAAATATCGCGGTGAGTTCGAGGAGCGGCTGAAGGCCATCCTGAAAGAGATCGAGGCTGCCGCCGGCGAGATCATCCTTTTTATCGACGAGCTGCATGTGCTTGTTGGCGCCGGCAAGTCCGACGGCGCAATGGATGCCGCCAACCTGATCAAGCCTGCGCTTGCCCGGGGGGAGCTGCATTGCGTCGGGGCGACCACGCTTGATGAATACCGCAAATATATCGAGAAAGACGCGGCTCTGGCCCGGCGCTTCCAGCCAGTGCTGGTGAAAGAGCCGACCGTCGAGGACACGATCTCGATCCTGCGCGGCATCAAGGAGAAATACGAGCTCCATCACGGGGTGAAGATCACCGACTCGGCTCTGGTCGCGGCGGCCCAGCTGTCGCATCGCTATATCACCGACCGCTTCCTGCCGGATAAGGCGATCGACCTTGTCGATGAGGCATCGGCACGGCTGCGGATGGAAGTCGACAGCAAGCCCGAAGAACTCGATGCGCTGGATCGTCAGATCCTGCAGCTGACCATCGAGGCCGAAGCGCTGAAGAAAGAAGAGGATGTGGCGTCGAAAGACCGGCTGGACAAGCTGGAGCTGGAACTTGCCAATCTGAAAGACCATTCCGCCGAGATGACCGCGAAATGGCAGGCCGAGCGCGACAATCTGAACAAGGCCCGCGATCTCAAGGAACAGCTTGACCGCGCCCGGGCAGAGCTTGACCAGGCCAAACGCGAAAGCAATTTCGCCAAAGCGGGCGAGCTGCAATATGGCACCATCCCCGAGCTGGAAAAGCAGCTTGGCGAGGCGGAGGGCCGGGAAGGCGAGGCTCTGGTCTCGGAATCGGTGCGCCCCGAGCAGATCGCCGAAGTGGTCGAGCGCTGGACCGGTATCCCCACCACCAAGATGCTGGAGGGAGAGAAAGAGAAGCTCCTGAAGATGGAGGAGGAGCTCGGGAAACGGGTGATTGGCCAGCGTCAGGCGGTGGAAGCGGTGTCGAAAGCCGTGCGCCGTGCGCGGGCAGGGCTCTCGGATGAGAATAAGCCTTTGGGCTCGTTCCTGTTCCTTGGCCCGACCGGCGTGGGCAAAACCGAGCTGACCAAGGCTCTGGCCGAATATCTCTTTGACGATGACAATGCGATGGTCCGCATCGATATGTCGGAATTTATGGAGAAACACTCGGTCGCGCGGCTGATCGGTGCCCCTCCGGGCTATGTCGGCTATGACGAGGGCGGTGTGCTGACCGAAGCCGTGCGGCGCCGGCCCTATCAGGTCGTCTTGTTCGACGAGGTCGAGAAGGCACATCCGGATGTGTTCAACGTGCTGTTGCAGGTGCTGGATGACGGGCGGCTGACCGATGGTCAGGGGCGTGTGGTCGATTTCAAACAGACGCTGATCATCCTGACCTCGAACCTTGGCGCACGGGCTTTGTCTGAACTGCCGGATGGCGCGGACACGTCGAGGGCGAAGGCCGAGGTGATGGAAGCGGTGCGGCTGCATTTCCGCCCCGAATTCCTCAACCGGCTGGATGAGATGATCATCTTTGACCGCCTGGGCCGTGCCGATATGTCCGGTATCGTTTCGATCCAGCTGAAACGGCTGGAGAAACGTCTGGCGGATCGCAAGATCACGCTGGAGCTGGACGAAATGGCCAGGGATTGGCTGGCCGAGGAGGGCTATGACCCGGTCTTTGGCGCCCGCCCGCTGAAACGGGTGATCCAGCGGCAATTGCAGGATCCGCTGGCCGAGATGCTCCTGGGGGGGGAGATCCTCGACGGCTCGATCGTGCATGTCACGGCCTCGGATGAAGGGCTGCAGGTGGGCGACCGCGTCGTCGCCTCGAACCGGACGCGGCCGGGCGGGACGCAGGTTCACTGAACCAGAATGGGGCGGCAGGGAAACCTTGCCGCCTTTTCCTGTCGTCGGAAGCCTCCGGCGGGGATATTTAAGGACAGATGAAAGCCGGAATTCCACCGGATAGGGCCGCCGCTCTCTTATCTGTGTGTGGAGTTTCGCGCCTTCTGTGTCAGGGTGCGGGGTAAGCCCGGGTTCTGATCCGGGTCTGCCGTGGAGGAGATGAGCATGACCGCGAAGACACCGAACTCTCTGCGCTGGTCCGATGTCACGCCGCGCGCGACCTGGATCAACCGGCGCAGGTTGCTGGCCGGGGCGATGGCGGGCGCGGTCCTGCCTGCAATCGCCCGGGCCGACCCTGGCCGCTATTCGACCGACCTGGCCCCGAACACGCTGAAAGAGATCACCAACTACAACAACTTTTATGAATTCGGGTGGAACAAGGATGATCCCGCCGCCTATGCCGGGGCGCTGACGACTGATCCATGGTCGGTTTCGATTGGCGGGATGGTGGACCGGCCCGGCAGCTATGATCTGGCCGATCTGGTCAAGGGGCAGGCCATTGAAGAGCGGATCTACCGGTTTCGCTGTGTCGAGGCCTGGTCGATGGTCATCCCCTGGCAGGGCTTTCAGCTGTCCGGTCTGCTGGACCGGGTCGGTGTGCAGCCTGGCGCAAAATATGTGACCTTCGAGACACTCTACCGCCCCGAAGAAATGCCCGGACAGCGGGGCGGTGGCATCAGCTGGCCCTATGTCGAGGGGTTGCGGCTGGATGAGGCGATGAATCCGCTGACGATCCTCGCGACCGGGCTTTATGGCGAGGATCTGCCGAAACAGAATGGCGCACCGATCCGTCTGGTGGTGCCGTGGAAATACGGGTTCAAGTCGATCAAGAGCATCGTGAAGATCAAACTGACCGACAAGCAACCGCGCACGACCTGGCAGGAATTGCAGCCCTCGGAATATGGCTTCTACGCCAATGTGAACCCGGGCGTGGATCATCCGCGCTGGAGTCAGGCCACCGAGCGGCGCATCGGGGCCGGCCTGTTTGGCGGCCGGGAAGAAACCTTTATGTTCAATGGCTATGGTGAGGAGGTTGCCTCGCTCTATAGCGGCATGGATCTCGCGGTGAACTATTGACGCCGCTTGCTGACGGGCTGAACAGGCTGTCTCGGCGCCTGCCGGAATGGGGTGTCTGGATCCTCGGGCTGGTGCCGCTTGTCTGGCTGGCGGGGCAGGTGGTCTCGGGAAGCGTGCTGGTCGATCCGGTCAAAGCGATTGAACATGATCTCGGCAAGACCGGGCTTTGGCTTCTGTTCATCTGTCTGGCGATACCGCCGCTGCGCGCCCTGACCGGAGTGAACCTGATCCGGCATCGCCGGGCGGTCGGGCTGCTGGCCTTTTTCTACATAGCACTGCATCTCATGGCCTGGATCTGGCTGGATATGGGGCTGCTGATCGGCCAGGCGCTCGCTGATCTGGTCCGGCGCCCCTATCTGTTCATGGGGATCGCAGCCTTCCTGATGCTGGTGCCGCTGGCCGTGACATCGAATGCGGCTTCGATCCGCCGGATGGGGCGCAACTGGCGCAGGCTGCATCTGCTGATCTGGCCTGCGACCATTCTCGCCGTGCTGCATTACCTCTGGCAGATGAAGATCATCCGTACGGAAGGCTGGATCTGGGCGGGCATTCTGGGCGGGTTGCTGATCTGGAGGCTGGGCCACGCAAAGCTTCGCGCCAGGCGGTGACCGTTCCGGGAGGGATTCGCGGCGCATCACCTCACCACTGATCTAAATTGCTTCATTGCGACGGGTCGCGCAATATTCTTCCGTAGTATGCGGATCTGGTTCTGGGAGTGCCCGGGAGGCGCGAAATAGTTCACACCTTAATCACCTTGTTTTGCAGGAGTTTCGCAAGGGTTTGGCAAAGTTTTTGTGACTTCAGTGAAAAAGGCACTTGCGGGTTTGTTTTGTGGGGCCTAGATACCGCCTCACCGAAACGGAACGGTTGGCGGAACGAAGCGGCCTGAAGC